>DATFBS010000111.1:0-7903 GCA_035253695.1 Gemmatimonadaceae bacterium
ATGATCGAGCGCGTGCTCGATCGTCGTCGGCTCTTCGGCGCGCACGAACATGCGAACGCCCGTGATTCCCATGACCCCGCCGGACTTGGCCATGGCGCGGATCGCCTCGTCCGTTTTCAGGCGCGGGTGGCCGGGAACCAGCGCACGACAATTCGAGTGCGTGATGAGCACCGGCTTCTTCGATACCTCGCAGGCGTCGAGCGTGGTGCGATCGCCGCAGTGCGACACGTCGATCGCCATTCCCACTGCGTTCATCCGCTCCACGATCGAGACGCCGAAGTCGCTGAGTCCCTCGTCGCGACGCTCCGTCGAGCCGTTGCCGATGAGATTGCGGCGGTTGTACGTGAGCTGCGCGACACGTTGGCCAAACCCGTAGAAGGCGTCGACGTCGTCAGGGCGGCGGAAGTGCTCCGCGTTCTGTACGCCGAGGATGACACCGATCTTTCCCGACGCCTTGATCCGCTCGAAATCCGCTGGGCTATCGATGCGCAGCAGGTATTGATCGGCACCGGCGATGAACGCGTTCCACCCGCCGAAGAACTGCATGCCCTGATCGTATGCCGTCGTACCGCCGATGCCCACGGCCGGGTGGAAAACGGTGATCCCCGAGCTCTTGAACTTCTGAAAGTCGGCGGCCGTGAACGTCTCCGGCGCCTTCGCCCACTTCGCTTGCAGTGGAAAGTCGAGGGTGAATGGCGCGAGCATGTCGATGACCAGCGAGCGCTGCATGAGCGCGATCGTCCGCGCCGAGTAGTCGTCGGTGGAGTGCGCGAACAGCCGGAAGCGCCCGAGGTTGATCATCGGCGCGGCGAGTGCGACACCTATCGCGGCTGCGGTTCCGCGGAGCAGCTCGCGGCGTGTCAGCTGACTCGATCGACTAGTCTGCGTCATGGCGTTGGTGGTTGAAGATCTGCGTGGCACACGGGCTGTTGCCGGCGCAGCAGTCAGCGAGCGGATGCACCCATTCGGGTGAAGGTGATCCCAAATGCCCGCACCGAGCTCACGCCGCCCGCGCCGTCCGGCGCGAACACCACGAGCGATGGCCGCATGCGGACGTCCTCCCAGTGCGCCTGAAACGTGTCGTAGTGCCAATGCCGCAGGGCACCGATACGCCCACGGCCGAATGCAAAGTGCAGCTCGCCCTGCCGAACGGTCACGACGGCGTTGCCGTACGTCGGATGCGTGTACGTCCCCGCGTAGCGATCGAGCGGAAGGCTCGGTCGGGTGTCCGCGACGCGGCGTTGCTCCTGTTGCTGGCGCGCCGAGTCCGCCTGTCGCTCGAGTCGCGTGTAGAGGCCGAGGAGCTCCGCGCTCCAGTCGCGGCGCGCGTTCCCGATGTCCATGTCGAACACGCGATACATGAGGGCGTGACGGAGCTCCGCGTGGTCGAGATTCGCGAGCACGTATACGCCCAGCCGACGGTCGGGGATAAGCCCGATGAGGGCGCTCATACCGTCGATGCTGCCGGTATGCATCGCGACCGCCTCGCCGCGATAGTCATGGAGAAACCAGCCGAGCCCGTACGTGAAGAACCGCGGGCGCGTGAGCGTTGTCGTCGCGTACATCTCGCTCGGCGCCACCACCTGCGGCGATACGAGCTCACGGAACGTCGCTTCCTTGAGAAGCCGTTTTCCGCCGACGCGGCCGCTGTCGAGGATGAACCGGGCCCACTTCGCCATGTCGGCGACGCTCGACCACACCGAGCCCGCCGGACCGACCGCGTCCACCGGTCGATTCGTGATCGGACGGATCGTGTCGCCGAGCTCCGCGTGCGGCGTGGCGACGTTCGATTGGCCTTTCAGCGCGGCGAGCGTAGCTTCGGTGCCGCTCATGCCAAGCGGCTCGAAGATGCGCGTCTCCAGAAATTTGTCCCATGGCATCCCCGACGCCGCGCCAATGACATCCCCGGCCACCGCGTACATGATGTTCTGGTAGATGAATCGCGATCGCAGCGAGTAGGCTGGGGACAGCGTCGCGACACGCTGAAAGATTTCCTCGGCGCTGTAATCCGCGCTCGCCCAGAGTTGATCCGCGTTGCCGAGGCCGCCGCGATGGGTGAGCAGGTCCCGCACGGTGAGCTCCCGTGTCACGTACGGATCGCCCACGCGGAAGTTGGGAAGGTAGGTGATGACGGGCTCGTCCCACCGGACCTTTCCCTCATCCACCAGCATGCCTAACGCCGCCGCCGTCATCGCCTTGGTCGTCGAGCCGATCGCGAAGCGTGTTCCGGCGTCGACGGCGCCTGCCTTGCCAAGCTCCCGAACACCATAGCCCTTGACGAAGACCACGCTGTCGTTCTTCACGACCGCGATCGCGAGCCCGGGAACTCGCCAATCGCGTACGCTGCGGGTGACGTACGCGTCGAGGTCGCGGAGATCGAGCGGCCGGGACGTGGACTGCGCGCCGGCTGGCACGACGGCGGCAACGACCGCCAACGTCGCGCCGAACCTCGCGCTCCGAATCCGAAGGGTGCGCACGGGCCTACTTCAACCGTTGAACGAGCCAGTCGACCGCCGTGCCAATGACGTACGGCTCGACTGAGCTCCGCGTGAGACGCGCATATCCGCCGGGGAAGCCAACGGGATCGTAGATGAAGAGGTGATTGAGGTCGGGGAAGATGCGAAAGGTGACGTCCGTATTCCCTCCCGACTTGATCGCCGCCGCCAGCTCGGCCGCCTGGTCCTGGGTCACCTGCTGATCGGTCGCGCCGAACAGGAGGAGCGTCGGCGCCTTCACCTGCCGTGCGACTGCCAGGACATCGTGATCGAAGAAGAACTTCATCCACGGGTTCGTCGCGGCGAGTGAATCGATCCGATGGGGAATCCGGGCCCGCGCCGAATCGAGCCTCGTCCCTTTGAGCGACGTGTCGCCGCGCAGCATGTTGTTCATCTGGAAGTCGAGGATCTTCCGCCCAGTCCACGAGGGCGCCGCGAGCAACACCATGGCGCGGAGCTGCGGCTCCTTGACCGCGACCATTGGTCCAATGAGCCCACCCTCGCTGTGTCCCAACACGCCGAGACGGCTGGCGTCGATCTCGGGACGCGTCCGCAGATAGGCGAGTCCGGCGCGAATGTCCTCGGCGAAGTCGCTCGACGTCGCGGTACGATGATCGCCGGTCGAGCTCCCGGTGCCGCGATCATCCATGCGCAGCACGGCGATGCCCCGCCGCCCTAACGAGTCGGCGAACTGCCGGAAGGGGCGATACCCCAGGGGCGTCGGAAGCGACTCGTCGCGGTCCTGTGGGCCCGAGCCCGTGATTGTCACGACCGCGGCGACCTTGTTCGTGGCGCTCGCCCCGGTGGGCAATGTGAGCGTTCCGGCCAGCGTGTGCCCCATGGGGGTGGGGATGGTCACCTCGTGCGCGATGTAGCCCGCGCCGAGCGGCGCCGAATAGTCCTTTCGCGCCGGAGCGCGCGTGGTGTCGCGGCCCGGCCGGGCCTGGGCAGTCGCCGTTCGCGTGGTGTCCGTGGCTGGCCTTGCCTGCGCTGGCAGCACGCCCGCTGCGAGCACGACGCCGGCAACCGGAATGATCAGATGTCGCATCACACGTCCCCGATAAAGTTCTGAGCCGTTCCTCTGCGTTCTCCGCGGTTCGAAGCGCTTCAGGTTCAAGCCGTGCTCACTCGCCTCTACCAGCTGCCCCGCTCGCCGAGTGCACCGATCACTTTCGAGAGCCGCATCGCGGCGTTGCTCCAGTTCGTATCGACTGCCTGACGAGCCGCGACCGCATCCCCGTCCTGGATGTGCTGGACGATCCGCTCGTGCTCCTTGACCGAGGTCGTGATCTCGTCGACGAGACTGCTGATGTACAACCGGATGTACCGCTCCGCCTGCGGCTTGATGGCCTCGTGGAGCGCGAGCAGACGCGGACCGGCGCCGTTCTCGACGTAGGTGCGGTGAAAGGCGGTATCGAGATCGAAGATCCGCAGGGGGTCGGGACGCGGCTCGAGCGCTGCATGTGCCAGGTCACGGTTCACCGCGCGGAGACGCGCTACCAGCTCGGTGCGGCGGGTGGCGGGTAGCGTCGCCGCCGACCGCGCCGCCAGTCCCTCGAGCTGACCGACAATGTGAAACAGCTCGCGCGCATCATCCTGCGTGAGTGGAGCGACGATGAGGCGGCGCTCCTTTCCTCGGTTCACGGCAATGACGTATCCCTCTTGCTGCAGCCGATGCAGAGCGCTGCGCGCCGGAGTGCGACTGATGCCAAGCCGGTCGGCGATCTCGCTCTCGACGATCCAGCTTCCCGGAGAAAGCCGTCCCCACACAATGAGCTCTCGAATCTGATCGTACGCCCGCGCGACGTTCGCGCCGCGCGCGGTCGCGCTGTCGGCGCCAAGGGACGCGGCATCCCGGAGGACGTTCACGGTGCCGTCTCGCGAGCCGGCTCCAACACCCGGACGAGTAGATGCGACGGCCGCGCCGGGGAGCGATGGATACGCTGCGTGGTCCGGCGGTAATCCGACGGCCGCGCGTGATAGATGTCGGTGAACACACCAGGGTTCCGGTCGATTACCGGAAACCAGCTGCTCTGCACCTGCACCATGATGCGGTGCCCCTTCTTGAACGTGTGGTAGCGGTCGCGGAGATCGAACGCGATGTGTGTTGCCTGTCCGGGCACGAGCGGCGCAGGCTTCTCATAGCTTTGACGGTACTTGGCCCGGAACACCTCGCCGGCCAGCAGCATTTGAAAGTGTCCCATCTTCACACCGGCCGGATTCGGATCGTTGTTCGGCGTATCCCCCGGCAGCACGTCGATCAGCTTCACGACCCAATCCGCGTCGGTACCGCTGGTCGACGCATGCAGGTTGGCGACAATCGGCCCCGCGATGGTCACATCCTCGGTCAGCGGCTCACTCTCGTAGACCATCACGTCGGGGCGCATCGCCGCAAAGCGCTGATCTTCGATCATCCACAGGTGTCCCTGCGTGGTACGCACCTCGGCGGAGAAGGGAACCGGCCGGGCGGGATCGTGCACGTATTCGTCCACACCTGGAGCTCGCGGCGGCTCGAAGGAGAGCTTGCCATTGGCGTGGAAGTAGAGCTTTCGCGGCGATGTCGCCTTCGGAGGCCAGGTATCGTAGGCGCGCCACACGTTGGCCCCCGTCTCGAACACGGTCGCCTCGGCGAGCGTCTTCGCGCAGACGTCCTTCAGATGGCACTGGAAGAAAGGAAACTGAATCTCCGTCTGGAAATACCGGCTCGTCGGCGACCCGAACTTGATGTTGCCAAGCTGATCTCCTGGCATGCTGTTCCACCCGCCATGCAGCCATGGTCCGACGGCGAGAATGCTCCGATTCCGCGGGTGGAGCTTCTCGAGCGTGTAGTAGATGCTCATGGGACCATAAAAGTCCTCGGCATCGAACCAACCCGCGACGTTGAGGATGGGGAGGTCGGCTGGAACGGTGGCGAGGTCCTTCAGAACGTTCTGCGCCTTCCAGTACTCGTCGTAATTCGGGTGCCGCATGAAATCGTTCCACGCCGGAACCTGACCCTGGAAGTACAGCGAGTCGAGACGCGCCGGCGCACCCGCCTCCATGAAGAAGCGGTATCCATCGGGCGTTCCATAATCGAACGCCGTACCGCGCGCCCCGCTTTGGCCGCTCCGTGTGCGTGCATTTCCCGCCAGCCAGCTGAACGCGTACATCAGCCGGAACGCGCCGTTGTGGTGAAAGTCATCGCCGATGAACATGTCCGAGGGCGATGCTTGCGGTGATGCCGCTTTGAGCGCGGGATGCGCGTTCATCATTCCCATCACCGTTTGCCAACCCGGGTACGAGACGCCCCACATCCCGACTCGGCCATTATTTCGCGGGACGTTGGCGAGCAGCCAGTCGATCGTGTCGTACGTGTCGCTGCTTTCGTCGACATCCTTGGCGGTGGGCTTCGACGGCTTGAACGGCCGCATCACTTCGAACTCGCCTTCGGAGCGGAACTTTCCACGCACGTCCTGGAAGACGAAGATGTACCCGTCGCGATCGAACTCCTGGGATGGGCCGAGGACCCGGCGATATTCCTCTGGCTCGTAAGGGCGAATCGAGTACGGCGTTCGGACGAGGAGAATCGGGTACGTGCGGGTGGTGTCGCGCGGCTCGTACACGATGGTGAAAAGCCGAGTGCCGTCGCGCATGGGGACCATGTGGTCGCGCTTGACGTACTGCTGCTTGACGTCGAAGGCGGGGTCCTGCGCGCTGAGCTGACCGAATGCCGCGGACCACGCGACGGCGGATGTAACAAGGATGCGATGTGCCGCGAGCGAGCGCCGGTTGAGGGTTGCTCCGAACATGGGCGGACTCGTTGAGGTTCGCGGAAAGGCCGCGCTGTACGCGCCTTGCGTGGTGGTGCGCGGGGCAACATACTCTCCGGCGCGCACAGTATCCAGCCTTGTACACAACTCTTCGCGCAGCCTCGTTGGCCGCGCGGCCGCCCCATGTTGGCCCTTGCCGCGGGTACGCCTATGATCCGGTCACCGTTCCGGTAAGTGCATATGGGACTTCACGTTAAATCACCGATGCGAAGCGTGTGTCGTGTCGCCGTCGCGTTTCTCGCCGCGGCCGCGCCCAGCTGGGCCGAGGGGCAGGCGCAGCTCCCTCCATTCGTTGAGTTGCGCGTGACCAAGCCGCCCACGGTCGTGAGCGGGAATGGAGTGTCGTTCCTCGTGCACGAGCTGCACGTCACGAACTTCCAGGCGGCGCCACTGACGCTGGCGCGGGTCGAAGTCCTCGGCGCCGACGCCGGCGCCCCCGTTCTATTCGCGCTGGAGGACAGTACGCTCGCGCGGGCCCTCGCACGGCCCGGCCTTGCGCCCGCTCCGGTCGGAGTCGAGCGTTTGCGGCTCGGCGGCGGGTTGCGGGGCGTCGCCTTTCTGTGGGTGCCGGTCGATGCGCGCACACCCCCGCGGCGCGTTCGTCATCGCGTGACGGTCTCGCTGGGAAGCGGCGACAGTCTGCGTACGCACACCATCGAGGGCGCAGTGGTCGGCGTGGCCCACGATGTGGCCGTCCTCGGCCCACCGCTCCGCGGCGACGGATGGCTCGCCGTCAACGGACCCGACCCGCAGACGGGACACCGGCGCGCACTCGTGCCGGTCGATGGGAACGCCGCCATCGCGCAGCGCTTCGGCATCGACTACGTGAAGATGGATTCGAGCGGTCGGCGCTTCGTCGGGGACTCGCTCCGGAACGAGAGCTACTACGCCCAAGGGACGGATGCGATTGCCGTCGCGGACGGCATCGTCGTTTCGGTGAAGGACGGCATTCCGGAAAACGTGCCTGGGCCGGCCTCGCGCGCGGTTCCGATCACCCTCGAGACGGTGGGTGGCAACTTCGTCATCCTCGACATCGGGCAGGGGCGGTTCGCGTTCTACGCGCATCTCCAGCCAGGCTCTTTGCGCGTCCGTCCCGGCGATCGTGTTCGAAAGGGCCAGGTCGTTGGACTGGTCGGGAACTCAGGGAACTCCACGGAGCCACACCTGCATTTCCATCTCATGGACGGAACGTCGCCGTTAGGCTCGGAAGGCATCCCGTACGTCCATGAGTCGTTCGAGCTCCTGGGCCGGTGCGGTCGAGTGTTTGCCGATTGCAAGCGCTCGACCCCGGAGACGCGTCGGCGAGAGATGCCGATGGCCAACATGGTGATTGCGTTCCCGAAATAGCGGTCGCTCTCTAACTGCAACATCATTACTGGCATCCAAGTTCGAAGGGGGACGCGGATGCGGCGGATGCAGCGAATTCACGCGGATGGCTCGTCGCACCGAGAATCCTCCCCGCGCAGAACAAAGACGACTGCTTTTCCTCCTGTAGAGGAGATATCGCGACGCATGGAGCAATCCGCGGCATCCGCTGCATCCGCGTAATCCGCGTCCCCCCGTCGAACTTGGATGCCAGTAATGATGTGGCAGTTAGAG
>DATFBS010000112.1:0-24053 GCA_035253695.1 Gemmatimonadaceae bacterium
GCCGGCAACGATGAGGGCGGACGGCGGCATTTCCGTTCGCCACGTGGTGAGCACCTGAGCCCGCGCCTCCGCATCGAGGTGCAGACCGCGGCCCGTATGCGCCCAAACGGCTACACCGCTCACCGGTTGGCGGGCCATCCAGGCGGCGTACATGCGCTGCGCCTCGACGTGCACCTCGCCGGTCGACCGCCTCGGGACGGGAACCGCCGGGACCAGGGTGCCGTCCAGTTGCTTCGCGAGATTGCGGGCGCGCTCGGAGAGGGCCGGGGGGACGTCCGTCACGAAGAGCGAGGCGAAAAGAAAGCCGGGTATGTCACGCCGGATGATGCACGGCGCGCCGGAAGCCGGGAAGCGAGCGGGCCGCGCCGGCAGATGATATGTTTCGTCGAAGAATGTCGCGCGGATTCAGCGCGATCTGTTCACCGCCGCTCAGAACCCATGCCGACGACTCCGCTCCAGGCGCTCCACGAGGCCGGACAATCCATCTGGCTCGACTACATCGACCGCTCGTTGGTCCGCGGGGGGGAGCTCTCACGTCGGATCGAGAGCGACGTCCTCACCGGCATGACCTCGAACCCGACGATTTTCGAGAAGGCGCTCACCGATTCCGACGCGTACGATGACCAGCTGGCCGCCGCGCCCGCGTCGCATACGTCATGGCAGCTGTTCGAGATGATCGCCACCGATGATGTGCGCGACGCCTGCGATGTCTTTCGGCAGGTGTACGAGACCAGCGGTCACGCCGACGGCTTTGTTTCGATCGAGGTGTCTCCCGGCGCGGCGCACGATGTGGAGGAGACGCTGGCCGAGGCGCGGCGGCTGTGGAGGGTGGTCGATCGGCCCAACGTGATGATCAAGGTGCCGGGCACGCGCGACGGCGCCATTGCCGCGCGCCGTCTCATCGCTGACGGTATCAACGTCAACATCACGCTTCTCTTCGCGCTCGACGCGTACGCCGACATCATCGAGGCCTACCTCGGTGGACTGGAAGACCGAGTGCGTATCGGCAAACCGATCGATAGGATCGCATCGGTCGCCAGCTTCTTCGTGAGTCGTGTCGACACCGAAGTCGACAAGCGTATCGACGCACGGGTCGCGAACGCCTCGTCGGCCGACGCCGAGCGTTTGCGTGGGCTGCGTGGTCGTATCGCGATCGCCAACGCCAAGCTGGCTTACGCGCTCTTTCAAGAGCGATTTTCCGGTGCGCGGTGGGATGCGCTCGTGGCCAATGGCGCGCGGGTGCAGCGCCCGCTGTGGGCGAGCACGAGCACCAAGAATCCCGCCTATCGCGACGTGATGTACGTCGAGGCCCTCATCGGCCCTGACACGGTGGACACCATGCCGCCGCAAACCATCGAGGCCTTCCGCGACCACGGGATCGTCGCACGCACCGTCGACGCCGACGTCGACCGGGAGCGCCGCGCGATCGCCGACCTCGAATCGCTTGGAATCTCGCTCGCGTCGGTCACCGACAAGCTGCTCGTCGATGGACTCGCGTCGTTCCAGAAGTCCTTCGAGGGATTGCTGGAGCGGCTGGAGCAGAAGGTGGTCGGGTGAGGCGACAGGTGGCGGAGGTGCTCGAGGTGCTGACGCTGCTCGAGGGGGTTCGCCCTTGAGCACCGCGAGCACCTTGAGCACCTCGAGCACGTCCGTATCGCCCAGCACGCCGCGTCATACTGCGCGGACAAAAATCGTCTGCACGATCGGTCCTGCGTCGTCGTCGCCCACCGTGTTGCGGGCGCTCATCACCGCGGGGATGAACGTCGCTCGCATCAACTTCTCGCACGGCACGCACGAGCAGCATGCCGAGGTGATCACCGCCGTTCGCTCCATCGCGAAGGAGATCGGGCGCCCCGTCGCCGTGCTCGGCGATCTGCAGGGACCCCGCATCCGCATCGGCGATCTGCCCGCACCGATCATGCTGCTCGAGGGAAGTGATATCATCCTCGCGCCCGAGGCCGTGGCCGAGGTGGGCGATGTGCCGGTCACGTATGGCGAGCTGGCGAGCGATGTCAAAGTGGGCGACCGCATTCTCATCAATGACGGGTTGCTCGATCTCGTCGTGCTCGAGGTGCGCCCGCCGCGGGTGGTCGCCCGCGTGGTCCACGGGGGACCCATGGGCAGCCACAAGGGAATCAATCTTCCCGGCGTGCTCGTCTCCGCGCCCTCCATTACCGAGAAGGATCGCGCCGACATCGACTTCGCCGTCGCGCAGGAGGTCGACTATCTCGCGCTGTCATTCGTTCGGCGTGCCAAGGACATCGAGGGACTGCGTCGCCTCATTCCGCGACACATGCTCGTCGTCGCGAAGATCGAGAAGGACACCGCGCTCGCGAACATCGACAGCATTCTTCGCGTCACCGATGCCGTGATGGTCGCGCGCGGCGATCTCGGCGTCGAGCTGCCGTTCGAGGAGGTGCCGATCGCGCAGAAGCGCATCATCTCCCTGGCCAACGCCGCGGGCCGCCCGGTCATCACGGCGACGCAGATGCTCGAGTCGATGATCGAGAACCCGCGCCCAACGCGTGCCGAGGCGAGCGACGTCGCGAACGCGATTCTCGATGGCACGGACGCGGTGATGCTCTCGGCTGAGACCGCCGCGGGCCAGTATCCCGAGCTGGCGGTGCGCGCCATGAGCCGCATCATCAACGAGATCGAAAGCCATCCCGCGCCTCGCCAGCGCGCCACCGACCACGCGCGCCTGCGTCGCTCGGACGGCCCGGTGGAAACGGAGGATGCCATCGCCGCCGCCACCGTCGCGGCCGTTCGGATGCTCGCCGTGCCACTCATCATCGTCTTCACCAAGAGCGGCTTCAGCGCGCGGGTGGTTGCGTCGCATCGCCCGGAAGTCCCCATCCTCGCCGTGACGGATGTCGAGCGCACCTACCGACAGCTTGCGCTCGTGTGGGGCGTTCACCCGGAGCTCGTGCCAAGTGCGCGCAGCTACAACGAGATGGTCGGGCATGCCCTCGCGGCGGCGCGCGCGCGGGGCCTGGCCAACGCGAACGAGCGCGTCGTCGTGACCGCGGGCGTCCCGTTCGATCAGCCGGGCAGCACGAACATGATGAAGGTCGAAGTGGTGTGAAGCTGACCTTCCTCGGCACGGGCACGAGCTTCGGAGTTCCGCAGCTCGGATGTCATTGCGAGGTCTGCCGCTCCCCCGATCCTCGCGATCGGCGCACCCGAGTCGGCGCCCTGGTCGAGACGGACGATGGAACGAGGCTACTGATCGACACGCCCCCGGAATTGCGCGTACAGCTCATCGCGGCCGGCATCGACCGCGTCGATGCCGTGTTCTACACGCACGATCACGCGGACCACACCCACGGGATCGACGATCTCCGGGCGATCTCGGTGCGTCGCGGCGCCGCATTGCCGATCTATGGCGCGCGCGACACGCTCGAGCGGCTCGCGCGACGCTTTCCCTACATCTTCGACGACAACATTCGTCCGCTTCCCGGAACGTCGAAGCCGGAAGGACATGCGCGAGCGATCGATGATGGCGAATCGGTCGAGCTCGGCGGTGTGAATGTCACGGCCGTGGCAGTCCCTCACGGACCGTTCTCGGTCTATGGGTATCGTATCGGGCCCCTCGCATACATCACCGACGCGAAGAGTGTCCCTGCACCGGCGATGACGCAGATGCGCGGTGCGCGCGTCCTGGTGATCAACGCGCTCTTTCGCACGGAGCACCCGACCCACTTGAGTATTCCCGAAGCCGTGCGCGTGGCGCGCGACCTGGGCGCCGAGCGGACGTACCTCACGCACCTTACGCACGACAATCGGCACGCCGATCTCGAAGCGGAGCTCCCGCCGGGGATCGCGCCGGCGTTCGATGGTCTCACCATCCGCATCGACTGACATGGCGCTTCGGCTCGACTACACGAACATGCTCGCCGAGAACGTGCCCGGCGGAATTCCGGTCGCTGCGCTCGAGCGCGCGGGAGACACCTTTGCGCGCGCGATGGCGGTGTTCGACGAGCGGCGGGGGCGTGGCGAGCTCGGCTTCCTCGATCTCCCGGCAGCCCATGAGAGCACGAAGCAGATTAGTCAGTTCGCGGAGGGTGCAGGGCAGGCGTTCAGCGACATCGTCGTGCTCGGCATCGGTGGCTCGGCGCTCGGCCCGATCGCGCTGCGGTCGGCGCTGCGGTCGATCCGGTGGAACGAGCTGGGCGATGAGGCGCGCGATTACTTCCCGAGACTGCACATTCTCGAGAATGTCGATCCGGTGACCATGGCCGAGCTGCTCGGTCGCATCGAGCTCGGGCGAACGCTGTTTCTCGTCGTGTCGAAGTCGGGCGGCACCGCCGAGACGATGGCGCAGTACCTCGTCGTTCGGGGGCGTCTGATGGACGCGCTCGGGGACAAGTTTCAGCGCCACCTCGTGTTCGTCACCGATCCGGAGAAGGGCTCGCTGCGTCGCATCGCCCGTGAAGAATCGATTCCCACGCTGGACATCCCGCCGAATGTGGGTGGACGCTTCAGCGTGCTGTCGGCGGTGGGGCTGCTCCCGGCGGCGCTGATCGGCATCGACATCCAGGCACTGATGGCGGGAGCCGGCGACATGGCGGAGCGGTGCGCCGCACGCGAGCTCCGTCGCAATCCCGCGGCGATGTATGCCATGCTTCAGTGGCTGGCCGACACGCAGCACGGGCTGGGCACGCATGTGATCATGCCGTATAGCGACAACCTGCGCGATGTCGGCGATTGGTTCGTGCAGCTCTGGGCGGAGAGCCTGGGGAAAACGAAAGGCGACGGGACGAGCGTCGGACCCACGCCAATCCCCGCCCTCGGCGCCACCGATCAACACTCTCAGGTGCAGCTATTCATGGAGGGCCCGCTCGACAAGACCGTGACCTTCATCGCGGTCGGAGCGCGCTCCACCGATATCACCATCCCGAAGCTTCACCCCGACATTCCCGAGCTGGCGTACCTCGGCGGACACTCCCTTGGTGAGTTGCTCGATGTCGAGCGCCAGGCGACCGCCGGAGCGCTCGCGCGGCGGGGGCGGCCGAACATGACGATCAACTGCGAGAAGCTCGACGCGTGGCACGTCGGCTCCATGGTGATGATGCTGGCCATCGCGACGGTGATCGCGGGGGCCCTCTATGAAGTGAATCCGCTCGACCAGCCGGGGGTGGAGCTCGGAAAGCGTTACACCTACGGCATGCTCGGACGTCCGGACGCGCGGGACGCTCGTCAGGAATGGGATGCGCTCCCCAAGCCCGATCCGAAATCGGCAGTGTGAGCATCGCCCTTGCCGAACGCACCCGACCCACCCAAAGTACGTCAGGCAAGGCATTTCTTCGGAGGATCGATGCACAGTCAAGCGACCCGGACCCCCCAGACGGTGGGGGGAGCCGTTCGCGTCGACAATGGTCACGTCGCGGTGATGCGCGAGGCGGATCTCGCATCGCCGGCGATGGACGCACTGGTGCGCGAGGCCGTGTTCGGTCAGGGGCAGGCGCGCGATCACGCGCGGTGGCTCATCTGGGAGATCGGACAGGAAGTCGGCGTACGGGCGGCGTCAATCAACGACCTCTACCTCGCCCGCGGGCGTGGCGACGCCCCCGGCGGCTGGACCGTACCGGCGATGAACGTGCGCGGCATGACGTACGATACCGCGCGCTCGATATTCCGTACCGCGATTCGTCTCAAGGCTGGCGCGTTCATTCTCGAGATTGCGCGCTCGGAGATCGCCTACACGGACCAGCGTCCGTCGGAGTACGTCGCAGTGATCCTTGGGGCGGCGCTCCGCGAGGGATTCCGCGGACCGGTCTTCATCCAGGGCGATCACTTTCAGGTCAACGCGAAGAAATTCGCGGTCGACCCGGATGGCGAAGTCGCCGCGGTGAAGCAGCTGGCGCTCGAGGCCGTAAGCGCCGGCTTCTACAACATCGATGTCGACACGTCGACCCTCGTCGACATCTCGAAGCCGACGCTGGATGAGCAGCAGCGGCTCAACTACGAGCAGGCCGTCGAGATCACGTCGTACATCCGCGAGATCGAGCCGGATGACGTGACGATCTCCGTTGGCGGCGAGATCGGCGAAGTGGGCGGGCACAACTCGAACGTTCACGAGTTGCGCGCCTTCATGGAGGGGTACAACCGTACGCTGCGGGATCGTCTCGGCAAGCAGGCGGTTGGTCTGTCCAAGATCAGCGTGCAGACGGGCACGTCGCACGGGGGAGTCGTGCTTCCAGACGGGAAGATCGCGGACGTCAAGCTGGACCTCGACGCGCTCGAGGAGCTCTCACGCGTGTCCCAGAAGGAGTACGGACTCGCCGGCGCCGTGCAGCATGGCGCATCGACCCTGCCTGACGACGCCTTCACCGCGTTCCCGCGCGTCGGCGCCTGCGAGATTCACCTCGCGACCAACTTCCAGAATCTCCTGTACGACCTCATGCCGGCGGAGATGCGGCAGAGGATCTACCGCTGGCTCGACGAGAACGCGGCTGACGAGCGGAAGCCCAAGGATTCGCCGGACCAGTTCTACTACAAGACGCGAAAGAAGGCGCTGGGACCGTTCAAGCGCGACTTGTGGGATCTTCCGGAGACGGTCCGGGCAGCCTTGGGGCGGACGTATGACGAAAAGTTCGCCTTCCTGTTCGAGCAGCTGGCGGTGGTGAACACGGCCGATCTGGTGAAGAAGTGGGTCTCGCCCGCCGAGCAGCATCGGCGCGCGCCGGATGGCCTCACCCCGGCCGTCGTCGCCGCTCCGGATGACCCCGATGCCGGCGAATGACGGACGATGAGCCGTCGTCCAACGAATGGTTGGGAACGCTACAGAGCTTGGCGGCTCGGGTCGCCCACGAGATTAGAAACCCGCTGAACGCGGTCGCCGTCAATCTCGAAGTGGTGCGCTCCCGATGCGAGCGGGGCAACGTAGATTCTCCGGCGGTGCTGCCGTTTGCGACCGCGGCCGCCGGTGAGTTGGAGCGGGCTTCGCGGCTGATCGATGCGCTGCTGGCTGTGGCTCGACCGGGCCGGAGCGATCTCGCGACGCTGGCAGGACCCGTGATCACGTTGTACGATGCTCTCGCGAGCGCGGAGGGGGGGAGCGTCTCGATGGACCTCAGCGCCGGGTCCACGGGTATCGAGGTCGCCGCGGACGACGCCCGGGCCGCGCTGGCGGTTACGCTCGACGACATGCTGGGCCCGGGGGTCGCGATTCGTCTTCACATTGCGGGCGATGGCGATCATGTGGCCGCCCGCTTCTCGGGTCCGCCTGTCACACCGAAATTACCTGTCGACGTTCGGCTTCATTCAGAGCCGTCCGGTCCGACGTTGCTCTTTCCCGCGCGCACGCGCGGCAGTGCCGAGACCGAATGACCACGAAGCAGCAAGCGAAGATTCTGATCGCGGACGATGAGCGCGCGATCACCGATGGCTTGAGCGCGATCCTCGCCGATGAAGGCTACACCGTCGACGTCGCCGTCGACGGCCAGAAGGCGCTGGAACGTCTTTCCAACGACGCGTACGGCGTCATCCTCGCGGACCTCAAGATGCCGAAGCTCGATGGGCTTGCGCTGCTGAAGGACATGCAGCAGCGCGAGATCCACACCGAGTGCATCATCATCACCGGTCAAGCCACGGTGGATTCCGCCGTCCAGGCGATGCGCCAGGGCGCCTACGACTACATCGAAAAGCCGCTGAACAGCGAGAAGCTGAACCGGCTGAAGGCGCTCATCCCCAAAGCGCTCGACAAATTCGTGGTCAAGCAGACCAACCGCGCCCTGACGAGTGAGCTCGCGAATCTCACGCACTACGGTGAGCTCACGGGCCAGTCGGAGCAGATGCGGGCCGTGTATCAGCTCATCGAAGCCGTGGCGCCGTCGACGGCGAGCGTCATCATCCTCGGCGAGTCCGGGACGGGCAAGGAGCTCGTCGCGCGCGCGCTGCACGCAAAGAGTGATCGCGAGAAGGGGCCGTTCTTCGCGCTCAACTGCGCCGCGCTTCCCAAGGACATTCTCGAGAACGAGCTGTTCGGCCACGAGAAAGGTGCGTTCACTGGAAGCACGAACGAGAAGCAGGGCGCCTTCGAGCTGGCCCATGGCGGGACGATCTTTCTCGATGAAGTCGCCGAGATGCCGACTGACATTCAGGTGAAGCTTCTGCGTGCCCTCGAATCTCGTCAGGTGCGGCGACTTGGCGGTAAGAAGGAGATCAGCGTCGACATCCGGGTCGTCGCGGCGACGAACAAGGATCTCGAGAAGGCGCTGGCCGACAACGAGCTGCGGGAGGACCTCTACTACCGCCTGGCGGTCGTTCCGATCTACCTGCCGCCGCTTCGAGAGCGAGTCGGCGACATCAAGCTGCTGGCCAACGAATTTCTGGCGCGATACTCCCGCCAGAACAACAAGAAGGTCACGGGGTTCGAGGACGCCGCCTGGGAGTGGATCCTCTCGTACAACTGGCCTGGCAACGTCCGTGAGCTGAAGAACGCGGTCGAGCGGGCCGTGATCATGGCACGCGGCACGACGATCGGAGCCGCCGACATCGTCCCGAGACACCTGAGGGCCAGCGGTGAGGTGCCCGCGGTGGTGAACGTTCCTGTCGGCTCGTCCCTTGCTGACGCCAAGAGACAGTTGATCCTCCGCACCTTCGCTTCGACGGGCGGAGATCTGGAGCGGTCGGCCAAATTGCTGGGAACGTCCACGAGCGAGCTGCGAGGTGAGCTGTCGCGCCTCCTTGGCTCGAACGGCACGGACGGCGGGGCGCGCACGGAAAAGCGGCCCGCCGCCGCGCCGGCACCAAAAACAAAAAAGGAAGAACCGAAGGCAAAGAAGCGCCGCTAGGAGAGCGCACCCATGTCGAGACACGAGTACGACGACGAAGCTTACGTAGTCATCGAGCGGACCAGCGGGAGCTTCGGCTCCTTGTTGGTTGGAATTGCCCTGGGCGCCGGGGTGGCGCTGTTACTTGCTCCCGACTCGGGGCTCGAGACTCGCCGGCGGCTTCGCCGCGGGGCGCGCAAGGTGAAGCGAGCTGCGCGAGAAAAGGCCGAAGAGCTGGCGGACAACGTCAGTGATCGGTATGAGCACGCCCGCCGGACCGTCGAGGACAAGCTGGAGGCGGCGCGCTCCGCCCTGGAGCTCAAGCGTCGCCAGGCGGAACGGGCGATCGAGGCCGGCCGCGAGGCGGCACACCAGGCGCGTGAAGATCTGGAGCGGCGGATCGCCGAGAGCAAGGCGGCGTATCAGGCAGGCGCCGACGTGGCGCGGGAGTCGCGAGCACGTCGTGGGCGCGTCGAAGCAGCCGTCGACGCGGACTTCGACGAGGATCTCGACGAAGCCGAAGGCTGATCGGCTGGCTGCCCAAAGGGCGCCCGGCCAGCGTCGCGCCTAACGCATGCCGCGGAGGCCTCTCCCGAAGCGCATTGCGTGGACGCTTCGCGACTACGCCAAACGCGTCTGGGACAACGCGGGCGAAGACAACATCTTCTTTTTGGCAGGAGGCGTCTCTTTCAACCTCCTGCTCGCCGCCGTCCCGTTCGTCCTGCTGCTCTTCTCGGCGCTCGGGTACATCCTCGATCAGACGGCGGCCGACGCATCCTCCCGCGTCTGGCTGTTCATCGAGCGGCTGCTGCCTCCCCACGCGGAGACCGCCGACTCCCCGCTGCACAAGCTGATCAACGACATCATCGCGGCGCGTGGAACGGTGGGATTGTTCGGTGCGATCGCCTTCGTCTGGTTCTCGACGCGTCTCTTCGGCTCGTTACGCACCGTGCTGGCAGAGATCTTCGACATCGAGCAGGAGCGCGGGATTGTCCAGGGAAAGATCTTCGACATCAAGATCACCGTGTTGGCATCGCTGCTGTTCGCCGCAAACACGGTGCTCAGCGCGTATCTCACGCTGGCGACGACGCGGGGTGTTGGCGCATTGTCGCGGTTCGGCATCGCCCAGGATGTCATGGGCACGCTCGAGTTCTACGTGGGCTGGACGCTCGCCTTCGCCGTCCTCGTGCTCATGTTCTTCTCGTTATACAAGTTTCTTCCGGTGCGCCGCATTCGATGGCAAGCCGCTCTCCTGGCGGCGGCGTTCGCAAGCACGATGCTCGAGGCGGCGAAGTACGGGTTCACCGCGTTCCTCGAGTCGTTCAATCCCGGTAGCCTGTATACCGGGACGCTTTACGTCATTGTGATCCTGGTGACGTGGGTCTACTACGCGGCGGTGATCTTCATCCTCGGCGGCGAGGTCGGGCAGGTTTACGAGCTGCGCCGCGTCAGGCGTTTGCAGCGGGAGACGTTCGAGGATTGATCGTGGCGCGAAGGTTGCCTTTCGACAACGCGCACGCCTCACGGAGGATTCCTCGTGCGCACAATCGCATTGGTAGCACTGGCCGCGACCGCGATCACGCTCGCGGGCTGCAAGAAGACGGGCGAAGGAGAGTATCAAGTCGAGCGGCCAACGGTGGGAACCACCACCGATACCGTTCGCACCCCCGACGTCGACGTCGGCACCACGACGGACACGCTGGTCGTAAAGCGGCCGACGGTGGAGGTCAAGCCGTAGCGTCGACGCGGCTGCACGTCGCGTGACAGCGGCCCGCTCAGATTGAGTGGGCCGCTTTCTGTTGGACGCTACCCGGGCACAACCGAGGCGCGCATCTTCAGCACATGCGCATCGACATGAGAAGCGACACCGTCACGAAGCCGACGCCAGCGATGCGGCGCGCGATGGCGGAGGCGGAGGTTGGCGACGATGTTCTCGATGGCGACCCGACGGTGCGGCGTCTCGAGGGGCGCGTTGCGGAGCTGCTCGGTAAGGACGCGGCGCTCTTCTTTCCCACCGGGACGATGGCCAACCAGACGGCGGTATGGCTGCTGTCGCATGCGGGCACCGAGATCCTGCTCGATGCCGGTGCGCACATCCTGCACTACGAGATGGCGGGAGCGGCAGCGCTCGCCGGTGTCCAGGTTCGTCCGGTCGCCGGTGAGCCGGTGATGGATGCGACCACATTGGCGGCCGCGATTCGTCCCGCGTCGCCGCACGTGCCGCGCGCGTCGCTGGTGTGCATGGAGAACACGCACAACGGCGCCGGCGGACGCGTGACATCGCTGGCTGCAATGCGAGAAATCACCGCGGTCGCCCGGGCCAATGGGCTGCCGGTTCATCTCGATGGCGCGCGTCTGTGGAACGCGGCCGCCGCCAGCGGGACCACGCTTGCCGATCTCGCTACGGTCGCCGACACCGTCATGGTGTCCTTTTCGAAAGGGCTTGGCTGCCCCGTGGGTGCCGCGCTTGCCGGGCCGGGCGACCTGATCAAGGAAGGATGGGCCGTCCGGAAGCGGCTCGGCGGCGGCATGCGCCAGTCGGGCATCCTTGCCGCGGCCGCGCTCCACGCGCTTGATGTTCACCTCTCGCGGATCGCCGAGGACCACGCGACCGCGAAGATCTACGCGTCGATGGTGGATGGCGTCGCTGGTGCGCGCGTCGTTTCGCCGGACACCAACATCGTCATGCTCGATCTGCCGAGCTCGCTGGACGCATTTGCGATCGTCGCCGAGGCCGCCCGTCGGGACGTGTTGCTTACACCCTGGTCGCCATCGCGAATTCGCGCCGTCACGCACCTGGATGTTGGGGAGAGTGAGGTGCGCCTGGCGGGGGGCATCGTTAGGGAGATCCTGGAGCGCATGGAGAGTGGGTCACGGGCCAGGAGCCAAGGGCGAGAGGGCGGGTGAAGGTCCACCGTTTCGCCGAGGACCTCGACCCTCCCTGGCCCGTGGCCCGTGGCACCTGGCCCACTCGATTGTACACAGGCACCCACCCCGCTAGATTCCGGGTGCCTCAGGTCCCGGGGGGCGCGAGCCCACTAATCCCGTCAGGACCCCGCAGGTAGCAGCGGTACGTGTGGTGGACGCTGCCCCGTCAGACCTGAGGCACTCGCGCGGGCGCCGGAGACCATCCGGCCTCGCGCGTTTCCATTTCGGTGGCGTATCTTTTCGCGAGCACACTCCCGCCCCGCCTCTCGCCCCATGTATCTCGCTCTCGCCCGGAAGTATCGCCCGAAGCGCTTCGCCGACGTGGCGGTGCAATCGCACGTCTCGAACACGCTGAAGGGCGCGATCGCGCGCGGGCGGGTCGCGCATGGCTACCTGTTGTGCGGGCCGCGCGGAGTGGGGAAGACGACGCTCGCGCGCGTGCTGGCGATGGCACTGAACTGCGAGCGTCGGGCGCAGGGAGCGGGGCTGCGCGCCGAAGCAACGCAGCCTTCCGACGAACCTCAGGTCGCCAGCGCCGCAGGCGCTGGAGAACCCTGCGGGGAGTGCGCGTCGTGCACGCGGATCTGGAGTGGGGCGGCGAGTCTCGACGTCATCGAGATCGACGCGGCCTCCAATCGCGGTGTCGATGACGCGCGCGAGCTGCGCGAGCGGGCGATGTACGCACCGACCGCCGAAGGGCGGTTCAAGGTCTACATCGTCGATGAAGCGCACATGCTCACTCGTGAGGCATGGAACGCGCTGCTGAAGATCCTCGAGGAGCCACCGCCGCGTGTCATCTTCGTGTTCGCGACGACGGACCCGCAGCGCATCACGCAGGCCGCGGCGCCGGTGATGAGCCGCCTGCAGCGCTTCGACTTCAAGCGCATCTCGCCAGCCGAGGTGCGCGAACGCCTTACGACGGTGCTCGCCGCGGAAGGCGTCGCGGCCGATGACGACGCGCTCGCAATGATCGCGCGTGCGGCCGACGGCTCGATGCGTGACGCGTTGTCGCTCACCGATCAGGTGCTCTCCATGGGAGACGGACACCTGACGGCGAGTGCCGTGCGCAGCGCGCTCGGCCTCGTTCCCGAGGATGAGTACCTGGGTCTCCTCGAGATCATTGCCGAGCGTCGTGCCGTGGATGTCTTCCCGGCGGTTGGACGCCTCGCGGAGTCGGGGATCGATTTCGCAGTGTTTCTTGCCGGCCTGGCCGACCTCCTCCGTGCCCAGCTCGCTGTCACTCTCGGTGGCGACGCTCCCGAGGTGTCGGAGCAAACGCGTGCCGCGCTCCGTACACGCCGCGACCGCTTCACTCCGCCGGACTTGCTGCGAATGCTCGGCGCGATCGCGGAGATCGAGCCGTTCTACCGGAAGAGCTCCCAGCAGCAGCTCTTGCTCGAGACGTTACTCGTGCGCTTCGCCTTGCTGGATCGCACGGTGGAGCTCGAGGATCTTCTCCGGGGCATCGGCGACGGCGGGGGCGTCCACCAGACTGCGCCAGTCGCGAGCAAGCGTGCGCCGGAGCCGCCACGCTCACCGCCGCGGCGCGCCGACGCGCCGCTAGCGGCGGCGGCTCCACTCGCCGACGCCCCGAGTCCTGAGCCCAAACCGCCACCGCGTGCAGCGCTCGACCTCAACATCCTATGCGAGCGGTGGGGCGATGTCGTCGATCGCGTGCGATCACTCGGACGTCCGATGCTGGTCTCGGCATTGGAGCACGCCCTTCCGGTGGCGGTGTCAGCCCAGGGAACGATCACCGTCCAGCTCGAGCAGCCGAACGAGATCTTCGAGAAGGCGATCGAGAGCGGAGCCGCGGATATCCTGACGGCGATTGCCGCCACGTTCGATGGCGCGACGAAGCTACTGGTGCGTCGGGCGGAGCAGCCAGCGATTGCCCCGAACGATGCGCCGAAGCGTCTCACCGAAGACCAGGCCCGCCGCGAGCGCGCGCAGATGCTGCGGAAGAAGGATCCAGCGCTCGATGCGGCTATTGAGGAGCTCGATCTCGAGCTTCTCGAATGAGGAACGAGGAACCCAGGAAGCTGCGGTCCGGTCATAGCGCGGGAGGCCACGCGGTGCGTCTTCTTCATTTCCTCGCTCCTCGTTCCTCGTTCCTCGTTCTCATTGTTTAACCCCACGCCGCTGAATAGCTTCACCTCATGGCCGACTTCACCAAGATTCTGCAGCAGGCGCAGCAGATGCAGGGCCGGCTGCAGCAGATTCAGGAAGAGCTGGGGAACATGACCGTCACCGGCGTCAGTGGCGGCGGCATGGTGTCCGTTACAGCCGATGGCAAAGGGCAAGTCCGATCGGTCAAGCTCGACCCCAGCGTGGTGAATCCCGCCGATGTGGAGATGCTCGAGGATCTCATCGCGGTCGCCGTCGCCGATGCGCAGAAGAAGGCCACGGATCTGGCGCAAGAAGAGATGCGCAAGCTCACCGGCGGACTCCCCCTGAAGCTGCCGTTCTAGATGTCGGCGATCGACGACCTCGCCACGGAGCTCGCGAAGCTTCCGGGCATCGGTCGGAAGACGGCACTGCGCCTCACCTACTACCTGCTGAAGCAGCCTCCCGAACAGAGCAAGCGCCTGGCGGCGGTGCTCTCGGAGCTGTCGGACCGCGTCCACCGGTGTTCGATCTGCTTCAACCTCACCGAGGCAGACCCGTGCTCGATTTGTCGTGACCAACGCCGCGATCGCACCCTCATCTGCGTCGTCGAAGAAGCATCGGATATTGGCGCGATCGAGCGGGCGGGAGAGTTCCGTGGGGTCTACCACGTGCTCGGCGGGCGCCTCTCGCCCCTCGATGGGATCGGACCCGACGATCTCACCGTTCGGCAATTGACCGACAGGATCGAGTCCGGTGACGTCCGCGAGGTCATCGTCGCCACCAACCCGAGCCTCGAAGGCGAGGCCACCGCCCTGTTCGTGCAACGCCAGGTGTCGCCGCTCGGAGCCACGGTCACGCGGATTGCGCGCGGCATCCCCATCGGGGGCGATCTGGAGTATGCCGACGGCGTTACCATCGCCCAGGCGTTGAGTGCTCGGAGGGCTATGTGAATAACCGCGACGGCGTGCTCTACCTGGCGGGGGGCTTCGCTGGTGGCCTCCTGGTGGGGTTAATCGTCTGGAGTCAGCAGACACGCAGGTACCGACGCGACCTGTTCAGCAACCGCAAGCTGCGTCGGCTCGCCGCCTTGGGCTACCTCCGCGGGCACCACACGACGGAGAACGTCCTCCTCTTGCGTGACTACGTGAACTGGGAGAAGCACGCCAAGCTGAAACGGCGCGGCCTGCGCATCCTGCGCCGAATGGAAGCGTCCCTCGCATAGGCTGAGACACAATGCCCGTTGGTGCAGCAAGCTGGTCGTTCACCGAGGATGATTTCGGCGCGATTCAGAAGTCGCTCCAGAAGTTCCTCAATGACAGCAATGCGCGGTGTGCGCTCCTCGTCGATCGCTCCGGGCAACTGGTCGCCACCGTGGGCGAGCAGCCGCGGTTCGACCCCACCGCCTTCGCGACGCTCACCGCGGCCGACTTCAGCGCCAACGATCAGCTCGCCCGCCTCATCGGCGAAACCGAGTTCAATTCGCTGTTTCACCAGGGCGAGCAGGAGTCGATGTATCTCGCGGACATTGCGCGCCGCGTGATTCTCGTGATCCTGTTCGACAACCGGACCACGCTCGGACTCGTGAGGCTCAAGGTGAAGCAGACGGTCGATGAGCTCACGAGGCTCTTCGCCCAGATGTTCCAGCGCGCGCAGGGCGGCGAGCAGAAGACGCAGCCGAACATCCTGGCGGGCGCCGAGGATGAGATCGACAAGCTGTTCCAGTAAGGAGAGGGAACGGCCATGTCGATGATCAACTACGCCTCGCGCGAGATCAATTGCAAAATCGTGTACTACGGACCGGGGCTCGGTGGGAAGACCACCAACCTCGAGCACGTGTATGGCAAGGTGAATCCGTCTACACGTGGTAAGCTGATCTCGCTGGCGACGGAAACCGAGCGCACGCTCTTCTTCGACTTCCTGCCCGTCGACCTCGGCACCATTCGCGGCTTCAAGACGCGATTCCACCTCTACACGGTGCCTGGCCAGGTCTACTACAACGCCAGCCGCAAGCTCATTCTCAAAGGCGTCGACGGCATTGTATTCGTCGCCGATTCGCAGCTCGAGCGGATGGAAGCGAACCAGGAATCGATGCAGAACCTGTATGACAACATGCAGGAGTACGGGTACGACCTGACGCGCATGCCATTCGTGATGCAGTACAACAAGCGTGATTTGCCGAACGCTGCCGACATCGGTGAGCTGCAGAGCTCTCTCAATCCAGGATGGGAGATCTCCGATCCTCAGCGGCAGCGAGTCACTCCAGACCCGTACCACGCCGGCGAAAACCTCGTCGAGCGCATCCCGAGCGGGGAGTGGGTCGAGCGCGCACCCTACTTCGAAGCGGTCGCGGTCACCGGCGAAGGCGTATTCGAGACGCTGAAGGCGGTATCGAAGCTGGTGCTGAAGACACTGGCGTAGTCGCACGCCGCTTGCGCAGGTTCGTAGGGCCGTGTCCCGTCTCGTCCCGCGCTGATGCCCCTGAATCTCCCGAACTCGCTCACGGTTGGTCGCATCGCCATTTCTCCTCTGGTGGCGCTGCTGCCCTTCGCGAACTCGTGGCCGCTTCGCCTAGCGGCGTTCGCGCTCTTCATCGTCGTGGCGGTCACCGACTACTGGGACGGTAAGCTCGCGCGGAGCCGCAACCTCGTCACGCGTCTCGGGACGCTGCTCGATCCGCTCGCCGACAAGCTCCTCCTCCTCGCCACGTTCGTCCCGATGTTCCTCCTGGCTGGCAACGGCTGGGATCCCTCGCTGGTCTCGCCGCATCGAACGCCGCTCATCGAGGGAGTCCAGGGTCCAATGCTCAGGGCGGAGGGCACCGGCGCCGCCTTCCCATTTCTCACGCCGTGGGGGCCGGTCGGTCTGCCCTGGTGGATTCTCGCCATCGTACTGGGCCGCGAGCTGTTCATGACCCTCTTCCGCCAGGGTGCGGCGAAGCGGGGCGTGGTGATTGGGGCGATCGGTCCGGCCAAGGTGAAGACGGGCTTTCAGTGGACGTGGGTCGGCATCGCATTTTTCTGGTTCGGCGCGGCAACGCTCGCGGCTCAGGAGCGCTGGACCTCCCTGGCGTGGCGAGCATTCGCGTGGTTCAACGGCATCGCCGGGGTGTTGACGATGACCGTCGCGGTAGCGCTGACGGTGTGGTCCATGTGGCTCTATCTCAGGCGATATGGGTCGGTGTTCAGCGGCTCGAGGCGCTGAACGCGCTGAATTGCTCTAACCTCCAGCGCCCCCAGCGCCTTTAGCGCCTCCAGCGCCTCCAGCGGCCCCAGCGCCCCCGCTATGAAGATCGAGATCATCACCATCGGCGACGAGCTCCTCCTCGGCTTCACCACTGACACCAACGCCGGGTATATCGCCCGCGAGCTGGCGGCGTACGGGGTCGAGGTGGTGCGGCGGACCACCGTGGGGGATGACGCCGACGCGATCGCGAGTGCCGTTCGCGATGCGCTCGACCGCACTGGGGCCGTCATCACGACCGGCGGTCTCGGTCCGACGGCGGACGATCTGACCAAGCCCGCTATCGCGGCGGTCTTTGGACGGCCTCTCGAGATGCGCGAGGACATCGTCGCGATGATCGAGGAGCGATTTCGCCTCTACGGGTTCAAGGGTCCTATGCCGGTATCCAACCGACAGCAGGCGCTTGTCCCGCAAGGCGCACGCGTGCTGGAAAACCGTCATGGGTCTGCGCCAGGCATTTGGATCGAGGATGAGCGGCAGCGCTGGGTGGCCATGCTGCCGGGCGTGCCGCGAGAAATGCGCGGCATGACGGCGGACGTAATCATTCCCGAGATCGAAGCCCGCCTCGGCTCCGTTCGGGAGGTCGTGCGATCGCGTACGATCCGCTGCGTGGGAATCTCCGAGTCGCACCTTGCCGACCTGCTCGGCGATCGCGCTCGCATGGTCCTGGGGTTGCCCATCGCGTACCTGCCCAGCGTTGCAGGGATCGACCTGCGCCTCACGACGCGCTCCATGGCGAGCGCGCAAGCTGTCGAATTGCTCGATGCCGCCGTGCGCGAGTTATGGCCGATCATCGGCGAATATGCGTACGGCGAAGACGAAATCGATCTGGCCGAGGTGGTGCTCCGTGTAGCCGGCGATCAGGGCCGTCGGATGGCGGTTGCCGAGAGCTGTACCGGCGGCATGCTCGGCGCGAGAGTGACGTCCGTTCCCGGCTCGAGCAATGTCTTTGCCGGTGGCGTCATCGCCTACGATGATGACGTCAAGGTTACCATGCTCGGCGTCGATCCGGCCACGATCCGTGCGCACGGCGCGGTGAGTGAGCAGACGGCCCGGGAGATGGCCGGCGGAATCCGTCGGATCGTAGGCACCTCGATCGGGGTTGCGATCACCGGTATTGCCGGTCCCGGTGGGGGAACGCCAGACAAGCCGGTTGGACTCGTCTGGATTGCGGTCGACGTGGACGGGCGCGTGCGAGCGAGTCACCGGGTATATCCGGGCAACCGAGAGGAAATCCGTCACCGCGCGTCGCAGAGCGCGCTCGACCTCGTTCGGCGGATGTTGCGTGACGCCTGAGAGCGCGGCCCGGCAGTTGCCCGCCCATGCATCGCGAGCGATGTTTAGAGGTGCGCGTCGCGCGTGCCTCGGCGACGCGGGCTTGGGAACGAACGAGGTTTACCGTGCGAGATGACGTGAAATCAGGTGCCGACAAGACGGCACGCGAACAGAAGAAGCGCAACGACGAGGTGGCGGCGAGCGCCGCGCCGCAGGGAGACGGCGTGCCCGACGATTCGGTGGTGCAGGACGCACCCGCGTCCGGAGCATTGGACGCAGAGGACGAGGATAGCGAGGCGGAAGTTCCCGTCGCTCGGGAGTCCGATCGTGCGGTCGCCGAGCTCCGCGACAAATACCTGCGCCTGGCGGCCGAGTTCGATAACTATCGCAAGCGGACGACGAGGGAGCGCGCCGAAAGCGGCTCCCGTGCGCAGGGCGAGCTGCTCAAGCACATCGTCGATTCGCTCGATGATCTTGGCCGTGTGACGGCGGTGGATCCCGCGTCGACCGATGCACGTTCGGTCATCGAAGGCGTCGATCTCGTGAGCAAGAAGCTGCTCAAGTCGCTTGCGGCCGCGGGACTCGAGCTGATCGACCCCGTCAACCAGACGTTCGACCCATCGGTTCACGAAGCGGTTGCGACGGAGCCGGCCCTCTCGCCGGAGGACGACCACGTCGTCTCTCAGGTTTTTCAGCCGGGTTATCGCTTCGGCGGGCAGCTCCTGCGTCCGGCGCGGGTGGTCGTTCGACAATGGTCGCCGTAAGGCGGCGTTAGGCACTCATGGCCCAGACGAAGGACTTTTACGCGGTCCTGGGCGTCTCCGCCTCCGCCTCGCAGGACGAGATCAAGAAGCAGTACCGTCGCCTCGCGAAGAAATGGCATCCCGACGCCAACCGCGACGACCCCAAGGCCGCTGACCGATTCAAGGAAATCTCCGAGGCATACAACGTTCTCGGAGACGCCGAGAAGCGCAAACAGTACGACGACATGCGCCGCCTGGGCGCTTTCGGCGACTTCGCGCAGCATCGTGGTGGCGGTGGCTTCGGCGGAGCGCGGCCCGGCGCCGGTGCGCCGGGTGGCACCGGCACGAGTGGTGGCTTCCGCTTCGAGGACATGGACATCGGCGGGCTCGGCGGGCTCGGCGATCTCTTCAGCTCGATGTTCGGTGGAGGCGCCTCGGGTGCGCGCGGCCGCCAAACGGGCCCAGAGCGCGGGCAGTCGATCGAGACGACGCTCTCGGTGCCCTTCCGCATCGCGGCGCTCGGCGGGAAGCTGCCCGTGCAGCTCGAGGTGAACGAGGAGTGTCCCGTGTGCCATGGCTCCGGCGCGGCGCCAGGCGCGACGCTCAAGACATGCCCCGAGTGCAACGGACGCGGCAACGTGACGTTCGGTCAGGGCGGATTCGCCGTCAGCCGTCCATGTCCCATGTGCCTGGGGCGCAAGCAGGTGCCGACCGAGCGCTGCCCTGAATGCAATGGTGCTGGGGAGAAGCGTGTCCGGAAGACGGTCATGATCACGGTCCCTCCCGGTGTCGACACCGGAACGAGGCTCCGGCTCAGCGGTCAGGGTGGGAAGGGGCCTAACGGTGGTCCACCTGGTGATCTCTTCATCAACTTCCAGGTGGAACCCGACCGGTTCTTTCAGCGCGAGGGCAATGACCTGGTCGCCAAGGTCCCACTCAACATCGCGCAGGCGACGCTCGGCTCACGCATCGCGGTGCGAACCCTCGACAACAAGAAGGTGACGATCAAGATCCCGCCGGGGACGCCGCCTGGAAAGCGGTTCCGCGTGCGAGGGCAGGGGATCGAGCGCAACGGTCAACGCGGCGATCTAATCGTCGAGGTCGACGTCACCGTCCCGCCGCACCTTTCGGAGGAGCAGGAGCGACTCATGAAGGAGTTCGCTGAGGCGGGTGGATTGAAATACTAGCTCGTGCGGAGGAGGCACGTCTCTGCCTTCTCTCCTGGACTACGCCGCCAGTACGGGGAGCCCGAGACGCTGCCCACGCGCGCTCTCGATGAATCCGCCTCCCAGCACGCGCTCGCCATCATAGACGACAAGGGACTGCCCGGGCGTGATAGCAGCGACCGGCTCGTTGAGCGCCAACTCGATCTCGCCGCCATCGCGACGTACGAGCTCGGCCGAGGCGGGCGCAGCGCGATGGCGAACCTGCACGCTCAGCTGCGCTCCGACTGCCGGCGGCTGGTCGACCAGCCAGTTCACCTCGCGGGCGACGACACCACGTCCTAGCAGTGCCTCACGAGGACCGATCACGACCGCGCGATCCGACGGTCGAATCGCTACGACGTACATCGGAACCGGCGAGCCGCCCGGAAGCCCGCGTCGCTGGCCGATCGTGTAACGCGCGAATCCCTGGTGCTGCCCGACGACGCGGCCGTCGACGGTAACAATCGGCCCCGGTGCTAGCGCCGGCGCGCTGGCCCCCAGGTGCCGCTCGAGTACGCGCACGTGGTTGCCGTCAGGCACGAAGCAGATGTCCTGGCTCTCCGGCTTCTCCGCCACGACTTCCAGCCCTAGTGCGTGCGCACGTGCGCGCGTTTCCACCTTGGTGAGATCGCCCACCGGCAGAAGCATGCGTCGCACGACCGCGCGCTCGATCCCCCACAGGAAATACGTCTGATCCTTGTTGGCATCGAGCCCGCGCAGCAGCTCTCCCTCGACGACACGCGCGTAGTGGCCGGTTGCGATGAACGCCGCGTCAACGGCGTCCGCCTTGCGCAGCAGGTCCCGGAACTTGGTGAAGGTGTTGCATCGTACGCACGGAATCGGCGTGCGCCCCTGAGCATACTCCTTCACGAAGTTATCGATCACATCGTGGCCGAACGCGGTCTCCAGATTCAGGACGTAATGCGGGATGCCGAGACGCTCGCAGACCCGTCGTGCGTCATTGATGGAATCGAGCGAGCAGCACGGGCGATCGGGGACGTCGTCGCCATAACAGAAGAGCTTCATCGTCGCGCCGATGACATCGTACCCGCGCTCGACGAGCAGCGCGGCGGCGACGGACGAATCGACTCCGCCCGACATGGCAACGAGCACCCGCGGGGGCATGCTCAGCTCACGGCGCCGGCCAGCCGCCGCGCCTTCGTGATGAGGGCAGGGAACAGCTCCGAGACGCGCGCAACGCAATCGTCCGTGGTCATGGAGCCGAGGCTCATGCGCACGGCCGCGCTGGCGAGCTCACGCGGTACGCCGAGCGCTTCGAGGACGTGCGAGGGCGTCACACTTCCGCTCTGGCACGCCGAGCCGGACGAGCAGGCGACGCCGGCGAGGTCGAGCGCCATGAGGAGCGACTCGCTGTCGGTGCCCGGGACGGAAAGGTTCAGGATATGAGGCGCGCGCGGTGCACCGCGGCCGTGCACCATGGCGTCGGGAATGCGCTCGAGCAGTGCCGACTCCAGCCGGTCGCGAAGAGCGCCTAACCGTGCCATCTCGCGCTCGCGCTCCTCCAGCGCGAGCTCGGCGGCGCGCGCCAGCCCGACGGCGGCTGCGACGTTCTCGGTACCGGGACGACGGCCGCGGTCCTGCGACCCTCCGTGGAGGAGAGACTCGAGAGCCGTGCCGCGACGGATGAAGATCGCTCCGCATCCCTTGGGCGCGCCGATCTTGTGACCCGAGATCGTCAGCAAGTCGACCGGCGTCTCACGGACGTCGACGGGAATCTTCCCGAACGCCTGCACCGCGTCGGTGTGGAAGACCGTACCGTGCTTTTGCGCTCGGCGGGCGAGCTCGGGGATCGGCTGAATGGTACCGATCTCGTTGTTCACCCACATGATCGAGCAGACCGCGACGTCGTCGCCGAGGAGGGAATCGAACGCGGTCACATCGACGACGCCGTCCCTCGTGACCGGCGCGATCCGCTCCTCCGCGCCCTCGCGCGCAGCCTGATGCACGCTGGCGAGCACCGCCTTGTGCTCGATCGCCGTGCTGATGACCGCGGTGCGCTTCGGGTCGCGCGCCCGCCACGGGCCGAGCACGGCGAGGTTGTCGGCCTCGGTGCCCCCCGAGGTGAAGCAGATCTCGTCGGTGTTGGCGCCGAGACATCGCGCGACGCGCTCGCGCGCCTCATCGAGCGCGGCGCGCGCTTCGCGCCCCCACCGATGCGTGCTCGAGGGATTCCCGAAGCGGGGGCCGTAGAACGGCTCCATGGCTTCGAAAACCTCCCGGCGGACGGGGGTGGTCGCGGCGTGGTCGAGATAGATCGGGGCAGGCATAACTCGGGAAATATAAGAGTCTTAGACTCTCGCCGCACGTCCCCAAAGGTCGTCTAATGCTTCTCCTTCCGCGCCATGGTGAGCCCGATCAGCCGGGACACGACGAGCGCGATGTACATGACGCCGGAGAACGACTCCAGCATGACGAGGGATCGTGCCAACGGCTGTGCCGGCACAATGTCGCTCAGCCCCACGCTCGACAGCACGGCCACGCTCAGATAGAGAAGCTCCAGCCAGCTTCGGAACATCGGGGCGTCCGGTGTCCCACCAAAACTCCCGGGCAAAACGGCCTGGCACACGACGTACACGTACGCGAAAGCCCAGGCCAGGAGCGTGAAGGTGGCACCGGCGGCGAAGAGCTCATCGGTCGTGGCCACCCAGTCCTGAAGCATGTAGGCGATGAGGCTCCCGGCTGCGTAGAAATAAAAGACCGCTGCCATTGCGGCGGCCGCCGGAGCCAGCACAGGGTGCGGCGAGATCGCGTTGATTGCCGACAGCAAAACTACGAGCGACGCCAGCACCACGCCGAGCCAGGTGAGCCACGGACTCTGCCGCACCACGCGCAACGCCACGCCGAGCACCAGGAGACCGAACCCGCTTAGAAAAGCGCGGCCGTAGGGTGACGTCTCCATGAGTGGGTAGAGCAGCAGCCCGACGAGCTGCACCAGCAGCAGCCCCGCGGAGGGCGTGCGGCGCAGGAAGGCGATTAGCAACACGCGTCAGCGCTGTGGTGCGTGGGGCCGTCCAGGGCGCCAGGATTCCGGCCGCACCTGCCGGGGAGCCATTGCATGACGGAAGTGTGCAGTCGCCTCGACGGGCTGTCCATGTATGAGCCGGGGCGGCACTCCGTGTACGTGACACGCGGCGTCGCTTCGAGCGTCGAGTGGTGCCTCCTTTCGCGATTGCCTTGCTAGGCGATCGGCGCATCACGAAATTTGCAGCGCAACCAACCCCGCGATGTATGGCGACGAAGAAACGCTCTCGTTCCTCTACGAAACGCCCGACGAAGAAAAGGCCGGCGACGAAGTCTGTGCGCTCCTCACCGCTGAAGCACGACCCGACGAAAGGCCTCTACGGGTGGATCACGCACACCGAGCTCGCCAGCGCCGATCCCGCAGCGACGAAAGCATGGTGCGCCGCGGTGCTTGGCTGGACCTTCATGCCCAGTTTTCCAATGGGCGACGGCGGCGAGTATCACCTATTCGCCTATTCCGACAAGGGCGGCGGCGGTATTCGCCCGAACAATCCGCCCGAAGTTCCAGGAAGCATTCCGTACGTTCACGTGCGCGATGCCGCGGAGGCCTTCGACAAGGCACTTCGCGAAGGGGCAGTCGAGATGTTCCCGCCGACACGGATAATGGAAGGAGTGACCGTTGCCATCGTACGCGCACCCGGTGGCGTCCCGATCGGTTTCTCTGGCCCGTAGCCGGCCGTGAGTGAAAACAAGGCTACGGTGGAGAGATACATGGAGGGCTTCAGGAACAGCGA
>DATFBS010000113.1:0-24327 GCA_035253695.1 Gemmatimonadaceae bacterium
TTCGCAGCTCGCAGTTCGCAGTTGTTTCTTGTACGCCCTGCCCAAGAGTCCTTCAGGAGGTTTCATGAGCCACCGCTCGTTTCTTGTGCGTGCTCGCGTCGTTGGCTGGGCCCTGGCGATTGCCCTGCCGCTCGCGACCACCGTCGCGCAGACGCCCGCGCCGCCGCTCGCCAAGCCCGTCGCCAAGGTGGACACGATCCACGGCGACGTCCTTACCGATAACTACTTCTGGCTGCGCGATCGCAAGAATCCCGACGTCATCAAGTACCTGGAGGCGGAGAACGCGTACACCGACCAGATGACGAAGCACCTCCAGCCGCTGCAGGAGCAGCTCTACAAGGAGATGCTCGGCCGTATCAAGCAGACCGACCTCGATGTGCCGGTGAGGCGGGACTCGTTCTACTACTACACGCGCACCGAAGAAGGAAAGCAGTACAGCATTTACGCACGGAAGAAGGGCTCCCTCGATGCCCCCGAGGAGGTGCTGCTCGACCAGAACGTCTGGGCGCAGGGGAAGGGCTACTTCCGGCTGGGCGGCTTCTCGGTGAGCCCCGATCACCGGATGTTCGCCGTCCTCGTCGACACCGCGGGCTCCGAGCACTTCACGCTCATCGTCAGGAACATCGCGCGCAACACCGCGCTACCCGACCAGATCGCCGATGTGCACTTCGGCATCCAGTGGGCGAACGACAACCGGACGATCTTCTACACCAGAACGGACTCCGCGCAGCGGCCCGATCGGATCTTCCGTCACACGCTCGGGATGCCGACGTCGAGCGACGTCATGGTGCATCACCAGCCCGACGTGCTCTTCGGGCTCGGCATTACCAAGACGAAGGACGATCGCTTCCTCCTCATCGGCGACGAGAGCTTCACGCAGTCGACCTGGTATTACATCGACGCCTATCGTCCGGGCGAGGCTCCAAGGGTGATTGCGGCGGGACGCCCGAACGTCGAGTACTCGGTCGAGCATCACGGGACGCACTTCTACATCCGCACCAACGACAACGCGACGAACTTCAAGCTCGTCCGCGCGCCGGACCGCGACCCCAAGCCGGCGAACTGGACGACGGTCGTCCCGCACCGCGACTCGGTGCTGCTCGCCGACTTCGATGTCTTCCGGAATCACCTCGTCCTGATGGAGCGCGAGAAGGCGCTCACCCGTTTCCGCGTTCGCGATTTCGCGAGCGGGGCGGAGCACCACATCGCGATGGACGAGCCGGTGTACACGGTTCGCTGGGGGGGAAATCCGGAGTTCGACACGCGCACGCTTCGCTATGTGTACACGTCACTGGTCACCCCGTCGACCGTCTACGACTACGAGATGTCGACGAAGAAGCGTGAGCTGAAGAAGCGGCAGGACGTGCTTGGCGGCTACGACCCATCGCAGTACGCCACCGAGCGCACCTGGGCGAAGGCACCCGACGGGGTCATGGTTCCCGTCTCGCTGGTGTACCGCAAGCCACTGGTCAGGGATGGCTCGCGTCCGATGCTGCTGTATTCGTACGGCTCCTACGGCTCGAGCACCGATCCAACGTTCTCGTCCAACAACCTGTCGCTGCTCGATCGCGGCTTCATCTACGCGATCGCGCACATTCGCGGCGGACAGGAGATGGGACGCTGGTGGTACGATCAGGGCAAGATGCTCAACAAGAAGAACACCTTCACCGACTTCATCGCATCGGCCGAGCATCTGATCAACGAGAAGTACACATCGAAGGAAAAGCTGGCGATCCGTGGCGGCAGCGCCGGTGGATTGCTGATGGGCGCCGTCGTCACGATGCGGCCGGACCTGTTCAAGGCGGTGGTCGCCGATGTGCCGTTCGTCGATGTCATCAACACGATGATGGATGCGTCGATTCCCCTGACGGCCGGCGAGTGGCAGCAGTGGGGCGATCCGCACGTCAAGGAGCACTACACGTACATGAAGTCGTACTCCCCCTACGACAACGTGGGAAAGACGTATCCGGCGATGCTGGTGACGACGGGGCTGAACGATCCGCGTGTCGCCTACTGGGAGCCCGCGAAGTGGGTGGCGAAGATCCGCGCCAACAAGACCGACGGCAATCTCCTGCTCTTGAAGACGAACATGGGCGCTGGCCACGGCGGCGCGTCCGGACGGTACGACAACCTCAGGGAGCTGGCGTTCCGATACGCGTTCATCATCGATCAGCTCGGGTTGGCGGGGGTACCGGCGGTATCGATGCCTGATTGATTCGAAGAGGCAACTTCCGAAGACGTCAGGTGTCAGACGTCGGGTGTCAGAAGTCCGAGAAAGCCTACGGGGAGCCGTGATGTCGGCTCCCCGTTTGGTTTCTGACAACTGACGTCTGACGTCTGAGAACTGACGTCTTCGGAAGTTGCCCCTTGCCGTTGCCCTGACATCCGAAGTCGCAGCCGCTTAGATTTTTGGTCATGCCTGATGCCAGCCGAATCCCTGTAATCATCTCTGCTGCCCGCACCCCCATCGGCCGCTACCTCGGCGCTCTCGCGTCGGTCACCGCGCCGGATCTCGGTGCCATCGCGATCCGCGAAGCCGTCAAGCGCGCACGCGTCGGCCCCGAGGACGTGCAGGAAGTGATCATGGGGAACGTCGTCCAGGGTGGGGTGGGGCAGGCGCCCGCTCGTCAGGCTGCGATCGGTGCCGGGCTGCCGGCCAGTGTTTCCGCCGTCACGATCAACAAGGTGTGCGGGTCCGGACTCAAGGCGGTGATGCTGGCGGCGCAGGCGATCAAGGCAGGGGATGCCCAGGTCATCGTTGCCGGCGGGCAGGAGTCGATGTCGAACGCGCCGCATTACGTCTATGGACTTCGCGCCGGGGTCAAGTTCGGCGATCAGACGCTCGTCGACGGCGTGATTCGCGACGGACTGTGGTGCTCGTTCTGCGACGTGCACATGGGTGGGCACGCGGAGTACACCGCCAAGAAGGCCAGCGTGTCCCGTCAAATGCAGGATGAGTTCGCCGTCCGTTCTCATCAGAAGGCCGTCGCCGCGATCGACGCGGGAAAGTTCCGTGAGGAGATCGTGGCGGTGCAGATCCCCGGGAAGAAAGCCCCCACCACCGTCGATACCGACGAAGGCCCACGTCGCGATACCAGCCTCGAGACGCTGGGCAAGCTGCGCCCCGCGTTCGCCAGCAATGGCGCGCGCCCGGAAGACCTAACGGTTACCGCCGGGAACGCCTCGCCCATGAACGATGGCGCATCGGCGCTCGTCGTGACGTCGGAAGAGTATGCGCGCGCGCATGGTCTGACGATGATGGCGCGCATCGATGCGTACGCGACCGGCGCGGTGGAACCCAGGGATCTCTTTTTCGCGCCCATCGAGGCAGTCAAGCGCTTGATGGGTCGCGCCGGGACGCGCATCGGCGACTACGATCTCATCGAAGCCAACGAAGCGTTCGCGGTTCAAGCGATCGCGGATGGCGCCGCGCTGGGATGGGACTGGGATCGCGTCAACGTGAACGGCGGCGCGATCGCGCTTGGCCACCCGATTGGAGCGAGCGGCGCGCGCGTGCTGACGACCCTGTTGTATGCCCTGCGTGATCGAGACGAGGAAACCGGGCTCGCGACGCTCTGCCTCGGTGGCGGAGACGCGGTCGCCCTCAGCGTGGAGCGCATGAACTGATGGGAACGAGCACGACGGTTCTGGTGCGCGACTCGCGCACGACGGTACTGGGCGTGGTGGGGTTTGCCGTCGCGCTGGCGGCAGCGTCACAGGTGGCGATCCCGCTGCCCGGCACGCCGGTGCCAATGACCCTTCAGCCGCTCGTGGTCGTGCTGGCCGGCTTGTGGCTCGGACCGGTTGCCGGCGCGACGAGCATGGTGTTGTACCTCCTCGCCGGCGCGGCCGGCCTGCCGGTCTTCGCCCCGATGGGGGCGCCCGGGTTTGGTCGGCTGCTTGGCCCGACGGGCGGATATCTCTGGGCCTACCCGGTCGCTGCCTTCGTCGCGGGACTGGTGGTATCGCGGCGTCGCGACTTCGCGTTTCGCGTGCTGGCGGCCGCGGCCGGCATCGCGGCGATTCACGCCGGCGGGTTCCTGCAGCTCCTCGCTCTCACGGGGGAGGTGAAGCGGGCGTTGGCGTTAGGCGCGGCGCCGTTCGTCCTGCTCGATGTGGTGAAGGTGCTCGCCGCCGCCGCGCTCTCCCCGAAGACACCGCGCGCGACCGCTTGACGGCGCGCGCGGTGCTGCGTTCGGCAGACGGCAGACTCCGCGCGCCATGGCGACTGCTCATCTTCGGGCTCGCCGCTCTCGTCCTCGCGACGCTGGCGGTCGCACTCGTCGATCTTTTCGTCCCATCCCGCGAGCGCGCCGAGGTTCTCTCGCCCGCCGATGTCGTCGGATCGGACGTGACGCTCACGTACTGGGCCACGGTCCTGGCGCTCTTCGGCGCGCACGCGTTCGTGCTGCGGTTCGTCGAGCATCGCGGATGGGATTTCGTCTGGCTCGACCGTCATGCCGCTCGGCCGCGGCTGCTGGCAAGCGGCTTCCTGATCGGATCCCTCGCCATCGGGATTCCGTCGGCCATTCTCATCGCCGTGGGTTGGCTCGACGTGGCCGATGCGCCGGGACCCTGGCACACCGGAGCGCTCGCGACCGCCATGATGCTGCTGCCGGCGGCGCTCCTCGAAGAGTTGATGATCCGCGGCTACCCGCTGGCCGTCCTCCGCGAGACGTTAGGCTGGCCTGGTGCGATCGTCCTCACCAGTGTCGTGTTCGGTGTCCTCCATGCCTTCAATCCCAACGTGGCGGTCGCCGCGATCGTTCTCGTGACCATCGCGGGAATATTCCTCGGAGCCCTCATCTACAAGCTGCGAAGTGTGTGGGCTGCAACCGCCGCCCACTTTGCCTGGAACGTGACACTGGCAGTGTTCCTCCACGCCGCGTTGAGCGGACAGGATATGCCCGCGGGGGACTACCGCGTCGTGGACGGGGGCCCGGACTGGGCGACCGGCGGCGCGTGGGGTCCGGAAGGCGGGGCCGCAGCCATCGCGGGAATGCTCGTCGCGTCCGCGCTGCTGCTTCGTCGCCGACGCCGCGACGCGGAAGGGACCGCATGAAGGAACACATCGTCGTCGTCGGGGCCGGTCAGATGGGCAGCGGCATCGCGCAAGTGTTCGCGACGGCAAATCTGCGGGTCACGATGGTGGATGTCTCCAGTGACGTACTGGCCAAGGCGCGCGCGACGATCGAGAAAAGTCTCGCCCGCTTCGTCGACAAGGGCAGGCTCACGCCGGGCAACCGGGACGCCGCACTCCAGCGGATCGGTGCTGCTCCCACCCTCGATGCGGCGCAGGATGCGACGCTCGTCATCGAAGCGGCGAGTGAGAACGCGGAGCTCAAGTTCAAGCTCTTCACGGATCTCGACGCGATCGCGCCGGCGGACGCCATCCTCGCGACCAACACGAGCTCGATCTCGATCACCGAGATCGCCGGACGAACCAGGCGCGCCGATCGCGTGATCGGCATGCACTTCATGAATCCCGTTCCGCTGATGCGGCTCATCGAGGTGATCCGCGGTCTGGCGACGAGCGATGAGACGACGGCGACGGTGATGTCGTACGCGACGCAGCTCGAAAAAACCGCCGTCGAGGTCAACGATTACCCGGGCTTCGTGTCGAATCGCGTGCTCATGCCGATGATCAACGAGGCCGTCTTTTGCGTCATGGAAGGCGTTGCCACGCCCGAGGCGATCGATCAGGTGATGACGCTGGGAATGAATCACCCAATGGGGCCCCTCGCGCTCGCCGATCTGATCGGGCTCGACACCTGCGTCTCCATCCTGGAAGTCCTCCAACGGGGGCTTGGCGATCCGAAGTATCGACCCTGTCCGCTGCTCCGGAAATACGTCGCCGCTGGTTGGCTCGGCCGCAAGTCTGGCCGGGGCTTCTACACCTATTGAGTCACCACGATGTCATGGGCGCTCGTTCCTCTCACTGAGCAGCAAAAGGAGATACAGCAGCTCGCTCGCGATTTCGCGAGATCGGAGATCGCTCCCTACGCCCACCAGTGGGACCGCGACGCCGCGATGGATCCGGCGATACTCGGCAAGCTCGCGCAGCTCGGTTTCCTCGGCATGATGGTGCCCGAGCAGTACGACGGTCTCGGCCTCGACACGGTGACATACCTCGTCGCCCTCGAGGAGATCGCGGCGGTCGACGCATCGGTCGCGGTGGCGATGAGCGTGCACAATTCGCTTCCGACCCAGATGATCCTGCGGTACGGGTCCGAGGCGCAGCGAGAGCGGTTCCTGCCCGCGATGGCGCGCGGAGAATGGCTGGGTGCGTTTGCGCTCTCGGAGCCCGAAGCGGGGTCCGATGCCGCCGCGATGACGACGCAGGCGACACGGGACGGCAATGGATGGATTCTCGACGGCACAAAGGCGTGGGTGACGAGCGGCAACCAGGCAGGTGTCATCCTCGCCATGGCGCGAACGGATCGAACAGGGGAGCGGCGTGGGGCCCGCGGTATCAGCGCATTCATCGTGACTCCCCAGCTCGAAGGCTTCCGCGTCGGCAAAAAGGAGGACAAGCTCGGCCTCCGCGCGTCGCCCACGGTGCAGCTGAGCTTCGACCGCATGCACGTTCCCGCCGATCAGCTGCTCGGTCAGGAAGGGAAAGGATTCGTCTATGCGATGCAGTCGCTCGACAACGGCAGGCTCGGTGTCGCGGCGCAGGCGGTGGGAATTGCGCGCGCCGCCCTCGAGTATTCCGTGCGATACGCCGGCGAACGCCGCCAGTTCGGGCATCCGCTCAAGGAGTTCGAGGCCATTCAGTTCAAGCTGGCCAACATGGCGACGCGAATCACCGCGGCCCGAGCGTTGCTCTACTCCGCGGCGTCGGCGAAAGATCGTGGCGAGCCGATCACCCAGTTCAGCTCGATGAGCAAGCTGTTCGCGAGCGAGACGGCCATGTGGGTGACCACCGAAGCGATCCAGATCTTCGGCGGCTACGGCTACATGAAAGAGTACCCCGTCGAGCGACTCTTCCGCGACGCGAAGGTGACGGAGATTTATGAGGGGACGTCGGAGATCCAGCGGATTGTCATCGCGAGAGAGCTCTATGCGAGTTGAGAACCGAGGGTCAGGGGCCAGGGGCCAGGGGCCAAGGGTATGGAAAAGGCAGCGCGGCTTCGCCGCTGCTGCCTCATCGGATGAGCGAGCGGCCTACGGCCGCTCGCCTTTCCTTCCCTTGGCCCCTGGCCCGTGGCCCCTGGCCCTTTTCGCCCTTATCCCAAACTCTCCTTGAAACTCTTCGACACCATCGCTTCCATGGGGCACGAGCAAGTCGTGCTCTGCCACGATGACTCGGCGGCATATCGGGGAGTAATTGCGATTCACAGCACGACCCTCGGGCCTGCGCTCGGGGGTACGCGCTTCTGGAAATACGCCAGTGATGAAGAGGCCATCGTCGACGCGCTGCGCCTCTCGCGAGGCATGACGTACAAGAACGCCGTGGCCGGTCTCAATCTCGGCGGCGGCAAGGCGGTCATCATCGGGGACAACAAGACGCTCGGGCGAGAGATGCTGTTCCGCGCGCACGGACGATTCGTCGAGAGCCTTGGCGGCCGCTACGTCACGGCAGAAGATGTCGGGACCAGCACCGCCGACATGGACTTCGTTCACATGGAAACGGACTACGTCACCGGACTCACGGACCGGTCCGGCGACCCATCTCCCGTCACCGCGCGCGGAGTCTTTCGCGCGATTCAGGCTTCGGCGAAATGGCGCTGGGACGACGATGATCTCTCCGACCGCGCGGTCGCGATTCAGGGGTGCGGACACGTCGGGTATTACCTCGCCCAGGAGCTTCACACCGCTGGCGCACGGCTCGTTGTCACCGACATCGATCCCGAGCGAGTGAAACGCGTGGTCAGCGACTTCGGGGCGCGGGCGGTGAAGCCCGACGACATCTACTGCGTCGAGGCCGACATCTTTGCGCCGTGCGCGCTGGGCGGCATCATCAACGACAAGACGATCCCGCAGCTTCGCGTGGAGATCGTCGCCGGCGCAGCCAACAATCAGCTCCTCGAGGACCGCCACGGCGACGCTCTCGAGGCGCGCGAAATTCTGTACGCTCCCGACTACGTCGCCAATGCCGGTGGCGTGATCAACGTCTATAGTGAGATCGCCGGCTGGGACTCGGCGCGCTCGCTCCGCAAAGCCGACGAGATCTACGAAACAGTGCTCTCGGTGTTCGAGATCGCCAGGCAGGACGCGATCCCGTCGTACCACGCCGCCGATCGGCTCGCCGAGCGACGCGTGCAGGCCGTGGGATCGCTGGTGAAGACGTGGCCGCAATGGCCTAACAAGTGAAGGGTCGAGGGCCAGGGGCCAAGGGCCAGGGGTCGGGTCGGGGTCATGACTGATCCTTGACCCTCACCCGCTTCCCTGGCCCGTGGCCTTGGCCCTCGACCCACCTTCCCGAACTCCGATGCCAGATAAAATCCCAATAGCCAGCGACCACGCCGGATACGAGATGAAGCAGCGCCTCATCCCGGTGCTGCGCTCGCTCGGGTACGAGGTCGAGGATCTCGGCACCGATACCGCGGCGTCGACGGATTATCCGGACTTCGCGCACCCCCTCGCGCAGCGCGTCTCGCGCGGTGAGGCGGAACGCGGCATTCTTCTCTGTGGAACGGGGCTCGGCATGTCGTACGTCGCCAACCGGTATCCGAATGTTCGAGCGCCGGTGGTCTGGTCGCCCGAGATTGCCGAGCTCTCACGGAAGCATAACGATGCCAACGTCCTCGTCTTGCCGGCGCGGTTTCTTACCGAGGATCAGGCGGTGGATATCGTCAAGCGATTCCTCGACACGTCGTTCGAGGGCGGGCGACACGCGCGGCGCGTCGATAAGATCGAGGTTCACGGAGAAGCGCGATGAGTGGCACCGAGTGGACGTGGGATGCCGATCTCGACGCCTTGCGGGCGACCGACCCCGAGATTGCGGACGCCGTGTGGGCCGAGGCGCGGCGTCAGGAGGAGGGAATCGAGCTCATCGCGAGTGAGAACTTCGTCTCACCGGCCGTGCTGGCGGCGATGGGCACTCCGCTCACCAACAAGTACGCGGAGGGATATCCCGGGAAGCGGTATTACGGCGGGTGCGAGCACGTCGATGTCGCCGAGCAGCTCGCCATCGATCGGGCGAAGAAGCTGTTCGCCGCCGACCACGCGAACGTTCAGCCGCATTCGGGAGCGCAGGCGAACATGGCCGTCTATTTCGCGTTTCTGGATCCCGGCGCGACGATCCTTGGCATGAACCTCTCGCACGGCGGGCATCTCACGCACGGCTCTCCGGTGAACTTCTCCGGGCGTTTCTTCCGTGTCGTGCCCTACGGGGTCCGCGAGGACACCGGTCGCATCGACTACGATGCGCTTCGCGCGCTTGCGCAGCAGCATCGTCCGGCAATGATCGTCGCGGGGGCCAGCGCGTACGCTCGCACGATCGACTTCGCGGCATTCGGCGAGATCGCGCGCAGCGTGGGCGCCAAGCTCATGGTCGACATGGCGCACATTGCGGGTCTCATCGCGGCCGGACTACACCCGACTCCCGTCCCGCACGCAGACGCGGTGACGAGCACGACCCACAAAACGCTCCGTGGGCCGCGTGGGGGACTCATTCTGTGTCGGGCCGAGCACGCCAAGGCAATCGACAAGCAGATCTTTCCGGGGATTCAAGGCGGTCCTCTCATGCACGTGATCGCGGCGAAAGCGGTCGCGCTACGCGAGGCCATGGAGCCGTCGTTCACCGATTACGCACGCCGCGTCGTCGCCAACGCGCGCGCGCTCGCGACGGCGCTGATGGAGCGCGGCTTCAAGCTCGTGTCGGACGGGACCGACAACCATCTCATGCTCGTCGACCTGCGTAACCGCAGTATGACCGGGAAGGACGCCGAGCGGATATTGGGCGAAGCGGACATTACCGTGAACAAGAACACCGTCCCCGGCGAGACGCAGTCTCCGTTCGTGACGAGCGGCATTCGCATCGGTACTCCCGCGGTCACGACGCGCGGAATGGGCGAGGGAGAGATGCGGATGATCGCGACCTTGATCGATGACGCCCTCCGCGCACCTGACGACGCGACCGCGATCGAGCGCGTGAAGCGACGCGTGCGGGAGCTTGCCGGCGGGTTTCCCTTGTATCGCACCACGGCGGGGATGACGGCCCGGTGAGCCCGCGACGCCGCACGCCCTCGAGCGCAGGCGGCACGCGCGCCAGCGACCCGCAGATCGGTTTTCTTCCCGCCCCCCCGTTTGCGCCAGTGGTCGATGTCATGGAGACCCACGACGAGTACATCGTCGTCGTGGATGTCGCTGGCGCCGACGATCGGGCGTTCGATATCGCCGTCGAGGGCAAGACGATCATCATCAGCGGATCGCGACCCGAGCATTCGCAAGGCAAACGGCGATACCACCTCGGCGAGATACGGACCGGTCCGTTCGCTCGGTCGGTAACCTTACCGGGTCCCGTAGTCGTCGATGAAACGAGAGCCCGCTACGAGCGCGGCTTTCTCCGTGTCACACTGCGCAAAGCAGCCGGTGCACCAGACCGGGTCCTGCGCCTGTGACCTTCCTTGTGCGAATCCGGGCCGCTCGTCATCTTAGCCCGGAACTCGGAGATGACCGCATGCGTGTTTCACGCGAGGAGTAGTCGTGGCGGAGTTGGCCTTTCGAGAAGGGATCGTTGAAAGAATTCGCGCCCGCGACCCGCGCTTCCATGAGCGTGCGTATCTGTTCGTCCTGGCGGCGCTCGAGTTTTCCCAGCTGCGGCTTCCCGAGCGGCGGCACATCTCCGGTCGCGAGCTCGTCGAAGCCTGCCGCGATCTCGCGCTCGAGCGGTACGGTGTCATGGCGCCGGTGGTCCTCGAGCACTGGGCGGTGCGCACCACAGCCGACCTCGGTGACATTGTCTTTACGCTGGTCGACCTCGGGCTTCTGATCAGCCAACCGACCGACACGCGCGACGACTTCGTCGACGTGTTTCAATTCGACGAGGCGTTCGAACAGCATCATCCATGGGGAAGCGCCCCGGCGGTGTGAAGCGGACTTCGGTGTGAGGAGGGGAGCATGGACGTGAAGGAGCTGCCGAAATGCCGCAAGTGTACCGACGGCACCTTGCTTCCACTCAGCGACTATGGTCGCGACGGCGCCCCGATCACCTACAAGGCCTGGGCGTGCAGCAACCCCGACTGCGGCTTCAATCTCCGCATCGACAACGGTGAAATCAGCTTTGGCCGAGTCATCGCCCACTCGCACAAGTGAGCGGGTAGCGGGTTCGAGTGTACGCGGCGATCCTCCGGGGTCGCCGCATCGTTCATCTCCACCCCGGTGCATCGCGTGATCGTCCTTCCGTCACGCACGCCGGCCGTTTCCGGCACCTTCTATCCCGCGCTGCCAGGACGCTTGCGAGCGGACGTCCGGGGCTTTCTCGAGCAGAGCCCGGCGGCACCGAAGCGTGCGCTCGGAATTCTCGTTCCGCACGGCGGCTACATGTATTCCGGTGCGACGGCGGGCGCCGCATTCGGCGCCGTCCATGTGCCGGGCACATGCATCATCGTCGCGCCTAACCATACCGGTCGGGGGCGCGCTCGTCAGGGTGGCAGCCTGCTCATCGACACCGCCTATCGCACCCCCCTCGGCGATGTCGAGCCGGATGCCGAGCTGGGCGCCGAGATTCAGAAGCGGGCGCATCCCCTGTTGATCGAGGATCCGCTCGCCCACGCGGAAGAGCACGGGGTCGAGGTGCTCTTGCCGTTTCTCCAGATGCGCAACGAAGCGGTGCGCGTCGTGCCGCTCGTGCTCGGCTGGGACGACTGGGACCGGACGCGCCGGCTGGCGCGGGCGATCTACGACGTCATCGCCACGCGCGACGACGTGCTGCTCGTCGCCAGCAGCGATATGAATCATTACGAGCCGGCATCCGCTTCCACCGACAAGGACGCCGCTGCCCTCGAACGAGTCGTGGCGCTCGATGGCGAGGGGCTTCTGGATGTTACGCGGACGCGACACATCTCGATGTGCGGCCGCGTGCCCGTCGCCTGCACCCTCGAAGTCGCGCGCCTCGCCGGCCACGATCGCTCCGAGGTCGTCGGGTACTCGCATTCAGGACTCGTCAACAACAATCACGACCGCGTCGTCGGATACGCGGCGGCACTGATCGGGACGTGACGCGCGCGGGTGCCCTCAGGGTCGCCCGCGTACTCCGCGCCGCCGATGCCGCCGCGCTGGACCGCGATGCTGCCGCCGCTGGAATCCCATCGCGTGCGTTGATGCAGCGGGCCGGTTCCGCGGCCGCGACGGAGATTGTGAGGCGGCTCCCGCACCTGCTGCCCGACGGCGTGCTCATCTACACGGGAGCGGGCAACAACGGGGGCGACGGCTGGGTCCTGGCGCGAGCGCTCGCTGTCGCGGGCGTGCGCGTCACCGTAAAGGAGGCTGCACCGTCGAAGACCGACGACGCGCGAGCGGAGCGCGACCTCGCTCGCCCATTGATCGCGACGGAGCCGACAGGGCGTGAACGCATCGTCGTTGATGCCATGCTTGGTACAGGATCGCGCGGCGAGCCACGTGGGGACGTGGCGGGCGCCATCGAGGAGATCGGCGCCCATCGCGCGCCAGGAGCGACCGTCGTTTCGCTGGACATCCCGAGCGGAGTCGATGCCGACACGGGAGACGCCACCCTGGCGGTTCGTGCGAACCTCACGCTCACGTTCGGCGGCATCAAGCGTGGGCTCCTGGCGGCACGATCACACACGGGAACGATCGTCGTCCTCGACATCGGGCTCAGTGAGGGCAGTGAGGAGCTGCCCGAGCTGGTTGTCGAGCACCGCGTGCGGGACGCAGTTCCGCCGATCGCGGCCGATGCACACAAGGGCGCGCGGGGCCGTCTGGCCATCGTCGGCGGCGGGGGTGGCATGACGGGCGCCGCGGTGCTCGCCGCGCGCGCGGCGATGCGAAGCGGTATTGGGCTCGTGCGCCTCATTGTGCCGCGTGCCGCACTTGCCATCGTTCAGGGCGCAGAGCCGCACGCGCTCGCTCACGGCTGGCCGGTGGACGATGAGGGGCGGATGGCGACGCATGCCACGCTCTCCTCATGGGCACACGTGCTGTTGCTCGGCCCCGGTCTCGGCGACACGGATGAAACGCGTGTGCTCGCGCGGGAGGTCTTGCGCGATTGGCGCGGACCCGTCGTCATCGATGCCGACGGGCTGAACGTCTTTGCCGGCGATGCCCAGGCGTTAGGCATGCTGTGCAAGGGACGTCCGGTGCTCCTCACGCCGCATGTCGCCGAGGCGGGACGGTTGCTGGGGGAAGAAGGCGCAATGATCGCGCGTGATCGGTATGACGCAGCGGCGCGCCTTGCCGCCATCACGCACGCGACGGTTCTGCTCAAGGGCGTGCCAACCATCGTGACCGCGCCGAGTGGTCGCACGATGGTGAGCGCGAGTGGGACGCCGGCGTTGGCTGCCGCCGGCAGCGGTGACCTCCTGGCGGGCACATCGGCTACCCTCATGCATCGCACCGTCGATCCACTCACGGCCGGTGCATGCGCTGCCTGGGTGCACGGCCGCGCTGGCGAGATCGCGACGCGGGGGCGGGCGCCGCGTGGCGTTCCGTTGTCGCGCGTGCTCGAAGGCCTCGAGCTCGCCTGGAGCTTCTCGCCACCTCCGCCGTCGTACCCCGCGATCCTCGAGCTGCCCGCGGTCGCGGAATCATGAGGGCGTTGCTGCTCTCGGCACTCGTCGCCGTGGTCGGATGCGCGGGGGGGCCCGCGACGGAAGGGCGCTCGTCTCTCACCACGGCGCGGCGTGAGGAGCAGGTTACGATCGGTGCACATAACGAGATCACGCACGTCACCGCCGGCGAGCGGCTGGTGTTTGCCGCGTCGCTCCGCGGCGTCATCATCTATGACGCACTTTTTCGAGGGTGGCTTCCCCCGTTGGAGCTGGGCGATGCATTTCGTCGCGCGCCGACCGCGCTTGCCGCCGATCCGACCGAGGACGCGGTCTGGGCGGGCACCACCGGGCGGATCATCTATTATCGGCCGAGGATCGACTACGCGGTCACAACCACCGTCGCCGGAACTCCGCAGGAGATCTTCTTCGATCGCGAGGACCTCGGCGCTGGGGCCTACGTTCGAGTGGGCACGGCGGTCCTCCGCGTGTCGCGCGCGGGCAGCGCGATCCCAGCCGGCCCGCTCCCGCCGCCAGAGAACCGATTCCGGTCGCCCACTGGTGCAGAGGTGTTGCGGGAGTACCCCTCCCTGGAGACGTTCCTTCCGCTGCTCACCCGCGACGACCACCTCGAGCAGTGGCAAGCCAGCGCGGCCACCATGCCGCCAGCCCGGAGCGAGGTGTGGTTAGGCACCCGTGGCAATGGGTTGTATCGCATCGATCCGACGTTCAATCGCGCCGAGCACCTGCCGTTTGGCTTGCTGGAGGCCGGGGTCGGTGCGGTTGCGCTGGCCGCGGACGGCGTGTGGGCTGGGGGATTGGGCTCACCGGTCGGTCGCGGCGGGCTCGTGTTCGCCTCGGAGGATCTCCAGCGGTGGCGGTGGCGAACCGGGCCGATGTCGCGACCTTTCCAGGGTGCGCGAGTGACTGCGCTGGCGATCCGCGACCGCAGCGCGTGGATTGCCACCACCCGCGGGCTGTTGCGGATGGGTGTCGACGATGACGACCAGGTGAGCCGCTGGGACCTGGCGGATGGACTTCCGTCCGACGTGGTCACCAGTGTCGTCCCGCGACCAGAGGGTGCGTGGGTGGGTACGGCTGCGGGGCTTGCGCTGGTGGAACGGTCCGCCCATGCGGTCGGGCCGCGCGTTCCGATCCATGACCTCGCGCTCGGAAGCGACACGTTGTGGATCGCCTCTGATGTTGGCCTCCTGGCGCTCGCGCCGGCTGATAGCGCGCCACGGCGGCTCGCGATCGATGACGCGCGCCTGTCGCGCTCGATCGGAGCGCTGGCACGTTCGGATACCGTGCTCGCCGTCGCGACGAACACCGAGCTGATCGAGATAGCCATCACGTCGCAGCGGACGCTTCCGCCGCGGGCGGCGAATATTGCGGCGTTAGGCCGCATCGCGCGAATCGCCATGGATGCGCAGGCGATCTGGCTAGCCGGAGAAGGTGGCGCGCTGGCGATTCATCGAGCCAGCGGTCGTTCATCCCTGCTCGCCGTCGGCATGAGCTTGCCGGGTGCCGCGACCAGCATCGCACTTGCTCGCGACTTCGCCTGGATTGGAACGCGTGAGGGGTTGGTGCGCATTCGGCGTCGCTCGGACGGAATGCCGCCATGAGCGATGAAACCTTGCTCGGTCCAGGCCGGGAGTTCGATCTCGTCCGGATCATGATGTCCCGATGGGGCGACCGCGCGCGCGGAATCGGGGACGATGCGACGGTACTCGACGTGCCCCCGGGGGAGCGGGTCGTGATGAGCACCGATACGTCGCTCGAAGATGTCCACTTCCGCCGGGAGTGGCTGTCGGCGGAAGAAATCGGATGGCGCGCCACTGCGGCCGCCTTGAGTGATCTTGCGGCGATGGCGGCGAGGCCGTTAGGCGTTCTGCTCGCGTTGACCCTGCCGCGGCCGTGGATCGAGGATCTCGGCGCGCTGGCGGAGGGCGTCGCCGCCGCGGCGTCGGCCGTCGACGCCCCGATCGTCGGGGGCGACCTGACCAATGGGGAACGCCTGGCCGTCACGGTGACGGTCGTAGGAAGCGCGTCCACCCCGCTGCGCCGCACCGGGGCACGACCCGGGGACACGCTCTGGATCACGGGGCAGCTCGGCGGTCCCGCGCTCGCCATCGCGGCGTGGAGCGAGGGACGGCAGCCAACGCCTGAAGCGAGAGCGCGGTTCGCGCATCCTCTTCCGCGAATCCGGGAGGCCCAGTGGCTCGCCGCGGCGGGCGCATCGGCGGCCATCGACATCTCCGATGGGCTGGGTGGCGACGCAGGTCATCTCGCCGCGGCGAGCGGCGTCCGGGTCGCGATCGACGCCGATGCGCTCCCACGGATGGCCGAAGCCGACGTGTCGACGGCTCAGCGCAGCGGCGAAGAATACGAGCTGCTGGTCGCGACGAGCTCTTCCTTCGATGCGGCCGCGTTTCAGAAGGAGTTTGGGCTGTCGCTGACGCAAATCGGGACGGTCGAGACGGGCGAGCCTGGCGTCGACCTGCTCATCAATGGCGAGCGCGTTGCGTCGCCCGTGGGCTACGATCACTTTTCGCAGTAATGCGCGCGCTTTTCGTGCTGGCGGTGATCTTCGTGAACACGGTCTGGATGGGCCTGACCGTGATCATCGCCTCGACGCTGCGCATCAGGAACGCCAGGTGGATCTACGAGGGGATCCCGCGGCTGTGGTGCAAAGCGATCCTTCGCGCCGCCGGCGTGACGATGCGGATTCACGGCGCTGAAAACGTGCCGCGGAGCGATGCCCGAGTGTACGTCGCGAACCACGTGAGCTGGTTCGACGTCTTCGCGCTCGCATCGTATCTCCCCCGATACCGGTTCATTGCCAAGAAGGAGCTGTTCAAGCTTCCGATCTTCGGCCCTGCGATTCGCTCGACCGCCGCTATCGAGATCGATCGCGCGAATCGCAAGGCGGCATTCCAGGCGTACGAGACGGCCGCGCGCGACGTGAAGGAAGGAGTCTCCGTCGTGGTGTATCCCGAGGGGACGCGAGGTCGCACCTACGAGCTCCGTCCTTTCAAGAAGGGTCCCTTCGTGCTCGCTATCGCGGCACACGTCCCAATCGTTCCAACGATCATTCATGGGACGATCGAGATTCAGCCGAAGGGTTCCTTTCGCATCCGTCCCGGGGTCATCGACCTGTACTTTCTCGCTCCCATTCCGACTTCAGGGCTCACCTATGACGATCGCGATGCCCTGATGCAGCGCGTCTGGAAAAGCATGGCCGATGCCCTGGAGCAGTTCGGGATCCACAGCATGGGCAGCGCCGTCGACGAAGTTGACGCCGAAAGCCGAAGTGAATAACTAGATCCCTCACGCACCCATTCGTACTTCATCCGGAATCGCATGACGACCATCCTCGATCTTACCGCACGCGAAATTCTCGACTCGCGCGGCAATCCCACCGTCGAGTGCGATGTCACCCTCGCGAGCGGTGCCAGGGGCAGGGCGGCCGTTCCGAGTGGCGCATCCACCGGCGAGCACGAGGCAATCGAGCTGCGCGACGGCGATAATGAGCGTTACGCGGGGAAGGGCGTGCTCAAAGCGGTTCGCAACATCGAGGAGACGATCGCGCCGGCGGTCGTGGGCATGGACGCCTCCGATCAGATCGCGATCGACCGTGCGCTCATCGATCTCGATGGGACGCCGAACAAGGCGAAGCTCGGCGCGAACGCCATCCTGGCCGTGTCCATGGCGACCGCGCGGGCAGCGGCGGACGACCTCAGCGTGCCGCTCTGGCGATATCTGGGACATCCGCTGTCGCGCACGCTTCCCGTTCCGCTCATGAACATCCTCAACGGAGGCGCGCACGCCACGAATACCGTCGACTTCCAGGAGTTCATGATCGTCCCGGTCGGCGCGACGAGCTTCGCCGAGGCATTGCGCATGGGCGCCGAGGTGTTTCACTCGTTGAAGAAGGTGCTGGTCAAGCGGAAGCTTGCGACGGGAGTGGGAGACGAAGGCGGCTTCGCGCCGAACCTCGCCGACGACGAGGAGGCGCTGAAGGTCATCATCGAGGCGATCGAGAAGGCGAACTACGCGCCGGGGAAGCAGATCGCGCTCGCCCTGGACGTCGCCGCGTCGGAGCTGCATCAGGGCGGGGACTACGTCTTCAAGAAGAGCGGCGCGAAGACACGAAGCGCGGAGGGGATGATCGAGCTCTACCAGAAGTGGCTGGACGACTATCCAATCGTGTCGATCGAGGACGGACTCGGCGAAGACGACTGGAAAGGATGGGAAGCGCTGACCAAGTCGCTCGGCGATCGCGTGCAGCTGGTCGGCGATGATCTGTTCGCAACGAATACCGATCGTCTGGCGCGCGGCATCGAGGGTGGCGTCGCGAACGCCATTCTGATCAAGGTCAACCAGATCGGCACACTCACCGAGACGCTGGAAGCGATCGAGCTGGCCCGCTCGGCGGGCTACCTGTCGATCATTTCGCATCGGTCCGGCGAGACGGAGGACACGTTCATCGCCGACCTCGCCGTCGGCACGTCGGCGGGTCAGATCAAAACCGGCTCGGCATCCCGGAGCGATCGCGTGGCGAAGTACAACCAGCTGCTCCGTATCGAGGAGCAGCTCAACGATGCGGCGGAGTATCCGGGGGGAGCCATCTACGGCTTGTGATGGCCAAGAGTGCCGGGAAGACTCGCGCGAAACGGATCGTGCTGGCCGCCGTGGTGCTCGGCATCGTCGTGTTTGCGGTGCAGGGCGGGGAATATGGGACGTCGGATCTCGTGAGGCAGCGCGCGCGTCGTGAGCGGCTCGAGTCGCGGATCGATTCACTCACGCGGTTGGTGGATTCGCTGGAGCGCCGCAAGCGCGCGATTCGGACCGATGCGGCGACGCAGGAGCGGATCGCGCGTGAGGAGTTCGGGATGGTGAAGGGGGAGAAGGAGCTTCTCTATCGGTTCGCGGAGCCGTGAGAGAGAGAACGAGGAACGAGGAATGAGGAGTGAGGAATTCACTTGCACTGGCTTCTCATCCCCTTCGAATTCCTCACTCCTCAGTCCTCTTTCCTCATCGGCCGTAGCTTGACCCGAATCCCACACGCGACTAAGTTAGTACCACCTATCGCGGGGTGGAGCAGCCTGGTAGCTCGTCGGGCTCATAACCCGAAGGTCGCGGGTTCAAATCCCGCCCCCGCTATGCAGACGGCCGGTCCCACGAGGGCCGGCCGTTTTGGGTTCCTGGCAGGGTAGCTCAGCCGGTTAGAGCACGGCACTCATAATGCCGGGGTCGCGGGTTCGAGTCCCGCCCCTGCTATCGATGGGCCAATCACTCTCCCGTGGTTGGCTCGAATCTTTTGTGGAGGGTACGCGCCCCGATGCGGCGAGCACATCGTTATCTTTCCGTACGCGAGACGACGTTGTCCAGCTGAGCCATGGCAGCGATCCACCACGAGTTCTTGCGAGGAAGCCATGAAGGAAATTGACCGGGTCGTACGCGACGAACGAGGACAAAGCTGGAAGGTCGGCTTCCTCGCGTGGCGGCCAAGTGGCGGATCCAACTATCCCGACTTGCGTGGACGCATGCGCCTGGCGTGCACGCCGCCCACGGGAAACGTCGTGTACATCGAGCTTTCGACGGCCGACGCCCGGAGCGATGAGGCTGTCCTGGAGGAGATCTACAAAAAGCCAAGCGCGTAGGTCCGCCTGGCCATTGTCCGTGAGCGCACTCATCGGGGTGCGCTTTTTCTTTTTGCAATCCTGGGTAATCAATTGTTCACGAATCGGCCCCGGTGGTACGCTTTCCGCATTTGGTGCGAATCGCTCTTAATCGCGTTGTGAGTCGGTCAGTCGCTGGGAATTGGCAGCAATGCCGTACGCCAGCGCCGACTTACGCAACGCGTGTCACCCGGATTGAGTGGAGTCTCCATGCTGCATGGCGCACGCACGGGATCGCTAATCACCGCGTACGACCAGGGCGCTGAGGAGAACCGATTTCTCCGGATGCTGCCGGCGTCGTCGTATTTTCGCATCCGTCCGTATCTCGAAGTCATCTCGCTGCCGAAAGGGTACGTCGTCTGGAACGTCGACGATCCCATCGACTGCGTGTACTTCCCACGCCGCTGCGTGCTTTCCCTGCTGGTGCAACTCACCCAGCGAGCGCCGGTGGAGGCCGCCACGGTAGGGAACGAAGGGTTGCTCGGAAACAGCATCGTCCTTGGCGCCGAGCGGAGCCCGCTGCTCGTGATGGTGCAGATTCCCGGAGAGACCCTGCGCATCGGCGCGCGCCTGTTTCAGGAGCTGACCGAGGACGACGCGTCGCTCCGGCTGTTGACACTGCGCTACTCGCACGCGCTGTTCGAGCAGACCGCGCAGTCCGTGGCCTGCAACCGGCGCCATAGCACCGTGCAGCGCTGCGCGCGGTGGCTGCTCATGACGCACGACCGTGCGCACTCCGACGACTTCGCGCTCACGCACCAGTTCCTCGCCATGATGCTGGGCGTTCGACGAGCCAGCGTCACCGTCGCGGCAGGGCAGCTGCAGCGCGCCAAGCTGATCCGCTACCTCTATGGCCGGGTCGTCGTGGAGAATCGCCCAGGCCTCGAAGAAGCGGCGTGTGAGTGCTATCAGGTCGTTCAGCAGCGATTCCAGCGGCTGTTCGCCACGCATGAGATGAACGGGGGAGGCACGCCAGCATTGGCGATCGCGGGCGGGGATGGGCACGGCAACGGTCGATAGGTCCGACACGAACCAAGGCTTGACAAAAAAGCACGATCGTTCGTATCTTCGCCTTCATGCGCAAAGGCGAAGCAACCCGCGAACGCATTCTGGAGTCGGCCCTCGAGCTCGCCAGCACTGAAGGGCTGACCGGCCTGTCCATCGGCCGCCTGGCCGATCGCAATGGCATGTCGAAGAGCGGGCTGTTTGCGCACTTCGGCTCGAAGGAAGGATTGCAGCTCGATGTGCTCGAGCTGGCGACGGCGAAGTTCCGGGAGAGCGTCTTCACGCCCGCCCTTCGCGCCGATCGCGGTGAGCCGCGCCTCCGCGCCCTTTTCACGCGCTGGATGGATTGGGCCGATCATCAGTCGCTTCCGGGCGGCTGTCTCCTCACGGCGGCGGCCGTCGAGCTGGATGACCAGCCCGGTCCCGCGCGCGACGCACTCGTTGACGCACAGCGACAGTGGGCGGACACGCTCGCGCGCGCGGTTCGGATCGCGATCGAGGAGCGCCACTTTCGCGCTGACGTCGATCCGCACCTCTTCGCGTTTCAGCTCCACTCGATCCTCCTCGGCTACCATCATGCGCGGCGGTTGCTCCGGGATCCCGACGCCGCCCGGCGCGCCCACGACGCGTTCGAGGCCCTGGTCGCGGGCGCTCGTCCTCGCAAGGCACGGTAAATCATGGAGACCTCGGCAACCGTGGCGCGCCCCGCGCGCGGTACAAAAAGCACGGGCGTTCGCATCGGTGCGCTGCATGCGACGCTCATGCGCGGATATTTCGGGGCCCTCGCGCGCATCGCGCCGCGCGCGGCGGAGCGCCAGGCGGCGCTGCTGTTCTGCTTTCCGCGACGACTGACGCACCGCGACGTGCCGTCGGTACCCGGCCATGCGCGTCAGCTGGTCGTCGCCGTGGGGCCCCGGCGCGTGACGGCGTGGACCTGGGGCGAAGGCCCGCGTGTGCTGCTCGCCCACGGTTGGGAAGGCACCGCGCGCGACATGGTCCCCATTGCCGACGCGCTCGCGCGGCGGGGCCGCAGTGTCACCGTGTTCGACATGCCGGCGCACGGCCGGTCGAGCGGACGAACGACGACCCTAATCGAGATGGCGAACGCCGTGGCCGCCGTCGCGCGCGCGACGGGACACCCTGATGCCATCGTCGGGCATTCGTTAGGTGCGGCCGCCGCGGTCCTCGCGCTCCGCGACGGATTGGCGGCGTCGTCGGCCGCGCTGCTCGCGCCGGTGGCGGAGCCCTGGCTCTTTCTGCGGCGGCTCGCCGAGCTGCTCGCGTTCTCCGAAGCGCGGTACGAGGGGCTCGTGACGCAGATCGAGCGCCGCGCCGGCATCGGGATCCACGACATCGACGGCGCGGCCGCCGCGCGTTCGCTCCACGCACGCGCGCTCATCCTGCACGATCCCGGCGATCGGCAGGTGCCGTTCTCCCAGGCGGAGGCGCTGGCGAGCGCGTGGCGAGGGGCGATGCTTCAGCCGGTGAGAGGGCTCGGACATCGCAGGCTGCTCTACGATTCCGCGGCGATCGGGAGAATCGTCGAGCACGTTAGCGCGCGTTAATCAACGGCGGGCGGGACGGCAAAGATAACAGAATAGAGAATACAGAATTCGGAATGCAGAAGCTTCGTGGCTCGAGTAGACGGCGGTTATCTCCATTCTGAATTCTGTATTCTCTATTCTGTCATCTTTGCCGTTCGCTGTTATCCCCGGTACACGGTCTTCGTGACGTCGGTACCGAACATCCACCTAACGGGCGTGATGCGCATCACCGAGCCAGGGTATGATTCTCGCTAGATAGCCGACGTGAGGCCGGTGCGAGGGACGCGACGATGATGTCGCATCCGCGGCTACGGTCCTTTCGCACGGGGAGGTGGGACGATGTGGGTAGCGCTCCTCCCGTTGGCCGCGGTCTTCGGCGCACCGGCGCTCTGGTGGCTCGTCAGGCAGCGACGCTCCAGCGCACGACGCGCGCTGGAGATGACGCGCCTCGACAACAAGCTCCAGCGCGCACGACATGCGCTCCGCCAAAGCGAAGAGCGATATGCCCTCGCGGCCCTCGCCGCCAACGACGGTCTGTGGGACTGGGACCTCGTGCGCGATCGCTGCGATTTCTCTCCGCGCTGGCGCGCCATGCTCGGCCTCGAGAAGACGCCGCTGCTGCCGCTCGCGCGCGAATGGCTCGATCGCGTGCATCCAGATGATGCGCCACGACTGCGCGCCGAGCTCGAGGCACTTCTCGCCGGCAGCTCGCCGCGCCTGGAGTCCGAGCATCGGTTGCGCCATGCCGATGGCACGTGGCGGTGGGTGCTCGTGCGCGCGCTGGCGCTTCGCGAAGGCGCGGCTCGCCCGTCGCGTCTCGCCGGCTCGATGACGGACATCAGCGCGCGCAAGCGCGCGGAGGAGGAGCTTCGCCGCGCGGCGATGCACGACGCGCTGACGGGACTCGTCAACCGCGCGTATTTCCTCGAGTCGCTCGAGCGCGCCGTCGCACGCGTTCAGCGCCGCCCCGACCGCACCATCGCACTCCTCTTTCTCGATCTCGACCGGTTCAAGCAGATCAACGACAGCCTCGGGCATCTCGCCGGCGACCGGCTGCTCGCGAGTATCGCCCGCCGTCTACAGAGCTGCATCCGTCCCGGTGACGTGCTTGCGCGCCTCGGCGGCGATGAGTTCGCGGTCCTGCTCGATGACCTCAAGGAGGCCACCGACGCCACGCGTATCGCCGAGCGGATGCAGGAGGCGCTGCACGCCCCGCTCAAGAGTGAGGCGAGCGAGGTGGTCGTGACGGCGAGCATCGGCATCGCGTTCGGCGGGGCGGACCTCGATGGACATGAAGAGCTGCTTCGTGATGCCGACCTGGCGATGTACCGTGCGAAGGCGAGCGGAAAGGCGCGGTACGAGATCTTCGACACCGGCTCGCGCGCGACCGAACGAGCGCGCCTGGAGCTGGAGAACGACCTTCGTCGGGCGCTCGAGCGTGGCGAGCTGCGAGTTCACTACCAACCGATCGTCGATGTCCGCGATGGCCGTATCGTGGCGTTCGAAGCGCTGGCGCGCTGGGCCCATCCGCAACGTGGCCTGCTCAACGCCGCCGCCTTCATCCCGCTCGCCGAGGAGAGTGGGACGATTTCCGCGCTCGGTCGCTGGGTGCTGCGTGAGGCGTTGACGCAGATCGGGCAGTGGCAGCGCGACTACCCGTCGGACCGACCGCTCACGGTGAGCGTCAATCTTTCACCCCGAGAAGTGCTCCAACCGCGACTTCCCTCGAACGTGGCTGATGCGCTTCGTGAGGCGAACGTGGCGGCTGGGTCGCTCGCGCTCGAGATCACGGAAAGTCTGTTCGTGGATACCGGCGATGCGACCCTCGCCACTCTCCGGGAGCTCGCATCCCTCGGCGTGCGGCTGCACCTCGATGACTTCGGCACTGGCTACTCCTCGCTGAGCTATCTCCACCGTTTCCCGATCTCCGCCGTGAAGATCGATCGCTATTTCATCAGCCGGCTCGATGCGCCGGAGTGCGAAGAAATCGTGAGATCGGTCGTCGAGCTCGCCAAGCGGCTCGGCATGGATACGATCGCGGAGGGCGCGGAAGCCGACGACCAGCGGGGCCGGCTGGCGGACATCGGGTGCCACCTGCTGCAGGGCTATGCCTGTGCGCGCCCGGTTCCCCCGCGCGAGGCGGAGGCGCTGCTGGCCCGCCAGCGCGGCCTGCCCGACCGTGCGCGGCCGATCCCTCCCGCCCACACCTTCACGCCGCACAGCGACATCCACCCCACGCTCGGCGCCTAACGAGCGGTCGTGGTCCGGATGTCGATGGTGGCTCCATCGGCGCCCAGGGACGTCGTTGCCTCCCGACCGGCCTCGAGCGACCGCAGCGCATCGGACTGAATGAACCAGTGCTCGTGGGCCTCCGGACGGCAGGTGCACGGCATCGACGCCACGCTTCCGCGATCGCGCACA
>DATFBS010000114.1:0-2074 GCA_035253695.1 Gemmatimonadaceae bacterium
CCGGCTTCCATCGCTTCCACGGCGAGGTTGTAGGAGGCTCGCGAGCCCGGCGCGAGCTGCGCCGCGTCCCGGATGGCGCGCAACGCCTCCTCGCGACGCCCGGCGAGGAGCGCGCGTCGATAATCGAGCCAATGTCGGTCGTGCGGTGACAGCTCATCGCGACGCGCGTCCACGCCATCGAGAAGCGAATCCGCTTCGGCGAATCGGCCAACGTTCGACATCATGAGCGCCTCGAACAACCACGCTTGAACGAAACCGGTGTCGAGCTCGCGGGCGGCCCGGAAATGCCGGAGGGCATCGGCCGGGCGGTGCAGGGAGTACAGCTCCATTCCCTCGTTGAAGCGGCGATAGGCCTCGAACGCCGGAGGCCGCGCCGAAGCGCCGGGAGCGTGCGCGATGCGCTGATCGAGCTGAACCGCCAGCAAGCCCATGATCCGTGACCGCAGCTGCGTCATCAGCGCGTCACGCGATCCGCGTACCGGAGCGCGCACTGGATCGATGGAGCCGGCGACCCGATTCTGTCGCGCATTGGTCAACTGCACGTGAACGACGAGCGAATCTCCCTCTCGGTAGATGTCTCCGGAGACGACCAGTCCGGCGCGCGTCTGACTCGCCACCTGGAGCGCAGGGTCGGACCCCGGTTCGGTGCGCTCGACATGCCGCTCGATATTGCGCACCGTGGCGGTCGGAACCACGTCGACGAGCCCACTGCGCTGCAGCCCCTGGGTGACCCAGTCCGCGGCCATCTCGCCTAACGATGCCAGCTCCGGAGCGCCCGTGCGGTTGCCGAGGCTGGCCACGACCACCCGGGTGGGAACCAGGCCATCCGCCCGCCGGCGGATGAGGCGTTCACCGCCGAGAAGCAAGGCGATTCCCACTATGGCGGCGCCCGCTGCTACGACGGTTGCTCGGCGCGGCCGCATCCGAGTGGTCGAGAGCGCGACACCGAATTCCCGCGCGGTGGCGAACCGCTCGGTCGGGAGCGCGGCCGTCGCCTTGGTCAGTGCGTAACGAAGGCCGGAGGGGAGATGACGAAGCTGGTCGGCGCGACGCTCGGCAGGCGAGGCTGCACTGTGACCGAGTATCGTGTGAAGGGTCGGATCGGCGTAGGGCACGCCCGTCAGCGCTTCGAAGAGCACGCAACCGAGCGAGTAGATGTCGGTTCGACCATCGAGCTCGTGACCGCCCATCGCTTGCTCGGGACTCATGTACAGCGGCGTGCCGACCGCCCACCCGTCGCTGGTCAGCTGTCGCTCGCCGGCCGCGCGGATAGCCCGCGCGAGCCCGAAATCGGCGATCGTCGCGTGCGTGCCCTGGAGCAGAATGTTCGCGGGTTTGACGTCGCGGTGGACCACGCCGCGATTGTGCGCGTACTCGAGCGCGTCGGTCAGCTCGATCCCAAGGCGTACCACCTCGTTCACCGACAGGGGGCCACGATCGTCGAGGCGGTCCTGCAACGTTTGCCCCTCGACGTACGGCATGACGTAGTACAGCATGCCCCCCGCTTCCCCCGAGTCGAATACGGGAAGGATGTGCGGATGCGAGAGGCCGGCGGCGATCTGGATCTCGCGCAGGAAACGGTCGACGGCGAGCGTGCTCGACAGCTGTGGAACGAGCACCTTGATCGCGACATCGCGATTGTGGCGGAGATCCACAGCGCGGTAGACGCTCGCCATCCCGCCCTGTCCGCAGCATTCGCGGATGGAATACCGGCCGGCAAGTGCGTCCCGGAGCGCCTCGATGCCTTCAGGCGACCGCGTATGCGCCACGCAACAACCTCAGCTGGGGCAAGGCTCCGTTAGTATGGCGAGCGGCATCGAGACCGACTAGGCCAGCGCGCTGGACGCGATTACTTGCTATCGCCGAGGCGAACGCTATCGTCGTCAGGCGGCCAGCGCACGTTTTCCCGGATTTCTGGAGGCTTGCCATGAACCCCGACCCGACGACCCAGACTCCCCCAACGAACGAGGCGGTGGAAGGGGCGCGTAATGGTCCCGTCCCAACCGGAATCGACTGGATCAACCTGATGATGATCTCGGAGCATCCCCAGCCCGACGCTTTGCATCCGGCGAAG
>DATFBS010000115.1:0-44114 GCA_035253695.1 Gemmatimonadaceae bacterium
AACACCGAGAGGTGTGCGAGCGCCTCGGCGCGGGGATGACGTTTGGTTCGACGGTTGCGGGGAGAAGCGTCGCGAGCGCGGCGAATGCGCGTTGGAGCGCGCAATCCATCGCTATTGTGGCAAACATGCGTCATATTTTCGGGGCCCGTCGGGAGACGGCCGGCTGAAACGTACGTGTCTCAACACGTTACGGCGGCCCACCTTCCCGCATGACTCCTGCATGACGCCCGCGAGGCATCTACGGCAGGTATCACGGTGGCGCTGACGACACTTGAAGAGAACATGACCGAGACCGACCGACCTTCGCGCCCACCATTGGCCCTTCTGGCCAACGATCAGGAATGGTCGGCCCGCTCGCTCGAGAGCATTCTCGGCCCGCATGGGTATGCCGTCCTGCGGGCGCACACCGGACGGCAGGCTCTCGAAATGGCGCGGACCTCGTTGCCCGACGTGGTCGTCGTCGACGCACGACTCCCCGACATCGACGGAATCGACGTGTGTCGCACGCTACGCCAGGATCCGCGATTCAGCGCCACCACGCCCATCGTTATCACATCGGCCGGCGAGGGGGCGAGAGCCCAGCGACTGGCGGCCTATAAGGCCGGGGCGTGGGAGTTCTGCACGCAGCCGCTCGATGGCGAAGCACTCGTCGTCAAGCTCGACACCTTCATGCGCTGCAAGCGCGAGGTCGATCGGGTCCGCGCCGAGAGCCTGCTCGACGAGCGCACGGGTCTCTACAACATGCGCGGCCTTGCTCGCAGGGCTCAGGAGATCGGCAGCGACGCATTCCGGCGCCACGACGCGCTCGCCTGCCTCGCGGTCGCCCCCGACACAGCCGACGGCAACGGCGGTGAGATCGGAGCCGCCGCCGCTGAGCGCGTCACCGAACGGGTGAGCCAGCTGTTCAAGACGAAGGGGCGCGTGTCAGACGCGATCGGTCGCCTCGGCAGCCTGGAGTTCGCCATCATCGCGCCAGCCACCAATGCGGAAGGGGCCCGTCGCCTGGTCGCTCGACTCCAGGGCGTTCTCGAGGAAACGCTTTCGGCCGACGCCAGCAGCGGCCTGCCCATGCGGATTCGCGCTGGCTATTGCGCCGTGCCCAATTTCGCCGAGGCGTCTGTCGATGCCGTGGAGATGCTCCTTCGTGCCGCGACCGCGCTTCACCACACGCGGCAGAATCACGATGATGCGCTCGTGACGTCGTTCGACGAGCTGCCGGCGCGCGCCACGCCCTGATCGGCAATCGCTCCCTGACAATGAGGCCCCGTCGCGATTCGCGACGGGGCCTCATTGGCATTCAGGGAGGCACAGTGGCTAGTTGTCCTCTGGCGCGCCGATGAGCACAGGATCATCCCCTTCCAGGGCGTAGCCATCGTCGTAGCCGTAGTACTTGTAGATGGCGTCGCCACGAAAATCGTTGAGGACGGCGCCCAGCATACGCACCGGAAGGCGATCCACCAGCTCGAGCTTTGCCTGCGCCAGCCGACGGTCGGTCTGACCGTTCTTGAGCACCAGGATCATGTTGCGGGTAACGATTCCAAGAGCGAGCGGATCGATTCCCGCGCCGAGTGGCGAGCTGTCGATGATGATCACGTCGAAACGCGGCTCGACCGTGCTCATCAGCGATTGCATCGCCTGTGAGGCGAGCAGCTCCGGACCGCGTTGCCGGCGCGCCCCGCACGAAATGAGCGTCAAATTCTCGTGCGACGACGGTTGCATCACGTCGGTCGGCTCCACCGACCCGAGAAGACAGTCCACGAGCCCCGGGCGGCGCTGGCCCCCAAAGGTGGCGTGAAGATGGCCGCGTCTGATGTCGCCGTCGATCAACAGCGTGCGGTAACCCGCGTCGGCAAAGGACAACGCGAGATTGGCGGAAACGAGTGACTTTCCGTCGCCAGGACACGGACTGGTCACCGTCACGAGGAATGGCGAATGCGGCTCTGCGGCATGCGTCAGCCCGAGCCGGATCGTGCGGAACGCTTCGACGACCGCGGACGCCTTCTCGATCTGGGCGTTGCCGTTCTTCACTTCCTTGATCGTCGGGACGGCACCGAGGATGTCGAGACCGAGCTCGTGCGTGATCTGATCGGGATAGCGAACCCTGGTATCGAGGCGGTCCAGCAGCACGGCCAGCGCGAGCCCGCCACCGATGCTCGCCACGATCGCCATCAGGATGAACTGCAGCGAGCGATCCGCTTCCTGCCGTTGCGGTGCGACTGCCGCGTCGAGTGGCTGCACGTCGGCCACCGCGCTGGCTTCCGCCAGCCGCGCCTCTTCGTAGCGTGTTTGCAGCGAGGAGTAGAGCGCCTCCGCGACGTCGACCTCGCGCCGCAAGCGCATCTCCTCGATGGTCCGCGTCGGAATAGACCGAAGCTCGCGGGACGCCGACTCGATACGGCGACCCAACTCCGCTTCCCGGCGACGGAGCTCCTCGAGAAGCGCCGTGGTCAAGCCAGGCAGCGTCTGCTCACGGAGTGTCGCAATACCGTGGCGAAGGTCCTTCACGGCATTGTGCTCGTCAGTCCAGATCTGCTGCGCCGCGCGAAGCTGCGCTTCCTTCGTCGACAGCTCTTCGAGTGCCGACCGCAGGCTTTGGGCGCCGGCGACGACGTTCGGAATGGAATAGAACGCTTCGCGAGTAATCTGTCCGCTGCGGGCCTCGGCGACGATTCGCTCGAGCGCTTCGCGGTCGCGCTTCACCTCTTCGTGCTGCACCTTCTGGTTGAAGAAGCTATCGAAGACGGGATCGCGAAACTCTTCGACCCCCGCCGAGACCGGAGTGCCCTCCGAAGGCTGGGTGATCGTGTTGACCTTGAAGCTCTCGAGCGCGATTTCCGCGTTTCTCAACTGCACGCTCGCATAGTCGAGCTGTCCGCGAAGGATCTTCGCGAACTCGACCAGGTTGCGCTTCTTGAGGCGGTCGGCCGTCCGAAGGAACTCCTCGACCCATCGATTCAAAATCCTGGCGGTGAGCTCCGATTCCCGTCCCACCAGAGACAGGCGCATGAAGTTGCCCGACTGGCCGTCCCCGTTCCTGGGGATGGTCGCGCTCAGATTTTGAAGGAGCGCGAAGGATGCCTCGCGCGGCGTAATCGCCGTGAACTTTACGGTTCCTCTTCCGCTGAGGAGGGCGCCGGGCGGTGCCCATGCAAAACCGACCCGGCGGCCGATGGAGTCGCCGGCCGCTCCCTCCTCGATCAGGTTTCCGTCGCCGTCGGTGAGGGAGAACCGCCCAGCCTCCTGGTGGACAATGAGCTGGTATTCTCCGGGGCGGAACCCTCTGCCCGGCGAGAAGCGCTGGAACAAATCACCGTCGGCGGGATCGCGAGGAATGAGATAGAGCCGAAGCTCGCTGACGACGGGGTCGACGACGACGCCGCTCTTGAACAGCTCGATCCAGGACGAGGACGTAAGAAGCTCGTCGGCTCGGATGGGGCCGCGGTCCTGCCGACCGGGGCCGTCCGTCGAGATCCAGATCGTGGCGTTGACGCGGTAGGTCGGCGGGACGAACCGGGTGGCGACCACGCCTCCGGCTGAGCCAATTATGGCGACCGCCAGGACGAGCCACTTGTACCGGCGCAGGACGGAGAGGTATCTCGCCCATGAAAACCCTGCGTGGGGCGGCACCGGGCCACCTCGGTCCTGATAGCCGCGCGAGGGCGGTGATGGCGGCGTATACGCCCCGGGAACTCTGCTTGGGAAAGTCTCGGTCGGGAGCTGGCTTTCGGGCATGTGCGAGACGACGGGGCTCGGGCGACGGGCTGCAGGTAGTGAGTTCGGGCAACAGCCCGGCTAGCGCGGGGGCGGCCATGCAAGTCTGGGCCCATGCATCGGCCTCCTCGGTTCCTGCTTTTTCACGCCTCGATCAGGCGGAAAAGGCACTAGAGCGCCGCGTGGAAGCCGCGATGACTGTAGCGTTTACGCTGCAGATATGTGGCTACACCGAAACGATCCGGTGTTGCCTTCGGGCGACGCTTCGGTTGACAGGTGCAACAGTCGGTTGTATTTAGGTGCGTCCCCGCGTGGTTGTTGTACCGAATAATCTCCGGGCGCCGGGATTGCATCGCACCGCGCGCAACCGCCCCTCGTTTACCACTTTGCTCCCACACAGGAGAGCCGATGTCCTCTTCTCTCGCGCCGCAAACCGAATACGTCCAGCCGCCAGATGCGGCGCAGCGCGATCCTCTTTCCATCCCGCCGGAAGTCAAGGCCAGTGTCTCGATCCTCGTCGTCGACGACGACCGGACGCTGCGAGAGGGGTGTGCGAGCGTACTCCAGATCGACGGGTTCAACGTCGCGTTCTCGGGGAGAGGCGACGAAGCGGTCGAGATGGTGAAGCGCCGCAAATACGACATCATCCTCGTCGACCTGTACATGACCCCAGTGTCGGGGATGGACGTTCTCAAGGCGGCGCTGGCGGCGCACAAGGACACCATCGTCGTCGTCATGACGGGTAATCCGAGCGTGACGACGAGCATCGAGGCGCTCCGCGCCGGTGCGTGGGACTACCTGCCCAAGCCGTTCTCCGCCACTCACCTGCAGGTGCTTGTCGGCCGCGCTTCGCACGCCGTCATGGTGGCGCGGGAAACGCGCGATCTTCGCTTCCAGCTTCTCAAGCAGAACGGCAACAGCGACAAGATCGCGCTCCTGGGAGTATCGCCAGCCTTCCGGAAGGCGGTGGACCTCGCTCGAAAGGTCGCCCCCACCGATGCGTCGGTGATGATCACCGGCGAAAGCGGCACGGGGAAGGAGCTCATCGCCCAGTTCATTCACCGGCACAGCCGCCGCGCGAGCCGTAAGCTCGTTCCGGTGAACTGCGCGGCGCTTCCCGAGCCCCTCCTCGAGTCGGAGATGTTCGGCCACAAGAAGGGCGCCTTTACCGGTGCCGACCGCGACAAGCCGGGGCTCCTCGAGGTGGCGAATGGCGGTACCTTCTTCCTCGATGAGCTCACCGAGATGTCGCAGCCGCTTCAAGCGAAGCTGCTCCGCGTCATCCAGGACGGCGTCGTGCGCCGCGTCGGCAGCGAGAACCAGGATGCCGTGGTCGACGTGCGGTTCATCTCCGCGACGAACCGTGACCCCCAGGAAGCGGTGCAGCACTCCATTCTTCGCGAGGATCTGTTCTATCGGCTGCGGGTCGTGCCGATTCAGCTGCCGCCGCTGCGGAAGCGGGTCGAGGACATTCCGCTCCTGGCCAACCACTTCCTGGCCTACTACTGGGAGCGGCACCGGCAGACGGGCGATCTGGCGCCGAAGCTCACCGAGGGGGCAGTCGATTTCCTGAGGTCCAAGCCCTGGCGCGGCAACGTCCGCGAGCTGCAGAACGTGATCGAGCACGTTGCCGTGCTCGCCGAGCCGAATCAGCCGATTGAGCCATCCGACATCCCGATTTATGATGAGCCGGCTGGCGAGGTACCGGCAGACGGCTCGATGCCCTTCGGCATCCTCGATGACGCCTATCATCCGGCGAAGGACCGGCTGGTGGCGCATTTCGAGAAAGAGTATCTCTCTCGTCTCGTCTCTCGCGCCGGCGGCAACATGTCCAAGGCTGCCCGCCTCGCCAGCATCGACCGCACGACGCTATATCGCCTGATGGAGAAGCATAACTTTCAGCGTAGCGAGCTTACTGGAATCGGGGAGTGAGCGTTCGCTCGGCAGCACCACCAATTACCACCGACCACTCGATCGCCGGCGTGACTGCGCGTCCAAGCGGGGAGTTGATTGAGGGAGACTACACCCCGCCGCGCATCTCGGGCGAGCTCGATGAGCTTGCCGCGAGTGGCATTGGTCCATCCCTCGCCGCCGCTCTCGAGCGCTCGACCCAGCGCGTTCGCGAGGCGTGGGACCTGAACGAGGATGGATCCACCGCCGATGAGCTTCGCTCGCGGATGGCCTTCCTCTGCAAGGCGATCCGCCAGGCGGCCATTGGGCTGCCTCCTGACCTGAGTGAGCTGGCGGCGCCCACGCCCGGCCGGAAGATGGTCGAGCGCCTCCGAAAGGCCTTTCTGGACGACGTCTCGACCACCGGCGACATCGACGACGCCTCCCAGATCGTCCACCTGCTGTGCGCCCTGGAGCGCGTACAGGCGGAGATCGACCGCGATACCGCACAACGGTTCGCGAACAAGCTGTCGGGAGCCGACGGGCTGGAGATGGTCGTCGAGGTCGCGCACGACCTTCGCTCCCCGCTCGCGTCCGTGCTCTTCCTTGCCGAGACGCTTCGCAACGGACAAAGCGGCTCCATCAACCCCATCCAGGAGCGCCAGCTCGGTCTCGTCTACAGCGCCGCGTTCGGGCTCAGCGCACTCGCCAGCGATGTGATCGAGCTGGTCCGAGGGGGTGAGCGTCTCATGGACCTGCACCCGATTCCCTTTTCGATTGGCGAGACGCTGCTGTCGGTCCGCGACATCGTTCTTCCCATTGCGGAGGAGAAGGGGCTCACCGTGCGCATCACGCGGCCCGATATCGATGTCAGGGTCGGGCACCCGGCGGCGCTCAACCGCGTTCTGCTCAACCTGACCACGAACGCGCTCAAGTTCACGTCCGAGGGATCGGTCGAGGTGAGCTGCAGGGCGGTGTCGAGGTCGCGTATCGAGTTCTCGGTGAAGGACACGGGACGCGGTATTCCCGCCGAGGTCCTGCCGACGCTGTTCGATGCATTCCGCCGGCGTGTGAAGCCGGGCCAGTTCACGTTCTCCAGCGCCGGCCTCGGGCTGTCGATCTGCCGGAAGCTCGTGAGCCGCATGGGCGGCGAGCTTCGCGTCGATACCGCGCCGGGTCAGGGCACGCGCTTCCACTTCGAGCTCGAGCTGCCGCTCTCCTCGCGCACCTGAGCTTCGGCCCACGGGCCACCCGCTGCACAACTCCTCAGGAAACAGTTGCCATGCCATCGGCGTAGATGAGCGCATGAGCCTCGCGCTGCATCCGCGTTCCGCGAAACTCCGCAGTCTGTGCGTGCTCCTGGCGCTCGGGACGCTCGCCGCGTGCGACCGCGCCAGGTCGTTAGGCGACCGCGGGTTCCGATCGCCTCGCGACGAGTACGTTCGCACGCTGGAAAAGGCCGAGCTCCACCGAACGGCCGTCGGCCGTGACTGGATCGCCGCCGGTGACGCCGCCCTGGCCGTCGCCACGCCGGTGACCGCCCCGCACCGGGAAGCGGTGCATCTCCCGGCATCGGAGCCTCGCGCGGCGGCGTGGAGGATACCTCTGCGGCGCGGTGATCGCTTCATCGTCTCCGCCGAGGTCGCCATGGATCCACTTGGCCGGCTCTTCGTCGACCTGTTCTCGGCCCCCCGCGACACGACCGAGACGTTCGAGCGTGTCGCCAGCGCGCCGGATCGGGGAACGTCGATCGACGTGGAGATACGCCGCGATGGCGAGTACGTGCTGCGCGCGCAGCCGGAGCTTCTGCGCGGCGGGCGGATCATCGTCACCATTACCACCGGACCCACGCTGGCATTCCCGGTCGCCGGCCGCGATGCGCGGATCGCGCGCAGTCTCTTCGGCGCGCCGCGCGATGCGGGACGTCGCTCGCATCACGGCGTGGATCTCTTCGCGCCGAAGGGCACTCCCGTCATCGCCGCGACGCCCGGAATCGTCAGGCGCGTAGGAGAAACCGATCTCGGCGGCAACGTCGTGTGGCTGCTCGATACGCGGCGCGAGCAGTCGCTGTACTATGCCCACCTCGACCGTCAGCTGGTGAGCGCGGGAGACATCGTGCAGGTGGGTGACACCCTCGGTCTCGTCGGAAATACGGGGAACGCGCGCGGTACGCCGCCGCATCTGCATTTTGGGATCTATCGAAGAGGGCAGGGGCCAGTGGATCCGCTCCCGTTCATCGATACGAGGCGCGGGACGCCGCCGGAGATCACTGCCGACACTTCGCTCTTCGGCGCGCGCGTGCGTATCGCGCGGGCTCAGGCGGTGTTGCGCGCATCCCCGCGCGGGAACGGTGACTCATCGCGAACGGTGGCGCGAACCGCCGTCCTGACGGTGCTCGGCGCGGCGGGAAGCTGGCTTCGGGTGCGCTTGCCAGGTGGCGAAGCAGGGTTCGTGACCGCAACCGCCGTCCAGCGGCTCGAGGCTCCCATTACCGTCGTCTCTCGTGAGGCGGGAGTCGTGCTGCGCGAGCGCCCGAGTCCCGCGGCCGTCATCGTCGACAGCCTCGACAATCGGACGCGTCTCTCCGTGCTTGGCCGTTACGGGCGGTGGCTCCTTGTTGCGACGGACACCAGGCGCGAAGGGTGGATCACTGAGTAGTTGAGGTAGACGAGGATGTCCAGGTTGTCCAGGTAATCGAGGAGAGGCAACGACATTTCCTCGATCACCTCGACGACCTGGACATCCTTGACTACCTCACCCCTTCCTCAGCCCTTCCTTCGTCCATTGCGCTGCTCGAAGACCACCTCGCCGTTCACGATCATGTAGCGAATGAACCGGCGGCTGAGATCCTTGAACTCGGGCATCCGGTCGCGGAAGCGATCGTTGCTGACGACCCGGGCGCCCAGCTCGCGCGCGAACGACAGGATGAAATAGTCGGCGTCGGTGCCGGCGGGCGCCTGCTTCAGCGCGCCCTCAGTGACGAGCTTCTCATATCCTTCCATGTCGTCGATTTGATGCCGGAGCGCGGCGTCGACGACGAGCACGGGCTCGAGCCCTTTCGCGACGAGCTTGTCGCGCATGAGGAGGATGTTCTCCAGCCGCGCCGAGCCGCCCTCGGTCGAGTGCGCGACGTTGGACCCGTCGACGATGGCGATGCGGGATTTCTTGGTCATGTGTTTCGGTAATGCAGGGATAATACCGCAGAGGTGGTCGAGGACATCTCGGGTGTCCAGGTGATCGAGGAGAGTTCGTTCGCCACGCCTCTCGATCACCTGGACACCTTCGATATCCTCGACCACCTTTGCCGCCATGCCCTCTCGTCGAGCCTTCCTCGCCACGATGGCGGCAGCCCTCCCCCAGTTCCGTCCCGACGCGCTTCTCCGGGCGAGCGAGCTCGCAGCGCCCGTCGGCGGTCGCGCCGATGACGAGGACTACTGGCGCGAGGTCCAGCGCGCGTTCGACCTCGACCAGTCGATCATCAATCTCAACAACGGCGGCGTCTCCCCGTCGCCGACGCACGTGCTCGACGCGATGATGCGCGACCTTCGGTTCTCGAACGTCGCACCTGTCCACCACATGTGGGACGTGCTCGAGCCGCGCATCGAAGGCGTGCGACGCGAGCTCGCACGCGAATTCGGCTGCGACGCGGAAGAGCTGGCCATCACGAGGAACGCGTCCGAATCGATGGAGACGCTGATCCTCGGTCTCGATCTCAAGAGTGGCGATGAGGTCATCGTCACCACGCAGAACTACCCACGCATGCTCACAACGTGGGACCAGCGCGCTCGGCGGGAAGGCATCGTCGTCAACCGAATCACCTTCGAGATTCCGCCGCGCTCCATGGCGTACGTCGTCGATCGATTCCGGGCCGCGATCACCCCGCGCACCCGCGTGATCGAGGTCCCGCACATCACCAACCTCACCGGACAGATCATGCCGGTGCGCGAGCTCGTGAGACTGGGGCGTACGCACAACATCGAGGTGCTGGTGGACGGGGCACACTCGTTCGCGCACTTCCCATTCACGCGCGATGCGCTGGAGTGCGACTGGTTCGGGACGAGCCTGCACAAGTGGCTGCTGGCACCGATCGGCACCGGATTTCTCTTTGTGCGCCGCGCGAAGATCCCCTCGCTCTGGCCGCTCATGGCGGCTCCACGGACGCTAGACGCGAACGTGCGGAAGTACGAGGAGATCGGAACGCATCCGGCGGCGAACCACAACGCGATCGCCGTGGCGATGGCCTTTCACCGCGCCATCGGGGCCGAGCGCAAAGCGGCGCGCCTCCGCTTCCTGCGCGACCGGTGGGCGAAGCGGCTCACGGCGGCAAGCGATCGATGCCGCGTCCTCACGCCGCTCGACGACCCACGCCAGTCCTGCGGCATCGGGCTGCTTCAGATCGAGGGCGTCGAGGTGCCGAAGATGGTGGCGCACCTGTGGGACAAGCACCGGATCATCACGACGCCGATTCTCCACGAAGAGTTCAAGGGGCTCCGGATCACGCCGAATGTCTACACGTCGCCAGAGGAGGTAGACGTATTTGGAGACGTGGTGCTCGCTGCTCTCAAGTCTGGGGTTTCATAAGTAAAGGGGGAACTTCCGAATGACATCAGACGTCAGACATCAGACGTCAGAAGTCAGATAAAGCGACGGGCAGCCATTCATCGGCTGCCCGTAGTCGTTGCTGAATTCTGACGTCTGATGTCTGACGTCTGACGTCTGATGTCTTCGGAAGTTCCTTTATCTCCGCCTATGCTGCGGCCACGACCCTCTCGACGCCGTGCTTCGCGGCGATCTCGTACGCTTCCTCCGACGAGATGATCTCTCTCTGGATCAGAGCGTCCGCGATGGCCTCGACGGCCGCCCGGTACTCCGTGACGATCGCCACCGCGCGATCGGATTGCGCCGAGATCAGCGTGCGCACGGCCGCGTCGATTTGCGCCTGGAGCTGCGCGCTCGGCGCACCGCCGTGCGCACTGGGATCGGCGCTGATGAGCCCGATCTCGTCGCTCATGCCGAACTCGCCGACCATGCGGCGCGCCACGTGCGTCGCGTGCACCAGGTCGCTGCCGGCACCCGACGTTACCGCGTCCGGGCCCAGGAACACGGATTCCGCCGCCCGCCCGCCTAACGCCTTGGCGATCACACCTTCGAGATAGCGGCGCGAATGCAGGTGGCGGTCCGCCTCGGGCGCGAAATGTGCCGCGCCAAGTGACCGACCCCGCGGCTCGATGGTGACCTTGTGCAGCTTGTCGTCGGGGCAGGCCACCATGCCGACCACCGCGTGCCCCGCTTCGTGGAGCGCGATCAGCCGGCGCTCCGCACTCGAGACGATGACGCCAGCGCGAACACGACCGAGCAGAATGCGATCGCGCGCCTGCTCGATGTGCGCAGCGGTGATGAGAGGCGCTTCCGACTGCACGGCGATGATCGCCGCCTCGTTGAGCAGATTGGCGAGCTCGGCGCCCGAGTGACCGACCGTGAGCTGCGCGAGCCGCTCGAGGTCGACGTCGTCGGCGAGCGGTGCCTTGGCGGCGTGAATCTTCAGGATCTCGAGACGGTCGCGAACCGTCGGAAGCTGAACCTCGACGATGCGATCGAAGCGACCGGGACGGCGCACGGCGGGGTCGAGCATGTCTTCGCGATTCGTCGCCGCCATCCAGACGATCCCGTCGCTCCCCTGCATCCCATCCATCTCGACGAGCAACTGGTTGAGCGTGACTTCCTCTTCGCCCGAGCGGTTGGGTCGTCCGCGACGACCGCCAAGCGAGTCGAATTCATCGATGAAGACGATGCAGGGTGCCTGCTCGCGTGCCTGCTTCGCCAGCTGGCGGATGCGTCGCGAACCCACGCCCACATAGACTTCGTTGAAGTCGGACCCGGCCGCCATGATGACGGGGCAGCCCGCCTCACCGGCCACGGCACGGGCGAGCAGCGTTTTGCCCGTTCCCGGGGCGCCGACGAGCAACACACCCTTCGGACACTTCGCGCCCATTGCACGGAAGCGCTCGGGATCGCGCAGGTAGGCGATCACATCACGCAGATCGGCCTGCGCTTCGGCGACTCCCCCCACGTCGGCCATCGTGAGCTGGCGCGACGGAGGCGTCGCGATGAACCGACGCGAAGCTCCGCCTCGCTGACGGAACGCCACGAATGCGACGAGCGATAGTAACGCGAGCAGACTGATGACCTGAATCACCGTCTCGGCCGAGGGTGCCCGCGATTTGTCGCCCATGCGGACCTTGGCACCGCTCGCGGCCCAGCGCTCCAGGTCCGCGACGGTGAGGGCCGTGGCCGGAACCGACGTGACAACCACACGCGAGCGCGTGTCCGCCGCGCGATAAGGCGCCTTCAGCCGTGCGATGATGCGATTGCCCCCGTCCTCGAGCGTCAGCTCCTCCACGCCCCCGGCGGCGAGCGCCGAAGCGACTTCGGAATACGGAACCACAGGGAGGGCCGCATGATCCGGACGCGCCATCATCCATCCGCTTATTCCAATCGCACTCAGAGCGACGAGCACCAGCAGCATGAGCCGCTGGCGGCCCGGGCCGCGTCGCCGAAGGACGGCAAAGGCGTCGCGTTCCCGGGTACGGCGCCGCGACTTCGGAAGAGTCGGCGGCTCGCTCTTAAGGGGCTGATTGGGCGATGACACGTTGGGACGTCGGATCGATTGTCGAAAACGACGTGCTCAGGGAGCACGAGGCTGCTGCGGGGGGCGAGCAACCGAACGCGATCAGTCGCGCGGTGCCCGTAAGCGAAAGACGGAAGAAGCGAGGGTTGGTAACCGCCCCGTTTTCGTACTACCGCGCCATCACGGGGCAGGTTCCAGAATTCGGTGAGTCATTGGGGCGCCGTAAGTGTCTGTACAGCGCCACACAACGCACAACAAGGATAATGACACGGCATTGCGAGATCAAATGAAGTCCAGCGCGTTGAGGTAGTTACGTGTTAGCACACCGAGGCACGTCGGTTGCTTGGGGTCGCCGCGTTTTGAAGTCCCCTTCGACCCCACACCAAAGAAAGGCCCAATGAGATATCGCCCCATGAAGTACGTCGTCGCTCTCGGTCTCGCGACGACGGCGGCCGTCGTCGGCGCGTGCAGCGACACCGCGCCAACGCAGCCCTCGCGCTACGCCGGTCTCCACCTCAACGTGGGTCCCGGGGTACCGGGTAAGAAGGTCGTGCTGTGCAAGGAGGGCGCATCCGGCACGTTCACCGCCAGCCTCGACCCGCATGCGCTCGGATCGCTCGCCGTTACCAATCCGTTCACTCTCGCTGCGGGCCAATGCATCGACGTGTATCTCGGTCGCATGAATCCCATCCTCGAGGAGCCCTTCGACGAGTTGATGATCACCGAGACGAGCGCCAGTCCGGTCTCGATTCGGCTGCAGGGTGTCGACGGGACGCAGTGCCTGGTGGCTGCGTCGGGACCGAATTTCATAACGCTGTGGCTCAACACGTACAACGGCTGCGTCGTGACGTTCGTAAACGAGCCGCCCCCGCCTCCATCGGGCGAGGGATGCACGCCTGGCTTCTGGAAGAACAGCGTGGGCAGCTGGCCGGTCGGATACCTCCCCAGCGCCGACTTCGACGCCACCTTCGGCGTGGACCTGTTCAACCCGAACATTTCACTTCTGGCCGCGCTGAACCTGGGCGGCGGGGGGAAGGAAGCGCTCGCTCGTCATGCGGTCGCGGCGCTGCTGAATTCGGCGTCCGGTGGCGTGGACTACGGCATGTCAACGGCCGAGGTGATCGCGGCGGTACAGGCGGCCTTCGCCAGCGGCGAGTACGAGGGGGCCAAAAACCAGTTCGAGACTCTGAACGAGATGGGCTGCGGGCTCGAGAACGACAATAGTTTCTAAGGGTCGTCAGGGTCCTCAGGGTTCTCAGGGTTCTCAGGGTGCGAGACCCTGAGGACCCGCACCCTGAGGACGCTGAGGACACCGAGGACCCTGAGCACTCTCAGGAAACCTTCCGCGTCTTCCTCCGAAGAAAATCCATCAAAATGAATTGCCCGAGCGTCATCGTGTTCGTGAAGTAGGCCTTGCCACGACTGATCTCGGAGACGCGCTTCACGAATTCCACCAGCGCGCGGTCGCGGGCGAGCATGAAGGTGTTGATCATCACGCCCGCGCGACGACACAGGGCGACCTCGCGCAGCGTCTGCGCGATGACCATCGCGTCGAGCCCCATCGAGTTCTTGTAGATCTGTCCGTTCGGCATCGTCAGCGCGCTTGGCTTGCCGTCTGTGATCATCACGATCTGGCGCATGTCCTTCTTCTGCGACAGCAGAATGCGCCGCGCCAGCTTGAATCCCTCGGCGGTATTGGTGTGATACGGCCCGACCTGTGACCGCGCGAGCTCGGCGAGAGGAATCTCTTCCGCGGAGTCATGGAAGAGGACGACCCGCAGCGTGTCGCCGGGGAATTGCGTTCTGATGAGATGGGTCAGCGCGAGCGCCACCTTTTTCGCGGGCGTGAAGCGATCCTCACCGTACAGAATCATCGAGTGCGAGGTGTCGAGCATCAGCACCGTCGCGCACGACGACCGATACTCGGCCTGACGAACCATCAAATCCGAGTAGTCGAGATCGATCGGGACGCGGATGTCACCGGTGCGCGCGAGCGCGTTCGTCAACGTCGCATTGACATCGAGATTGAGGACGTCACCGAACTCATACGGCTTGCTGGTCGCATCGGCCTCGACGCCGGTGGCGAGATAAGGCGTATCGTGGCTGCCGAAGCTCGATTTGCCGAGGGAGCCGAGGAGGTTGCGGAGCGTCTTGAATCCGAGGAAGTCGATGCCCTTTTCGGTGAGCTGAAACTGAACGTCGCGCGAAGCGGCGCGCGCGAGACCGGCGGGGCCCGTGACCGACTCGTGATTTGCCGGCATTTGCGGCGGCGCATCGGTCGTGAGGTAACCCTCCTGCATCAGGCGATTGATCAGCTCATCGAGCAGCTTGGCGAGGTTGGCCTGCGCTTCCGGCGAGCCGTCGCCGCGCAGCGCCTCGAGCATCTCGGGAGTGAATTGCCCGCTTTCCATCAACGCATTGAGGATCGCTTCGCGGAGCGCCTCCATCGAGCGGTCCTCGTCGCCACCGAACTCGCCCCAGTAGGGATGGAACTGGCGTCCGCCGGCGAATCCCGACTGAAGAAGAAAGTCGGCGAGCTTGTCGAGCAGCGCCTGAAGATCGACGGCGTCGGCAAGCTCGGGGGAGAACTTCGAGTAGGTGTGCTTCCGCATGAGATGACCTTGCCGGGCGGACGTGGTAAAATCAAGCCATGGGAGAGGAGGGGGAGGGCCCGCCACCACGATCGTTGAATCCGTTCGGCGCGCTCCAGAGGCACCGCAACTATCGGCGCTTCTGGATCGGCTACACCGTCTCGCTCATTGGGACGTGGATGCGCAACGTCGCGCAGGGGTGGCTCGCGCTCGAGCTGACGAACGACGCGTTCATCGTTGGCCTCGTGGGCGCCGTTGGCAACCTTCCCGTGCTGCTGTTCTCGCTCTTCGGGGGCGTGCTCGCCGACCGATACTCCAAGCTCCGCATCGTCAGGGTGACGCAGACACTGCTGCTCGTGGAAGCAGCGCTGATGTGGTGGCTCACCTGGACGGGGTTGATCACGGTGCCGCGCCTCCTCGTCCTGGCGACGTTCGCGGGGATGGTCAGCGCCTTCGACGTTCCGGCCCGGCAGTCGCTTCAGATCGAGCTGGTCGGAAAGGAGGATCTGCTCGACGCGATCGCGCTCAACTCGAGCGGCTTCAACCTCGCGCGGATCATCGGTCCGTCGATCGCCGCCTTCGTCATCGCGCAGGCCGGGCTCGCGTGGTGCTTCGGCATCAACGCGCTGAGCTACTTCGCGGTGCTCATCGGGCTGCTCTCGATTCGACTGCCGACGGCGCCGGCGCGCCTAACGGGGTCATCACCGCTGCGGGAGGTGTGGCGCGCGCTGGTGTACATGTCCCGCAAGCGCGAAGTGTCGGCGCTCATGCGGCTGGTGGCGGTCTTTTCCGTCTTCGGGGTGCCCTATCTCGTGCTGATGCCCGTGCTGGCGCGCGACGTCCTTCGCACGGATGCCAGCGGCTACGGCGTGCTGCTCACCTGCGTCGGGATCGGCGCGATCGCGGCGGCGCTGACGCTGGCGACGTTCGGCAGGCGCACGCGTCAGGGATGGATGCTCGAGCGTGCCGCCTATGTCTTTCCACTACTGCTCGTCGGCCTCGCCCTGTCGAGGTCGTTCTGGCTGTCGGCGGTCCTGCTGGTGGCGGTGGGGTTCGCGATGATTCTCAACAACGCGGTCTCGAACACGCTGCTGCAGGTGATCGTGCCCGACAGCTTCCGAGGTCGCGTGATGGCGGCGTATGCGCTCGTGTTCATCGGATTCTCGCCGATCGGCCAGCTTTTCGGCGGGATGGTCGCGAGCCGCTTCGGCGTGCAGTGGGCGATCGGCGGCGGGGCGGTCGTGATGCTCGCCTACTCGGCGTGGGCGTTCTCGCGGTACAGGGAGATTCGGGATCTCTGAGGGTCCTCAGGGTCCTCAGGGTCCTCAGGGTCCTCAGGGTCCTCAGGGTGCGCTGTGCTCAGGGTTTCGCACCCTGAGGACCCTGAGGACCCCGAGGACCCTGAGCACCCTCAACGGAGTCCCTCGCTCCCCCGCGTCAGCCGCGTCAATCCCGTTCCGTCGACGTTCACCACGTAGACATCGGATATCTCGTTGGCGGATGCGGAGAACAGCAGACGCCGACCATCCGGTGACCAGCTTGGCTGCCCTTGCGTGTGCATGTTGGTCGTCAGGCGTCGCACGTTGGTGCCCGTTGCATCCATGACGTACAGATCGAGCGGACCATCGCGCGTGGAGGTGAACGCGATCGAGCGGCCATCAGGAGAGACGGAGGGCGCGTGGTTCTCCCCCGGGCTTTCGGGAAGTGGCGTCACTCGACCGCTCGCCACATCGAGAATGAACAGCTGGTCGCGCCCGGATGGGTTGGCGTAAAACACGAGCCGGCCATCGCGCGTCCAGCTTGGAACTTGACTGCTCCAGCGTCCCGACGTTAGGCGTCGCTCTCGACCACCCCCGCTGTCCACCACGTACAGGTTCCAGTGAAACGCACCGTCGGCAGAGATCGGGCTCCGCTGAAAGGCGATCCACTCTCCGTTGGGGGATGGGACGGGTACGCCATCGAAGCCGGGAGCCACGACCAACCGTCGCTCCGCTCTGCCGTCGGCGTCCATTATATACAGATCCACTTCGCTCGGATTGGCGTAGTCGCGGGGCGACTGAAACACGATGCGTTTGCCATCGGGCAAGAACCACGGGTGCGCGTCGCGGCCAAGGCTATTGGTGAGCCGGCGCGCATTGGCTCCCGTGGCGTCCATCACGTACACCTCCCAATCGCCGTCTCGTGTCGAGCCAAAGACGATGCGCTGTCCATCAGGCGACCACATCGGCCAGGCGTTGCTGTAAGCGGAGTTGGTGATCTGCCGCGGGGCGCCCCCGTTCGCATCGATCAAGTAGAGCTCGAAGCGCCCCGTTCGATCCGAGTAGAACGCGATCTGTCGTCCATCGGGAGACCAGGCAAGCTCGTACACCGTGTCGGGATGGTCGGTGAGATTGCGAAGCCCCGTCCCGTCGGCGTTCATCACATAGAGATCGCCATTCCCACCACGCTCGGAGTAGAAGGCAATGCGCGATCCGTCGGGCGCGTACCGCGCGCCTCCCTCCGCAGCGGCGTGCGTCGATACCGCGCGGGCCTGCCCAGTAGCGATGTCGATCTGCCAGACGTCCTGGTTGCCGCTCCGCATCGACGTGAGGAGGAGCGCTCGACCGTCACGTGACCAGGACGCGTGCCCATCGCGGCCAGGGCTCGTCGTCAACCGAATGACGTTGCCACCGTCCGCATCCATCACGTACACCTCTTCGTCTCCGTCGCGGTTGGAATCGAAGGCGATTCGCCGTCCGTCGGGCGCCCACGAGGGATGTCGCGCGAACATCGACGCGCGACTGGGCCCCGGGTGCGTCAGGCGACGCTCGCCGGTGCCATCCGGGCGAATGGCGTACAGGTTCCACGTGCCGTCGCGATCGGAATCGAAGAGGATCGTCGACCCGTCGGGGGACCATGCCGCGTGCGTATCCTCGCCCGGGCTCCGCGTTAGGCGACGCTCTCCGGTGCCGTCGACATTAATGATGTAAAGCTCGGCATCGCCGTGCCGCCGGCTCTCGAACACGAGCGACCGGCCGTCCGGCGACCACGACGGGTTGATGTTCAGGAACGGCGCATTCTGCGCCATCGCCCCGTGTGCCGTCGCCATCAGGGTGAGGCCGGCAAGGATTCGCGCGGGGTGCATCAGGCTCTCCAGGAAGGTCGAGGAGACGATGTCGGTGGGCCCGGCAGGAGGCAGGTAGTGGACTGCAAGGGTCTCGTCAGCATCGAGAAAGGACGGGGAAACTTCTGGAGCAAGGAAGGCGTAGAGGCTTGGCCCGCTCGTTCTACTGTTGAGGCTCTCATGCGTTCTTTCTCCTGTATTGCACTCGTTGCCGCGCTTGCGTTGGTCTCATCGGCGCGCGCCCAGTCCGCGCCGGCGTGCCCCGCCAGGCCACTGTCCGGTTCGCCTCCGCTCTCCCTCTTCGCGTACGATCAGGGGGCGGCCCTCGACGTACGCGACTCGCTGGCATTCGCCGACCGTGGCGTGGATGTCTACCGGCTGACCTTCGCCAGCCCCAAAGGAGGGCGAGCGACGGCGCTCCTGCACGTACCGCACGACTCGCTTCGGGCGAGCAAGCGCAAGCTGCCTGGTGTCGTGATGTTGCATGGCGCGCCGGGCGACGCATGGGGGATGGGAGGCATTGCGGTTCCCGTCGCGCGTCAGGGCGCGATCGTTCTCGTCCTCGATGCTCCCTTTGCGCGCCGCGACAAGAACAATCCGCTGTCCTTCACGCCGCGTGACAGCATCGATCAGGTGCAGCTCCTCGTCGATCTGCAGCGCGCGGTCGATGTCCTCGTCGCGCGGCAGGATGTCGACGCGTCGCGGCTGGGGTACGTCGGCGTGAGCTACGGCGCGGCGATAGGGGCGGCGTTCGCGGGAATCGAGCGGCGCATCGACGCGTACGCCTTGATGGTCGGCGACGCGGGGATCGCGGCGCATTTCACGCAGGCGGATGGGTCCCGGGCGCCGCGCCTTCCGCATCTGTCCGAGGCCCAGTGGTGCGCGTGGTTCGCGGCGATGGAGCCACTCTCGTCGGCACGCTTCATTGGACGTGCCGCGCCCGCGCGCGTCCTCTTCCAGTGGGGCAAACAGGACCGCGCCGTGCCGCCGTATCTGGCTGAGCAGCTCTATCGCGCCGCTGGCGAGACGAAGGAAGCGCGCTGGTACGAGAGCGGCCACGCCCTGCCGCGCGTCGCGTATCTCGACATGATCGACTGGATGGCGGGCCAGATCGGCATTGCGCCCGTGGCCGCGGCGGAGCGGGCGAAATCCGCGGACGCCCGTTAACGGGGCGTCCGCCTAACGAGCGCCGGGATCGCTCCGACGACCAGGCCCGGCCACAGGCTGGTCGTCCGCCCGACCCGCACTGCCGCCCAGGATCCGATTCCCGTTCCCACCACCCAGCCCACCAGCACCGCCAGGATCACCCACGCCGGAAGGCTGGCGACGCGCGCGCGCACCGCCTCCGCATCGCGCATGTTGAAGTCGGCCGGAGCCGGAAAGATCTGCTGCACGACGAGCTCGATCGCGAAGACCACCGCGACCGCGATCATCACCCCGAGCAGGATGCCACCGATGATTCGGCCCATTGGCCCTCCGATGGTTGGCCGCGCTAGGTTGTAGCGGACCGAGCAGTTGCGCAATCTCGATCGGGCGTTTGGGTGGAGGCTCGCAAACGGCTCCCAACGGCAACTGCATTGGGAAAAGCGTGAGACGCAGATTGGGCGGATTTGAAGGCAAAACTGCACGGATACTGCAACCGCCGTTACAAAGCTTTGGAACAGCCGCCAGCGAAGGCGCCGATGGAGGAATCCGTCTCATCCGCGTCCCTCGCTCTTATCTGATGGAGTTGGTCGCCCTCTTTGCGGCCGTCTGGTTCCATGAATCCAGGAGCTTTGGGTGAAAGCGATCGTCGTGCGGCAGACCGGTGACGCAAGCGTTCTTCGCCTCGAGGATGTCGACGACCCAAAGCCAGGACCGGGGGAAGCGCTGGTTCGCATCGAGGCGGCTGGCGTCAACTTCATCGAGGTCTACCAGCGCACGGGCCTGTACCAACGACCAATGCCATTCACCCCCGGATCCGAGGGGGCGGGCGAGGTCGTCGAGGTTGGCAACGGCGTGTCTCATGTTTCCGTTGGCGATCGCGTCGTCTCGGAGAGCCTTCGCGGGACCTACGCGGAGCTCGCGATCGCTCCAGCCGATCGACTCGTCCGTATCCCGACGCGCGTTTCGACCGATGTCGCCGCGGCGGTGATGCTCCAGGGCCTAACGGCTCACTATCTCACCACCTCCACCTACGCCCTCAAGCCAGGCGATTGGTGTGTCGTCCATGCCGCCGCGGGCGGCGTCGGTCTGTTGCTGTGCCAGCTGGGAAAGCAGAAGGGCGCCCATGTGATCGGGACGGCGTCCACGAGCGACAAGCAGGCAAGCGCCCGGGCCGCTGGGGCCGAGCATGCTCTGTCGTACGCGGACTTCGTCGCCCTGGCAAAGCGTCTGACGGGCGAGCGCGGCGTCCAGGTGGTGTACGACTCGGTCGGCCAGTCGACCTTCAGCGCCAGCCTGGACGCCCTGGCGCCGCGCGGAATGATGGTTTCATTCGGACAATCGAGCGGTCCGGTTGGCCCCATCGATCCACTGGTGCTGAGTCGCAAGGGATCCCTTTTCCTGACTCGGCCGACGCTGGCGCATTACGTGCCCACACGGGATGAGCTGGTGGCGCGCGCCACGGAGCTCTTTCGCTGGGTCGAGGAGGGAACGATCGACGTTCGCATCGACCGGACGATTCCTCTCGCCCAGGCCGTGGAGGCTCACCGCGCCCTCGAGAGCCGTCAGACGAGTGGCAAGCTGCTCCTGAAGCCGTCGCCGATGTCACGTTAGGCAGAACCCGAACACCTGACCGCAAGGAGGGACTCGTGGAAAGCCGCGCCAAGCTGTTCGGCCACCCCATCCATCAGCAGCTGATCGTGTTTCCGCTGGGCCTGCTCGTGACGTCGATCATATTCGACGTCATCCATCTCGTGACGAGCAATTCAGTCTGGGCGGTGGTGTCGTTCTGGATGATCGTCGCCGGAGTGGCCGGCGGGCTGGCCGCGGCCCCCTTCGGGATCTGGGACTGGATCGGAATCCCCAACAACACGCGCGCGAAGCGCATTGGACTGCTGCATGGGGTCGGGAACGTGGTCGTCATCCTTCTCTTCGCGGCGAGCCTGATGATTCGCAAGGACAACGCGGCTGCCCCGGAAGGATTCGCGATTCTCCTGTCGGCGGTCGGCGTGGCGATCGGAGCCGTCACGGGATGGCTTGGCGGCGAGCTCGTCACCAGGCTTGGCATCGGCGTGGACTCGGGAGCCAACCCGGAGGCGCCCAACTCGCTGAGCGCGCAATCCGCTCGACCGACCCAGAGGTAGTTTGAGGGCGTCGAGGTCATCGAGGTGATCGATGTGATGCTGCCTCGATCACCGCGATCACTTCGATCTCATTGATCACCTTGGGCAGGAAACCACCAATGCGTTATGCGTACTATATCTGCGATGTGTTCACCGACGTGCGCTTCGGCGGGAACCAGCTCGCCGTCCTTCCGTCGGCCGAGGGGCTGAGCACGGCGCAGATGCAGGCGATCACGCGCGAGTTCAACTTCGCGGAAAGCTCGTTTGTGCTGCCGGCCGTCTCCGGTCATACGAGGCGCGTGCGCATTTTCACTCCGGCGAAGGAAATACCCTTCGCTGGTCATCCGAACGTGGGGACCGCGTTCACGCTCGCCACGACCGGTGCGTTTGGCGAGATCCGCGACTCGATGACGGTGGAGTTCGAGGAGAATGCGGGTATCGTCTGCATACGCATCGAGCGGCGCGGCAAGGGCATCTTCTGCGAGCTCACCGCCCCCGAGAAGCTGTCCATTGGAAAGCGACTGCCGCCGGATGCTGTCGCCGCGGCGGTGTCTCTCACGCCCGATGACTTCGTGACGGACACTCATGCGCCGCAGGTCGCGTCGGTCGGGTTGCCGTTCATCATGGTCCAGCTGAAGGACCGTGCCGCGCTCGAGCGCGCCCGCATCAACACGGGGGCCTTCGACGCGCTCGCCGCTGAGGGCGTCATCCCCGACATCCACATGTACGTCCGCAGTAGTGATGACTTCGACATCCGCGCGCGCATGTTCGGTCCGCTGGACGGGGTTCCCGAAGACCCGGCAACGGGGAGCGCGAACTGCGCGCTGGCCGCGATGCTGACTCATTACGATCCCGCGCGCTCGGGAACCTTTCGTTATCGCATCTCCCAGGGCGTCCAGATCGGCCGACCGAGCGTGCTCGAAGCGCGGATCGAGAAGCGCGATGGCGCCCTGACCTCGGCCCACATCGGCGGCGAAAGCGTTCTCGTCAGCGAGGGCTGGATCGAAGTCGGGTAGACGTGAACACTCGTGAGGCGGCGGCCTTGATCGCCTCCGCGGTGAGGAATCGCGGCGGCACCTGGGCCGACATCGGCGCCGGAGATGGCACGTTCACGCGCGCGCTCGTCGAGCTGCTGGAGCCGGGCAGTCGAGTGTACGCCGTCGACACCGACGCCGACGCGCTGCGTCATCTCGAGCAGTGGGCGACGCGCGCGAGAGCTAGCGTCATAACGGCCGTTGGCGATTTCACCGACCGCTTCGACTTGCCGGGGCTCGGCGAGCACCTGCTCGACGGAATGCTCGTGGCCAATGCGCTTCACTTCGTAAGAAACCCCGCGGCCGTGCTGGCTCGACTGGTCGAGCGCGTGCGTCGGGGAGGGCGCGTGGTGATCATCGAGTACGATCGCCGCCGTGCGTCGCGATGGGTGCCGTATCCGATCGAAAGCGACCGCATTCCCGAAATTGCCGCACACGCCGGCCTCGGCGCTCCGACGTTCACCGCGACGCGACCCTCATTGTATGGCGGCGCGATCTACGTCGCGGCGATGGATCGACCCGCGTCGCGCAGCGCCTTCATCGGGAGCGTGAGGGCTGCTCAGAAGCCACCCGACGAACATCCCGAAGAGGAAGTTGGATGACGCCGTTTCCGCGAGGTGCGCCATGCGCACGGCTTCGGGCATGTACGCGTTGGGGAGCAGAAGCTGCGCGTTCATGACGACGCTGAAGAGCAGCCCGACCGCGAGCGCGGTCTCGAGCCATCCTGCTTTCATCATGCGAACGACAAGGAGCGCCAGCGCGGCCCACAGAATTCCCCGGAGCATCTGAAAGGGGACGAGCCAGGGGGTGTCCCCCACGACGATCGCCATGTGTGGAAAAAAGCCTCCGGCGTCGACGCCATTGTAGTACGCGCGCACTTCGGGGTGTCGCCATGCCACGAAGTAGCCGAACGTGAAGTAGAGGATGACGTACACCAGTGCGATCACTCCGAGCTTCCACATCCATTCGACCGGTGGCATGCCAACACGCGGTTCGACGGCGGCGTCCTCCGTCGATGCCCTCCGTTTGCCGAGGACGAGAACGGCCAGCACCGAGAAGGGAGCGGCCACGAGCGCGCCCATCAGGAAAAGCCTGGGCAAGGCGCCGGGCGGGAGCTGCGTAATGAACACGGCCGACTCGATTTGCCCGAGGATGGTGAGGGCGATTACCCGGGCGACGAGCACCATGGTGAGAGGTAGTCCAGGTCGTCCAGGGCGTCTAGGTCGTCCAGGTAGTCCATGTAGTCAGGATTGTCGACGTGACGAAGATGACCTCGCCTGGATCACCTGGATTCCCTGGACCACCTGGATGACCTGTCTGCAAGCGGGACTTGCGCCCGGCGATAATGTCGGCTATACTGAACCACATGGTTCAGTATCCACTTCACATGGACAGGACGTTCGCGGCGATCTCGGATCCGACCCGCCGTGGCATTCTCCAGCGACTCGGGCGCGGTGACGCGTCGATCAGCGATCTGGCGGCCCTCTTCGACATGACCCTGACGGGCATGAAGAAGCACGTCGCCGTGCTCGAGGACGCGGGACTCGTTGCCACGGAGAAGGTCGGCCGCGTGCGCACGTGCCGTCTCGGTCCGCAGCGGCTCGATGCCGAGGCGGCCTGGATGCGCGCGTACCAGCAGATGGTGGACGCCCGTCTCGACCGTCTCGGGAGATTTCTCGAGCGCACCAAAGGAGAGGCCTCATGAGTGCAGCCACCAAGCAGGCATCGAAGGCAAACGTCACCACGCCGACCGACCGTGAGATACGCATCGAGCGCGTCTTCGACGCTCCCCGCGATCGAGTGTGGCGAGCCTTCACCGATCCCCAGTTGCTCGCGCAGTGGTGGGGACGCGGGAACAGGCTCGTGATCGAGAAGTTCGAGCTGGAGCGCGGCGGCCACTGGCGCTTCGTCGAGCACGGACCCGAAGGGAAGCACGGCTTCGAGGGGCGGTTCCGCGAGGTCACGCCACAGGACCGCATCGTCCAGACGTTCGAATGGGACGGCATGCCGGCCTACGTCATCATCGAAACGCTGGAGCTCACCGATCTCGCCGACGGCCGCACGAAGATCGTGACCACCTCGCTCTTCCACACCACCGACGAGCGCGACGGAATGCTGCAATCGGGAATGGAGGAGGGGCTCAACCAGAGCTACGAGGCGCTCGACAGGCTGCTCGCGACGATGGACTAAAGAAGACGCCCGCGGAAGACTGGCGGTTCATGGAAGGAGGAAGGAGGAAGGAGGAAGGAGGAATGAGGAGTGAGGAATTCATTGGAGGAGACCCATTCAATTGAATTCCTCACTCCTCATTCCTCGTTCTTTTTTCTCATTCCTCGTTCTTTTTCGTATCTTCATTCGCATGAAGGTCGCCACCTGGAACGTCAATGGCATTCGCGCGCGCGCATCGCAGATTCAGGAATGGCTGGAGCGCGAGCGCCCGGACGTGGTGTGCCTGCAGGAGCTGAAGGCGGAGGAGAGTCAGATTCCGGAGCAGTGCAGATCCGCCGACTATCATGCGTACTGGCACTGTCTCAAGGCGTATTCCGGCGTGTCGCTCATGCTCAGGAAGGAGCTGTTCAACGCCGAGCCCGCCTACAGCCATCCGTCGTTCGATTACGAGTCGCGTATCGTGCAGGTGGAGCACGGCGATCTGGTGCTAGCGTCCGTCTACGTCCCGAACGGTGGAAAGGATTATCAGGCCAAGCTGAATTTTCTGACCTTGATGATCGACTGGATCCGGAAGCTGCACGCGGAGGGGCGCTCGCTGATTCTCTGCGGAGACATCAACATCGCGCGCACGGAGATGGATGTGCATCCGAAGGAGCGGAAGCCCAACGTCGTCGGCCAGCGTCCGGAGGAGCGAGCGCTGTTCGAGCACATGCTGGGCACGGGGCTCGAGGATGTCGGCCGCAAATTCGACCCCGACAATCCCGGTCTATTCACCTGGTGGGCGCCGTGGCGGAACATGCGGCAGCGAAACATTGGGTGGCGGCTCGACTATGTGCTCGCCTCGCCGGCCGTGGTGGCTCGCGCAACCGGGTGCCTCGTGCAAGCCGACGTCGGCACCAGCGACCACGCGCCTGTCGTCATGACGACGATCTCCTGAGCTTCCCGTCGTGAACGAGACGGTTCGTCGCACGCTCGTTATGCTTTCCGCGGCCTTCGCGCTTGGCTTCGCCGCGGCCTCGATGACCGCCGGGCCTGGCTCGGCGGCACTGGTCGCGCTGAGCGGCAACGCGAGCTTGGCCGGACTGTACGTCGCACTGCTCAACGTCGGCGCAGCGGTCGGTGCCGCGATCGGCGGACGCGCTATGGATCGCTGGGGGCGCCGCCCCGTACTGATCGCCGGCTACTCGCTCGGCGCCGCGGGATACACGATCGCCGGTTTCGGCGTCACCCTGGAGATACTGGCGCTCTTTATCACCGGCGTCCTGACGCTTGCCGTGGCGCTGGGGATCGGCGGCCTGACGCGCGTTGCCGCCGCCGAAATGTTTCCGCCGTCCGAGCGCGGCCGCGGGATTGCTTGGTTGCAGACGAGCGCCATCGCGGGCGCGGTTGCCGGCCCCTTGTTCCTCATGCTCACCGAGCCGCTCGGTCATGCGATCGGACGCGACGCATTGGGACTCGTCTGGTGGATCGCACCGCTGTTGGTAATCGCGGGCGCGGTCACGCTGAGACGCGCCGCTGAGCCAATGGAGATCGCGAAAGAGATCGAGCGTGCACACCCTCATCCGTCGAGCGCGACGTCGAGCGGCGGGGCAGTGAGGTCAGGGCGACTCCTCGTCGCCGGCGTCGTCGCACTCGCCGCGAGCCACGCGGCGATGGCCTCGGTGATGGGAGTCGCCGGCGTGGCGGTGGTTCACGCAGGCCACGGCGCGGGTGTGCTCGGCACCGTCATGATGCTCCACTTCGTGGGGATGTACGGTCTGTCGCGCATCGTCGGTCACGCCACGGATCGATGGGGACGTCGCCCGACGATCCTCATCGGTCTCGTCCTGCTCGCGGTGGGCGGCGGCGTCGTTGCGCTCTTTCCGGGCATGGGCGGCCTCGCCGCTGGTCTCCTCATCGTGGGACTCGGCTGGAGCTTCGGATACATCGGCGCGTCGGTTCTGCTCACCGACATCACCGTACCGAGCCGCCGAGCTCGCATTCTCGGTCGGGCAGATCTGATCACGCAGCTCACCGCCGCTGTCATTGCCACGAGCGGTGGCGTCTGGTTCGCCGAGAACGGCCTGGAAGGCCTGGGCCTCGCGGCGATCGGGGTCGTCACGGTGCCCTTTGTCGCCTTTCTCTTCGTGGCCGAGCCGTTCCCAGGTCAGTATCACGCGACGCGCGAGACCGCTGCCACGTGATCACCTCATGGTCAGCGCCAGCCTGGCAAAGTCCGAGTCATGAAACAGCAGGTCGATCACTTCGAGAACGACCTTCATGCCGCGAGCGCTGTTGGTGAGCATCACCGCGCCCGCGTTCCGTTTGGGGAAATAGAAGGCCATCGTGTTTTCCCCCCAATCGCCACCGGTGTGAAGGCGAACGATCTCGTCACGGAACTCGAGGATCTCCCACCCGAGGCTCATGCCGATGCGACGCGGGCAATACGAGAGCGCGGTCGAGTCGCATGATGGCAGGGCGCGCGGGTTGAGCACGTGCAGCGAGTCCCGAGCGTCAGCGATCTCGGCGCTGAGACCGGTCCGGTTCATCACTCCGACAACGAATGCCGCGTAATCGGCGGCCGTCGTGTACAGGTCGTCGGAGGCGCTTGCGACCGGCTGAAACGACGGCTTGCCGTAGATGCCCTCGGGGCCGTTAGGCAGTGCAATGCGGCTCTCGAACCAGTCCTGTCGTGTGAAGGCCGTATTGGTCATCCCGAAGGGCTCGAGGACGTACCGGTGTGCGAGCGAGTCGAACGATGTGCGCAGCTTCCGCTCGATGTACCGCTTCGCGTACTCGTATCCTTCACCGGAGTACCCGAGCGCGGTGCCGGGATCGGCCTTGAAGCGCAGGCGGCCGCCGTCCTGAGATCTCCAGTTCGGAAATCCGGTCCTGTGGCTGAGCGCGAGCCGTAGTGTGAGCTTCTCATGGCGCGGATCGGCGGTGACGTCAGGATCCACCCAGTGTGACGCGATCGGCTCATCAAGCGACAGGCGACCTTCGTCGACCAGACGCATGACGACCTCGGCGAATACCGGCTTGGCGAGCGACGCGACGTTGTACAACGTGCGCGCCGTTGCCGGTATTCCCTCGGATTGCTCCCCATAGACGCGCGTCCACTGTACGGCGCCATTTTCGATGTACGCCACCGCAATGCTTGGCACGCCGTGCTCGGCGATCCAACGCGGCGCCGCCAGGTCCGCACTGTTCATCATGAGGACGCTACGCGTGACGCCAGTCGTCGTGCGTTGCTCGATCGGAGTCTTCGGGTGGCACGCTCCAATGACAACGAGCGTAAGAAGGGTCAGCTTGCGAATGCCCACAGTATGAGTCTCGGGTGATCGGGTGACGGAGGGTGGCTTGCGTCCCCAAGGGCACAACGGGAGCATTGTATCGGCTGTTTCATCGCTCACGGTTCAGACCCGACGTCACCGACATGCCAACGCTTTCCACTGCTGATGACCCTTTGCTCGCGTGTGAGGCCGCGCTCCGCCAGGCGCAGCTCGCGAGCGACGTCGCCGAGCTCGATCGATTGCTGGACAATGAGCTCGTCTTCACCGGCCCCGACGGCGGCCTCTACTCGAAGGCCGACGATCTCGATGCCCACCGCGCCGGCATGATAAGAATCACTCGATTGGAAGCGAGTGAAGAGCGCGTTCAGCGCTTCGGCGACATCGCCGTCGTCATCGTGCGCATGGATATGAGCGGTTCCTTCCGCGGCGAGGCCTTCTCGGGTCCCTTCCGCTATACGCGCATTTGGTGCGCACGGCCGGACGGCTGGCGCATCGTAGCCGGCCATGTCAGCGCCATCGCCGTTGCTTGAGACTTTCTCGCGCCAGGCGAACCGGGTGATCCAGATGATCGAGGACTCGCCTGGATTCCCTGGACATCATCGACTACCTCGACGATTTGGAATTCAGATCGCCAAGTGCCTGAGCTCTCGTGATCGCGTACGGCTGGCCATGATCTTCGTCCCGTCGCGCATCTCGACCTGGAGCCGCGATCCGTCGTACGGGACCAGCGCGCTCACGTGATCGAGATTGACGATGTGCGAGCGGTGTACGCGTAGAAAACGCTCGCCATCGAGTCGCTTCTCGAATTCACCGAGTGGTAAATAGACGAGAAAGCGTCGTCCCCGCGCATGCAGGCCCACGTAATCGTCTTCGGCCTCCAGACGCACGATCTCCTCAACCGGAATGGGAAGTATGCGCCCGCGATCGCGCACGAAGACGCGCGTCATCAGCCGATTTGAATCGAGCGCGGCACGTACGCGCTCCACTGGCCGCTCGTCCGCCTCCGACTGCAGCGATCGACGGGCCCGCTGCACGGCGCCGAGAAAGCGCTCCCGTCCAAACGGCTTGAGCAGGTAGTCGAGCGCGCCAAGCTCGAACGCCGCAACCGCATACCGATCGTGCGCCGTCGTAAAGACCACCGCCGGATCGTGATCGATTTTCTCGAGGACCTCCACGCCGGTCATCTCCGGCATCTGGATGTCGAGAAAGACGATGTCGGGCTGCTGCGCGTCGATGATGCGCACCGCCTCGCCGCCGGTCGCTGCTTCGCCGACGCACTCCAGCCAGGAAACGTCGGCCATGAAGTCGCGAAGCTGCTGGCGCGCCAGCGGCTCATCGTCGGCGATGACCGCGCGCACGACACCGGTGTCCGACATCAGCCGGTGTGCGCCGGCTCGGCGGGCGGGGTTGGAGCTTGCGCGACTGCCCGCGCGGGCAGGGAGACTGTGACGGTAAAACCGGAGCCTGGAGCCGTCCTGATCGCGAGCCGTGCGGCAGGCCCATACCGAGCCTCCAGGCGCTGCCGAACCGCACGCACGCCGACGCCCCTGGCCTGTTGAAGCGCTTCGGGGTCGGCGCCGGCGCCGTCGTCCTTCACCTCGAGAATCAGATCCTCGCGCACGAGACGAGACGAGACGGTGAGCGTTCCTCCGCGGGGCTGTGGGGCGATGCCATGGCGGACCGCGTTCTCGACCAGCGGCTGCAGGGTGAACGCCGGAACGAGACAGTCGAGCGACTCTGGATCGAGATCGTCCACCACGTGAAGGCGCTCACCCAACCGGAGCTGCTCGAGCTCCACGTAGTTGCGCACGAATACCCATTCGTCGGCGAGCGGGACCTCGTCGAGTATCTCGCGGTTGACGTCGAGTACGTAGCGCAACAGGTCGCCTAGCCGCTCCAGCGCCGACTCGGCCGCCCGCTGGTTCGTTCGTACGAGCGTCATGAGCGAGTGCAGCGTGTTGAACAGAAAGTGCGGGTCGAGCTGCGCGCGAAGGGCTTGCAGCTCCGCCCGAACCCGGAGCGCCTCGCTGCGTACCGCGGCTGCTTCCTGTTCACGCAGCCGCCGCGAGTTGGCCACCGCGCTGGCGATACCGGCGATCACCGCGTACAGCGTGAGGGCGGACAGGAACTGCCATCCGATCGCGTTCCGGAGGAAGCTGTCGAATACAGATCGCGGCGCGCCGTAATAGATCGACGCAACGATCACGAGCGTCCAGACCGTGGCGAACGCAACGGCGAGGGCAGCGTGCGTGAGCACAAAGGGAGCACGGCTTCTGGCCCGCAGCGACGGGCGCTCGGCGAAGCGCCACACGAACGCGCCGAGAAGTGCCGCCGGTACGACAGTCGTGAGAGACCCGCTGACGGCGCGGCCGAACGGCGCTCCCTGACCCATAACCAGCAGCGCGTGAATCGCCGCAAATGGCGTCCATGCCGCGGCGTAGAGCAGCCAAAAGCGCGTCCGGGAACGATCAGGATTTGGCACGATCCAGTCCGGGAAGGAGGACGTGTCTGACCCAGCCGTTGTCGGGCTGGAGCTCGAGCGCGCGATTGTATGCCTGACGAGCCTCATCGATCCGATCACGTCGCCTGTGAAGCTGCCCGAGCCAGATGTACGCCTCGGCGTGTCCCCACGCCGGCATCGGCGGCGCCGGCGCATCGCTCGAGAAGAGTGCGACCGCCTTGTCCAAATACTCCTCGGCCTTGTCCAGCCCGCCGCCGAACAAAGAGGGGGTGAACATGGCGCCGATCCCGCGCAGGAGCCAGACACGGGGATTGTTCGGACCGACTTCGACCGCGCGATCCATCGCGCTCGAGGATTTTCGGCCGAGCGTCATGCCGCGAAGCGGGTTGGATCCGATGAGCTGTCCGAGGACGGACGACCGAATCGCATATGACTCGGCAAGCGGAAGCGTCGACGCGGAGCGCTCGAGAAGACTGTCGGCGGCCTCGAGCAGCGGCCGGTACTCGTCCTCCTCGCGCTTCATGCCCTGCATGATCGTCGCTTCGCGATAGCGAGCGTAGCCGAGATAGTGAAGGAGCAAAGGGTCGTCGGGGAGGGCGGTGAGCGCGCGCTCGAGCAGCGCGCTTGCCTGACGCAGGCGATCGAGGTTGCCGAGCGCGGTGGCTGCCTCGATCTCGATGCGCGCCGAGTCGGCCCATTTGTCGCGGCCGTTCGGGCTCTGAGCTTGTGCGGAGGCGGCGCTTATTGCTGCTGCGACGACAAGCATCGTTTTCATGTGTGGGCTCCATGTGTCATAAAAGCGCAGATACTCCAGCCGCTGCCGTTGTCTACGACCACGTAAGAGAAAAGCCGAAGTAGTGTGCGCGGTTGAAGAGACTCCGTACCGGCATTCGCTGGCTGTAATCCGGCGAATAGCGATAGGTGTGGACGTTCTCGCGATCGAGCGCGTTCGACAGCGTGTAGAAAACCACCGACTGCACTGGCCCGAAGCGTCGGAGAATGGAGCCTGACAGGTCGAGCCGACGGAACGCCGGCAGCCGCTCGCTCATAGGCGGGCCATACGTTGGTGTCCACCCCGAGCGCTGCGGGTCGAACGTGGCGGAGACAACCGGGGTGAAGGGACGGCCAGTCGCGTATCGGTATGCAGCAGACGTCGTGATGAATGCGGGCCACCGCCTTTCCAGCAACGCCGTGACGCTGTGAGTGACCTCGAACGGCGCGCGGGTGACGATCCCGGAGCTCGCGTCGGTGCGCTGGGCATCGACCAGGCTGTAGGCCACGCGGGCGTTGACGCCTAACGGCGCCGTCCACTTGAGCCATAGGTCGGCCCCGCGGCTCCGGCCGGTTCCGCCGCCCACGACCTCATTGTTGCGGGTCAGAAGAGCGAGGTCGTGGTAGTGCTTTTCGTAGAGCTCGACACGAGCGGTGAGTCGGTCGCGCTCTAGGTGCACACCGAGAATCGACTGTGTGGCCCGCATCGGTGGAAGCGACGCGTCCCCGAACTCCGCATCGAGGAGCATGGGGTCGGGTACTTGGTGATAGTTCCCCCAGGCGGCGGTCATCGTCGCGCCGTGGCCCAGCGCGAGCGAGAGTGATATCCGCGGATCGGCCGTGCGTTCGTCGGTGAGCTCCGAGCGGTCCGTGCGCGCGCCGACCGTCACGAGGAGGGCAGGGCGGACACGCCACTCCCCTTCGGCGAAGACGCCGTCGCGGGTTCCTGCGCCCTCGGAGTCGAAGAGCGTTGTGCGCGCGTCGGGAGCCACATCGTCGCCGCGCTCGGGAATGGACCCGTCGAACGCCGACTGCGTTCGTTCCAGTTCTCCTCCGGCGCGCACCGTTAGGCTCGGAGTCGCCGGCCACTCCGCGAGCGCCGAGAGCTGCGTCGAGCGCAGCCGAGTTCCAAGCCGGAAGACACCAAACTGCTCACGCTCGTCGAGCTGCGAGGTCGAAAGACTTACCCACGACGAGACCGTGCCGACTGCGTCCCGCCAGGTGAGAACGGCCATGTCGCTCTCGACGGCGACGTCATACAGCCCGCCGAATGAAGCTTCGTCGACGCCAACGCCAAGGTGGTTGCGCTGATCGATCGCGAAGAGCTTGATCTCCGCCGTTGGACGATACCGCCACGTAGCGCTCGCGCTGACGTCGTGGCCGGTGGGTGGAGGATCGTAGCGACGCGGGCTGTCGTTGACGCGGAAGAACGGCCCGAGATCGAGACGATTGCCCGCGGCTCGAATGCCGGTCGTGCGCGGAAGCGCGATGGCTATGCTGCCCGAGATCGCGGCCAGTCCGGCGCTGGCGGTGGCCGAGGATTCATCGGGACGCCCCTGCGTGCGCAGATCGACGATGCTGGAGAGGGCGTTGCCGTAGCGGGCGCTGAAACCACCTGACGAAAAGAAGATGCCGTCGAGGAGGAAGGGGTCGACGGTGCCGGTGAACGTGCCGGTCGGCGTGCGAAGCTGAGTGCTGTTGAGGAGGACGGCCCCGTCGAGAAGCACCCTCGTTTCCGTGTAGTCGCCACCGCGGACGAAGAGCGCGGTACCTTCATCCACCGTCTGGGCGCCGGGAAGACTTTGAATGGCGCGGTTGACGTTCGCCGCGGCGCCAGGCGTGGTGACCACCTCGAGGCTCGTTAGGGTCGCGCCACGCTCGTCACCAGCGGTGTATCGCCCAGCCTGAACGGTGATTGGAGCGAGGATCGCAGCATCTGGCGTAAGAAGGATCTCGACGAGCTCGGGTCGGGGAAGCGTGACTGGCATCTGCACGGCTCGATACCCGATCCGACGAACGACGAGCGTGGCAGCGCCGCGATGGGCCGATCGAAGCGCAAATCGGCCGTCCGCGTCAGTGAGCGTCCCTTCCAACGTCTCGAGGAGGAAGCTGTTGGCGCCTTCGATGGCGCTTCCGTCGGTGCTGCGAACTACACCGCGGAGCGCTGCGGAGTCCGACTGGGCGGCCGCCGATGCGGCGACGAAAGTCGAGAGGATCCCTATGCGCGTGATCATGGGCCGCACGATCGCGAGTCACGCTGAGCCGCTCAAATACTTCTCGGCGAACGGTCCTGGGGAACCGCGAACTGCACAGGTCGTCCTGGACAAACCTTGGTTCCTCTGACTAAAGTCAGATAATGAACGCCGAGCAGGTCGCCCAGGTCCGACGCTTCAACCGCCTCGTCACGCAGCGGGCCGGTGCGCTCGACGACCACTTCCTCGGCAGCGATCGCCCGCTCGGCGAATCCCGAGTGCTTTACGAAATCGGCAGCAGCGGGGGCGCGGACCTCCGCAGCCTGCGGGCACGCCTCGGTCTCGACTCGGGGTACATGAGTCGCGTCGTCCAGTCGCTCGAGTCGCAGGGCCTGGTCAAGCTTCGCGCAGCAGTGGACGACGAGCGCGTTCGCCGCGTCGAGCTGACGCGCGCCGGGCGCGCGGAGCTGAAGGAGATGAATCGGCGCTCGGACGATGCGGCGGAGGCCATTCTCACTCCGCTTACGGAAGCCCAGCGCGACCGGCTGGTTGCGGCAATGGCCGACGTGCATCGCCTGCTCAAGGCGGCGGGCATCGTGATCGAGAGAGTGGATCCTGCCAGCGAGTCGGCTCGGTGGTGCGTCGCACAATACTTCGCCGAGCTCGCGGAACGATTCGACGAGGGCTACGACCCCACGAAGGCGCTTCCGGCGGATGACGCGGAGCTGCGTCCGCCGCGCGGCGCATTTCTCATGGCTACGGTCGACGGAGAAGCCGTCGCCTGCGGATCGCTGAAGACGGTTTCGCCGGAGATCGCGTGGATCAAGCGAATGTGGGTGGCGCGCTCAGCGCGGGGGCTTGGGCTCGGCCGACGCATGCTCGCCGCGCTGGAGGATGAGACCCGAAACCTCGGCCGGACGACGGTGCATCTCGAGACGAATCGACGGCTGGTCGAGGCCATCCAGCTCTATCGAAGCGAAGGGTACGTCGAGGTACCGCCGTTCAACGCCGAGCCGTACGGCGATCACTGGTTCGAGAAGCGCCTGGCCCCGTAGAAGCGAAGCCCATGGGAGCAGTCAGCGCGTCGCAGAAGAAACCGCCACGACGCTGGAAGTGACAGGAGCAACCGCGCGGATAAGGCTCGAAATCGTGCACCGCTCTTCGGCAACGCGTGCGGCGTCTTGAAGGGTGGCGGAATCGACCCCCTCGAGGCCTTCGATGGTGCCGTCCAGGTGTGAGCCCGTGAGGCGAATGAGTCCGCCGCCCTTCTCCGCGGTGATGGTCGCTCTGATGGTGATTCGCTGCGCGCTTCCGCGTCGTTGCGCGAGCACGGATCTCAGCGCGATCGCATAGCAATTCGCCTGCGACGCCGCCAGGAGCTCTTCCGGCGTCGTCATGCCGGGCGGATCACCGCTGAGTCGTGGGAACGTCATTGGGACGGCGAATGCCTCCGTACCTGCTGCAACGTTTCCCTCGCCGCCGGAGATGTCACCCGTCCAGACGGCTACGGCGTGCCGTGAGAACGTTGCCGTGGATGTCATCGGAGTCATGATCCGTGAACTGCGAAGGGCGATGAATCGTTTCCGCCGCGATGGCCCTCATCGGTGCTCACGCTCCCGGTCGAGCCCGAGGTCGAGCCGCACGCCGACGTTGGCGACCCGGCCCTCCAGAGGACCCCACACGTCCACGGTCCATCTGCCCCCAAGGCCGCGCGCGGGCAGCACCAAGGGGTCGGAGCGGGTTTGGCGATAGTCGAGCAGGTTCTCCCCGTTGACGTAGATGCGAGCTCGTCCGACCCGACGTTCGCCCATCACGCCGATGTGAAGGTAGGGCTTGCTCGTCACACGATATGGGTTGTCGTCGAGGCTCTGCCGGCCGGTGTAGTACATCTCCACACCAATGCGCGCTTGCTCCTCCCGCTCCCACATCGTGACTAGCCCGGCTTGATGTCGTGGCGTGAGAGGCACATCCCGACGATCGCCGGTCGCGAGATCGTCCTCCGTCGATCGCACGAACGTGTACGAGGCGGTGACGTGAAACGGCTCGGGCTTCCAGCGCAGCAGCAATTCGCTCCCGGCGGTTCGCGTCGGGCCCGGCACGTTCACGAGGGTCGCGCGCCCATCTTCGCCTGGCAGCTCGAGAAGACCCAGGGGATACCTAACGATAGACCCAAATACCGTGGCATTCAGCTCCAGCGGGCCCACCACGCCGCCGAGGTCGGCCGAGATGCCCTCAGCCTCCTCGGCACGGAGATCGAACAACCGCACCAGCGGCGTGAGACCAATGACCTCCGTTTCCTCGGTGAACGGTGTGGGGGCGAAGTACCCAGTCCCTGCCGAGAGGCGGAGCGACCATCGGGACGTCAGCCTGGCGAGTGCCGAAAGGCGCGGCGATACCTGCGTACCGTACTCGCTGTGTCTGTCGAATCGCGCACTCGCAGTCAGCGCGAACCGGTCGCCAATGTCCATCGTCGTCTGCGTGAACAGCCCCGGTGTCGTGAACGTATAGTCGAAGCCTTCGACATCGCGGCTGCGGTATCGCTCCTGTTGAACGGCAACGCCGACCACCGAGCTCGTGGTTGCTCTCGTGAAGGTCGATGCCACCTCTGCGAACCACGTGAGATGACCGTCTCGCTCGCCGACGTTTCCGAAGGTATGGCGGTGCCGGTGCCGGGCGGCCGAGCTTCTCACCGAAATCACATGCGTCCCGCCGACGACGAAGCGAGCGACCCCGCCAGCGTCCAACCGATCTGTGCGCAACCGTTCCGGGTACGGCAAACCGTTCGGTGCCACTGCGCCTTCCATCGTTCCACCTCTGCGGCGCTCGAGCGTGGTACCGACCGTGAGCATCGCCGAATGGCCGCGCTCACTCGTCCAGTAGAGCCGCGGACGCACGAGCGCTCGCTCGTACTCGGGGAGGTCCGTCCAGCCGTCGTGGTCGCGGTCGACTCGTGACTGCCGGTGAGCGCCCGCGAGCAACGTGTAGCCCCACCGGTCGGTCATCTCACTCGACACGAACCCCACGACATCGGAGCCGCCGAGCGTCGTTTGATTGAGGAGGAGATCACGCCTCGGATCCTCTCCCGGCCGCTTCGAGACGAGGTTGATCACGCCACCTAACGCAGATCCGCCATAGAGCGCGGACGCGACGCCCTTGATGATCTCGACGCCGGCGAGGTCCATGGGAGGAATCTGAAGCAGCCCCAGCCCGCCGGTTTGGGCGCCGTAGAGTGGGAGGCCATCGGCCAGAATCTGCGTGTAGCGACCGCGAAGGCCCTGCACGCGGACGTTGGCGCCACCGAGCGACGGCGAGGTCGTTTGCACGCGCAGGCCGGAAGACTCGTTGAGCATCATCGTGATGTCGCCCGGCGTCATGCGGAGCTTTTCTTCCACCTCCTCCTGCGACAGCGCTTCGACGCGAAGCGGCTCCTCCTCGATTCGCCGACCGCTTCGAGCGGCGGAAACGACGATGCCGGAAAGCTCGGTCGCGAGCGCCGTGAGATGGATGACGACGGTCGTATCGCCTCGCGGGGAAAGCGCGACCGCGACGGTCTCCGGCTCGAAGCCGATTTTCGCCGCGACGATGTCGTGCCTTCCAGGCTGGAGGCGGAGCACAACGCGGCCCGTCTGGTCGGTATGATCCCCGACGCGTCCGCTGCGGACGTGCGCTCGCTCGACGGGCGCCGTGCCGTGGCGGACTTCGATGCTGACGGCAACGAGGCTGTCGCCGGAAGCGGGCGCTTCCTGGGCGATCGCCACTGCGGACACGCCGGAGAAAAGTGGAAGGCTGGTTACGAGAATGCGGAGTCGGATCGGCTCTACCGCTTCGCGCGTGAGGACGCGCCTTGATTTGATCGCGAGAACTCGGGTTAAGCTCGAAGCGGCATACTCCGCGCCAACAACTCGGCGACCTCGAGGAGCGGCAAATGCGCCTGCGCGAGTGAATCCCGGGTCCCTGGTTTCGCGTAGTGCTTGGTGACTCGTTCTTGGCCGTGACTCGGAGGAGTACCGATGAAAGTGCTCTGGACGCTTCTCAAGGTCGCGATTGCGCTCGTAATCGCGATTCCCGTCTCGATCATTGTGCTGGCGACCGCGCTCGGGGTTCTCGGCGCGCTGTTCGGCGTCGCCATACTGACGCTCAAGCTGGTCGTGGTCGGGTTGGTCGGGTGGGCCGCGTTCCGGCTGATCGCCCGTCTCGTGCGCGGACCGTGTCGCGAGAAGAAAAAGCGCGCGATCGCGGAGCTGCCGGCGGCTGACCCATACTATGAAGCCGCCATGCGTGAGCTGGATCGGGAGCTCCACCCGGCAGCGCGATAATTACTACAGAGGGGCGCTGAGTAGCGCTGCTCCAGCGCCCCGCTGCAATCATCGCCTCAGTATCGATTCGAAGAGCTCGATGGCTCGCGGATCTCCGCTCTGCCCAAGCCAGAAGAGCGCCTTACTACGAACTCGCCAGTCCCGATTCGAACGGGCAACCTCGAGTAGCTGCGGAATCCCTTCACTGCGCGGCAGCTGCGACAGGACAAAGACGGCGTGACTCTTGAGCTCGTCGTCGCCGCTCCTCTCCTCTTCATCGTCCGCGAACGGGTCGTTCGGGTGCCCGGCGAGGGACGCGCTGGCGAATCGTGAGAGCCAGAAGAGCGCGTCCTGTCGAGTCGCGCGTGAGCGCGTATCGGTGTCCCGCGCGATCGTGAGGAGCGCCGGCCAAACGGTGACGCTATCAGCAATGACCGCCGGAAAGATCGCCTTCGCGCTCGCCCCAGTCTTTCCCCGCTCGGCGATCGTCATCAGGTAGCGCGCCGCCTCGGGCGCGGACACCTCGCCCAGGTCGCGCGCCCTGCGCGAGCGCAGGGGACCTACAAAGGTCTCGATGCGATGCACGGTGCCATCCTCCACCGTGAGACGGACCTGCGCCGGCCCGAAGATGCACGGCTCCATTGCGCGCTTGGTCGAGAACGACCCGTGGTACGAGGATCGTCCCGTTCGGATGAACGTCTCGCCATCGCCGCATATGCCGGGGCGCGGAGCGTAGTGGAATGTGACGGCTCCGTCTTCCGCCGCGATACGAGACGCGAGCGACTGCGCCTGAAGGGGTGCCGCGATCGCGAGAATCGCGACCGCAAACCTTCGAGAATGGTTTCTCATTAGTGATCTCCACATGAACGAGGAACGCGGAACGAGGAAGTGGACGTTCAGGCGTGGGCGCGCAGGAGTGGAACAGCCACTTCCCCGTTCCTTGTTCCTCGTTCCTCTTTTGCTCGTTCCTCTTTCCTCGTTCCTCATTCGTCTCTTTCCTTCAGCACCAGGTCCGCGATCAGCTTCCTGATTCGCGGATCGTCCTTCTGCGCGAGCCAGAAGAGCGCCTTGCCGCGCATCCGCGTATCGCCGTCAGAGCGCGCAATGCGCATCAGCTCGTCGATTGCGGCTTCGTCCTCCCGCTGCGAGAGCACGAAGATCGCGTGCTCTCGCAGCTCGGGCTCATCGGCATCGCGGTAGACGCGCGCGAGCTCCGCGGTGGGCGTCTCGTCGCGTTGCCCTGCCCAGAAGAGCGCGGTCTTGCGCAACTTCAATGGCTCGCGCGTGTCGAGAGCGCGCTCGATGAGCCAGCGTCCCCCTGCGCCTTCATCTTCCTGCATTCCCTGGATGATCGCTTCCTTTACCTCGCGGTCATCTATACGCGAATAGAGATTCCGGAGATACGCGAACTCCGAGTCCGGTGTCTCGCCGCCGTGCGACAGCGAGAACACAGCATGCTTCCGCACGCGGCTCTCCTCGTTCGCGTTCTCGATCATCGTATGCAGCATGCGGCGCGCGCTCTCGCTGCCGTTCTGACCGAGCCAGAAAGCCGCGTCGTGGCGCGTCCCGGCGCTTCCGGTCCGCGCGAGGTCGATGAGCGCCGGCACTCCGACATCGTTCTCCAGGTTGCTGAGCGCCGCCAGTGCCGCGCTGCCGAGCCCCTTCTTTCTCCCCTTGCGGCTCTCCCCACCATCCACGTCCTCGCGCGCAAAACGGACAAGTGCGGGAATTATCGTCTCGTCTCCGAGCAAGCCGAGCCACAGTATCGCCTGGTGACGCGTGTGCTCGGCGCGACGGTCGTCGCGGGCGAGCGCGAGCAGCGGCTCGATGACCGGTGCATCATCGGCGAGCACCGCGGGCAGGAGCGTGCGATCTTTGCCCGACGTCGACTCCAGCCGCGGCACGAGCGAGAAGAAGTAGGCCGACGCCTCGCGCGGCGACGCGATACCGAGATCGGTCACGCGTGACTCGCCGCTCGGCCACGAGCCGCCGACCTGAGTCCGTACGCGCGTCACCTCGCCATCCGCGACGCTGAGCGTTACCCGCAGCGGGCCGGGCACGCATCGGTTGGAATTCCAGCGTCCGCCGATGGATTGGAAGTTGTGGGCGAAAATCGCGCTCTTGTAGCCGACGACGTCGCGGCCGTCGCCGCACACGCCCATCCGGCTCTCGATTTCCATGCGGACGACCCCGTCGCGTGCTTGCTCTATGCGAGAGGCAAGTGCCTGGGCAGATGCGAGGGCGCTGAAGGCGCTGAAGGCGCTGAAGGCGCTGAAGGCGCTGAAGGCGCTGAGTATGCGCATGACGATCACGGCTGGTTGAGAATGTCGATGAGGAGCTGCTTGACGCGCGGATCGTTCTTCTGACCGAGCCAGAACAACGCCTTCTTGCGCATCTCGCGATCGGGATCTCTCCGCGCAATGTCGATGAGCTTGTCCGTCGCGGCACGATCCCGCGATTCCGACATCACCCAGATGAGCTTTTCCTTCACATGCTGATCCGACAGCCTGTCGTAGACCGTCACCAGCTCGCTCCCCGCGATCCCGGCCTGTCCGGCCGTCCAGAGCGCATGCCCGCGCAGGTCCTCGCTGTTGGCCTCGTCGAGAGCTATCGCGAGCAGCCAGCGATCATTCTCGAAGCCGCGCATCTGCGACAGCGAGAACAGGATCTTCTTCCGGAGATCGTCGTCGTCCGTGCTTCCGAAGAGCGAGCGCAGAAAGTCCGCGTTCTCCTGCGACCGCCGCTGGCCGAGCCAGAAGATCGTCTGCTCACGAATCTGATGCGGCGTTTGTGGACTTTCGGCCAGGCGGCGCAGCAGCGCCGCGGCACGCGCGGAGCCGTGCTCGTGCAGAGCATGGATCGCCTTCTGGCGAAGCTCCATGTCCGGTGACGATGTGACGATCCGCTCGAGCGCCTCCGCCGCCTTCTCCGTGCGGACCTGACCCAACCAGAACACGGCCTGTCCGCGGACGGAGCGGCTGGGATCGTTCTGTATGATGTCGAGCAGCAGGTCCTCCGTCTCCGATGACCGCTTCTGCGACAGGAGGAACACCGCCTTCTCGCGCAACGCCACGGAGCACTCATCGCGCTTCTGCAATACCTGCCGGATGATCGGGAGCGCACTCTCGGCATCCATCTGGAGCAGCGCATTCATCGCAGCGGCGCGAATCTCCGTGTCATCGTCGTTCCGATCGCACGGCCGGTTCGGCCCGGCCGCGCGCGTCACCGCCTCGGCGGCGTCCACGTCCCCCTGTTTCGCCAACTGGCCGCGGATGCGAATGGCGAGCTCGCGCCCATCGGCAATCGTCGTCGCTCGCGGGAAACGCCGTTGCTGCGTGTCCAGCGTCCGGAGCGCTTCGCGCAGATCATCCTCGTCCCCGGTCTTGTAGAGCGCGAAGGCGCGCCAATAGGGCGCGTCCGGAGCGTACTCGGAACGCGGATGCTTCTCGCTGATCTCGGCGAAGAGTCGAGCGGCGCGGCGGTATTCACCCCGATTGATGGCCTCGCGACCCAGGCGGTACAGCGAGTCGGCCGGGTCCGCCTCGGCCCAGGGCTCCGGTGGGATCTGGGCGAAGCCCGGCTCCAACACGACAACCAGGGGCGCGTCGTCGGCGACCGCGTAATGCGTCAGGCCCGGGAAGGTGGCGAGCAAGGAGACCGCGCTCGCGGCGAGAAAAAGTTTGGTGATCATTGGTTCGGTCCTCAATCGCCTGACACAGCGTCCACGCCGGGAACGCCGGCGGGCACCGCTGTGCGGATTCGTGGAAGTAGATCGCTGTTCTCGAGCGCGCCTTCGACGAGCTCGCGGTCGGTGGGGTCGAGCTTGCCGCCGGACAGCTGGATGATCTGCACGAGCACGAGCTCGAGATCGTCGAGCAGAGCGCGAAGCTGCGGGTCGTTCCCCGCGGGGGAGTCGATGAGAAGGCGCGTGCTGCCGAGCACTTGCCGTCCCCAGTCTCCGAGCTGTTGCATGCCGGCGCGGCTCTGCTGCGGCGCTCCGGCGCGGAACGCGGTGAGGAGCGCTTCGGCCTGTGTCAGCGTCTGCGCGGCGGCCATGCGGTAGAGGCGCGAAGGATCGTCGATCGACTCGGATGGAGTCGCGGGAGCGGTGGCAACGGGAGCGGCGGGACTGATGGCTTCGGTGATCACAAACCGATCGAGCGCGACACCGACGAGCAGTGCCGCGGCGATCGCCGACAGGAGGCCCCACGGCGTGCGGCGGCGCGGCACGGCATCGGCGGTCCGGCGTGCGGCCTGAATCGCCGACCACATCTCGAGACGCGGTGTCGCGTTCGGCGCGTTCAGTGTGGGTGCCATCTTGCGGATCCAGGCGTCGAACGCCGGATCATCGTCAGGCACCACGTCCGCGTCCGGTCCGAAATCGGGACCGCCGGCCTCATTCATGTGATAGCGATCGTCATTCATATCGTTCTTCATGATTCCCATTCCTCCGCGAACATCGCGAGCGCGACACGAAGCTTTCCGCGGGCCCGCGACAGTTGCGCTTTCGACGTCCCTACACTCACTCCGAGTGCCGCCGCAATCTCCTGGTGCGTGTAGCCTTCGGCATCATGCATCATGAACACCGTGCGACACCCCTCCGGCAGATCCTTCACCGCCTCCATCACCTTCTCGCGCAGAAACGGATCCGAGCGCGGCGGTGAGGGCGCGAGCGCGGTGGCGTCCTCGAGGGGTGCGTTCCGGGCCCACTCCCGTTTGCGTCGCCTGATCTCGTTGAGCGACAGGGAAACGGCGATCGCATGTAGCCACGTTCCAAATGCCGAATCTCCACGAAACCCGTCGAGCGATGCAAACGCGCGAACGAACACGTTCTGCGTGACTTCTCGCGCGGTGTGCTCAGCTCCGGTCAGCCGAAAGGTCAGCCGGTAAACTTGCTCCACGTGCGCGTCGTACAAGGCACGGTGCGCGGACGCGTCCCCCCGACGCGCGCGCTCGATGAGCGCGCGCTGATCCGCGAGCTGGTGCGCTCGCTCCAGAGTCAGGGTACTATCCGTCTCCATGTCTCGCCCGTGTGACAACGGATTGGGGAATAGGGTTGACGGTGGTGGGGGCGCTGGAGGCGCTGGAGGCGCTTAAAAGCCGCTGGAACAGCGCTGAAGGTGACGGTAAGAGTGCTGTACAGCGCTATTCCAGTGCATTATCCAGCGCGTTCCCGGCGCTTATGTTTCGTCGCTCATCGCTGCCAAGACCCCGGGAGTCATCAATGCCCGCTTCGATCGCCCTCATCCTCGCCGCTTTCATGGCCGCGGTGCCGGCGTATGCGCAACACGCCGATACGGTTTTCATCGAGGTGGGATCTCCCGCCATTGACGGAAGGGTGTTCAAGCCACATGCCGCGCGCGTTCGGGTCTATCGCGGTGATACCCTCACGGCGGAATGGGTCAACCGTCTCACGCTTGGTGATTCGGCTGGACGGCCGGTCATGCGGTGGGTGACGACGAGTCAGCCAATCCCGAGTAATCCCAACCGGGTGCTGAGTGTCTTGCGACAGACCTATGACGCCGTCACCCTGGCGCCGCTCGGGTACTGGTCCGAATCGGCCAACGGCGCGTTCACCCGGTTGCGCATCGATGGCCAGTCGGCACGAGGAACGCGACGCACGGCGACCGATACGACGCAGATTCCCGTCGAGCTCGCGATACCGCGCCTTGGTTTTTTCGCCGGGGCATCGGATCTGGTTCCCGTGGCCGCGGGGCTCAAGACAGGAACGGTGCTGGTCGCTCCCGTGTGGGGACCGGGAATGCGAGCCGCAGAGGATCGTGTCTTCACGATTCTGGCGGACACCGTGGTCGACGTCGAAGGCACACCCGTCCGTTCACGGAAAGTCGAAGAGTACAAGCGCTCTGATCGCACACTGAAGGCGACCTGGTACCTTCTCCTTACCGCTCCATACATGGTGTACGGCGAGGTTCCGCTACCCGACGGTCGTGTGCAGCGCATGACCGAGGTACCCGAGCCGTAACCTCAATTCACCTCTTTCCGCGATCAGCCACGTAATCGAGGCCCACGACACCACTCGGATACGGCGTCGCAGAGATCAACTTGAATTTCGCGTGTACGCCATCCGGCAACACACGCTTGCCGCTGCCCAACGTGATGGGATACACGAGCAGGCGCAGCTCGTCGACGAGGTCATTCGCGATCAGTGTGTGAACGAGCTGGCTGCTGCCGTCGGTGAAGATGTCCTTGCCCGAATCAGCCTTGAGCTTGCGGACCGACTCGACCACGTTGTCGCGTATGATCGTCGTGTCGCGCCATACCGGCTTCTTCAGCGTCTTCGAGACGACGTATTTCTTCGTGCCGACGAACGGATCCTCGTCGGGATTCGGCTCGAAGGCCTCTCCGTGGATGACGTAGGTGCGACGGCCCAGCAGCAGGGTGTCGACATCTTTGAGAAGATTCCCGAACCGCTCGCCGATGGCATCGTGCCAGTAGGGAATCGTCCAGCCGCCGTGCTTGAATCCGCCATCCGTATCTTCGTCCTTCCCACCCGGCGCCTGCATCACGCCGTCGAGCGTCACGAATTCGGAAACGATCAGCTTTCTCATGGGACCTTTCCTCGGGGTTCGACTTTTCGGATTCTGTCGAGGGAATGCCCTGACCGGGAGCCCGCGACCAACCTGTCCTCACATAGGCGTCGAACGAGGCGGGCCGAATTCGACAAGCACGCTAAGCGAGCGGAAGCAAAGAGCGGCCGAAGGCCTCTACGG
>DATFBS010000116.1:0-39501 GCA_035253695.1 Gemmatimonadaceae bacterium
ATTGATCGAGGCCATGCTGCCCGCTCCGCCGCCCGTGCCGCCGGTGATGTACGGCGCAGTGAGGTGGACACGAGGCCCGGGGACGCGTCCGGCATCGATGGCGGCCTTGGTGTTGATCTCCGCGTACGGCGACCGGCCGCCGGTAGTCCGAATCGTCGTGACCCCCGATGCGAGATACAACCGTGGCCCGGTGAATCCCATCTGAACCGCGCGACCGCCGGCGGCCGTGTAGAAGAGATGGTCGTGGATTCCCACCAGTCCGGGAATGACCGTGTGCCCGGCGAGCGCCATCTCGCGTGCACCAGCGGGCGCCTTCACCCGCGACGCGGGCCCGATCTGCGCGATCCGTCCGTTCTGGATGACTATCGTCTGGTCGCGGCGGGGCGCAGCACCTGTTCCATCGATCACGGTGACACCGGTCAGTGCCACCACAGGCTCAGGGACTGAGACGAACTCACGCACGTTCTGGGAGAGTGAGTCCGCGCGCTGTGCGTCGAGTTCCGCCCCCAGCAGAATGCCGAGCCCGACTCCGATCATCGTTAGGTATCGCCGCATAAGGTCACTCCACCGTGAAGGCCATCATCATGTTCGCCGACAGATGCTCGGCAATGTGGCAGTGCAGCATCCATCGCCCGGGATTGCTCATCTCGACGAGAAGATCCACCGTCGCACCCGCTGGGAGCAAGACGGTATCCTTCCAGGCGCGGTGCCGCGTGGGGACGCCGTTGACCGCCAGGATCAGAAACCGTTGCCCATGAATGTGCACCGGATGCTGCATGGCATGGACGCTCTGACGCTCGCTGACGAGCCGCAGCTTCACGATTTGACCGCGCCGGAAGCGCCAGGCGATATCCATGTTCTCCCGGCCAGTCGCCGGATCGCGGAGCACCCACGTGACCTGCCGGGCGTCCGATGCCCAATTCATGGCGGGCATCGTCCCGATCCACTCGATCGGCGCGAAGTAGATCGAATCGAGCATGAGCAGCTGATTCGTGATGAACGGGAGATCACGCCGCCGAAGGGAGAGCACGAGGGATCGATCTGGCGCGCCCGACACGCGATTCTCAAAGCGCTCCAGATCGGCGGTCGTCGCACTATCCCGCCGCAGCACATCGAAGCTCGCCCCAAGGTCGGGAACGGCACGGTCCCCGGCGACGCGGATGGTTCCGAGCGTGTCGACGTGCGCGAAGAATCGACCAAAGAGATGATCGAGTCCGCGCACGCGACTCAGGAGCGCCGTCGTTCCCGGAACGTCGAACCGGACGTGCACCACGTATCGCTCGGCGGGCGCGATCACGACGCTCTCGACCCATGCTTCGGTGGCGAACGGTCCCACATCGGATGCGACCACTTTCATTCGGGCGCCGCTGAACGACAGGTTGAGTGTGCGCGTATTCGACACATTCGTGATGAAAAACCGGACGACTTCGCCGCGTTGCACATTCAGCTGGTAGCCGGGCTCGCCGTTCACGAGCAGGACGTCGCCAAAGCGCCCCATCAGCGCGTGAGTCGCCGCCTCGGCTCCGAACGGCACCAGCCCCGACTCGGTGAGCAGCAGATCGTCGAGCATGAGCACTTCTTCGCGGTTGACGGCTCCGTAGAAGTCAGGCCGCGGCGATCGAATGAGAAGGTTGCCGTAGAGACCAAGCTCCTGCTGCGCGTCTTCGCGCACGTGCGGGTGATACCAATAGATGCCCGCGTCGGGGAAGCGCACGTGATAGGTGAAGCGCCCGCCGGGCGGCACGGGCGCCTGCGTGAGATCGGGAACGCCGTCGAAGCGATTGTCGAGGCGCACGCCGTGCCAGTGAATCGTGGTCGGTTGATCGAGGGCATTCCGGAGGACGACGACGATCTCCGCATGCTGCGGTACCATCAACAAGGGTCCGGGGTGCTGCCCGTTGAAGGCATACATGGCCACGTCGCGTCCCTTGAACGACCGCCTGACGAGTCCGGCGTCCAGGTGGAGCGTGTCGCCGTTGGCGAGGCGAACGGGTCTCGACGGCTGCACGAGAGGTAGCGTGCTCGACCATGGGGGCAGCCACGGCGAGACATTCGGGCGCAGCGCCATTTCAGCGGGCAGCATCTGCAGCCCTGGAAGCATCGGGACGGAAGTCCAGCTGGCGGGAGCGCCGTTGCCCTTGATCTCCCCGCTCGTGCCATGCCCGGCATGCGCGGAATGGTCGACCGATCGGGCAGGAGCGCCGCTATCGACCATGGCTCCCAGCGCGAGCTGCACGATCTCGGGGGGTTGGAGGCGCGTGGAAGGCGACTGACCTCGAAGAACAATGCGCCCGCGCGGCGCCGCGCCGTCGACGGATGGCTCCGCCGTAACGAGGATGACGAACTTCTCGAGATCGATGGGCGGAAGGGTCGTAGTCCCCTCGGCAACGGTGCCAAGTCGCGCTATCGAGTCCATGCTCGCCGTGCTGATCCATGCGACGTACCGCGTAAACGGACCCAACGACGCTGGCGTAGGCAGGCGACTCAGGTGCGCGACCGGTTGATATCGGAGCCGCCCATCGGGAAGCGCCGCGATCGTGAAGGGATTCGGCAGATACGCGAGCTCCACGCGGCCGACTGCGCCGCCGACGTCAGGGACGGGGACGAGCTCGATGCAGTAGAGGTCTCGGCTCGGCCCGTTCGCTGCCGGCGTCGTGTCGCACGGGCGCTGGGCATGGGCCGCGACAGTCGCGAAAACGCTCAAGCCGAAAACCGGGGCTAGGGCGCTCACGAAGCGAGTGACGGCCGCGAGACGATGTGTCATGTCCTGAAGCGATTGCGGATTGCGGATCTTGAAGCCTTGAAAGCGCCTCATCGCAAGGTGGTCGGGTGTGTTTCAAATCCGCAATCCGCAATCCGCAATCCCTATTCGACGCGTCGCATTCCCGGGACGGCGGTTCCGAGCAGCAGGAACCACAGGCCCAGCGAAAGCGCGGTCAAGCTCCAATACGGACTCGTGAACGGGCCCGGCCAGAACTCGCCTCGCACCGCGGCGATCAACGGCCAGCCGCCGATCAGCAGTCCGAGCCCGCCCACAGCCGCCTGCCAGGACCGGAGGGGCGCCCCAAGGAGCATCGCGCCACTGAGGACGAGGATCGCGGCGGCGATGAGGACGATCGACAGCATTCCGAGGCGCGCCATCATGTATTGATTCGTGGCGAAGGTTCGGATGGCGAGTGCATCGGCTCCGACCCCGGCGGCCGAGATGGCCTGCGCCAGGCGAGGTCCGACATATCCATCGAGGACGAACGCGATCGCCCACAACCCAGCGCCCAGCATCAGCGCAGTCTTCCCGACGTCGGCGAGTGAAATCGCTTTCGCGGCGAGCAGGCGCGCGATACCCGCCGCGCCCAGTGTCCACAAGAGCGGTCCCACGAGGATCCCAAGATGGATGGACTCCCAGTTCGGCATGTGCAGCATCTGCGCGGCGAACGCGCGGAAGTACTCGTCACTTCCGGCCGGGCCGAGAGTGGCATCGATGATGGGGTGGTGGCGTCCGGCGCCCAGGAAGACCAGCGATCCGCCGACCAGGAGAAGGGCGGGCAGCCAGGCTTCTACACGAATCCGTTGCATGAGAGACATACGAGCTCCAGGTGAATGTTAACGCTGTAAACATACCTGGCGAAAGTATACGATGTCAACATAGATTGGGTTTCATGGCCAAACTCACTCGGAAGCAGGGTTACCATCACGGAGACCTTCGGCGGGCGCTGGTCAGTGCCGCCATTCCTCTACTGAGAAAAGGCGGTCCGGAGGCGCTGACGATGCGTGCCCTCGCACGTGCCGCGGGGGTGAGCCCCATGGCGGCGTACCGTCACTTCGCTGACCGGGCCGCCCTCGTCGCGGCCGTTGCCGATGACGGATTCAAGCGGCTGCACGCGCGGCTGCGCGCGGCGGCCGAGTCACCCGAGCAAACGCTTCGAAAACCGCAACAGACGGCGCGGGGGGGTCTCCAGGCGATCGCCCTCGCCTACGTAGAGTTCGCGCTCGAGCATCCCGATGAATACCGCGTCATGTTCGGTAGCGAGCTCGCAGCCGACCCCGCGATCGCTCCGGCGTCGCGGAATGAGGTATTCGCTTTTTTGCGTGAGGGCATCGCGATGCTTCAGCGCCTGAAGCTCGTGCGGGCCGGCGATCCGCAAGCGATGGCCTACGCATCGTGGGCGCTGGTGCACGGGCTCGTCATGCTGGCCATCGATGGTCAGGTGCGGGGCAAGGGGGCGCCTTCGACGGAAGAGCTGACGTTGACAGCCACCGAGCTGCTCATGTTCGGTATGGCGGAGAAGCCCTGACGACGGGTAGGAACCTCTGCAGCCGGACCATCATGCTGCAGCGCGGGATAATGAGACCCGTCTAATCCGAGTGACCAGGACGATTCGCAGCCGTGCGCCCTAACGAGTAGCCTGGCTGGCGGTCCGGGTCGGCAAGTGACGCACTCGGCGCGGTGTCGTCAGATGTTTAGGCCTGGCTGTCTGCGCTGATGCGCGACGCTCGGCCTTCTCTCCCTTTGCTCCCGTCGTCCATCCAGCCCGGCGACTGAGGCCGGCAGGTCGCAGCATGAGCGGTACGTATCACCCCGTCCTCGTCGCACTCTCCATCCTGATCGCCGTGCTCGCGTCCTACGCCGCACTCGACCTTGCAAGTCGGGTGACGGTGGCTCACGGGCGGGCCCGTGTGGCGTGGCTGTTGGGCGGGTGCATTGCCATGGGCGTCGGGATCTGGGGCATGCATTTCGTCGCCATGCTCGCGCTTCACCTACCTGTGGCGACCACCTACGACATTGCGCTCGTCGCCCTCTCGGTGCTGGTCGCAATCGGCGCGTCTCTGGTTGCGCTCATCGTCGTCAGCCGGGAGGCCGCCACCGTACGGGCGCTCGCAGTGGCAGCACCCGTCATGGGCTCCGCTATCGCCGGAATGCACTATATCGGTATGGCGGCAGTGCACGTCCCGCCCGTGGAGCGGTATGATTCGGTGCTGGTGACGCTGTCCGTAGCGATCGCGATCGGAGCGTCATTCGCCGCCCTGTGGCTGGCATTTCGGTTTCGCTCCGATAATGCCCGCGGCGCGTGGCTGCACAAGGCAGGCAGCGCCGTCGTCATGGGGCTCGCGATTGCCGGAATGCACTATACGGCCATGGCCGCCGCTGAGTTCAGCGTGGCTACCGCGCCTGTGACGGCAGCGCATGGTCGCCTCCTGGCGACCCCGGGCCTGGCCGCGTGGGTGATCGGCATGGCGATAGTCATCCTCGGGATGGCGCTGTTCAGCGCCACCGCTGACCGCTGGACCCGCATGCACGCGGCCGTCCGCGAGAGCGAGGAGCGCTTCCGGCTGCTCGTCGAGAACGTGAAGGATTACGCGATCTATACCCTCGATCCTGGTGGCAACGTCATCAGCTGGAATCGCGGAGCGCAACGGCTCGAGCAGTACGAGCGGGCCGAGATCGTAGGCCGACATTTCTCCTGCTTTTTTCCCGCGGAGGACGAGGGCAAGGCCGAGGTCGCGCTGGCGATCGCGGCCGCCGAGGGCCGGTTTGAAGACGAAGGATGGTGTGTCAAGAAGGATGGTTCACGCTACTGGGCGAGCTTCGCCATCAACGCACTGCGCGACCAGGAGGGTCACCTCGTCGGCTTCGTGCGAATCACCCACGACATCACCGCGCGCCGGCGAACGGAGGAGGCACTCCGGCAGTCCGAGGGGAGTCTCCGATCCTTCTTCGACCACGCGCCGTTCGGGATCTACCGCAGTTCGCCAGGAGGCAAATTCCTGGCGGTCAATCCCGCCCTCGTGCAAATGCTGGGTTACGAGTCCGAGCTCGAGCTCCACACGGTCGACATGGGGCGTGACGTCTATGTCGAGGCGGCGGACAGGGCGCGGATAACCGACGCGAGCCAGAATCTGGACCGACTCGATGTCCATGCAGCCTGGAAGCGGAAGGATGGGACACCGATCACGGTGCGCCTGACGGGACGCTCCGTCCGCGATCAGGCTGGCGAGCTGCAGCACTGGGAGGCCTTCGTCGAGGACGTCACACCGCTCAGAGCCGCGGAGCAAGCGCTTCGTGAGAGCGAGGCGCAGCTCCGACAGGCGCAAAAGATGGAGGCGATCGGAACACTCGCCGGAGGCGTCGCGCACGATTTCAACAACCTGCTCACCGCGATCGCGTGCAACAGCCAGTCGCTGCTCGAGGACCTCGACGCCTCCGATCCTCACCGGGAAGAGGTCGAGGAGATCGTCAAGGCGACCGACCGCGCTGCAGGACTCACCCGCCAGCTTCTGGCGTTCAGCCGCCGTCAGGTGCTTCAACCAAAGGTCGTGGACCTGAACGGCGTCATCCGCGACATGGAGAAGCTGCTTCGGCGACTCATCATCGAGGACATTCACCTGGTCACGATGCTCGAGCCGACCCTCGGTCGAGTCCGCGCCGATCCCGGCCAGCTCGAGCAGGTGATCATGAACCTCGCCGTCAACGCGCGTGACGCGATGCCTAATGGCGGAACGCTCACCATCGAAACGGCGAACGTCGAGCTGGACGAAACCTATGCCGAGCGGCACGCGGTCGTGGAGGCGGGCTCCTACATCATGCTCGCCGTCACTGACACCGGATGCGGTATGGATCGGGCGACGCAGGCACGCATCTTCGAGCCGTTCTTCACGACCAAGCCACCGGGAACCGGCACGGGCCTCGGCCTGTCGACCGTATACGGAATCGTGAAGCAGAGCGGCGGTTACGTGTGGGCGTACAGCGAGCCAGGTCATGGGACGACGCTCAAGGTTTATTTACCGTGCAGCGATGACACGGTAGATCACGTCAACCCGACACCGCAGCGAAACGGGCATCTCAAGGGCTCGGAGCGGATTCTGCTGGTCGAGGATGAGGAGGCCGTGCGAGCGGTTGCGCGCAGAATGCTCGAGAAGAACGGGTACACTGTTCTCGAAGCACGTCATGGAAAGGACGCTCTCCTGAACTTTCAGCAGCATGAAGGCACAATCAATTTGCTGCTGACCGACATGGTGATGCCGGAGATGGGTGGGCGTGAGCTGGCCGAGAGGCTGACGACGATCGCGCCCGACCTCAAGGTCGTCTACATGTCCGGCTACACCGCCGACGCAGTGACACGGCAGGGATTCGCTGCTCCGGGCGCCGCCTTTTTGCAGAAGCCCTTCACCGCGGAGAGCCTGGCCCGCGCGATCCGTGGCGCGCTCGATGGGAACGGCGACTAGCGACCCGCATTACTGACACGCCGCGGTTTCAGTACAGATATACCGCCGTCCCCACCGGCACGTTCGCGAACAGCCACTCGATGTCGTTGCCTCGCAGCCGAACGCAGCCGTGCGTCGTCGCGAAGCCGATCGACTCCTCGTGCGGCGTGCCGTGCAGGAGATAGCCCTCGCCGAGATCGAGCTGATAGGTCCCGAGCTCGCCCTCGATCAGGCGGTTCCGCGTTCCGAGCGGCGGCACATACAGCGTTTCGTCGAAGACGATGTGCTCCTCCACCGGCAGCGGCGCGAAGCCATCGGGCATCATCACTCCCACGAGACTGTCGCGCACGACGAGATCGCGTCCGTCGCTGAGCCGTACCGGCCGATCCGCGCGCAGACGCGCGAGCTTGAGCCCATGCTCTCGCGCTACCTCCGCATACGCCCAATCGGGCGGACGCCAGTAGGGGGTCGAACGCTTGCGCAACACGGTGCGCGCGCCGATCGGTGTCGCGAACGTCCAGCGCCGGCCGCCGTACGCGAGCGTGCGTCCCATTCCCACCGCAACCGGTGCATCGAGCAACGTGTCTGGGCCGGAAACGACCCACAGCCGCCGCGCTCCGATCGAGACGATCACGCGCATGGCACTCGAGCGCTCCGCTGCACGCCGCGCCTTGGCCGATGCGACACTGTCCTTCCGCGTGACCAGGTGCGCCGTCGACTCGAACACCGGCGCGCTCGACGGGACAAGCTCCACGTAGCCCGTATCGAGATAGATCTCCTGGGCTGATGCGGAGGTCGCGAGGACGGAGATCAGGATCGGGAGGAAAAGTCTATTCATCAAAGGTGTTCGATGTGCTCGAGGTGCTCGAGGTGCTCAAGGTGGAAACCCTCGAGCACTTCGAGCACCTCGAGCACCTTGATTACCTACTACCGGAACGTAATACCCAGAATAATGGGAACGTAGGTCGCGCGCTCGCCGGGCGTTCCGACGCTCATGTAGCGCGACTCGACGAAGAGGCTCGTGAAGCCCCATCCGAACCGGAGACCGCCGCCGACGTTCCATCCAAACTCGGTCGACGCCTCGGCATCCTCGACGCCATAGTCGTTGAAGCGGTACACACCGCCGCCGGCAACGAGGTAGGGGTTGAGGCCGAGTGCGCGCGGAATCCGGAGGGTGACCTCTCCGAGACCCGCAAGAACGGCGGCGTCAGCCAGCTCGTTCGCGCTTCCGGCTGGGAACGATTCCCCATTCAGGCGATCGTAGCTGACATCGAAGCGAACGCCAAACGGCGACTCGGTCGGGTGCCATCCCACGGAGCCGGTGACGTTCCATCCGTTTCCGTAGAAATCATCGAGCGCACCGGTTGGCATGCTCAAGCCGCCACCGAGATTGAAATACCACCCATTGAAGCGACCCACACGGAACCGCTCCGCGGCCGCAGCCTCCGCGGCCGCGATGGAGTCACGGCGCGCCTGCTCGGCTCTCGCGATCGAGTCCTGACGCGCACGCTCGATACGCGCGAGCTCTTCCTGACGCGCGCGCTCGGCTGCGGCGATCGAATCCTGGCGAGCCCGCTCGGCCGCCGCGATCGAATCCTGACGCGCGCGCTCGGCCGCGGCGATGGAGTCGGCCCGCGCAGCGCTGTCCTGCGAGATCGCGCCCGGCGACTCCGTTACCGTCGTCCCCTCTTTCTGAACGGGAATCCGTCTGGTCGACGTCACGCGTGCCTGCGAGCGCGTGGTGTCCTGCTGCGCTGCTCCCTCCGCAGTGATTCCGGCCGTGAGCGCGATGGCTACGGCGAGAGGGAAGAATCGAATGATTCGACGTTGCATAGCATGTCTCCTTGCATCGCCCTCCGGCTCTGCTCCGCGGGCGTATGCGGACGGGGCGTTTTCCCACGCTCCCGAACGACGGAACCGTCGCTGCGAACAACCTTTACAAAGCAGGGGCTATGCCGCCTGAGGTGTTTGGCGTCATTACATTCGCGGCGAAAATGGTGATTAATGTCACACCGCTACTTAAACCGTTGTGACGGTGGCCTAACGCGCGCCGCGTGACCCCACTGTCGGCGACCCAAACCGGCACGGCATCCTGACCGCGACCTTACCGCCGCTGTATTGCCGGGCAAGGCGCACCTCCCAATCGTGGAGCCCGCATGAGATGGGCCGCACCGCGCGGCCCAATGCGATCGACCCGACTTTCGACGGGGAGGAAGCGATGACCAGCGTCAGATTGCAGGCGGTGTTAGCGGTGGCGATCTTCGCCGGCGCAGCAGGCGCGCAAGCCGTGGCGGTGAGCGAGAAAACGGGCTCAGTCGCCCGGGCGGAGGACATCCCCATCACGACCGCCTCGGCGTCCGCGCGCACGCACTTCGCGGCGGGGCAGCGGCTACTCGACGTCGGTCGCCCTCGTGAGGCGCGCGAGCAATTCCGCCTTGCGGTAGAGCAGGACCCGTCGTTCGCCTACGGCTACCTGAACCTCGCCGCCGCGGCTGCCTCAGCGCCCGAGTTCAAGGAGAACCTCGATCGCGCGGCGGCAAATCTCACCGGAAAAAGCGACGCCGAGCGGATCCTCGTCGACATCAATCGCACCTTCCTCGACAACAACGCCGAGCGGAGGATCGAGCTCGCCCAGAAGCTCGTGAGCGTGCATCCCAGCTCCCCACGCGCGTGGGTCACGCTCGGGAACGCGCAGGGCGCGCTGAACCGCCACGAGCTGGCGCGCGAAGCATACAACCGAGCGATCGCGCTCGATCCCAAGATGTTTCTCGCACAGACGGCGCTCGGATTCTCATACCTCTTTAGCGAGCCCCGCGATCTTGCGAAGGCGAAGTGGCACATGGAGCAGGCGATCGCGGCGGATCCGAAGGAAGCAAAGGGCTACGAGCAGCTTGGCGACGTGTACCGCGCGTTGAACCAGTTGGAGCAGGCTCGCGAGGCGTATTCAAAGGCCGTCGACAAGGATGCCAAGCTGGCTGTCGCCGTGCTGAAGAAGGGGCACATCAACTCGTTCCTCGGGAATTATGCCGAGGCGCGCGCCGCCTACGACGCGGCGATTGCGGACGGCAAGGAAGTCGAGAAGCCCACGTATGGTGTGTTCCGCGCGTACGCCAGCGTCCATGCGGGACAGCCCAAGGCCGCCATCGAGGAGCTCACCGCCGTCGCGCGCTCGGCCGAGAAGACCGTTCCGGCGAAGCAGGTCAATGGCGCCAAGGCATTCGCGCTGGTGAGTGCGGTGCAGATCGCGCTGCATAACGATCTGTTGGATGAAGCCGAGCGAGTCCTGGCGGTTTACGCGCCCGTCGTGCGTGCCGACGCCAAGGCGGTAAACGACGCCAGCAACAGCCGCCTCACCGAAGCAGCCATCCTCGCCTGGGAGAGCCAGCTCGCGGCGCGTCGGGGCGACTTCGCCAAGGCGCTCGCGAAGGCAAAGGAGCACAAGAGTCTGATCGAGAACGACCAGAATCCGCGCCGCTTCGAAACGTACCACTCACTGTTGGGGTTGATCGAGCTGCGGAAGAAGGCGTTCGCGGAGGCGATCCCGCACTATCGGCAGGCGGACCTCACCGACGTGTATCAGAAGTACCACCTGGCACTCGCTCTGGAAGGCGCCGGGCAGTCCGCGGAAGCGCGCAAGATTTTTCGGGACGTGGCGAGCTGGAACTTCAACTCCGTCGGCTTCGCCCTGACGAGGCGGGACGCGATGAAGAGAGGGACCTCGGCGAACTGAGGAGGAACCAGGGAACGAGGAACGAGGAACGAGGAAGGAGGAAGCGCGTGCGCCCTTGGTGCCCCGAGCCTGAACGGCCACTTCCTCGTTCCTCGTTCCTCGTTCTTCATCGTTGTGCAAATCGGCTGCGCTCGAGTCCTCTCACCGACCAGACATTCTTCGGAAACCGCGCCAGGTCCTCGCGATAGAATCGCTCCGCTTCCGCGGGCCGCTTGAGCTCGAGGAGCGCAGCGCCGAGGAAGTGCCGCACCGGCTGATGCCAATAGGGCGGCTCCATGTACATCAGGCCATCCTCGATGTCCTTCGCTTCCGTGAGAGGAGCGATGGCATCGCCTGGCTTGCCCGATCGAACCGCGATTTCTCCTGCCAGCACGCGCTCGGCAATGCGCATCACGGGATCGCCTGGGTTGGTCGTCAGCTCAACCGATGTCGCGCGAACGCTGTCGAGCGCGGCGTTCGCGTCGCTGAAGCGACGCGTGGCGGCGAAGGCCATGCCCCGCGCGAACCAGGCGAGGCCGGTGGCGACGCGGAGGTCGCTCCGCGGTAAGGGCTCGCGCAGCACGTCATCGAAGCGACCAAACGTCGCCAACGTGACGTGCGGATACGCGACCAGCAGTTGAAGATCGGGGGCCGTGGCGGCGATATCGAGCGGAATCCTTGCCGCCGCCCCCCGCGCCGCCTCCAACGCTTTTGTCTCCAACCCCGCCATCGTCGCGGCAAACGCAAGAAAATGGTAGTTGTGCGGATAGTACGCGATCGTGTAAAAGCTCTCCGCGCGCTGGTCGGCGATGTAGGTCTCGTCGGCGTGGACGGCGTGCTCGTTGGCCCGAACGGCATCCTCATAGCGCCCGACACGGAGGTAGATGTGCGCGGGCATGTGGACGATGTGGCCGGCGGATGGCATCAGTGCCGCGAGTCGTTCCGCGCAGGCGACCGCCCGCTCGGGGAAGGCCGCCTCGACGGCGTGGATGTACAGATGGCAGGCGCCCGGATGCTTCGGGTTCCGCGCGCTCACTTTCTCCAGTGCGCTGAGAATCTCGGCGGTGCCAGGTAGCGGGCGTCTGTCCCGCGTCCAGTACGTCCAGGGGGTCAAATCCATCAACGCCTCGGCGTAAATCGTGAGGGCGTCGTCATCGCTGGGGAATCGCGCGGCGACGTCGCGCATGGCACGCGCGAACGCGCTGTCCAGTGGCCCACGATTCTCGGGCGCCGGTTGGGAGTAGCGCTTCGCGAGCGCCTCGATGTAGGCGCGCTCGCGCGCCGTCGCGTTAGGTGCCAGCTCGAGCGCGCGGCGTGAGGCGTCATACGCCTCCGCGCTCACCGCGGGATCCATGGATGCGTTGATGTTGGGCCCGAGGACGAACGCGATTCCCCAGTGGCACATGGCGCATGACGGATCGAGGCGCGCAGCTTCCTCGAACGACCGCTTCGCCTCGGGGTGGTTGAATGCGTAGGCAAGCGCGAGTCCCTGATCGAAAAAGCGCTGTGCCTGCGGGCTCGTGGTGGTGATTGCGTGGTGGTGGCTGCCGAGGCCGCCCAGCAGCTTCGCGCCGGCGTGAGCGTGCTGGGCCGCGGCAAGCACTGGCGTGAGCGCAAGGGCAAGGGTGGTAATGATGAGGCGCAAGTGATTCTCCGTTCGTTTGTTTGCGTAAATCCCCACATGGATGCGCCGGCGTGAACCGCCGCCCGATCCATCGCGTTCATGATGTGAAAGCGATAATCTGTCCGTGCGTTCCCCACTTTCAATTGCAGGTTGGTACATATGGAGACCACGACCTTTCCGCGCACCGTGGCGGCAAAGGACACCGGTGCAGCCGGTGCCCTCACCGGGCTTCATCACGTGACGGCGATTACCGGCTCCGCCGCCGATAACGTGCGATTCTACACGCGCACGCTCGGGATGCGGCTTACCAAGAAGAGCGTAAACCAGGACGATGTGACGGCGTATCACCTCTTCTACGGTGACGCCCTCGCCAGTCCCGGTTCGGAGCTCACCTTCTTCGATTGGCCGCGGGCGGTACCACGGCGGCGCGGGGCCGGGACGGTCGCGTCGACCGGATTGCGCGTGGGAAGCGCGCAGGCGCTCGAGTGGTGGGCGAGCCGCCTGACGACCGCGGGCATCGCGCATGGCGAGATCGCGGATGAGAACGGCCACGCGACGTTGCGCTTCCTCGACCCCGAAGGACAGTCGCTCGTGCTGATCGACGATGGCGGACTTGCGAACGGGGTGACCTGGAACGCGGAAGACATCGTACGAGAGCATGGCGTAAAGGGACTCGGCCCGGCCACGATCGAGGTCGCGGATCCCCGCATCATGAGTGGATTTCTTACCGATGTGCTCGGCTTTCGACAAGTGAACGAATACGCGACGCGGACTGCGCTCGATGTTCAGGTGGAGACTCGTGTTCTCGTGTTCGCCACGGCCGAAGGCAACGTCGACGCGCAGCTTCACCTCGCCATTCATCCCGATGCGTCGCGCGGTCGATACGGGCGCGGCGGCGTCCATCACGTCGCCCTTCGCACACCGACCGACACGACGCACGTCGCGTGGCGTGAGCGAATCGAGGCTGCTGGATTTCAGGTGACGCCGGTGATCGATCGATTCTACTTCCGGTCGATCTACTTCATGACGCCGAGCGGTGTGCTGTTCGAGATTGCCACCGATGGACCGGGGATGACGGCGGATGAGCCGCTCGAGCGTCTGGGAGAGCGGCTGTCCTTGCCGCCGTTTCTGGAAGGACGCAGGGCGGAGATCGAGCAGGGATTGATACCTCTATGAGGGCGTGGCGACGTCTCGCGATCACTTCTCGGCGGTAGCTCCAGACTACGCGGCGTATCGGCCGCGCTATCCGGGCGCGCTTTTCGACTTTCTCGCTGACCGCGCGCCGGCGCGCACGCTTGCCTGGGATTGCGCGTGCGGGAACGGGCAGGCGACGATGGGTCTCGTCGAGCGGTTCGACCGGGTGATCGCAACCGATGCGAGTGCGGCGCAGATCGCCGAGGCTCCTCTTCACCCGCGCATCGAGTGGCGCGTGGCTCCCGCCGAGCGGAGCGGTATCGCCGGGGCGACGTGCGATCTCGTGACGGTCGCACAGGCGCTGCACTGGCTGGACATTGACGCGTTCTTTCGCGAAGCGGCCCGTGTGACGCGGTCAGGCGGACTCGTTGCGGTGTGGAGCTACGGCGACGTTCGCCTGGACTCACCCGAGGGGGATGCGCTCGTACGGCACTTCGCCCGGACGATCGTCGGCCCGTACTGGCCGCCGCAGCGCCGTCTGGTCGACGAAGGCTATCGCTCCGTCAAGATGCCGTTCGGCGAGATCGCCGTGCCGGAGTTTGAAATGTCGGAGCGGTGGACGCTCGAGCAGCTCGTCGGATATGCCGGCACCTGGTCGGCGACCAGCGCGTACCGCAACGCGCTGAATCGGGATCCCACCGTCGAGCTGGCGGCGCGGCTTGGCGATCTGTGGGGAGATCCTCGCGAGCCGCGTCGCGTGACGTGGTCGCTGACCGTGCGGGCTGGCAGAGTCGCCTAGCGAAACGCTTCCTCATGGTTTTCTGACGATGGGAGCCTTGCGAGACGCCTGCCGAAGCCCCCGATTTGGTCACTCTCAACCGGAGATTACCATGCGCACAATGCGGTTCATGCTGCTTGCCGCGGCTGCTACGGCTGTTGCGTCGACGGCGGCGGGACAGGCAGCGCCCGCTGCCGCCAGCGCGGCGGCGCCCACGTCGGGCTATCGGGCGGAGTTTCTCAACGAGATGAAGTACTTCGAGGGGCGCTTCACGCAGCTGGCCGAGGCGATTCCCGCGGACAAGTTCACCTGGCGCCCGGCGGCTGGTGTGCGGTCGGTGTCGGAAGTCCTGCTCCATGTCGCAGGAGCGAACCAGGGGCTGCCGGGAATGGCGGGGATCAAGCCACCGGCCGGCTTCACGATGCAGGGTTACGAGGCGTCGACGACCGACAAGGCGAAGATCATCGCCGAGCTGAAGAAGTCGTTCGACCACATCCGGTCGGCGGCGAGCGCGATGAAGGATGCGGACGCTGACAAGCCGATGAAGGTGTTCGGAATGGACATGACGGGGCGAAGCTTCTCCTTCTTCATGGCGCGGCATCTGGGCGAGCATCTCGGGCAACTGATCGCGTACGCTCGCGTGAATGGAGTGGTGCCGCCTTGGTCGGATTGAGCGACACCAAACGGCAAAGATGACAGAATTCAGAATACAGAATTCAGAATGCAGATAAACCAGCGGGGGACCAGCTCGCGGCGCCGTCGTGGTCGTTTCTGAATTCTGAATTCTGTATTCTGAATTCTGTCATCTTTGCCGTTGGTTCGGGCCACTTGGTGAAGAGAACCGACGAGTGTACGCCCACGTACTCTGGTGACAAACATCACCGCGAGCGCACGACATTTGCATTTTTATTGTGCGACGTGCCGCGGAGGTGGGGATCGTGATGAAGAAGTTCGTAGACAGCAGGGGCCGCCCCTGGACCGTTCGCGAGGTGAAGGATCCCAACCTCGCGATGATTCCTCCCTACTTGCTCACCGACCCGGAATTCGCGCGCGGATGGCTGTTGTTCGAGTCATCTGGCGAAAAGCGTCGGCTCGCCCCGTACCCCGATGATTGGATGCACCTTTCGGTGCGGCAGCTCGAAGACTCGTGCCTGCACGCGACGCGTCTCGAGCCATTGCCTTCCACGTCGACGTTCCTGCCGGTGGCCCGGGCGGCGGAGAAGATGACGCGGGTGTGAGGTAGGAGTTAGTCGTCAGGGGTCAGGGATCAGGGGTGGAAAGGCGCGGCGGCTGCTTCGCAGCCTGCCGCGCTCATCAGAGGAGCAAACGGCGGCGCATTCGCGCCGCCGTTTGCCGTTCCATCCCTCATCCCTGACCCCTGACCCCTAGCTCCTACCCTGTAAGTTCGCCGTAAGGTTCCGCCCCCCTCCTCTTTCGTCCCCTGCGTCGCGCGCCATCATAGAATCGCGTGGTTCTTCAGGACTCCGGCAGGCGGGGGTACCCCGGATTCACCCCCGCCGCTGGGCTCCTCGCACCCGACTCTCCTCTCCTGCCGCGCCATGAAGCCACTTCGCATGTCGTTCCTGTCGGCGATGGTCGCTGTCGCGCTCCCCATCGCCGCCCCGTCCGCCCAGAATGCGCCCGCTGCTCCATCGGTCGTCGCGTTCGTGGACGTCAACGTCATCCCGATGGACCGCGAGCGCATCATCGAAGGCCAGACCGTGATCGTGCGCGACGGACGCATTGCGTCCATCGAGCCGTCGGCACGCGCGCGCATTCCCTCGGGTGCGCTCCGCGTCGACGGACGCGGCAAATATCTCATGCCCGGACTGGCGGAGATGCACGCGCACATTCCAGGAGCGCAGGCCTCCGAGCAGGTGATCCGCGACATCTTCACCCTCTACGTCGCCAACGGGGTCACGACCATCCGCGGCATGCTGGGCGCCCCGAATCAGCTGACGCTGCGCGCCAGGACGGCGAGCGGCGAGATGCTGGGCCCGACGATCTTCGTCGGAGCGCCCTCGCTCAACGGCAACAACGCGACGGATCCCGCGACCGCGGCGCGGCTCGTCCGGGAGCACAAAGCCGCCGGGTACGATTTCCTCAAGCTGCACCCGGGGATCCCGCGCACCTCGTACGATTCGCTCGTCGCCGCGGCCCGCGCGGTCGGCATCACGTACGCGGGGCACATCTCGGCCGGCGTGGGGCTCGAGCACACGCTCGCGAATCGGCAATCGACGATCGATCACCTCGATGGCTACCTCGAGGCAGCGCTCCCGGAAGCGGTGCGGATGCGGGTGGTCGCCAATCAGGCCAACCTCGGTGAGATGGTCAACGCCGTGGACGCATCCCGCTTCCCCGCGCTGGCCGCCGATACTCGTAAGGCGGGGACGTGGAACGTTCCCACCGCGTTCCTCTGGGAAAGCTTTTTCTCCCCCGAGGCTCCCGAGGACATGGCCAAACGCGCCGAGATGAAGTACGCCCAGCCGCAATGGCTCACCGGCTGGTCGAATCAGAAGCGCAATCGCATCCAGCAGGACCAGCAGAACGGCGTGACGCCGGATGTGTCGGCCAAGTATCTCGCGCTCCGGCGGACGCTCCTCAAGACGCTCGCCGACTCCGGCGCGAAGCTGCTCATGGGGACCGACTCCCCGCAGATGTTCAACGTCCCCGGCTTCGCCCTGCGTCACGAGATCGAGCTCATGCAGGAAGCCGGGCTCACGCCCTATCAGGTGCTCGAGTCGGGAACGCGCAACGTCGCCGAATATGCCGCCAAGGATCTCAAGCTCGACGGGAGATTCGGCACGGTGGCAGTGGGCAATCGCGCCGATCTCCTTCTGCTCGATGCCAACCCGCTGAGCGACGTTCGAAACGTCGCGCGCCGCGCCGGTGTGATGGTGCGCGGACGGTGGCTGCCGTCGGCCGAGCTCGACCGTATGCTCGCTGAAATAGCGGCAAGAAATGCCGCTGCGTCACGAGGGTAATGACGGGGACCCGAGGAATGAGGAAACGCTCTATGAGATCGCTCCGCCTGGCAGTCGCCGGTCTGCTGCTCGTTCTCCCGTCACTGGCTGGGGCACAGGCAACCCCGGCGCCTGACGAGCGCGCGGCGGTACTCGCGGTCGTTCAGCGACTCTGGGATGCGATGAAGGCGCGCGATACGGCGATGGCGCGGTCGGTGTTCGACTCCGCCGCGGTGCTGTCGCGCGCGGTGACACGCAATGGGGAAGCTCGCGTGCAGCTGACGCCGGTGTCGGCCTTCCTCGAGGCGCTCAGCCACGCGACGGAGCCGTGGAACGAGCGCATGTTCGCGCCCGAAGTCCGGATCGATGGCTCGCTCGCCACGGTCTGGACGGAATACGACTTCCACCTCGGCGAAAAGTTCAGCCACTGCGGCGTCGACGCATTTCAGCTGCTGAAGACGAGCGCCGGATGGAAGATCGTCGCGCTGTCGGACACCGCGCGGCGGGAAGGGTGTCAGAAGCAGAGGTGATCGAGGATGTCCAGGATGTCGAGGTGATCAAGGTGACAGCTTGACGGCGTAGCCTGGATCACCTGGACGACCTGGACACCCTCGACTCCCTCAGCCGAGCCGCACCCTCGTCCAGCCGCTCTTCAGGAAAACCAGCTTCTCCGGGGCCTCGCCACGCACCAGGCGGTCGTTTGCGCAACCGTCGCGCACGGCGCGGGCGCCCGAGCGCGACCAGGACGCGATCTGCTCGCCGCGGCCCTCGTCCTCCAGGAGTACCGCGATCGAGATGCGCAGGTCGCGCGCATCGAGCTGGTCGAGCGCGATCTGCATCTCGGCATGCCGTGGATTGCCCATCGCGACGGTGCTGCCCAGCCATCCCCGCTCGGCCAGAAACCGCGCGCGCTGCAGATCGCGATCGCCGCGGAACGTCCGTGTAAGCGGCTGCCATTCGAAGGGGGCGCCCAGCTTCCACATCGCGTCCTGCTTTGCATAGACGGCGTCGCCAAGCGCGAACGACGCGTGCATGACCCGAACGGTGTTGCCTCGCATCACGCACACACTGGGGAAGCCGCGCCGTACGGTGCGCACACCGATGTAGAGGAATTTGCCGTCGTGGCGCAGCAGCACTTCACCTCCGGGCCGCTTTACGACGGCGCTCCCACGCCACTCCGCCTGATCGAGAGTTCCGTCGATCACGACGGCGCGTGAGCGTGGAACTGCGAGAGGCGCGTCGCTGCGGGGCGACCCCTCCTCCTCGACGACGACCACCATCGCGGCCAATGCGACGATGCTGAGGATGAACATGTGCACGCTCCGGAGATGACAGCGGGAAACGCACTACGTGCCGATAATGTGCTCCGGATTGGATACAGCGGTGCGCGGCGCGTCGGAGGAATGTACAGATTCCGTAAAGGCGCCCCGCACGCCTAACGTTCCAAGCGGCACTGAGGCGACGCCGCATCGACAGAACGGGGGTTCATCACCACATACGTGCGCCCCGTCCCGCGACAGATGTGCGGATGTATGTGAGCCGTCATCTTCCCGGCCGTGCGCTTCCCGATGACGGATGGCTGAGGTTCATTCGCGCGGCGACGCGGAGCGAACGCCATCGTACGATGGTCGCCGCTTCCGGTTGACGCTGACCGGCGGCGTTCCGACCTCGCGCAAGGTCGTGCTCGAGTGCCGACAATTCGGGGACGTCGTCGTCGGGAGCTACTCGGGCGACAACGTGGAGCACGGAGAGCTCCTCGCCATCGTGCGCGCCATGGGCTGCCTGGAGGGGCGCTTTCAGCACGTCACCGGCAACCTTCGCATCGAGACGGGCCGCTGCTGGGCAACGCCGCAGCACACCCCTGGCGGACAGGTGCGGCTGTACATCGAGTGGCAGATGAGCGGGAAGGAGGGCGTCTCGGTGATGGAGGAAAGCTAGGAGTCAGTGGTCAGGGATCTGGGATCAGGGGGTGTCAGGGAGCGGGTTTCAGGCGTGGCAGCACATCTCCTGACTCCGTCGCCCTGATACCCCTCATCCCTGACCCCTGACCACCAACTCCTGCGAGTCGATTACGACTCGCTTCAGCGCGCGCTTCATCCGCACCTGCACGCGGACGAGCAGTGCCAAACCGACCGCCGCAAGGCCGGCGACGAGTCCCCACCAGAGCCCCGCGGGCCCGTGCTCAAGGCGCAGGCCAAGCCACACGCCTAACGGGAGACCGAGCACCCAGAATCCGACGATGTTGGCGAGGAGGGGCGAGTGGGTGTCTCCGAGGCCCCGGAGGATGCCGCCGCAGACGACCTGCATCCCGTCGAACACCTGAAAGAATCCCGCCAGCGGGATGAGGATGAGCGCGATCGCGATGACGCTGGCATCAGTGGTGTAGACCCGCGCGATCAATCCGGGGGCAACGAGAAGAACGATCGCCATCAGCCCCATGAACCCGACGCCGGTAACGAGCGCGGCGGTGGCTGCCTGGCGCGCTTCCATCGCATTGTCGCGACCGACCGCGTGCCCGACGAGCACGGCCACGGCGGCGGCCACACCCATCGGCACCATGAAGGTGAACGAGGCGATGTTGAGCGCGACCTGATGCGCAGCCAGCGGAATCGTGCCGATGGTGCCCATCAGCAGTCCCACCACGGCGAAGATGCCGTACTCGAGCTGGAACTGCAGCCCGATCGGCGCGCCGAGGGCGATCATCCGCCCGAGAGGCGCGAGCGAAAACGTGTCGGCGCGTATCGGCATCAGGTACGGACGCAGCGGACGCCACGCGACGGCGAGCAACAGGATGACCATGAGCCAGCGTGCGACGGTGGTCGCCCAGGCGGCGCCGCCGACGCCAAGCGCAGGAGCACCCAGCTTGCCGAAGATCAGCACCCAGTTGAGCACGATGTTGGCCGCATTGGCGATGATCATCGTCACCACGATCGGCCGCACGAGCTCCATCGCCTGGAGCGTCTGGCGCAGCACCGTGAACGCCAGGAAAGGCAGCACACCGGGAATGCAATACAGAACGTACGAGACGGCGAGCGGAACGATATCGGTCGCTTGTCCGAGCGCGCGCAACACCGGATCGGCGAACAGGAGCACGATGGAAATCGGAATCGTCAGCAGCACGGCGAGCAGGCAACCGCGCTGAAAGCCGCGTGCGATGGCAACCTCGTCCCTCGCGCCCACCGCCTGCGCGACGACGGGATCGAGCGCCATGAGGACGCCCATTCCGAAGATGGAGCACGCCCAGAAGTAGAGATTGCCGAGCGCGACCGCCGCCAACGCACGCGCCGAGAGGTGACCGACCATGATCGTGTCGATCACACCCATCAACATGATCCCGACCTGCACGACGACAATCGGGAGCGCGAGGCGGAGCAGGGCAACGAAGGCGGTCATGGCGATCGAATAATAGGCGGTCCACCGAGGTTCCTGCTCCCGTCTCGGGCGCCGCGTTGTGCGCCGCGCGTATATTGACTCGTCCCGAAAGGAGCTCTCGTGTCTGCCCGTACTTCATTGCTCGCTGCCGCGATGCTGTCTGCGTGCACATCGGCGCGCCTGCCTGAATCGGGCTCGCCCATGAACGCGATCGCCGAATCCTACGTCAAGCTCGTCCTCGCCGTCGGGCAGCACGACGCCAACTACGTCGACGCCTACTACGGTCCTCCGGAATGGAAAGCGTCGGCCGACTCGGCGAAACTGTCGCTCGATGAGATTCTCCGACGAGCGGATGCGGCCATCGCGCAGCTCGGTCCCACGCCGACGGGGGATGACGTGCCCGCGCTGCGCAATCGCTATCTGCGAACGCAGCTGAGCTCGCTCCGCGCGCGCGTGCGGATGCTCCAGGGCCAGCGATTCACGTTCGATGAGGAGTCGAAGGCGCTCTACGACGCGGTGGCGCCGACGCACGACGATGCGCACTTCCAGCGCGTGATCGACACGCTTGCCCGTCTGCTCCCGGGAACGGGACCGGTTCCGGAGCGGATGGAAGCATTCCGCCGCGCATTCGTGATTCCGCGCGAGAAGCTCGACACGGTATTCGCGACCGCGATCGCCGAATGCAAAGCGCGCACATCACGCCGGCTGGTGTTGCCGCCTGGCGAACGGTTCACGGTGGAGCAGGTCGTCGACAAGCCGTGGAGCGGCTACAACTGGTATCAGGGCAACTACCGCTCGCTCATCCAGGTGAACGTCGAGCTTCCGATCTACATCGATCGCGCGGTGGATCTCGCCTGTCACGAGGGCTACCCCGGTCATCACGTGTACAACGCGCTGCTGGAGCATCACCTCGTGCGCGAGCGTGGCTGGATGGAGTATTCGGTCTATCCGTTATTCTCGCCGCAATCGCTCATCGCGGAGGGCAGCGCGAACTACGGTATCGAGATGGCATTTCCCGGCGGTGAGCGTGTGGCGTATGAGAAGGCCGTGCTGTTTCCGCTCGCCGGCCTCGATGCATCGCAGGCGGATGCGTACTACGCCGTGCAGGAGCTCATGCGCGAGCTCACGTACGCCGGGAACGAGGCGGCGCGTCGCTATCTGAATGGACAGATCACCGCCGAGCAGGCGGCCGACTGGCTGGTGCGCTACTCGTTGTCGTCCCCCGAGCGAGCACGCCAACGCGTCCGCTTCTTCGATACGTATCGAAGCTACGTGATCAACTACAACCTTGGGCAGGATCTCGTGAAGGCGTACGTCGAGCGGGCGGCGACGCCGGCCGAGCGGTGGCGGCGATTCGGTGAGCTGTTGAGTACGCCGCGACTGCCGGGGGATTTGCAATAAAGCAGCTGCGAGCTGCGAAGAACTTCATGCACGAAGCCGCAATATTTCGCGAAGAGTTCTCAATCGGGCATCCTTCGCAGTTCGCAGTTCGCAGCTCGCAGTCGCTTTCATAATCCTTACGACTTCCAGATCTTTTCGTTCCCCAGGGGTGCCAACCTTCTAGCACCCCTCGCTGTCGTATCCCCGGATCAGCCGAGGCCGGCGCGACGATACACCCATCGTCGGCGGCCACGAACCACTCGGGGAGCTCCCTCCATGCTTCGTTTTTTCCTGTTCGCGCTCGCCGCGGCACCCTCACTGGCGATCGCGCAAACCTTGGCGTCGAACGGCGCACCGCCGGACAACATGCCGATTACCGCTCGTGCCGACGCACGCATCGCCAGCGCGAGCCGCGCCGCCGTCGCGCCGGTGCTCGATGGACGCACCGACGATCCGGCCTGGGCACAGGCGCAAGTGATCGATCAGTTCCTCGAGTACGAGCCCACCGAGGGCGCCGAGACGCGCTTCAAGACCGAAGCGAAGGTGACGTACGATGACAAGAATCTCTACGTCCTCGTGCGGATGTACGATCCGGCTCCCGACAGCATCATCTCGCTCCTGTCGCGGCGCGACGTGCGCACCCAATCGGAGCAGGTGAAGCTCGTCATCGATTCCTACAACGACAAACGCACCGCGTATCAGTTCTGCGTGAATCCCGCCGGCGTCAAGCGCGACTTCTACGTCTACAACGACAACGTGGAAGACGCTTCGTGGGACGCGGTGTGGGATGTTGCCACGGCGATCGACAGCGCCGGCTGGGTCGCCGAGTTCCGCATTCCCTTCAGCCAGCTCCGATTCGCGAGCAAGCCCTCGCACACGTTCGGTCTGATGATCGTGCGCGACATCGCGCGCACGAATGCGCGCATCAGCTGGCCGCTCTTCAGCCGCTCGAAGCAGGGATACGTGTCGCAGGCGGGAGAGGTCGGCGGCATCACCAACATCCCGACGCCGCGCCGTCTCGAGGTCGCGCCCTATGTCGTGGCCAAGAGTGTCACCAACGAAGCGACCGACGCCAATGATCGCACGACCTACAGCCACCCGACGCTCGGCTCCTATGGCGCGGACATCAAATACGGGCTGTCGTCGAACCTGACGCTCGACGCGACGATCAATCCGGATTTCGGGCAGGTCGAAGCGGATCCGGCGACGCTCAATCTGACCGCCTTCGAGACGTTCTTCGAGGAGCGGCGCCCGTTCTTCCTCGAGGGGATGGGCATCTTCACGTTCCGAACGAACTGCCAGGACATCGATACCGGATGCCGCGGGCTGTTCTACTCGCGCCGCATTGGCCGCGAGCCGCGGCTTCGGAATTCAACGGGAGATCCGCTGTCGACGACGATCCTCGGTGCGACGAAGATCACCGGCCGGCTAGGCAGTGGACTCTCGGTGGGCTTGCTGAACGCGATCACCCAGCACGAGGTCGGTGCCGAGGGCACGACCATCGAGCCGCAGACGAACTACGCCGTGGCTCGGCTGCGTCAGGACCTGAACAACGGCAAGAGCGACATCGGGCTGATGATGACGGCGGTGAATCGTCGGCTGGACGCGGTCACCAGGCCGGAGCTGGCTCGTGAGGCGTACGCGATCGGTCTCGACGGCCGGCACCGCTTCTGGAGCAACAATTACGAGGTCGCGGCCATGCTGTCGGGAAGCACCGTACGCGGCGACCCGGCGGCCATCGCCGACATCCAGACCAACAGCGTGCACTACTATCAGCGTCCCGATGACGATGCGGCGTACGATCCGACGAAGGACCATCTCATCGGCGACGCGCAGCGCATCTCGATGAGCAAGTTCGGCGGCGGGATCACGCGGTTTCAGAGCGTGCTCCAGCGCTACTCGACGGGGTATGACCTCAACGACCTCGGCTGGCTCCAGCGCGCCGATGAGATCATGTTCCGCAACTGGTTCGCGTTGCAATTCACGAAGCCTAACAAGTACTGGCGTCGCGCGAACTTCAACAGCAACTACTGGCGCTACTGGTCGTCAGAGGGGCTGCCGACGCGCGAAGGGGTGAACACCAACTGGCACGTCCAGCTCCAGAATCAGTGGTGGCTGAACTGGGGGATCACGGTCAGCGATTTCGCCGGTCGCAGCTACGATGATCGGGCGTCCCGTGGCGGGCCCGCGGTGCGCCGCGACGCGAGCTACGACGTGTGGGCCGGCGTCGAGGGGGATTCGCGGTGGCGCATCACGCCCTTCTTCTTCAGCGGGACCTGGCGGAACAACGAGGGCAGAAGCCGCGGCCACTGGTTCGACCCCTGGATCAACTATCGCTTCTCGACACGCTTCAATGGATCGCTGTCCTTCTACTACGAGTGGCAGCACGAGGACGACCAGTTCTGGGGTCGGTTGGGAGAGCCTGGACACGACACCACGCATTACGCGTTCGCCGAGCTGGACCAGACCACCGTCAACATCACCACGCGCATCAACTTCACGGCGACGCCAAACCTGTCGCTGCAGTTCTACGCGCAGCCGTACATCTCGAAGGGGACGTTCACGAACCTGCGCAACCTCACGGACCCGCAGAACGTGTCGTACAACGGTCGCTTCCAGGCGTTCAATCGCGACTGCGACGGTCACGCTCCCGCGGATACGGCGTACGCCGGAGCCTGCAATCCGGGCGGCATCGACTTCAAGCAGTTGAACACCAACGCCGTCGTTCGCTGGGAATACCGTCCTGGTTCGACGATCTTTTTCGTGTGGCAGCAGGGTCGCTTCCGCGACATTGGCCGGCCGTCGGAGTTCGAGGGGATGCGGGACTACGAGGACCTCTTCGGTCTGCACCCCAAGAACACGTTTCTGATCAAGGCGTCGTATTGGTTCAATTACTAGGAGCTGGTGGTCAGGGGTCAGGGATCAGGGGCGGAAAGGGGCCGCCGCGCTTCGCGCATGCGGCCCTCATCAGATGAGCAAACGGCGGCGCTTTCGCGCCGCCGTTTGCCTTTCCACCCCTGATCCCTGACCCCTGACTCCTAGCTCCTAGCTCTTATCGTGCTTTCTCAGCCAATCCTTCCACTCCTTCTCCATCCCAGCGAGATCATCCGGCAGCGTCGTCGCGGCGGCGAGGGCCGTCTCGGCGGATTCGCCGGATAGCAATCGGTCGGTGAGTGTGCCGAGGAACTCGCGGCCCTCATGCTCGGCGAGGAAGATCGCGAACGCGACCGACTGTGCGCGGAAAAGCTCGGCGCCCTCGAGCTTGCCACGATCGCGGCTCGGAGGGCCGCCCATGAAGACGCCTCCAGCGGGGCGGCTCGAGGCAGTGGGCGGGAGCTGCGCGCGACGCTGAGCATCCTTGGTCGGTTCGGGGCGTGATGCCTCCAACACGTCCCGCAAGGAGACGGTCTCTGCCCGTTCGGCGAGGCGCGCCACATAGATCTCCTGCGCGGTCGATCCGCCGATGAGATCCGTCAACGCATCCTCGATCCAATCAGGGATGCGTGCATCATCGCCGAATCGAACCTGGGCCGTGGGCGCGTTGGGCGACCGCCCAACGCGATAGTCGGCGCGTGCGAGGAGCCATGCGCGCGCTGCGCGCATCATGAGAAATCCCGCCGGCGCGACCGGCGCGCGCGAGGAGCGCTTCTCGGGCACGATTGCGGGTGCCACCGCGCGACGCGGACCGTCGGCCGGCTCGACGGTATCGGGAATCCATCCATCGGCCACGCGATCGCGCGACACCGCCCGAAGCTCGACGACGATTTTCTGCGGATCGTCGCCGAATACGCGACGGTATTCGCGCGCCGTGTGATCGAGCGCCTTGCGCGCGTCAGGCAAGAGCTCGCGCATTGGCGCGACGAGCTCGTACTCCGGCGCATCGAGCACGTAAAGGGTGTCATCACCCACCACGCGCAGATCGCCGATCGTGATTGGGATGGGCTTGAAGACTTCCTCACGCGACGGGAACATCTCCCGCATGGTGCTGCAGGCGGAAAGAGCCGGAAGGGCGAGGGCGAAGGCGGTGCTGCGGTACAAACCGGTTGTCATAGAGTCAATCCAGGGACGTCAGGGCTCAGACGTCGGAAGTGGATGTCATCGGAGGGATTGCGCCAGAGGGCGGACCCTCTATCATGCGGGTGCCGCGCCGTCGCGGCCCCCACGCAACTTACCGCATCGGAGACCCCATGCGCATCAAGTACGTCACGCTCTGCATAGCCCTCACGGTGTTGTTCACGGCCCGGCCCGCCGGGGGCCAGGTCTTCTGTATTCCAGTCGATGAGTCGGAAGCGGAGGCGGATCTGGACGCGTTGGCCGCATGCCTCGCGGCGACGACGACCCCTTTCGGCGCGCTACCGACGACGCTTCCCGCGAGCTGGCTTGGCGGACAAAACACGGGCGTCGGCTTCAATTTCCTCTTTGGCAGCATGAGCGAGGAAGGGGACGCCGGCCGCCGGAACTTTGGAGTCGGAATCGACATCCCAATGGGTCGCGCCAGTCTTGGCCTCACGGGTGGCCTGGTGGACTTCACGTGTGATGCCGGCGGTGCCAACGTCGAATGCAAGAGCGCCTTCATGCTGGGCGCGCGATTCGCCGCGCCACTCGTGGCCAATCCGGTCGGCGAGGCTGGGCAATCCTTCATCATGGGTCTCAACGCGAGCGCGGGCTTTTCGAACGGCGACATGATCTCCATTAACGAGGGAGGGCTATCGCTCGACGTCGGCGGCCGAGGTCTCTCGGTGGGCGTCGGGGTTCCGGTGGGACTCGTTGCCCGCAGTGGGACAGTCACGATCACCCCATTCGTGGAGCCAGCCTTTTTCTGGGGTCGGACGACGTTCGATGTCGGCGGGACGGTAGAAGGTGAAGAATCCGAGAGCGGAACCGGCTTTGCGCTGGGAGGCGGCGTATCGTTCGGTCTGGCCAACGGACTGGCCTTCGATGTCGGCTTCAAGAAAGTGATGGTCGATGAGGCGAACGCATTGATCGGCCTGGGCATCAGGTTCCAGCGCTGAGCAGTGCCCGAGCGCTGGGACGTCATCGTCACCGGCCTCGGCGCAATGGGCAGTGCCGCGGCGCGCGAGCTCGCGCGCCGCGGCCTTCGCGTTTTAGGCCTCGATCGCTATGCGCCTCCGCACGCGCACGGCTCCACGCATGGCCGTACGCGAATCATTCGGGAGGCGTATTTCGAGCATCCCGCATACGTCCCGCTGGTGCAACGCGCCACGGCGCTGTGGAAGGAGCTCGAACGTGAGGTCGGCGAGCAGCTGTTTGTTCGCACCGGCGGGCTCATGGTCGGTCCTGAAAAGGGCGCACTCGTGCGCGGCGCACGTGCTTCCGCGGAGCGACATGCGCTGCCTTACGAGCTGCTGACGTCGTCCGAGCTACGCAACCGATTTCCAGCGCTTGCCCCGGAGCCACAGGCGGTTGCGCTTCTCGAGCCGCGCGCGGGGGTGCTGTTCCCGGAGGCCTGCGTTCGCGCCTTGCTCCGCAGCGCCGCGCGTGACGGTGCCGAGCTTCGCACCACCGAGCCCATGCTGACGTGGCGCGTGGAGGGAGGGGCGGTGCGTGTCGCGACCGCGGTGGGCGAACACGTCGCCGACCGGCTCGTCCTCGCGCTTGGCCCGTGGCTTCCCGAGTTTCTCAACGGGGCGCAGATTCAGCTCGGGATCGAGCGGCAGATGCAGCACTGGTTCGCGCCGCGAGACCGCGCAGAAGACTTTTCGCCTGACAGTCTTCCGATCGCGCTGTGGGAGACCTCGGAGCGAATGTTCTACACGATTCCCGACTTCGGCGATGGGGTGAAGATCGCCGTGCATCATGATGGAGAAAGCACCGACCCGCAGCGCGTTCGGCGCACGATCAGCGATCAGGAGGATGCGAGCGCTCGTACGCTGCTGGAGCGCTTCCTCCCCGATGCCGCGGGGGAGCTGCGCGATCGCGCGGTGTGCCTCTACACCAACACCACGGACGGCCATTTCGTGATCGATCGGCATCCCGTGCATCCCGAGGCCATTGTCGCGAGCCCATGCTCCGGTCACGGCTTCAAGTTCGCGACCGTGGTCGGAGAAATCGTGGCGAAGCTGACCGCGGACGAGCCCGTCGAAGGTCTCTCGCTCTTTCACTGCCGAGGCTGAGTGATGATCAAAGGCGCTTCATGTCTCGTTGCGTTGGGCCTGGCTGCTCTCTCGAGCGGGTGCGCCTCACGGGGGGGACCAGCCCCCACACGCGCTGACGTTCCCATCGTCGGCCGGGCGGAATGGGGTGCGCGCGATCCGGTTCTCCCGATGCGGGAACATCGCATCGAGCGTATCACCATCCATCACACGGCAACGCGCCAGGACCGGACACGGTCGCTCACCGACAAGCTTCGGGGTCTGCAGGCGTTTTCTCAGCGTGACGACAGCCTCGGCGACGGACGCAAGAAGCCGGCGTGGGCCGATGTCCCCTACCACTACTACATCGCGGTGGATGGGACGGTTGGTGAAGCTCGGTCGTGGCGGTACGTCGGTGACAGCAATACGCCCTATGATCCGACCGGCCACCTGCTGATCGTCGTCGAAGGCAATTTCGAGGACGAGCAGGTAACCGAGGCGCAGATGCGAGCGCTGGAATCGCTCGTGACGTCCTTCGCGCGGCGCTTCAAGGTTCCGGGTGAGCGGTTAGGCGCGCACAAGGACTACGCATCGACGCGGTGCCCGGGCAAGAATCTCTATGCCGAGCTCCCCCGGCTGCGCGCGCTGATCGACGGAACGTCCTGACACATGCTCGCTACCATTCTTCTCTCGGTCTTCCTGGCGCAGAACGCACCACTCAAGGCGCTCGTCGGCGGAACGCTGATCGACGGCCACGGGGGCCCTCCGCTGCGCAACTCGGTGATCATCGTCCGCGGCGAGCGCATCGAGGCGGTGGGGCAACTGGGACGACTGGCGGTCCCGGCCGGCGCCGAGGTCATCTCCACCGAAGGAATGAGCGTGCTGCCCGGGCTCTGGGACATGCACGTCCACCTGATGATCAACGGGCACGCGGACTACGCGCATTGGGACCGGACGTATCCGTCGCTGTTCGCGAGTGTCATCATGCCGGCGTCGGCGAAGCAGCTCTTGCTCGCGGGGGTCACGAGCGCTCGGGATCTGGGCGCACCGCTGGAGGCGAGCATCAGCGTGCGCGATGCGATCAACGCGGGGAAGATCCCCGGTCCCACGCTGTACGTCTCGGGACCCTTCATCCAGCACGAGCCGTATCCCGGCACGGAAGCGTTTCGCTGGGGCGTGAAGGGACCTAACGACGCACGGGCGAAGGTCAAGCGGCTGGCCGATGCGGGCGTCGACGTGATCAAGCTGATCGACCAGGATCAGATGACGATGGAAGAGGTGCGCGCCGTGGTCGAGGAGGCACACGCGCGTCGGCTTCCGGTCGTCGCGCACTCCCATCGTCCGGAGGAGATCCGCCGCGGCCTGGCCGCGGGGGTCGATGACTTCGAGCATACCGGGCTGGCCACGGCGGCCGAGTATCCGCCGGACATCGTGGCGATGATTCGCGAGCGAACGGCGCGCGGCAACGCCGGCCCCCTGTTCTGGACTCCAACGATCGAGGGGCTGTTCAACTACGAGTACGTTCGCGACAACCCGGAGAAGCTCGACGACCCCTCGTGGCACGAAGGATTGCCCGATTCGATCATCGCCGACATTCGCCGCTCGCTCGAGCACCCCGAGCGCCTGTCGTACTTTCAGATGACGCCGAGTCGGCGGCCGACGCTGCAGCGAAAGTTCTCGCAGCTTCGGGAATCCGGTGTCGTGCTTCTCATTGGTACCGACGCCGGCATTCCCATGAAGTTCCACTCCATGGCCACATGGAACGAGCTGGATGTGTGGGTGAACCGGCTGGGGGTGGACCCGATGACCGCCATTCGCGCCGCGACCTATTGGCCGGCGGTGGCGATGAAGGTCGATCGTGACGTGGGGACGATCAGCGAAGGGAAGTACGCGGACATTATCGCGGTGCGCGGTGACGTGTTGCGGTACATTGACCTGTTGCAGAGCGTCGATCTGGTGATGAAACGCGGGGTCCGGTACAAGTGATTCGTGTGCGGGAGGTCCGATACCAGCCGGGACTTGTGCAGCCGCGGCATGCGCACGCCGAGACGACGGTCACGCTCGTCGTCGCGGGATCGCTGCGGGAGACGGTCGGACGATCGCAGGAGATCGCGCGAGCGTTGAGCATCGTCGTCAAGCCCGGCGACACCGAGCACGCCGACCAGTTCGGCGAGCGCGGCACGCGCACGTTGCAAATAGGCCTAACGGCCCCCGAGGCGGCGGCCCTTCGCGAGTGGGAGCCGGCGGCGCGTCAGTGGCGGTGGACGCACGCCGGTCCCGCGGTGCCTGCCTTCCTGCGTTTGCTGGCGGTCGCGCGGAAGAGCCCACACGACGAGGTGATCCTCGAGCGCGGCGTGACGGATGTGCTTTCCTCGCTTCGCGAGGTCGTCGATGACACGCGTGCCGAGCCCCCAGGGTGGCTCTCGCAGGTCCGCGAGGAGATGGATGACGTGGGCTCCGGCGTGCGCGTGCGCGACATCGCCGCGCGGGCGGGCGTACACCCGGTGTACCTGGCTCGGCAGTTCCGCCGGTTTTTCGGCTCCTCTGTCGTCTCATACCTCCAGCGTCGTCGCGTGACGCGCGCCGCGGATCTCATCGCATCCTCTTCGCTGCCGCTTTCCACGATCGCCTTCCAGTCCGGCTTCGCCGACCAGAGTCACCTCAGCCGGTCGTTCAGGAGTGGCACCGGGCTAACGCCCGGGGCATACGCCGGTTTCATCCGTTCAAGACCGGCGGACGCCTAGCCGTCAATATTGAAGGAGACTGTCCCCTCGATCTCCTCTATCTCCCGACTCACTGTCTATGCTTCGCCTGACCGTGATCGCAGCACTGGTTGGCTGCGCAAGCCCACAGTACTCGGCCGCGCCCTCGAGCACCTTGAGCACCTCGAGCACGTCGAGCACCACGAGTCTCGACTCCACCCTCTCGCAGCTCTTCGCGCTCGACCTCGCGCCCGGCATGTCGGTCGCGGTGGTGCGTGACACGCAGGTCATCTATGCGAAGGGGTTCGGGTGGGCCGATGTCGAAGCGCAACGGCCGGTCACGCCGGAGACGATCTTCTACATCGCGTCGACCACGAAGTCGTTCACCGGGCTCGCCGCGGTGCTGCTCGATGAGCAGGGTCGGCTCGATCTCGATGCGCCGCTGAGCCGTTACCTGCCGACCGCAAAGCTTCAATCGCCGCTCAATCCCGATTCGATCACCCTTCGCTCGCTGTTGTCGCATACGCACGGGATCGACAACGACGGCCCGATCGTCTTCCGAACCGCCTATACCGGCGAGCACACGAACGATCGGCTCCTCGCGCTGCTGGCCGCGCAGCCGGCCGCAAAAACGGGGCGCGAGTACGTCTATGGCAACGTCGGGTACAACGTCGCCGCGTTGGCGATGGATGCCACGCTCGGCGAGAGCTGGCGGGAAGTGCTGCAGCGCCTGATCTTTGGGCCGTTAGGCATGACGAGCACCAGCGCCTACATCTCCCGGATGCCGCGCGAGCGTCTGGCGCAGCCGTATCGCCGGGAGCCGACGGGCTTCGCGCGCACTCACTATGGCAAGGGCGATGCGAACATGCAGGCAGCGGGCGGGCTCGTGTCTACCGCCGCCGACATGGCCCGCTGGCTGGAAGCGCACATCAATGCCGGGGTGGTCGACGGCCGCCGCATCTTCTCGGCGAGCGCCATCGCCGAGACGCATCGGCGGCAGGCGACGGTGCGCGCCAACGCGCGCGGGCTCGCCGTGAACGGTTACGGATTCGGATGGCAGATCGGCACGGTCGGCGCCGATACGGTTCTGACACACGGGGGCGGCTTCCTCGGATTCAGCACGAGCATGTCGTTCATGCCGCAGCGGCGCATCGGCGTGATCGTCATGACGAACGAGAATGGGACCGGATCAGCGCTGGCCGAGCTGGCGGCGCGAGCGGTGTATTCGCAGTTGATCAACGGGCAGGGATTCACGGCCGACTCGCTCGCCCGCATACGGGCCGAGGCCGAGGGATTTCGTGAGCGTGTGGCAGCCGACCGCGCCCGCCGCGCCGCGAGGCCGCAGACCTTGCCGTTCCCCCTCGAAGCGTATGCGGGCACGTACGAGAACGACCTCTACGGCCGTCTCGTGTTCAGCGTCGTGAACGGCAAGCTCGAGGCGCGCGCCGGTGCGGCCTGGAGCGCGGTGGAGGTGTTCGATGGCGCCCAGAATGCGCTTCGGGTGGAGCTGACGGGGTCGGGGAGTGTGGCGCGGTTTACGTTCGAGGGGAATCGCGCGATTGCGGTGGAGGTGTCGGGGGTCAGGTTTCGGCGTATTGACTAGGTGTCAGGAGTCAGGGGTCAGGGATCAGGGGGTTCTAGGGAACGGCGGGAAGTTGGGGATTCGAGGCGCTTGGCGAGGCGCGTTAGCATGCGGCCGAGCTCGTCGCAGAACCCACGCACCCTCGTGAGTGAGTTCTCGTCGACGTACTTCAGGACGATAGCGATCTCAAACAGGGTCTCGAGTTCCCGCAGTGAGCCGACGGCGATCCACACGTGATGGCGATAATCGCCTCGCGATGAGCGCCCATGCCCCTCGGCGATGTTCGCAGGGACCGACACAGCCGCGCGACGAATCTGGGCCGTTAAACCGAATCGTTCGTCTGCTGGCAACTGTTGCCCTACTCTGTAGGACTCGAGGACGAGACGGACCCCGAGCTGCCAGACGTTAAGGTCGCGGTAGCTGCGTATCACGAGTGGAAGGGATCAGGGAAGGGGTCAGGGTAAGGGAAGTCTCGCCATAAGCGTGATCGATCCCCTTCACCTGCAACCCCCTGATCCCTGACTCCTGACTCCTGACCCCTCGGCTTACACAACTCTTACTTGACTAGGGATTGGGGCCCTGCTAGATAGCTAGCAGCCTGCTAGATATCTAGCATTTCCACAGCCCGGGATTCCTCATGGTCCTGCCCCAAACCAAGCTCCCCCGCCGAGAGCGCGAGATCATGGACGCGCTCTACCAGAGCGGTGAAGCCACCGTCAATGAAGTCATCGAGCGCATGCCCGACCCGCCCAGCTATTCGGCGGTGCGGGCCACCCTCCGCGTCCTCGAGGACAAGGGCCTCGTGAAGCACAAGCAGGACGGGCCCCGTTATGTCTATCTGCCGGCGATCCCTACCCAGAAGGCCGGGTTCGCCGCGCTCAAGCATCTCGTGCACACGTTCTTCGACGGATCTGCCGAGCAGGCGCTGGTGGCACTCGTGCAGATGTCTGACGCCAATCTCACCCCCGCCGAGCTCGAGCGGCTCTCGGATCGGATCGGCAAGGCCAAGAAGGAGGGACGCTAATGGAGCGCTTCGTGAGCTGGATCCCGACGATGATCGACGCCGGCGCGAAGGGCGCGCTGCTCCTCATCGCGATCTTCATCGTCACGCGCCTCATGCGTGGCGCGTCGGCCGAGGCGCGGCACGTCGCCTGGGCCGTTGGTATCGTGGTGCTCCTGGCGCTTCCTGTCCTTTCGGCGGTGCTGCCCCGGCTCGAAGTCGTGCCGGTGCCAGCACCATCCCTCGAGCCGGTGTCGCCACCGCCCGCACCCGCCGCGGCGCCTCACGAGAACGTCGAGACGAGGCGCCCGAAGCCCGCCGTCTTCGCCAGTAACGACGCGGCCTTACCCGACGCGGAAGAGCTCGCGGCCCGGTTGGTCTCCGGCACGAGCGACCCTGCGGCGCCGGCGGCCGATCCCTGCCCGCTGTTCTCGCGGTGCACTGTCGCGACGGTCGCGGCGATCTCACCAGCTGAAGGATTCGTCGGTCTGTGGATCGTGATCGCGATGGCGCTGCTCGCGCGTCTGGCGATCGGAGCGATCGCAGCGCGTCGGCTCGTGGGACGCGCCGTACCGGTACGTGACCCGTCGTGGCGTCAGCTGCTCAAGGATGCGCAGGAGATGGCCGGTGTCGAAGGCACGGTGCGTCTCTATGAGAGCACCGACGTCGGCATGCCGGTCACGTTGGGCATCCTCCGTCCGACGATCGTGATGCCCCCGGTCGCGACCTCCTGGAGTGAAGAGCGGCGCCTGACAGTGCTCGTCCACGAGCTGGCGCACGTGCGCCGCAACGATGTGGCGACCTGTCTTGTGGCGCGCATCGCGTGCGCACTGCACTGGATGAATCCGCTCGTGTGGCGCGCGGCCCGCAAGCTACGCGATGAGTGCGAGCGCGCGTGTGACGATCTGGTGATTCGCGCCGGCATGACCGCATCCACGTACGCCGATGATCTGCTCGACATCGTGCGGAACGCCGGGACATCGCGCTCGCCGGCGGTGGCCTTGCCGATGGCACAGCGCTCCGACTTCGAGGGACGGCTGCTCGCGATCCTCGACCCGATCGCACCGCGGCGCGCCCCATCGCGGGTTCGCTCGTTCGCGGTCGCGGTGTTCGTCGCGGCGATCGCCATGCCCTTGGCGGCAATGGCGCCAGCGCCCGTCGCGGACGCGCAGGATGATTCGATGGAGGATACGGTCGTCTACGACGAGATGTCGATCGACAAGGAAGCGGGGGGCATGGGTGTGGGTGTCGGATCCGGTGAGGGTGATGGTGTGGGCGTGACCGGCTCCGTCAGCTCGGCGTTCGAGAACCTGGCCGGGGACCTCGATGCGCTGAAGAACGAGATCGTCGGCGGCGTCGCCGCGAGCCTCGAGGTCGCGAAAAGCGTGGCGGCGGATTACGCGAGCGACGTGGCGTTCCGCCTCGACATTCAGGCGCCGGTTCCACCGCAGCCCTCCCAGCCGTCGCAGCCGTACCAACCGCTGAGCGACCCACAGTCGAAGCAGCCAGAGCCGCATGACAAGCATGAGCGGAGCTTGACGGATGGACGCGCGGTGGCCGGATTGGCTGCGGCCTTGACCGACGCCGATCCGCTGGTGCGGCTCGCCGCGGCGGAAGGGCTCGGGGGAATCGAGGATCCGCGTGCAGTCGAGGCGCTGAGCAGGGCGCTGCGGACCGACGAAAGTGTCGAGGTCCGGCGGATGGCGGCGTGGGCGCTCGGCGAAATCGAGGACGCGGCGGGCGTGCCGGCCCTCTCCGACGCACTGCGCTCGGATCGTGACGATGAAGTTCGGCGGATGGCCGCCTGGGCGTTAGGCGAGATCGAGAGCGCGACCGCTGTCGAGGCGCTGGGTGCCGCGCTCAAGGATTCGAATCCGGAAGTGCGCAAGACAGCCGTGTGGGCGCTGGGGGAGATCGAGTCACCGAAGGGCGTGCAGCATCTGTTGCCCTTCCTCAAGGATGAGAACGCCGAGATTCGGTCCCAGGCGGCGTGGGCGTTAGGCGAGATCGAGAGCCCGGGCGCGGTGGCCGCCCTGTCGGCGGCGATCGACGATCGAGAGCCGAAGGTGCGCGAGACGGTCGTGTGGGCGCTTGGTGAGATCGAAGATGCGAGCGCGGTTGGCGCGCTCGCGAAGGCGCTGTCCGACGCCAATGTCGGCGTGCGCCGCAAGGCGGCATGGGCGATTGGTGAGATCGACCTCAACGGTGAAGCCCCGCCGGCTCTCATCGAGGCCACCCGCGACCAGGATCGTGAGGTGCGGAAGATTGCCGCACACGCACTCGGCGAGATCGGTGATCCGGCGTCGGTTGGGGCGCTCGCCGCGCTTGCCCGCGGCCAGGACAACGCGCTGCGCTACACGGCGGTCCATGCACTGTCGGAAATCGAAGATACGGCCGCTATCGAAGTGCTCGTGGAGCTGCTGAAGGATGCGGATCCCGAGGTGCGGAAAATCGCGGCCCAGGCATTGGGGAAACGGTAAAATGAGAACGCGAACTGGAGCGGCGGCTCCGCTGGTCATCGCCGCGCTGGTCGTTGGCGCAGGCGTCGTGTCGGTCACGGTGACGCCGCGAGCAGCCCGGTCGGTGGTGATGGGGAAGGCGATCGTGATCACGGATGAAATCGTCACTCCCGATCAGGGCCCTACGATGCGCGCCACGTCGCCTGCCGCTCGGGATGACGCGGAGAACGTGGCAGCGCTGATTGCGGCGGTGCGGAACGCGAATCCGATCCTCTGCGAGCTCGCTTCACGCGGCGCGATGTGGAGTGGCAACTGGCAGTACGTGGGGCCGGCAACGCCGCTCCGCGTACGAGGCTCAGGAGACATGGAGCTGGTGCGGTTCGCGGCGAGCTCGCCGAAAGGACGAGAAGTGATCGCACCGCTGCGGGCGGCGCTTGGCGATCCCGATCCCTGCGTTCGCCGCTTCGTCGCGCCGCTCCTCGGTCGGACGCAGCAAAGTGCGGCGGTCGAGACGCTGGTGACGGCCCTGCGCGACGAGAATCCTGTGACTCGTGAGTCAGCCGCCATCGGTTTGAGATTCGCCGAGAACCCGAGCACGATCGACCCGTTGACCCGTGCGCTGGAGGATCGGGAATCCTCCGTCCGCGCGGCAGCGGCGTGGGCACTCGGCGAGATCGAGGACTCGCGCGCGATCCCCGCGCTCGAGCGAACGCTGAAGGACGCCGACCCACTCGTCCGCATCAACGCCGCGTGGGCCCTGGGGGAGATCGAGGACCCGGCCGCGATCCCGGCGCTCACTGCGCTGCTGCGTGAAGACCGGGATCCGGAGGTACGGCGGATGGCGGCGTGGGCGTTGGGGAATATCGAGTAAGCCGGACGCGCTGGGGCGCTAGAGGCGCTGAGGGCGCTGAAGGCGCTGAAGGCGCTGAAGGCGCTGAAGGCGCTGAACTGCAGTCGCCCCAGCGCCCCCAGCGCCTCTAGCGCCTCTAGCGCCTCTAGCGCCTCTAGCGCCTTCGCGCTGAGAATTCCTCCGCCTCATACCTCGTCCCCGTCAGCTCGAGCCCTGCCTTACGCGCGAGCCAAAGGAAGACACCGGTTCGCTCTTCGGGCGCCGGCACTGACGCGGGGTCCTCCGAGGGGAACGCATCGGCGCGCATCTCCGTGCGCAGCGGCCCCGGATTGACGACGAAGACGCGGATTCCGTGCGACTTCAGCTCGACGGCGTACGTGGCTGCTACCGCGTCGACCGCCACCTTCGAGACGTAATACGCTCCCCACCTCGGTCGCGCCTTCTCGACGATGCCACTCGAGACGAAGATCACCGCGGCGTTCGAGGCGAGCTTCGGTAGCAGCCGTTGCGTGAGCAGAAAGGGGCCGCGAACGTTGGTGGCAACGACCTCATCCCACGTCTCGAGCGGATACTTCGCCAGCTCCACGCGGTCGCCCAGCGCGCCGGCGTTGTGCACGACGACGTCGAGGCGCGTCGAATCGGCATCCAGTCGCTGGAGGATAGCCTCGGCGCCCTGCTCGGTCGCGACGTCGGCGCGAAGTGGACGGACGTCGCGATTTGCGTCGCGGGCTTCCTTGCCGAGCGCGGCGAGTCCCTCCTCGCTACGGCCGGTGCCGTAAACCGTATACCCGTCCCGCGCGAAATCGAAGGCGAGGGCATGACCGAGTCCGCGAGTTGCACCAGTGATCAGCGCTGTTGGCATGAGTAGAATCTTAAAGGCTGCGAGCTGCGAGCTGCGAGCTGCGAACTGCGAGCTGCGAGCTGCGAGCTCGCAGCAGAAGTTTGAATTGACTCCCGGCCCCCTGAGTCGTCGAATCCTGGATGAACTTACTCTCGGCTCGAAAGGCTCTCTGGCTCGTCCTTCTCGTGGCATGCGGGGAGGACACGACCAAGTACGCGCGCGGGCGCGGGCTCGAGGTCGCGCAGCTGTCGGCGGCAGAGCGGGCGAAGATCTACGCCGCGTCGCTCGGCGGCGCGTTCGATATCGACCCCGGCCTTTCCCTGCTGGTCGACACGACCATGCTCACACGCCTCGGCGGGGAGGGCCCCGGAGGAGCGTTAGGCGCCGACGTCCGTGCGGCCCTGCGGAGCACCGGCGTCACCAAGGGTGAGTGCGCGCCGCAGCGGCGCGCTCCAACACGGACGCCCGTGTGCCGAGCGGACCTGCCGGGATACGTCGTGCGCTTCTCCGAGGTGTTCGCCATGGCAGGGGATTCGGTGCAGACCCATCTGCTGGCGGATCGGTACGACACGCCCGCGACTGGAGAGCACAACCGGTTCCGGATCGAGCAGGCGTATCAGCTCGTGAGGCGGAACGGCGGCTGGAGCGTGGTGAGAAAGGCACGGATAGACTAGGAGGAGTTAGGAGTCAGGGGTCAGGGATCAGGGGGTGTCAGGGGAAGGGTTGTAGGAGAGTCGTTGCCGTTCTCTCCCCAAACCCATTCCCTGACACCCCCTGATCCCTGACCCCTGACCCCTAACTCCTAGATCTCAAAGAACCCCACCATGAACCATCGCCGATCGTCGCACCACAGTTGCCGCAGCACGAGCCCGGCCTCACGCGCACATCCCTCGAGCTCGGCCGGAGAGTACTTGTAGGACGACTCCGTCCAGATCGGCTCCCCCTGCTCGAAGAGGAAGCGCTCTCCATCGACGATGACCTCGTGCGTCTCGAGGCTGACGAGGTGCATCTCGACGCGATTCGCGACCGGGTTGTAATACGCATAGTGGCGGAAGCGATCGACATCGAACGTGGCGCCGAATTCCCGATTGAGTCGCACCAGCGCGTTCTTGTTGAACGCGGCTGTCACACCGCGGGCATCGTTATACGCGGCGTGGAGGATGGTGGGGTCCTTTCGAAGATCGACCCCCACCAGCAAGCCTCCGCGCCGGCCAACGACTCGCGCGATCTCGCGGAGAAGTGCCACCGCTTGCGGCGGGTGGAGGTTGCCGATCGTGGAGCCGGGGAAGAACGCAATGCGCCGTGCGTCGCGCGTCGTATCCGGCAACTCGGGAAGACAGAGTCCGCGCGTGAAGTCTGCCTCGAGCGGAATGACGTCGAGGCTCGGATACTCCTCCATCAGCTCGCCGGCGACGCGCGTGAGCTGTTCCGCGGAGATGTCGATCGGAACGTAGCCGGCTGGATGCTCGAGATGGTCGAGCAGCACGCGCACCTTGATCGCCTCACCGCTGCCCGGCTCGATGACCAGTGCGTTGGGCCCGATGAGGTCGGCCATCTCTTTGGCGTGCGCTTCCATGATCTCACGCTCGGTGCGCGTGACGTAGTATTCGTCGAGCCTGGTGATGTCCTCGAAGAGTCGCGCGCCAGTGTCATCGTAGAAAAGTTTGGGCGGTAGCGTCTTGGGATTCGCGCGCAACCCCGCGTGTATCTCCCGACGGAGACGTTCCAGGCCCTCGTCGGGCGTCTCGATGTGGGGCCCGCGTGCGACGGGACGAATGGCGGCCATGCTTTGAGTTCTACGCATGCCTTGCACCG
>DATFBS010000117.1:0-5743 GCA_035253695.1 Gemmatimonadaceae bacterium
GTGCGATTCGCTAGGCGCCAGCATGAGCGGAGTTATCCCCTCGTCCAGGCACGTGAGTCCGTAAATGCCAGGAGGTCTACTCCACGTGCCCGCCGAGTAGTCCTCGAGCGCGTAATTAGGGAGGGTAGGTGCACGGCACCATCCGAGGTACGTGGTGTCGTTACTGACGTTTGTGAACGTGGCCCGGATCACGATGTACTGCCGCGGCGGCGTTCCCTGGGGACGGTACTCGAGACTGTCGGTGCGGATAGGCGTGGCCGAAGAGCTGCCTATGATGCCTCTCCCGCGCTGTTCGCCATTGCCGCTTGAGCGACTCGACGCCGGCGCACCGGCACAGCCGAGGGTGACAGCGGCGAGGGTCAGGAACAATCGGTGCAGCGTGAGGCGAGACCACGTGCATCGCTTTGAGAACGATGCTTCGCCGTTAGGGAGCAGCAGCCGGCGGCTCCGCGCGTACCGAATCACATAGGCCATGCCGTGATCTCCTCAGCCCTACCGGTGTCGGCGGCGACCGTGGGCGTCGCCGTGCGCCCGCCGTGAGTGACAGCTCGCTGCAGATCATATGCCCTATACCCCCCCTGCGGTACGATTCGGGCGAGTGCGCCCGAACCCTAGCGGTATCGTCACGGAATCGGCGCGCCCATACTATCGTGGCACACACTTTCTTCCGCGGTTGCCCCGCTGTCGAGTTTCTCGCGCCACGTAGATGCCAACTGCATCGCGAAAAGCGTGGGACGCGGATTAGCCGGATTGAACAGCAAAACGGCACGGATACGGCAACTGCAAAGACCTTGGGAACTGCAACAGCTTGCGCCTAGCGAGGCTAGCGCGCGAGCATGGGCTTTCACAAAAAGCCCTTCCAACGGGCTTTGCAGTTGTCGTTGCCGGTTCCGCGCAGTGTTTGCCGTGCACATCCGCGCAATCCGCGTCGCACGCTTTTCCCGATGCAGTTCCGGTTGCAGTTCTCGCGGCCGTTTGCGCGCGCACAGGCTTCGACCTCACCAGATCGGATGATTCTTCGCCGAAACCTGAAAAATCATCCGAAAGGGTGACGACAACGAACCGCCTCGCCTTTACCCTCCGGCACCTCACCTCTTCCGGAGTGCTGCGATGACACGCGTCGTTTGGGTTTTCGGGCTCCTCGCCGGAGCGGTCCTGGCGGTCATGATGGTGATCAACATCGCCTTTATCGACCGGATCGGGTTCGACACCGCCGAGATCATCGGCTACACGACGATGGTCATCGCGTTTCTGATGGTGTTCTTCGGCATCCGCTCGTACCGCGACAACATTTACGGCGGCGCGATCAGCTTCGGGAGGGCAGTCGGTGTCGGCCTCCTCATCACGCTTGTCGCGAGCGTCTGCTACGTCACGACGTGGGAGGTCATCTATTACTGGTTCGCGCCCGACTTCGTTGACAAATACGGCGCATACATGCTTCAACAGGCGAGGGAGGCCGGTGCCACGGAGCAGGAGCTGGCGGAGAAGGCTGCCGAGATGGCGCGATTCCGCGAGATGTACAGGAACCCGTTGGTCAACGCCGGGATCACTTTCGTCGAGGTATTTCCGATTGGCGCCGTGGTGACGCTGATCAGCGCCGCGATCTTGCGGCGCGGTCGCAAGGCCGCGAACGGAAGCCCGATGACCGTTCCCTCGGCTACGCGTTGAGAGTGGCACGTGCCGTGCACCGCAAAGAGGTCCATTTCGTCGGGGAGGATACGATGGCAGGAGACCGCGAGCTGATCGAGCCTAACGATGACGACAAGCGCTTCGCGCGCCGCGATCAGGAGGGCAAGTTCACGGAGCAGGACGACGTGAGCCGCTCGATCCCGAAAGACCGGGAGACCGAGGCCGAAAACGAATCCAGGAAGGGACAGGGCGACCGCGGCGATCGGCGCTGAGCCATCGGCGGAGACCACCGTGGGCGCTCAACGATTGCGCCGCGGTGGTCATCCCCTCCTCCGCTCAATCGCCGCGCACGCGGCCCGCAACTCGAGCGCGCAAGCTCGGCAGCCAGTTCGTCGTCACCATGAGCTGAATCCGATCAGTACTCGGCTGCGGTACGAGAATCCGTTCGTCGTCCGGTGCCACGTCGAATGCGCGCGTCTGCGGAAGCGGAACGAGGCTCTCGCGAGTCACGACCTCGAGGGTGTTGCCTGACGCTCGCAAACTCGCGGCCACCGCCCACCGTCTGCCGCCCTGCGCGGCGACGTGTGCGTAAAACAAGCGGGCGCCATCACGCGACCAGACCGGGTAGACGCCGTTGCCTTCCGAGACCTTCACACGGCCGCCCCCGCTCCGGAAGCGGCGCACGAACACGTTAGGCCGCCCCCCTTCGACCGCCGTGTACGCCAGCCACCGCCCATCCGGCGATACGCGGCCGCCGCAGAACGATCCCATCGGCTCATCCACCAGCTTCTCGGGCGTTCGACTTCCCTGGAATGGCAGATAGAAGAGCTCCTCCACCAGGTCGGCGGCCATGAACCTCGAGCCCTGACAGAAGACCACACCGCGCCCGTCCGGCGTCGCGGTCGCCTGGAAGAGCGCGACGCCATTGGGAACCTCGAGGAGCCTCTCCGCCGGCTCCGAGCCATCGGCCACCTGGCGCCAGATCGCGGCATTTCGCGGGAACCACGTCGTGAACAACAGCGCGTTGCCGTCGCTCGTCCAGTCGGGCTCGATGACGTTACCTAACGACGTGACGCGGGTGAACGTGCGCGTTCTCACATCGAACGTCCAGATGTCCGTGATCGACGTATCGCCACTCGGCGTCCAGACATCGAGGGCGATTCGCCGGCCATCGGGAGAGAAGCGCCCAATGGACCAGATGGTGTGCTCGTCACCGGAGATGGTCTGCGTGCGGGCATCGGACTCGAGAAGAACGAGTCGCTTCGACACCTGGCCACGGATGTACGCGAGGGTGCCGCTCGAAGAGAGGTGAACAGAGCGCGTGTTGCTGAAGCTCACGTCCTCCAGCACGCGCACGGGATCACCGCTCAGCCTCAGGCGCTTCGCGTCGAACGGCACGGCCATGATCGTTGCACCAACGGTATAGACGGCGTGGTGCCCCACGATGCCAACAGGGCGCGCGGCACGAAGCGGCGTGGTGTGATACGCTCCGGTCTCGAGCGAGCCGATCGCCAGAAAATCATCCTCGGTGAAGCCGGGTCCCCACTCGGTGAAGAGGAGAGTATTCCGGTCGGCGGCCAAGTACGGAAAGGCGTGCGCGCGCAAAGAATCTTCCGTCGTCGTTACCGGCCGAATCGTCCCGCCCGTGGCGGCAAGGCGGCCCAGCCCGCGCCGGGCGGGGCGTGAGCTGCCAAGCACCATCGTCTGGTTGTCGACCCACTCCACGCCGCTGTACCAGTCGATTCCCTCGGCCAATGTGATCAGAGTCGCCGATCCATCGACGCGGACCTTCAGCAACTTTCCCTCGAAGGTCGCGACAGCTAACCACTGACCGTCGGGCGAGAACGCAACGAACGACGCCAACTCGGTTCCGCTCACGGGCGTGGCGTTCGGCTCCGAGAGCCGTCGGAGGAAGACCTGCGAGCCCGAGTCGGACGCCGCGACCAGCGCGAGCATCCGCCCGTCGGGCGACAGGGCAAAGTCGCCGACGTGCTGACGCACGCCGTTGACCATCGGAGGCTCGATCACGAAGGTGAGCGACGACGCATCGCTGCGCTGCCGAGTCAGCCACGTGAGGATGAGGCCGCCAAGGATGAGCGCGGCGGCGATGATCGTCGCGGGGCGGGAGAGCAGATGGAGCGCTCCCGTAACGCCGCCGGTCATCGCGCCAATTGCGCGCGCCCTCGCGGCCAGTGCATCGGCGAACGCGCGCGCGGTCTGCCACCGGTCGGCGGGAGTCTTTTCCAGCGCGCGGAGCACCGCGGCCTCCACGTCCTTCGATACCGTCGGTCGCGTGGCGCGGATGCTTCGCGGCTGTTCCGTGAGAATGCGCGCGATGATCGCGCCCGAGGTGGTTCCGGTGTGGGGCGGCTCGCCGGTGAGCATTTCGTACACGACGGCACCGAGCGAGTAGACGTCGGTACGCTGGTCGATGACGCGGTCCCCAGTGGCCTGCTCGGGCGACATGTATTGTGGCGTGCCCAGCGAGAGTCCCGTTTGCGTGATGCGGGCGTCGGCCGCGGCGGTGACGGCGAGCGCTATCCCGAAGTCAGCGACGAGCGGCTGTCCTTCGTGGAGGAGGATGTTCTCCGGCTTGAGATCGCGGTGGACGACGCCGCTCCGGTGCGCATAGTCGACCGCCGACGCGATCGCGGTTGCCAGGCGGATCGTTTCGTCGATGGGCAGCTGCTTTTCTCTCGTCAGGCGCGAGCGCAGGGTCTCGCCCGGGATGTACGGCATGACGTAGAACAGCAGCCCGTCCGCGTCGCCGCTGTCGAAGAGCGGCACGATGTTGGGATGCTGAAGTCTTGCCGTGACGTGGATCTCGGAGAGAAAGCGGTGGGCGGCGAGCACGGCACCCAGCTCCGGATTGAGGACCTTGAGCGCGACGTCGCGGTTGTGCCTGAGGTCGCGCGCGAGGTATACGGTCGCCATCCCGCCCGCGCCGATCTCGCGGTCGACGTGGTAGTGCCCGGAGAGGGCAGAGTTGAGGAGGGGAACCGTGCGCAGCGGGGAATCCTGACGGTGGGCCGGCTAAGATAGAGCGCGCGCACCAACGGGCCAAGACCAGGGTCTTACCCTGGCCGGCGTCGGGCGAGTAAGTATTGGCTTCCCGTTACACGCGAGACCTGATGAGCAGCGAGCCGCGGCTCCCGGACGATCTGATTGGACGGCGTGAGGCACTTCGCCGCACCGCGATGCTCCTCGGCGGCGTCCTTTCCGCGCCGGCGATCGCGGGCGTCCTGGCTGGCTGCGACTCGCGAAGCGCGGATGGGACGTGGCGAGCACTCACGGGCGATCAAGCCGAGCTCGTGGCAACGATCGCCGAGCACATCATTCCCGAGACCGATACGCCGGGCGCGCGTGCCGCCGGGGTCCACATCTTCATCGACAAGATGCTGGCCGGCCATTACCGAGACGAAGACCGCAAGCGCGTTCTCGATGGCCTCGCCGACCTCGATGCCCGCGCTGAGCGAGAATGCGGCCGCGCTTTCATTAGATGCACCGCCGACGAGCAGCGCACACTGTTGACGCGCCTCGATAACGAAGCGTTCGCCCCAATGGCCGGCCGACGCGAGGTGCCCTGGTTCCGCACGATCAAGGAGCTCACGGTCCTCGGCTACTACACATCGGAGATCGGCGCGACGCAGGAGCTGCGACACGTCGCCGTGCCCGAGCGCTTCGACGGCTGCGTCCCGCTGGAGCAGATCGGTCGCGCATGGGCGGTCTGAAAGCAAGAGCTGCGAACTGCGAGCTGCGAGCTGCGAACTGCGAACTGCGAGGTAAATACCACCACCAACAACTCGTAGTTCGTAGTTCGCAGTCCGCAGCTCGCAGCTCGTAGCTCGTAACTCGCAGCAGTTTTTCACTCGACCTTCATGTCTCCTCAGCGCAACGACCCTTACGACGCGATCGTCGTCGGCTCCGGAATCACTGGCGGACTGGCCGCCAAGGAGCTCTGCGAGCGCGGGCTGCGCACGCTCGTCGTCGAGCGCGGACGGCACGTCGAGCACGGCAAGGACTACATCACCGAGTGGATGGAGCCGTGGCAACTCGAGTATCGCGGGCGCGGAGAGCCACCGCTCTACTCGCGGGACTATCCCATTCAAAGCAA
>DATFBS010000118.1:0-43527 GCA_035253695.1 Gemmatimonadaceae bacterium
CCTCGTCGACTCCGAAGAAGCGTCCGAGGTGTGGCCGGACGCCGAGCAGTGGGAAGAAGTCGGCAGTGGCGTGTCCTTCCTGGATTTCGACCGCTTCGGCTCCTCGACCCAACGTCGCTTCACTGGCTGAGTAGGCCGCGAGCCCGTCGAGCGATCGGAGACGATCCTTCAGCACACTGTAGGCGACGTAACCGACGTGGCTCCCAGTGAAAACACCCCTGCCGGGGTCCTGGACCGAGTAGTAGAAGCGCGCGAGCCGTTCAGGTTCACGGACGTGCGCGGGGCCGCGAAGGAGGAGACGGTCGATGATGCCGAACATGGCCGCGTTGGCGCCGATGCCGATGGCGAACGTCAGGACAACCGCGATCGTGAAGCCGGGGGACGCGCGAAGCTGACGAACCGCATAGCCCACGTCGCGGCGCAGCTCATCCGCGCTCTCGAGGAGGGAAAGCCTCCGCTCACGTCGCCGGGCCGTCTGTTGGAGCGCCTCACGCGTACCCGGAAGGTTTCCGAATCGCCGCAGGGCCTCGGCTTCCGCTTGCGCCGGCGACATGCCGCGCGCGACAAGGGTCGCAACGCGCATCTCGAGATGTGCCCGGATCTCGTCGTCGGTGTCGGCCTCGGCGTGATCGCCCCGGTGGAGAGACAGCCGAAACGCTCGACGAACGCGCGGAGGCAGCATGACACTCACGGGGTCAGACCGAGCGCGTCCGCAGGGCGAGGATCGCCTGCACGCGCTGCGCGTATCGAAGCCAGCTTGCGCGCTCCTTTTCGAGGTGGGCGCGGCCCGCCGGGGTTATCTCGTAATACCTGGCCCGGCGGTTGTTGTCGGTGACCCCCCACTCGGCGGTAATGAGCTCGCGCAGCTCGAGGCGGTACAAGGCCTGGTACAGCGCGCTGTCGAGGATTTCCAGCTCGCCTTCCGCCCGCTCATCGATCCAGTCGGAGATCTCGAGCCCGTGCATGCTGCGCAACGTGAGCGCCTTGAGCACGAGGAGGTCGAGGGTTCCCTTGAGGAGCAGCGGACGGTCGGGCATAGGCGATCCCGAAGCTGACTCACTACAGAGTCTTAGTACAGACTCTGTATAGAGTGCTCGGCCCGGCCTCGAAAGTCAAGAGTGAAACGACTATGCCCCGTGGGGTGTTGCCGTCCGCATTCCGCATTCGCCGGAAACTGGATATCTTCGTGCGACCTTCACCCAGTCCCCATGCCTTCCGCTCCCAAGAAGCTCCGGAAACAGTACGTCAACAGCGAGCATCCCGTCGTTGTTCTGCGGTTCGAGGACGGCCACGAGATCATCGTCAAGAAAGGCGGCGGCAAGACGTTCGACGCGTACGCCGGGGAGACGATCAAGGTGCTCGCGGTCTACGACAAGACGTCGGGTGAGCGGGAGCTCGTCGAGAGCCGAAAGGCCGACGAATTCCCCGACGCCTGACGAGTCGGGCTGACGGTCCCCTCCGGCCGGTGATCGGATCTGGCCGCTCGCGGCGCCGCTTTGCGCCGTTGGCGATCGTGTTCCTGCTCCCCGCCTGCGCACAGGGACAGGTCGCGCCCGCCGCGGCGCCCCAGCGTGCCGACACGGCGGCGCTGCGTCGCACGCTCGACTCGCTTGCGGGCGCGCATCGCGGCGTAGTCGGCTATGCCGTCAGGAACGTCGACACAGGGGAACGGCTCGACCGGCGCGGCGACGAAACGTTCTCGACGGCCAGCCTCATCAAGGTCCCGATTCTGGTGACTCTGTTCGACCTGATCGAGCAGAAGAAGCTCGCGCTCGATGATCCACTCACGGTGCTGGCCATCGATCAGGTTCCGGGCTCCGGCGTGCTTCAGTTCTTCAAGCCCGGCGCGACGCTCACGGTGAGCGACGCCGCCTGGCTGATGATGACGCTGAGCGACAACACGGCAACGAATCTGATCCTCGATCGGATCATCATCCGCCGCGTGTGGGAGAAGATGGAGGCGTTGGGACTTCCGCACACGAAAGTCCACTCGAAGAGCTTTCTCCGCATCGCCAGCGTCGCGATGGACAGCTCGGTGAAGTACGGCTTCGGGGTGACCACGCCGAACGAGATGGCGACCCTCTTCGAGATGATCGCCCGCGGAAAGGCGGTCAGCCCCTCCGCCGATTCGGTGATGCTGCGCATGCTCGAGAACGGCGACAACTCCGCGCTGCTGCTCCGCTACGCCGCGGGGACACGCGCGGCGCACAAATGGGGTGGCACCGATCAGGTGAGGACCGACTGCGCCCTGTTCTTCCGACAAACCCGCGTCGTCGCCTGCGTGCTCACGAAGGACAACGAGGACCGAAGCTGGCGCATCGACAATGAGGCGCAGGTCACAATCGCGCGGATGGGTGAGGCGATTGTAAAGGCGTGGCCTGAACGGCCAAGGTAGACGGGGTCCTCAGGGTCCTCAGCGTCCTCAGGGTCCTCAGGGTCCTCAGGGTGCGAGGTGCTCAAGGTGTTGCACCCCGAGGACCCTGAGGACCCTGAGGACCCTGAGGACCCTGAGGACCCTGAGGACCCTTGGTCGTTGGTACGCGAAATGCCCTTTCTCGGAGCGCTGAACTCCTCGAGAGGTTACCGTCGTGCGCATTCCGACCCTGAGTGTCATTTTCGCCGCTCTTCTCGCCGCCCCTGGCGCATCGGCGCAGTTCACGGGGCTGGTCACGCCGCCACCGCGTCCCGCACCGCCGGTCGAGATCATCGCCGAGGCCGGGGCGGTGGTGGCCGACACCAGCGCCGCGGCGCGCATGAGCGACATGAAGGCGTGGGTAGACTCCGCTGCCGTCGCCGTTGCCGCGCAGACACCGCAGGACACCGCCACGCCGCCGGTCGTCATCCAGACGCCCGCGGCTGCTGAGCCGGCCCCGCAGGAAGAGGTCTCGGCGTTCCGCGAAGGCGCTCCGGCCCCGAACACCGCGACCCCGCTGCCGGCGCTGGTCCTGCTCGGCATGGGGCTGCTCGCGGGCGGCGCCGCACTGCGCAGACGTTAGGCACCGTGCGCCGCCGCGTCGGCGCGCTGCTGTATGTCCTTGGCGGCGCGCTGCTCCTGCACACCGGCTCGACCTACGCGCGTGGCGCGCTCGCGCGCAGTGATGCGCGCGCAGCCTGGGAGCGCGCGGAGGCGCAGCGTGCCGTTCGTCAGTCAAGGCTCATCGACTTCGGCGAGGGCCACACACCAGTTGCGACCGGCGCGCCGGTCGCCCGTCTCATCATCCCGTCGATCGGGCTCGATGAGATCGTCGTCGAAGGCGTCGGCAATGCGGAGCTGAACGCCGGTCCTGGACATCTCCCGGGCTCGGCGTTTCCGGGTGACCGGGGGAACGCCGTGATCTCCGCGCACCGCGATCGCCATTTTTCATCCCTCGGCGAGCTCCACGTCGGCGACACCGTGCACACCGAGACGGCCTCGGGCCGCTCGAGCTGGATAGTGACAAAGCGCCGGGTCGTCGGGGCCGGGAGGCCCGCCCTCTATTCGAGCGCCGAGCCCGTGCTCACGCTGACGACCTGCTGGCCGATCCGCTATGTGGGGACGGCGCCAGACAGGCTGTTGATCGAGGGAAAGCTCATCGCGAGCGAATGAGGAATGAGGAATGAGGAAGCGCCTTGGACGGTCGCTCTCGCGAAAGCTCAACCGCCATTTCCTCGTTTCTCGTTCCTCGTTTGGATCAGTTCCCTAAGCCGCACCGCGTCTCGCGGCGCGTGCACCTTCGCGTCGTTGTCGAAGTACACGTACACGTCCAATCCCTCCGCCGTCCATCGATCGATTCGCGTGGCCCACTCGGCGAGCTCCTCATCGGTGTAGTCGCTCGTGTAAAGCTGCCGCGACCCGTGCAATCGCACGTAGACGAAGCGTGAGGTGACCGTCTCGGCGTACGGAAACTTGCCCGCCGTGTCGGCGACGACGAACCCGACGTCATGCTCTCGCAGCAGATCGGCGAACTCGTCCGTGAAATACGACGGATGCCGCACCTCGAAGGCGTGGCGGTAGCGGATGCGGGCATCGGCTTCGGTGAGTGCGCCCCGCCGCAAACGGTGATCGTGTTTCCGCGCCAGCTCGGCGGCCGCAACCGAATCGCGCGGGAGCAAGGCAAGAAAGTCGGCGATGCGCTCGCGCTCGAAGCGGTACATCGCCGGGAGCTGCCAGAGAAAAGGGCCGGTCATGCGGCCGAGCGCCAACACGCCGCTGGCGAAAAAGTTCGCGAGCGCAGTCTCCGCGTTTCGGAGCTTGAGATTATGCGTGATGAACCGGCTCCCTTTCACCGCGAACAGAAAGCCCCGGGGCACTTCGGCGATCCAGCGCCGAAAGACGTCTGGGGACTTGAGCGAGTAGAAGGTTCCGTTCAGCTCGATCGTGTCGAATACCGACGCGGCGTATCGAAGCCAGTGTCGCGCTGCGAGACCTTCGGGGTAGAACTTTCCGCGCCAGGCCTTGTAGTCGTAGCCGCTGATCCCCACCCGGACTCGACCGACGCGCGACGAAACCCGCGCCGGGCGCCGTCGCCTGGAGTGAACCGCTACCCCACGACCGTCATCCCCAACGTGAGATCGGTAACCTCTCTCGGCGGAGCGGGACGTCGTCCGCTCTCATCGCGTACCCCGGTGGTCCGCCAATAGAAGTAGAATGCGAGCGTCAGCAGAGTGACGATGAGGATCCCAATTGCGACGCCGGTTCGTCCGCGAGTGGTGGTTACCGGTTCGGTTTCTGACACGCTTATCTCCGATAGGGAATGGTTCTCGGCCATGTAAAGGCAAGATCTTCGCCATCTACAGACGCGCCTTCCTTAACGTGTGTCCCCTCGCCAAGCTACGGAGACGCGCCTTTCACACAACATAGGGATCACGATGCGCATCACGACTCTGTTATCGCTTTGTGTCGCGGCCCCCGTGCTCGCGCAATCCGCGGCCGTGCCCATGCCGATCACGCCCAACGAGATCGACGGACACCTTCGCTTTCTGTCGTCCGACCTTCTCGAAGGTCGCGCTCCCGCGACACGGGGCGGACGGCTCGCCGCGGAATACATCGCGGCGCAGCTGCGCGGGTTCGGCGTCGAGCCAGGGGTGAGCGGCTCGTATTTCCAGAAGGTCCCCATCGACATTGTGGGGGCGACGCGATCGACGATTCGCGCGCTGACCTACAATCGGGGTGCGCGCACAGGGTTCAGTCTTGGAAACGTCCAGGTCGCGGCAGGTGACATTCCACCCGGCGCTGCCCCCCTGCGTTATCCCGAGGACGTGGTGGTGTGGGCGGGTTCGGCAGTCGAAACGAGCGTCGCGAGCGGAGAATTGGTGTTCGTCGGCTATGGGTCCACTGCCCCCGAGTATAGGTGGGATGACTTCAAGACGGCCGACGTGCGCGGAAAGGTGCTCCTCATCCTCGTGAATGATCCTCCCGCACCGCGGGATGAACCTGAACTGTTCGGCGGTCGCGCGATGACGTACTACGGACGGTGGACGTACAAATTCGAAGAAGCGGAACGGCGCGGCGCGGCCGGCGCGCTCATTGTGCACACGACGGAGCGCGCGGGTTACCCGTGGCACACGGTGGTCGGCTCGTGGGCGAAGGAGCAGCGCATGCTTCCACGGGATCCCAAGCTTCCCGCTCCACTCGGCGTGCGGGGTTGGATTACCGACAGTGCCGCAACTGCCCTCCTCGCCCAGGCCGGGCTGAACCTTGCGCAGCTTCGTACGCAGGCGGAATCGCGCGACTTCACTCCTGTTGCCACCGGCATCCGGGTGGAAATCGCTTTCCGCAACGCGGTCGAGCATCTCGAGTCGGAGAACGTCATTGGAGTCATCCGCGGTCGCGACGCCATGGCGAGGGATGAGTACGTCGCATTCAGCTCGCACTGGGATCATCTCGGCATTGGCCCCGCCGTAGACGGCGATTCGATTTACAACGGGGCGATCGATAACGCCGCGGGCGTGGCGACGCTTCTCGCGGTGGCTCGCGCCGCGCAACACTCGCCGAAGCCTCGACGCTCGCTTCTGTTCGCTTTCGTAACCGCCGAGGAGTCGGGGTTGCTGGGATCGGAGTACTTCGGGCAGAACTCCACGGTACCGGTCGCGAAGATCATTGCCAACCTCAACGTCGACGCGCCCAACTTGTACGGCCGCGTCCGCGATCTGGAAGTCCTGGGCGCGAACAAATCGTCCCTGGGTCCAGCCCTCCGGCGCATGCTCGCATCACGCGGGATGCGCATCTCGCCGGAGGAGCATCCGGAGCGCGGATACTTCTACCGATCCGATCACTTCTCCTTTGCGAAGGTCGGTGTCCCGGCCATTTCGATCGACGTCGGCACGGATGTCATCGGCCGGCCAAAGGAGTGGGGCGTTCAACAAAACGAGGACTACACGGCGAAGCGGTACCATCAGCCTTCCGACGCGTACCGGACCGATTTCGATCTCGGCGGGGCGGTGCAACTGGCGGAGATCGTCGCGCGTTTTGGACTTTCCGTCGCCAACGCCGCCAACGTTCCAATTTGGAACCGCGACGCGGAATTCCGTGAAGTGAGAGAGCGAACGCTGCGTGCCGTACGCTAGCTCCGTCCGGGGCCCGGTTCGCGTCCTCGCACCGGTCGCGGCCGCGTTGCGCGACGGGCGTCCCGTCGTCGCATTGGAAAGCTCGGTGTTGGCCCAGGGGCTCCCAGCCCCTGCGAATCGGGACGCTGCCGAGCGGATGGTACGCGCCGTGTCTTCTCGCGGCGCGGTCCCGGCGATCACGGCCGTGGTGCGTGGTGTGGCGACGGCCGGGCTCGAGGATGCGGAGCTGGAGCGGTTTCTCAGACGCGAGGGCATAGGCAAGGTGTCCGCACGCGATCTCCCGATGGCCATGGCTCGAGGTAGCGACGGGGCGACGACCGTTGCCGCCGCGATCGCGATCGCGGCCGTCGCCGGCATCGAGGTGTTTTCCACCGGTGGCATCGGCGGCGTTCACCGCGCTTCCGGCGGCGTCACGTACGACGAATCCGCCGACCTCGGGGAGCTCTCACGCACGCCTGTGCTGGTAGTCAGTGCCGGGGCAAAGTCCATCCTCGACGTGCCGGCCACGATGGAACGACTCGAGACGCTGGGCGTTTCCCTTATTGGATATCGTACGGGCGAGATGCCCGGGTTCTTTGCCGCCGAGACGGGACTTCCGCTACCGATGCGTGCGGAAACCGTACAGGAAGTGGCGGCAATGTGGCGCGCCCATCGAGCCCTCGGCCGGCATACCGCCATGCTCGTGGTGCAGCCGCCACCGGCTGATGTGGCATTGCCGCGTCGCGCGGTAGACGATGCGGTCGAGACCGCACTCCGCGCCGCGCAATCCGAAGGTGTTCACGGCGGCGCTCTTACGCCCTTCTTGCTGGCTGCGGTGGAGCGTGAGACAGGAGGACGGTCACTCGGCGCGAATCTGGCATTGTTGGAGGCCAACGCCATGCTGGCGGCAGACATAGCGACGGAACTGTCCCCTGGCCCATGACCCTTGACCCACTCAAGGTGCGCGAGGAACCCTCCTCCTAGTAGCTATTCGCTTCTATTGCTTGAACTTCGCGGTTTCGTCGTGGTAGTATAGGCGTGAGGCCTACCCTTCCGGTCGGAGGTGCCGCTGGACATGCCTTCCCCGTTCCTGAGTTCCGAAGAGTACGACGAGCGCGCCCATCAGCTCTATAACGAGGGGCAGTACGAGGAGGCGCTCGAGGTGCTTCGCGAAGGATTGGCGCTCTATCCGCATTCGGTAGAGCTCCACATCGGGGTGGGGTACGCCCGGCTCGCGCGGGAGGAATATGCGTGGGCACGCCGGAGCTTCGAGGAGGCGCTCGTGCTCGACCCGGAGCACGAGGACGCCCTTGCCGGCCTGGGCGAGACCCTCATGAAGTTCGGACAGCAGGAAGCCGGCGTGAAGACCTTCCGCCGTATCCTCGAGCTCGGTTATCGCGACGATCTCGATCTCATGCTCCAGGTTGGACGCGCGCTTTTCCGCGAGAGCCTCTTCGACGAGGCGCGGGAATTCTTCGAGATTGCCGTCCAGCAGGCGCCCGAGATGGCGGAGGGGGTTGCGCTCCTGGGATACACGCAGCATCGGCTCGGCGAGGAGGACTCCGCCGTGTCCATGTTGCGGCGTGCGCTGCAGATCGACGACGATCACGCCGAGGCGCGCATCTATCTGGCCAACATTCTCTACGATCGGGGCGACTACGAAGCTGCGCTCTATCACCTCGACCGCACGACACCGGAAGATCACTGGGACGAGCTCGGCATATGGCGCCTCGTCGAGCTGAAAAAGTCGATCTACCGCCTCCAGGACGATGATCCCGAGCTGCGTCCATGGGATGAGCGTTTGGCCGAGCTCGCCGGCGAGCCTGACGACGTCGACGAGATGCTGTCCGAGATCGAGGGCCGGTTCAACGATCAGCGGGCCGGCGATAACCAGCAAGGGCAGCTGGAGCTGTTCGGCGCCCTGTTGAGTGAGCTCGCCGATCAGCGCGATCCGATCGAGCCCCGGCATCGCATCATGACCCGCGAGGGACGCGAGTACGTGGGCAGCTGGGAGCAGATCGTGCGCGAAATGCGCGATGCGAACAAACAGTGGGCCGGACGGACCGTTCAGGAGTTCATGCATAACGAGGCGCGCCGCGGGTACTCGCTCACCGGCATCATGATCCCGACCCACAACGCCGAGAGCTTCATCCGGGGCAGCGCGGACGCCGGACTCCTTCGCATCGTGCGGTGATCACTGCGCACCACCGTGCCGCAATGGCGGCACTCGCCCCCGCGCGGCCGCTGGTGGCGCGGGTGGACATCTCGCAGAACGCCGAAGAGATCGCTGCCGACATCCTCGACATCTGGAACGCCGTCGAAGTGGCCCTCCGCGCCCTGCTCGGCGGGTCTGCCCTCGGGGGCCAACCGCTCATTCAGGAGCTCCGACAGCGGAACATGATCTCCATCGAGCAGGCACACGCCCTGCTCGATTTTCTTGCCGCGCGCGATCGGGTGAAGCGCACCGAGTATCGGCCCACGAGCGCAGACATCGATGCGGCGCGTGAGGCGTTCACCAAGCTGGACCAGGGATTACGTGCCGAGGCGGCGAGCGCCGGCGCAAGTGCAACCACGGCGACAACGGCGGCGCCTGGCACCGCCGCCCCGACCGTCGTCACGACGGCGGGGGTTCCGGCGCGCCGGTCCCGCGTTCCCTGGCTTCCGATCGGTGCGCTGCTGCTCGTTCTCGTCGCGGCGGCGGCCGCCTGGTACTTCTTCGAGCGCGGCGGTCCGAGCGCCGCCATGCGACGCGGGACGGAGGCGTACCGCGGCGGCCGCCTTGCCCTCGCGCGCACCGAGTTCCAGGATGCGGCAAACGCGCGACCGGAAGACGCCATGCCGCACATCTGGCTCGGCCGCGTCGCTCGCGACCAGGGAGATTTCGCGACAGCCGGTCGCGAGATTTCGCGCGCCGTCCAGCTCGAGCCGAGTAACTACCAGGCGCATCGCGAGCTCGGCAGCTATTTCCTGACGATACGCAACTACGACGCGGCGCGGCGCTCGTTTGTCCGAGCGCTCGAGCTGGAGCCGCGCGACCGAACTTCGTTGGGATACCTCGGCTGCTCGCTCATTCGGCTCGGACGCCCCGATGAGGGTCAGCGGTTCCTCACGCGCGCGGGGGAGGGGCCGTGGAGGGCGTGTGCGCCGCCGGCGCCCATGCAAATGCAGCAGCCCCCGGCGTGATTGCTTTCGAGTCCGTCTCGAAAACCTACACCTCTCTCTTCCGCCCGTCGGTTCGCGCGGTGGAGGATTTCACGCTCACGATCGGCCGCGGTGAGATCATGGGCCTGGCCGGGCCTAACGGGGCCGGCAAGAGCACGCTGATCTCGCTGCTGCTCGGGTATCTCTCACCCACGGCCGGTCGCGTCGCCATCGCCGACACGGCTCCGCGTCCGTACATCGAGCGCAACGGCATTGGCTATCTCTCGGAGTTCGTCACGCTCAATCCGCAGTGGACCGCTGAGGGGGCGCTCGAGCGTCTTGCGCTGCTGGCTGGCGTCCCGGACCCGCTTGCGAAGCAGCGAGTCGAGGCCGTGATCGACGAGCTGGGTATCGCCGAGCACCGGTACAAGAAGCTGAAGGCTCTCTCCAAGGGAAATCTTCAGCGGTTGGGTCTCGCGCAGGCGCTTCTGCGCGACGAGCGGGTCCTGATTCTCGACGAGCCCACCCACGGACTGGATCCCGTGTGGACCCAGCGGTTCCGCGATCTGGTGCAGGGCCTCCGTTCACCGGACCGTACCATACTCATCGCCTCGCACAACCTCGATGAGCTCGAGCGGCTCTGCGACCGAGTTGCGATTATTGACCGTGGCCGGTTGCAGCGAGTCGTCGAGACCCGGCGGTCAGCCGCACGAGACGTGGCCGCCTCGTATCACTTGGCCGTCGTCTCGGGGGCCGAGCATGTGCTGAACGTCTTTCCGGACGCGCGACCATTGGGGAGCGGAGAATTCGAGATTGCTGGTGGAGACGCGGCAGTGCTGAACGATCGACTCGGCGATCTGCTCGCTCGGGGTGCGCGCATCACGGCGCTCATTCCCTCCCACTCGCGGCTGGAGGCTCAGTTCCGCGAAGCCGTGCGGTCGACGAGTGACCCATCGGGGGCCGAGTCGTGAATCGAGCGCGTCTCTGGAGCTACGCCGGCTGGCAAGCGCGCGACTTCGTCGTGGAGCGGGGCGCACCTCTCATCATCGTGGCCTTCCTCATCACATCGCCGTTGATCGTGGCGCTGCGGAGGATGCGGGAGACGATGACGCCGCTGCGTGCGGAGGTGACCATCGTCGAGCTCTTCGGGCAGCTCGCGCTCATTGCCGTGCTCATCGGAATCAACGGCGTCGTCTCAAACGATCGGGTGCGCGGGTACTACCGATTCCTGTTCGCGAAGCCGGTATCGATCCCGCGCTACTACGCACAGGCGTATGCGGTGAACGGTCTCGGTCTCGCCGCGGCGACGCTCGGCGTCCTCGGCGCTATTTATGCTCTCGGGTATCCCATTTTTGTACCACGTGTGCTGCTGATGGTGGGTCTGTTCTACGTGTCGCTCGGAGGAGTCGGCTTTCTCTACTCCACGGTGGCCCGCTTCGACTGGATTCTCATGGGAGCGACGCTCGGCTTGGCACACGTGCTGCGAGACTTTTATCCCGCACACGCGAGTCGTGCCGGCCGAGTGATCGACGTCATCCTGCCGCCATACCACCGCTTGATCGACGTTGGCAAGGAGCTCGCGCGCGGCGGAACGCCGGAATCGACGACCGTGCTGTGGCTGCTTGCCTGGGGGATCGGCGGCGTCGTGATCGGCTTGCTCATTCTCCGCCGCCGACCGCTCGCCGCATGACGGTTCTCTCCCTGCCCCTGATGGCTCCGGGGACGGTCGTCCGAACGCGACTCGCGAACGGCCTGACCGTACTCGTGAGGCGGGACGAGTCCGCCCCGGTCGTCGCGATCGTCACTCACGTGAAAGCTGGATACTTCGATGAGACGGATGACGTCGTCGGCATCGCGCACGTCCTGGAGCACATGTATTTCAAGGGCACGCCGTCGCGCGGCGTGGGCGAGATCTCGAAGGAGACCAAGTCGGCGGGGGGATACCTCAATGCCGGCACGATCTACGACTACACGAGCTACTACACGGTCCTGCCCGCGACCGGTTTCGTCGCCGGGCTCGAGATTCAGGCCGATGCCTACGCGAACTCGCTGATCGACTCGGAGGAGCTGCGGAAAGAGCTCGAGGTCATCATTCAGGAGGCGAAACGAAAGGCGGACAATCCGAGCGCTGTGGCGGTAGAAACGCTCTACGAGATGCTGCACGATGCCCACCGGATGCGCCGCTGGCGAATCGGTCGGGAGGAGCTGCTCCGAACGTTCACGCGCGAGCACGTCGCCGGCTTTTATCGCAACTTCTACAGACCGAGCAACACGATCCTCGTCATCGTGGGCGATGTCGATCCCGACGGTGCGTTGCGTCATGTGGAGCGCCTGTACGGTCCGCTCGCCGATGGCGACATCGCTCGCAGCGTGGGTCCTGAGGAAAAGGATCACAAGGGCTTTCGGTTTCGCGAGCTCGCCGGCGACATCACGCAGACGCAGCTTGCGCTCGGCTGGCGCACCGTTCCCACGCTGCACCACGACACGCCGCTTCTCGATGCTGCCGCCGCCGTGCTCGGAACGGGGCGCGCATCGCGGCTGTATCGCGGCGTCCGCGAGCGCAAGCTGGCCGCGTCGATCTCGGCATACAATTACACGCCGACCGATCTCGGCGTATTCGTCGTGCACGCCGAGGGGCCGCCGGATACGGCGATCGATGCTGCACGCGCGACCTGGAGCCAGCTTCGCGACATGCGGGAAAGCGGCATCGGTCGTGACGAGCTCTGGCGCGCGCGCCGAATCTTCGAGTCGCAGTGGATTCGCCGGCTCGAGACAATGGAAGGGCAGGCGAACCATCTCGCTGAATGGGAGGCGTTGGGCGACTGGACACTGGGAGACCAGTACCTGGAGCGTCTTCTCACGGCGACACCGGAGCAGGTCACGGAAGCGGCCCGGCAATACCTCACGCCAGAGCTCGGCGCGCTGCTGATGTATCGGCCCGCCTCCGCGCCTCCGACGATGCGAGATGCCGAGACGATGCGAGAGTTGCTCGACGCGTCTCCAGGGCTGGACTTGCCGCCACAGCCCCCGATTCAAGCGGCGGCGACGCCGCTCGCGACGCACGTCCCGCGACTCGAGCGCGACGTCGGGCGGGTCCGCGTCTATCGGACATCGTCCGGCATTCCCATTCTCGTCAGGCGCAAGGCGAGCGCCATCGTGCATGTGGGCGTTCACCTCTTGGGCGGGGCCAGTGACGAGCCGGTCGACTACGCCGGCCTCACGAGCATCATGGCGCGGACGGCGATCAAAGGCACCAGCCGGCGCACGGCGGCTCAGCTCGCGGAGGAATCGGAAACGCTGGGAGGCAGCATTTCACCGTCCGCCGGGGCGGAAAGCTTCGGATGGTCCTTCTCCGTGCCCGCACCGCACCTCGATGCGGCGATGGCGCTGCTCGCCGAAGTGGTGACGGAGGCCTCCTTCGCCGACGAAGCGATAGCGACGGAGAAGACCATCGCCATCGCGGATCTCGCGCTGTTGCGCGACGACATGTATCGGTACCCGATGCGCCTTCTGGTGCAGGGCGCGTTTGCCGGGCATCCGTACGGAATTCCCGCGACCGGGGTGGAGCAGACGATCGCGCGTATCGAGCCGGAGCGCGTGCGCGCGTGGCATGAGCATCGAGTGCTCCACGGCGCCACCGTGATCGCGATCGTCGGCGACGTGGATCCCGATGAGGCCGCCACGTTGGCGGCCAATCGGTTTTCCGCCTTGACCGCGAGAGAAGCCGACGCGTTGGCAGCTCCAGCGTGGCCCGATGGTCCCACGGTGGTCGCGGAATCGCGGCAGAAGAAGCAGACCGCGCTGGCACTCGCGTTTCCGTCCGCGACCCGGCGGGAGGATGCTCGTTATGCGGCCAGCCTCATCGGGGGCGTTGCGAGCGGGCTGGGCGGACGTTTCTTCGATGAGCTGCGCGATCGTCGCTCGCTCGCCTATACCGTGCACGCCCACGCCGCCGAGCGGCGCCTGGCCGGCATGTTCATCGCGTACATCGCGACGTCGCCCGACAAGGAACAGGAAGCGCGCGAGGGCTTGCTGCGAGAGTTCGCGAAGCTGCGCGAGGCCGAAGTCACCGAGGCTGAGCTGCGACAGGCAAAGGCGTACGCGGTTGGCACGCACGCGATTCGCCAACAGAGCGGCGGTGCGGTGCTCGGCGACCTCGTTGATGCGTGGCTCGTCGGGACGGGGCTCGAGGAGCTCGATGAGTTCGAGCAGCGAGTGATGGCGGTGACGGCGAGAGAAATGCGAGACCTTGCGGAGCGCTACTTCGACGAAGGGAGATTGGTGGAAGGGATAGTCCGTGGGGTTGGATAACGGCAAAGATGACAGAATTCAGAATACAGAATTGGGAATACAGAATTCAGCCAAGACGAGGCGTCGGTGGCCGCTTCTCGGTTTCCGAATTCTGAATTCTGAATTCTGCGATCTTTGCCGTTGACTTCCCTAGCTGATCTCGCGCTCTCGCAATGTTCGTATCGCTCTCCGTAGCGCGGCCGCCGCTCGCCTGATGCGCCCTCCCGGCGCCCGCAACCCCGTCGGCGATTCGTAATCACTCGCCTGGTAGACGATGTAACCTTTCACCGCTGAACGGGACGTCGCCCACGCCAGCGCGCCCCAGAGCGCGCGTTCCTGGTTGAGCTCTCCGTGTACGGCAGGAAAGCCGCGTGCCTCGAGTACCCACACGTCTTTCGCCGATCCCGCGGCGGCGATCCACTTGTCAGCCGCGATCATGTCGCGATCCAGCGACTCGGCGCCATCGTACCAGGGCAGCAGGGAGATGGCGACGACATCGACGGGGGACCCGGCGCCGGCGGCCCAGTCGAAGAGCACGCGATCCCGCCGCGTGAAGCCCCCGACGTGAGCGACGATGCGAATACGCGGGTCGGAAGCAGCGGCTGAGCGGGCGATTGCATCGACGAGCCGAGCCCAGTCTGGCGGCTCGAGGGGCCCCAGCTGTCGTCGTCCGGCTCCGAATGGATCGACGACAGGGACGAGGAAGTCCGGTCGCAGACGCTGTGCGATGCGGGTCGCCTCACGAGCGCGGGCCTCGGTGTACCGCTGTGGCGAGGCACGCCACTCGTCCCGCGCCTTTCTGGAGTAGCCGAGGGTGGCGATGAGACGCCGTCCCGCGCTGCGCTGGCGCTCCAGCGAGCGAGCGAGTGAATCGAGCGCGCGAGCAGTTGCGCCCTCGGGCGTGATGTAGACGGATACCGCCCCGATGGCCAGCGTATCGGCCAGATCCAGATCGGTGCGCAACGCGAGCGGCGGTGGCCCCGCGCGCAACGCGGGGAAGATCTTCAAGCCGATGATGAAGTCCCCTTCGGGCCGTTCCTGCAGTCGGTCGTCGGCGTAGCGGTCGTAGCTGGTGAGCGCCCGGGTCGATCGTGGAATTTGCAGGGCGATGAGAGCCGTCCAGGCCGAGGCGAGAGTCGCGAGCGCCACGCGTACGGTGGTCCCGAAGCGACGCCGCGAAGGAGTCGCGGGTGCGAGAATCGGAATGTGGAGGAACCACGGCGAAAGAATCGCCAGCCGCGATGCCGCAAATGCTTGCGCGCCGGTCTGTGCCGCTGACAGCGCCAGCAGGGAATCGGGTGGCGCCGTGCCCTCCGAGACCATCCACCGCGTCACGTACACTGCCGCGAGGACCGCGTCGTAGAGCACGATTGGAATGCCAGCAGTCCGCGCGATGTGTCCTCGGGCGGTCGCGGCCGCGGCCTGTATGGTCACCAACACTGCCGTGAGGGGCCACACCCACGAAATCGTGTACAGCGCGCGCCCGGAGAGGCTGGAGCTCGAGACGAGCGCGACCAGGAGGGCAGGCGCGATCAGCAGCGCGGCCAGCCCGGTGAGGGCGCCAATGATCGGAGGAACGCCGCGCGTCTGCGTCATGCGGCGCGCGACGTAGAGATCCCACAAGAGTACGATGGCGGAGAGCGCGATGTGCAGGGGAACCAGCTCGCCGGCCCACGGACGCGTCATCGCTTCGCGGCCGGCGCTCCGCCGCGGTCCCGCACCTCGCTGTGTACGGCGCGCGCACTGACGCGACGAGCGAACACGTCGAGCGCTTTGCGCGGCTCGTGCGTCGATAGAGCGAGAATGTCGAGCAGGAGCAGCTCTCGCTCGGGAAACGTATGCACGGTGACGTGACATCCGTCGAGCAGGAGCACGGCCGCAACGCCATCGTTCGGCAGAATGTGCACGACGGGGGCGCCGATGGCTGTGAAACCGGCGGCCCCGGCGGACGCGATCAGCAGCCCGCTGAGCAGAGACGCGTCGGTGAGCTGTGAGTAGGGCACACCGACGAAGTCGGCCGCCACGTGCCGGAACGCCGGCTCAGCGCTCATCGCTCATCCAGGTGATCACAGAAAGCACCTCCGCTCGCTCGCAGGCTCGGGTGCGCTGAGCACGACGCCGCTCGCTGGCGATGCGCGGAGATCGACGAGCGAATCGGTGCGCGAGAGCACGGTATACCGTGCCTCGAGCGCGCCTACAGCCTCGAGCGTGCCTAGTGGAGCGCCGCTGGCATTCTCGTGCCCAATAGCGGTGAACGAGAACCGTGCGGTGCCCCAGCCACACAGGACAAGTGGAGCGCCCGGCACGAGGTTCGTGAGCTTGACCCATCCTGATGTCGATCGCCAGACCTGAGCCACACGTGCGGTCGTCCCCGAGACGGTCACCACGCGAAGCATGCCGAACGAGCCGGTATCACGCCCGGCGCGCGCGCCGTCGAGGGTAAGCTCGCCGAGGGGGATGCTGTCCGCAGTGATCCGCGCCCCATTCAGCGATAGCCACAGCTCGCGCGTCGAGTCACCGGGAATGGTCGCGACGAACAGCAGCCTCGTATCATTTGGGCCGAGCGTTTGAAATCCATCGATCGTCTGCGATGCGAGCGTCTCCACCCGGCTGCCGGTCACCGAGGCTTCGATCGTGTCGACGAGTTCGCTCGTGGGACTTACACCTCGCACGACGGGGGCATCGATCGTCGCGCCGGTAATGCGGCCGCAGCCCAGCCGCGTTCCCGTGGCGTTGCGCCACGTCCCTCGCAGCGACAGCGTGAGCCCGACACGGCCGATCTCCCCATCACGGAAGCTCGTGATGCCTAACGCACCGCTGTCCGCGACAAGCCACCGCGTGTAATCCTCGGCGTTCAGGTCGAACGCCTCGGCCCAGACGGCCAGCGGCCCGCTGGGGATGAAGCTCGGGTCCCGCACCTGCTGGAGCGTCACCGGGATGAGCGGGCGCGTGCCCACCGTCGGCGTGCCAGGGGCGAAGATGAACAGCTCGCCGCTCGGGCGTCCGGAGCCGTCGACGATGAACGCATCGGAGACGAGAAAGGCGGGGAAGAGCGTACGAGAGAATGCGCTCGCGCGGCCGGTGATCGTGCGCGGAAAATCGCCGGTGATCGTCGCACTCACGGTTCCAGGTGCCGCATCGCCTCGTGCATCCGCGATGCTGAGCGAGACGGCACGCGGTGTTTCGGCGCATGGGTCGCTCGGCCCCGGGCCCGGCTCACCGCCCCCGTCGCCCCCACAGGCGAGCGCGGCGAGCAGGGCGAGGACGCTCGTGAGGCGGAACAGGGGCATGGAGGTGTGCGGCGGCGGGTCTCGGGCCAGGTGGGGCAAGCTAGACAGGTTTGGAGGTTCGGGGCAAGCGACTCGTGGGGTTTGTTCGGTTTTGGGAACGGCAAAGATGACAGAATACAGAATACAGAATTCAGAATTCAGCTAAACCCCCTCTCGCGAGTCATGAGGTGTTTCCGAATTCTGAATTCTGTCTTCTGTCATCTTTGCCGTTGCCCGATCAGCCTGCCGCCTTCGCGCCGGGGGGGTTAGCTTCGGCGCGTGCGTCTCCCCGCGCTCCTCACCCTCCCCAACGTCATCACGCTCGCGCGCCTCCCACTGGCGGTGCTGTTTCTCGTCGCGGATACCACCGCGGAGCGGGTCGTGATCCTCGGCATGGCATCTGCGAGTGACTTCATCGACGGATGGCTCGCACGACGCTTTGGTAGAACCACGCGAAGCGGCGCGCTGCTGGATCCGATCGCCGACAAGACGTTCGTGCTCGCGGCACTCACCGCGTTCGTGCCCAGCGGGACGCTGTCGACACCCGCGTATTTCGTGATTCTCTCGCGCGACTTCGCGACGGCGATTGGATTCCTCGTGGCGTGGCGGCTGCCGGGGCTCGATCCGCGCGACTTCAAAGCGCGAATGCCTGGCAAGATCGTGACGGTCCTGCAGCTCGCGGCGATCCTGGCGCTCACCTTGGAGCCGCGGGCAATGCGCTGGCTGGTGCCGATTATCGGCGTGGCGTCCGCGATCTCGATCATCGATTACACGCTGGTGCTGCATCGCACGCGCCGGCGGTGAGGAGGTACGTATGCGCGCGATAATGGTTTTAGTCGTTGGGACGGCGGTAATGAGCTGCGGGACGGAGCGCAGCACGCCCGGATTCAGCACCGGCACCTCCAGATCCACGCAGGCGGCACTCACCCTGCGTGTTGTCGACGATCCCTCGGGCGCCGTCGATGTCACGAGCGCGGCATCGCGTCCCACCGTCTCGCTCGTGTTCGAGGCCACCGGCGAAGGCGGCACCACATTCCGCTTTACGGGGGCGGGCCAGGTGCACATGAGCGTGCCGGTCGATTCGACGCAGACGTCCTCGACGCTGTTCGTCGACAATGTGCCCGCGGCACGATTCGACCGCCTGTCGCTGCGCTTGCTCAGCGCGCAGCTGGCGATTCCCGGCGACCGCGTTCCGTCGCGTGACATGCTCGGCGGGAGTGCGCCAACGCTGCAGCGGACGATGACGCTCGACCTCCGCGGCGGATCGCGGACGCTCGTGATCGACCTGAACTCAGCGCAGTGGCTGCGGAGGATCGCCAATCCCGCGCCGGGCGAGCCACCGTACTCGTTCGATGGTCCTGTCGCCTTCTTCAACGCCATCGCCGTGCGAACCCAGTAGGTGCGCGCGGCGATCGTCGTCGCACTCGCGATCATCTTCACGCGCACGGTCGCGGCGCAAGCGCCGGCGCGGTCGGTCGCATTCGACATCCGAGCGGATGGCATCATCACCGAGGGGGCGGGGACCGCCCACCTCGGGTTCGGTGTCGCGCGACGATTATCGCGCAATGTCGGCATGCAGGTGGTGCTCGGCGCTGGCGCCACGATGAGCGGTGACGGCTACTCCCTTGCCTCCGGCCGCGCCGACGTGCTCGCGCGATTTGCACCGGCGCCCAGCAGCGCGAATGGTTGGGCGGCCTACGCAAGCGCAGGCGCCGGGGCGATCGTTTACCGTGAGTCGAAAGGAGATGGAGTGCTCGTTGTGCTTCTGGGCGTTCAGAAGCGCCGAGGATTCCTCGAGGCGGGCTTGGGGGGCGGTCTGCGGCTCGGCGCTGGGGTGAGGTTCTAAGGGAGCTGCGAGCTGCGAGCTACGAACTGCGAGCTGCGAAAGAGTCAATTTGCAGAAAGGGCCCCGAGATCATCCCGGAGCCCTCATTCAGCGCAGTTTCGCAGCTCGCAGCCCGCAGTTCGCAGCCCGCAGTTCGCAGCTCGCAGCTCTTATGCTGCGTCTGCCTCGCTCTCGCCGTCGACGCCCTGCTTCGCCTTCGGCGGCTGGCAGAACCGCTCGCCGAGCGTCCGCAGCTCCGCCACTTCCGACCCACCCAGCTCGTGGTACCTCTCTGCCAGATAATCGATCGTCTGATCGAACCATTCCTTTTGGTGCTCCGGCGACGCCTGCAGCACGCCGCATCGGATTATGTGCTGAAACATCTCGTCTCGCGCCTGCTCGAACGGCGAAGGCAACGTGACGTCTCGCTTCCGGTTCCGATTTCTAGCCATGTAGTCGCAATGAATTGAAAGTGTTCACCAATCTAACCCTGCCGAAGGCTCGAACCAACCGCGAAAATGCACGCGTTTCGTTGATTTTTCTTCATGCGCTGGGCGCGGTCGTCGGAGCTGCCTGTTGCACGATGAATTCCAGTAGTAACCGCGAAAGCGAATCACTCGCCTCTTCGGGAACGAGCCGTCCCACGCCGGGAAGACGAACCAGCGTACTCCCTGCAATCATCGCCTGAAGACGCTCGCCGAACCCGGAATCCACCCATCGATCCTCCTCCGCCCACACGATCATCGTGGGCACGTGAATCCTACCCGGATCGAGCCCTTCGAGGTCCTCCCGCCGAACTGACCGGGCGAGGGTCAGCAGATGTGAGACACCTTCACTGCCGACAAAGGGTGCCAGGTACCTCGCCACGAGCCGCTGGGGCATCGATCTCGGGTCGGCAACGGAGCTCTCGAGCACAGGAGTAAGCAGAGCGGCTGCCCCGAGAATGCCGCGTCCCACACGCAACGCGAACTTTGCCGTTCCCCGCTGGATCGTGCGCACGTCGCCCCCCGGCAGCTCGTCCAAAGCGACCGGGTTGATCATTGCGAGACGCGACACGCGCGCCGGACGTGATACCAGGAGCTGCATCGCGACGGCGGCGCCGATGTCGATGCCTACCAGCGAGACACGTGCGAGTCGAAGCGACGACAGCGCCCGATCGAGGCAGTCGGCCTGAGCACCGAGGGTGTAGTCGGCATCGAAGGGGCGATCGGATTCACCGTAGCCGAGCAGATCGACGGCGTACGCGGTGTGACCCTCGGTCGCGAGCGCCGGCGCAACCGACCGCCAGAGAAAGCTCGAGGTGCCGAAGCCGTGGATGAGCACGATCTGCTCCCCGCCATGACCGTAGCGCTCGACGTGCAGCGCGCCTGGGCCGGCGGGAACCCGAAGAATGTCTGCTTCGATGGGAGGGCCTGGTTTGGTGACGAGCCTGCAATTCTGCGCGGGGATGCTCGTCAATTGATGGGCGAGGGTCAAGCATCGCAGGTCACACCCCCTCGACCCTCTCTCGTCCGCTCTCTAGCTTTCATCGCATGTCGGACCAGACCTACGACGACGGTCGCGCTCGAAACCTCGAGGCCCTGCTCCGCGCGCTCGCCCAGCGCATCCTCGAGCTGGATGCCGATGGCAAGCTTCTCGAGCACGCCGGTGAGCTGACGCGGCTCATCGGCGACGTTCGTAGCGAGCTGTTCCACTACGAGGTACGCGCGACCTACGACACTCCCGAAGTCGCCGAGAACCGCCGGATCGTCGATGAGGCGAAGAAGCAGGCGGATCCCGCGTGGGAGCCGACCGACTGGAAACCGGACGACGGAGACGACCCCAAATGGTGAAGGCCCCACCGCCGCGACGCGACCCGAGGAAACCGTTTTTCCTGATCCTCGGCGTGGTCGCCGTCATTGGCGCTGTGCTCATCGCCATGCAGGCACGCGACTCCGCGCCATCCCCGCAGCTCGTGGCGGAGCTTCCGCCGGGCGACGCAGGTCAAGCGCAACCTTACGTCTATGGAAGACCGGACGCTCCGGTCGCGATATCGGAGTTCGCCGACTTCGAGTGCCCCGCGTGCGCCCAGTTCGCGACGCTGACCGAGCCCGACGTGCGGAAGCGGCTCGCCGACGCCGGGCAGGTGAGCTTCCGCTTTTACGATTTCCCGCTCGAGCAGCATCGCAATTCGGTGCTCGCATCGCTGTCGGCGGCGTGTGCCGCCGATCAGAACAAGTTCTGGGAGATGCACGACCGTATCTTCGCCGGGCAGGATGCCTGGGCATGGCGACCCGGGGAGTCGGATGCGTCGGCGAATCGCCGGGGGAGTCGGCTGTTCGCCGAGTATGCGAGAGCTATTGGACTCGATGAAAAGGCCTGGTCGACCTGCGTCGAGGAGCAGCGGCACCTCAATCGCATCCGTGCCAATCGTCAGTTAGGCATCCAGCGGCAGGTACGGTCCACGCCCACGTTCATCGTGGGCAATCAGATGGTCCCCGGCGCGCTTTCGTACGATGCGTTGAAGCGTCTCGTCGACGAGGCCCTGGCACGTCGCGATACGGCGGCGGGAAGCGCGAAGCCGAGGTGACGGCCCGCATGACGATCGCGGTGCTGTCGCTGGTCGGCATCCTGATCGCCCTGTACCTCACGCTCTACAAGCTCGGCGTCATCGGCGACTTGAGCTGCACGCTGGGCTCGTGCGAGACGGTGAACACGAGCAAGTGGGCAACGTTTCTTGGTCTGCCCGTCGCCGCGTGGGGGCTCGCGGCATACGTCGCCCTCTTCGCGCTCTCGACCGCGGGTACCGCGGATCGCTATGCCGGCTCGCAGACGATCTCAGTGTTGCTCGTCGCGATCTCCGCGTGGAGCGTGCTGTTCTCCGCGTGGCTCACTTACCTCGAGCTGTTTGTGATCCACGCGATCTGCATCTGGTGCGTGACGTCGGCTGTTATCCTGGTTGCGATTCTCGTGGTGAGCGTTGCGGATCTCAAGAGCGCTAAGAGCGCTAAGAGCGCTGAACTGCTTCCCCCCTAGCGCCTTGAGCGCCCTTAGCGCTCTTAGCGCCCTTCGTGCGGTGACCTCATCTTCCCCGTCGCGTCCTCCCACCAGAATGACCGGTCAGGAAGGCAGTTGAACCTTCCGCGGACGCTTTAGCGTTGTAGGAATGGACTCGGTGGCTGGTACGGACCGTGCTCTCTTGTGTGACGCACGGCACAACGCAATTATTTTCCCCCGACCCGGGACGAGCCATTTACATGCTTGGTCGCCTGTTTCCTGAAACGCTCTTTCCTCGCAAGCTGACGCCGTCGGCAGAGAAGCGGCTGCGTCTCGCGCAAGCGCGCGCGGAGGAAGCGATCATCCGCGCCCACGTCGACAATGCCTTGATGTTCGTCGACATGCTCGCCGAGGATCTGTCGTTCGACCGCGCGATCGACAGCTACGTGCGCGTGATGGGACTTCCGGAGCCGATGGCGAGCGTGGTCGCGACGCGCACGCTCGTGGTGCTGGGCGAGGATCTCGTCCCGTACCGCCGCCGCGCGCAAGAAGCGACACGCGCCGAGGAGACACCGGGCCGGCCACCGCTCAGGCTCAATGACGCGAGCGAGGCCAGGTTTCGGGCGGTGAGGAGAGCGTAGAGAGGCAGGGCCAAGGGCCAAGGGCCAGGGGCCAAGGGATGGAAAGGCGAACGGCTGCGCAATGCGCAGCCGTTCGCTCATCTGATGAGTGCAGCCCTTGACCCACCCTCTGGCCCCTGGCCCTTGGCCCTTGGCCCTATTCTTTCTCCTCGTACTGTTCCTTCAATTTCGCGACGACATTCGGATCCGCCAGCGTCGTCGTATCGCCTAACGTCCTCCCCTCCGCGATATCGCGCAGCAAACGCCGCATGATCTTTCCCGAGCGCGTCTTGGGGAGATCGGCGGAGAAGAGAATGTCGTCGGGGCGAGCGAGCGCACCAATCTTCTGCACGACGTGCTCGCGCAGCTCATCACGCAGCGCCGACGAAGGCGCGTGACCTTCGCGCAACGTCACGAACGCGGCGATCGCCTGACCCTTCAGCTCGTGCGCCTTTCCAACGACGGCGGCTTCCGCGACCGCGCGATGGTCCACGAGCGCCGACTCCACCTCCATCGTGCCGATCCGGTGCCCGGCGACGTTGAGCACATCATCGACACGGCCAAGAATCCAGAAATACCCGTCGTCATCGCGCTTTGCGCCATCGCCAGGAAAATAGAGGTCGGGGCGACCCGCCCATTTCGTGAAGTACGTGTTCACGTATCGCTCGTCGTCACCCCAGATGGTCCGCAGCATCGACGGCCATGGCTTCGTGATCGCGAGGAGTCCGCCGCCGACGCGAATGGACTTGCCTGACGAGTCGAGCAGATCGGCGGCAATGCCGGGGAACGGGACCGTCGCGCTTCCCGGCTTGGTCGAGGTTACGCCCGGCAAAGGCGTGATCATGATCGCGCCGGTTTCCGTCTGCCACCACGTGTCGACGATGGGGCATCGCGACCGACCGATGTTCTCGTGGTACCAGATCCACGCCTCGGGATTGATGGGCTCGCCGACCGAGCCGAGGAGGCGCAGCATCGAAAGGTCGTGCTTCTTCGGGAGGTGAGCCCCCCATTTCATGAATGCGCGGATGGCCGTCGGCGCCGTATAGAAGACGGTCGCACCGTAGCGCGCGCAGATCTCCCAGAAGCGATCCTTTTCCGGCCAGTCGGGAGCTCCCTCGTACATGACGCATGTCACGCCGTTCGCCAGCGGCCCGTACACCAGGTAGGAATGCCCGGTGACCCACCCGACGTCCGCCGTGCACCAGAAGACGTCCGCGTCCTTGAGGTCGAACACGAGCTTCGTCGTGGCTGCACACCCGACGAGGTAGCCGCCGGTCGTGTGCACGATGCCCTTCGGTTTTCCGGTCGTGCCCGACGTGTAGAGGATGTAGAGAATGTCCTCGGCGTCCATCTGCTCCGGCTCGACGAACGACTCGGCCTCGGCCATCAGTCGATGCCACCAGTGATCCCGGCCTTCGGTAATCTGCGCGAAAGCCTCGTCCCCGGCGGCTCCGGGACGACGCATCACCACCACGACGTGCTCGATCGAGGGACACTCTTCCACCGCTTTGTCGGCGTTTCGCTTGAGCGGGACGACCTGGCCCCGGCGATATCCGGCGTCGGCCGTGATCAGAACCTTGCACTCGGAGTCGTTGATGCGATCCCGCAGCGCCTCCGACGAGAATCCACCGAACACGACGGAGTGGATGGCACCGATGCGGGCGCACGCCAGCATTGCGATGACCACTTCGGGAATCAGTGGGAGATAGATGGCGACGCGGTCTCCTCGGCGCACGCCGAGCTTCTTGAGCACGCTCGCGAAGCGGTTGACCTCACGATACAGGTCCCAGTAGGTGAGCGTGCGGCGATCCCCGGGCTCACCCTCCCAGATCAGCGCCGCCTTGTTGCGTCGCGGGCCGCGGATATGCCGGTCTACACAATTGACCGATGCGTTGAGCTTCCCGCCGAGAAACCACTTGACCCGCGGCGGCTTCCATTCCAGCACCCGGTCCCACCGCTTCGACCACTCCAGCTCCTCGGCCATCTTCACCCAGAAGCTTTCTGGGTCGCGCGAGGCGTAGTCGTAGAGCTCCTCGCTCGAGACCGTGGCGGAGCGACGAAAGCTTTCAGGGGGCGGAAACCGCCGCTCCTCGGTGAGGAGGACGTCGAGATCTGACATTGATTTGCGTGGGGTGGGTGAGGAGATCCCAATGTGGCGATTTTCCCGAATCGCCGCAAAGTGCGGGGCGTAAGCGCCATCGCGCTCGCGCCGGGCCATGGGCCAAGTGCCAAGGGTTAAACAACTTACGACATGTCCAAACGCTTGGCACCACCTTCGCTTTACAGGGAAGCGACAAGAGAACGTTGAGTCACCCGATAATAGCACACCCGTCGCGAGGCGGGGCCGCAAAGCCAGGAGTCTCCGCAGTTTGGAGATCGTCCGGTTGCCGAAGGTGAAGGAGGTCGGGCCCAGCGCCCGATGTTCCGAGCGTGTTCATCACCGGCCGCGTGCTCCAGCCATCGACAAGGTGTCGAGGGCCAGGGAAATGAACACGATCAACGATGAAAAGATTCTGACCGCGCCGAGCCGTCTCGTCGCCGAGACGCGCGCAGAGTTCCGCAACGCTGCGGTCAGCTTGATAGAGTCGACGGCGCGCGGGGCGAAGACGATCACTCTCGATCTCGGTGCGACGCGGGAGATGGATGCAACCGGGCTCGGAACGCTGGTGGCGATTCAGAGCCGCGCGAAGCAGTTCGGGATGGGAGTGAAGCTGGTGAACGTGACGCAAGAGGTCATGACACTGCTCGCGTTGACTGAGCTGCTACACCTCTTCGTGGTGGAAAGCGCGTAGTCGAAAGGTGGTTCGAAGTGGGTGGGGGACCGCGTCGTCGGGGGGCGGCGCGGAGTGGGGGGAGGGTGCTTCTGTGGAACGACAACGGCCGGCTGCGAAGATGCAGCCGGCCTTTGTCGTTTTCAGAGGTGATCGAGGACGTCCAGGTCATCCAGGTTATCAACGAACAGTGCTGCCCGCCTCGATTACTTGGACAACCTGGACAGCCTCGACAACCTTTGCCGTTCGCCGCCTTACTAGTTACCGTATCTCCATGCCTGATACTCCGACGCGCGTCATGTTCATCGAGGATGAAGCGACACTGCGCAAGTCCTACGAGCGGTTCTTCGCCGAGCGATACAGCATGGAGTTCGCCGCCAGCGGCGCCGAGGCGGTGACGAAGGTGAGGCCGTTCGCGCCCGAGGTCGTGGTGCTCGATCTGCGACTCCCGGACACGGACGGCATCGAGGTGATGCGCAAGGTGCGCGAGATCGATCCGCAGGTGCCCGTCATCATCACGACAGCCTACGTCAGCATGGGCCCGCTCGTCTCCATGCTCGCGCTGGGCCGGACGTCGTTCATGACGAAGCCCTTCGATCTGAACGATCTCGCGCGCAAGATCGACGAGGCCTCGAACCTTCCCTGAGCGAGCTCTGTCGTGAGTGACCTTCCGGTCACGCCGCAACACCCCGAGGTCCATCCCGAGCCGAACTTCGACGCGGTGCATCGATTCAGTGCGTGGCTCGAGCGAATGGGCCGCGCCCCCGCCACGATCGATGCGTACCACGCCGATCTCGCCGATCTCGTTCGTGCCTACGCGCCTCGTCCCGTCGAGGATCTATCGACGCGCGACTTGCGTGAGTATCTCGCGGCTCGCGCGTCGCACGACGAGTGGGCTCCACCGACCGTGCGCAGGCACTTGCAGTCGATCAAGACCTTTTATCGGTACCTGATCGCCGAGGAGTCGATGCGTGCGCCCGGGCCAGCCGAATCGCTCGACGAGCCCGTGCCCGAGCCACGCGCGCCGCATGTCATCCCGTTTGCGCAAATCGAAACGCTGTTCGAATGGCTGGAAAAGCGGGCACGCGACGATCCGGCGGCGCGGATGGATCTGGCGCTGTACGGGCTGTGCTATCATGGGGCGCTGCTGGTTTCGGAGGCCGTGAATCTGACGATGGACGCAGTCCGCGGCGGCCCGCGCGTGATGCACCTCGATGTCGTCGGCCGACGTGGCGAGACCTCCCAGGTGACACTCGAGGGGGAGCCCGCGGCGTGGATGGCGCGGTGGTTGTCGGAGCGGCCGGCCCCGAAGCGCCCGCATCACCGCCCCTTCGTTTTCATTCACCCGCGCACGCAGCTGCACACATCTCGTCAGCGTGCGTGGGATCGGCTCAAGCGCATCGCCCGGGCGGCCGGCCTTCCCGCTGAAACGAGCGATGCCATCGGGCCGCATTCCCTGCGGCACTCTCACGCCGCGCACCTCGCGGCCCGTGTGGTCGCCGTCGCCGAGGTTCGCGATGCATTGCGGCAGCGCAGCCCGCGTTATGCATCGGTGTACTTCCGCGGGTGACGCGCGGCATCGTCTATCTCGTTGGCGCCGGTCCGGGAGATCCGGGCCTCGTGACCATCCGCGGGCGGGAGCTGCTCGAGGCGTGTGATGACGTCGTCTACGACGCGCTGGTGAGCGAGGAGCTGCTGGCGGCCACGCTGGGTAATCGCGACGTCGGGCGGCATTTCGTCGGGAAGCGTGGCGGAGACGTCGGCTCGGCTCGCCAGCACGAAATCGAGGCGCTGCTGGTTAGGCTGGCGCGGGACGGTCGGCGCGTGGTGCGGCTCAAGGGTGGCGACCCGTTCGTGTTCGGGCGAGGCGGTGAAGAAGCCCAGGCACTCGCGCGGGCGGGAATTCCGTTCGAGATCGTGCCCGGCGTAACGGCCGGGATCGCCGGGGCCGCTTATGCGGGCATCCCGGTCACGCACCGCGGAGCAGCCACTGCCGTCACGCTCGTGACCGGCCACGAGGATGCCGACAAGGCCGAGCGCGCTACGGACTGGGGCGCCCTTGCGCGGACGGGGGCCACGCTCGTGTTGTACATGGGCGTGCGTACGCTCCCCGACGTGGTGCGCGAGCTACTGAGCGGCGGCCGCATGCCCGATACGCCGGTCGCCGTCATCGAGCGAGCGACCTATCCGGCCCAGCGGGTCGTGACGGGCACGCTGGCCACGATCGCCGAGCTCGCTCGTGAAGCAGGAGTGTCTGCGCCAGCGATTACGGTCATCGGCGACGTCGTACGTCTGCGGGAGGAGATCGAATGGGTCGAGCGCCGACCGCTGGCCGGCCAGCGCATCGTCGTCACCCGCGCGCGCGCGCAGGCCTCATCACTTTCTCAGCGGCTGCGCGAGCTCGGCGCTGAGGTGATCGAGATGCCCGCCATTCGCATCGAGCCACTCGATCCGACACCGCTGTCCCAGGCGCTCGACAACCTGGCTGCGTACCGCTGGTTGATGTTCACCAGCCAAAATGCCGTCGAGCTCGTCTGGCGCGCGATGCGTACGCGAAGCCTCGATGCGCGATCACTGGGGCACACGCGCATCGCCGCGATCGGGCGAGCCACGGCGGACGCGCTCCTCTCGTGTGGAGTAGCGCCAGACGTCGTACCCGAGCGCTTCGTCGCCGAGTCCTTGGTGGAAGCGCTGCAACGACGTGACGACGTTCGCGGTCAGCGCGTGCTCCTGCCGCGGGCCGCGGAGGCGCGAGACGTCCTCCCTGATGGCCTGCGCGCGCTCGGCGCACAGGTCGATGTCCTTCCGATCTATCGAACCGTTATCGATGGCGATGGCGCGCAACGCGTGGCGGTGCGCTTGCGGGCCGGGGAGATCGATCTGGTGACGTTGAGCTCGAGCTCGACCGCGCGCTTCTTCGTCGACGCCGTGGGTGCGGAAGCGGCGCGGTCCGCGCCGATGGCCTCGATCGGACCGGTGACATCCCAAGCGGCGCGAGCGCTTGGCCTGCAGGTCGTAGTCGAGTCGGAACAGGCGACGATCCCCGCACTCGTCGAGGCGATCGTGGCCAGTCGGCGTTAGGCGCGCGCGCCTTTCTTTTTCGTCTTCGCCGCCGCCTTGGCCAGATTGTCCTTCGCACGGAACTGCACGATCTTCGTGATCACGTCGAAGGGGATCGGCTTGTCCAACGGGAACTGCACCGTGCCTTTGCCGGCCGCGTACGGAGCGAGCAGCTTCTTCATCTCGGGGGCGTCCACGGGGGCCGGATACACTCCAATGTGCTTCGCGTGAGCGGCGAAGTAGACGAGATAGCTCCCGTGCAGCGTGAACGTGGGAATGCGATAGCTGATCGCCTCGGTTGCGTCCGGTGCCGCCTTCCTGATCGTCGCCCGCACGTCGTCCAGCACGCGCCGCACGTCGGGCGGGAAGCCGGCGATGTACTCGTCGATCGTGCTCGGCGGCGTGTTGGAGGTTTTCATGTGGTCACCGAGGCGCTAAGGGCGCTAAGGGCGCTAAGGGCGCTAAGGGCGCTGGAACAGCGCTATATGGCCAGCGCCCCCAGCGCCCTTAGCGCTCCTAGCGCCCTTCCAGGCCCTTACGCCTGGTAATAGTCCTCGATCGCCCAGCCGACCACGACCTGCATCAGCCGGGGGTATTCGTCGGCGGCGAGGTGAGGCTGCGCATCGCGCTGCACGTGTGCCTTGAGCGACGCGATCACATCCTGCGGCGGCGTCAACGTGCACTTCGCGTTGGTGACGAATGTCGCGACGGCCTGGCGCAACTCAGCGGTAGGTGCGCCAGCGACGTACGCCGCGAGTGCAGTAGCCAGCCCTTCATCTATGACTTGGGCGCGAAGGCGCGCGCGATCGGTAGTGTTCAATTCGGTCATCATGGGGGGCCTCCCGCGAGCCGCAATTTAGCTGCGTCGCCACCTGCGCTCAGCGTGCATTGCGAACGTATCGAGGGGGTTGGGAGGCGTCAATGGACGGGGGTCACAAATACGTAAACGGAGACCAACGGCAAAGATGACAGAATTCAGAATTCAGAGTACAGAATTCAGAGGATTTGGCTGAATTCTGAATTCTGTATCCGGAATTCTGTCATCTTTTCCGTTCAGCCCCTTAGCCTGGGTGGCGCTCCGATATTAGATTGGCCGAGATGACTGCCGAAACGACCGTTCGCGAACCCCAATCGGGACTTGGGGTTGCAAGTGACGACATCGACGCGCGCATTCTCAACGAGATTCAGCGCGACTTCCCACTCGTGCGCCGCCCATTCGCCGACCTCGGCGCGCGCATCGGCATCGGTGAGCGCGAGATGCTCACGCGCGTGGAGCGATTGCACGGCGGTGAGGCACCCGTCATTCGGCAGATCTCGGCGATCTTCGACACGCGAAAGCTCGGCTACGACTCGATGCTGGTGGCGTTGAAGGTGCCACCCGATCAGCTTGAGCGCGCCGCCGAGGAGCTGAATCGAAACCCAGGCATCAGCCACAACTACGAGCGGTCGGGCCAGTTCAACATCTGGTTCACGATCGCCGTTCCCGCGGACGCGATACTCTCGCTCGAAGAGCAGGTTGCGAGACTGGCGTGGAAGGTTCGCGCCGAGCATTACGCGTTGCTTCCGACGCTCGCGCTGTACAAGATCGGCGTGCAGCTCGACGTCGAGCGTGGCGCTCGCTCCGACGCCCGCGCCGCACCGCCGACCGCCCGGGGCGGTACGAAGGAAGAGGTGCTCGAGGTGCGCGCCTCGCGCATGCCAACCGCCCGCGACGTCGAGCTCGTCCGTCTCTTGCAGCGAGACGTGCCGCTCGTTCCCGAGCCATTCGTGCAGTGGGCGGATGAAGCGTCGCTATCGCTCGAAGCGCTGATCGCGGAGGCCGAGCGCTTCATCGCCGAAGGTCGCATGCGTCGCTTTGCGGCCGTGCTCCGCCATCAAAAGGCCGGCTTCATCTCGAACGGGATGGCCGTGTGGAAAGTCCCCCCCGAGCGCGCCGAGGAAGTCGGCCGCATGATGGCGAGCTTTCGCGCCGTGTCTCACTGCTACAAGCGTCCGACGTATCCCCACTGGCCGTACTCGCACTTCACGATGATACACGGGCGGAGTGAAGCCGAGGTCGAGGCAGTGGCGGAGGCGATTGCGAACGAGACCGGCGTTACCGAGCATCTCGTGCTGTACTCACTACGAGAGTTCAAGAAGACGCGCGTACCCTATTTCGTGCCCGAGCATGCGGCGTGGGAGCGCGATCTCATCGAATCCACGCGCGATTGGCCCGGGACGCTGACGTAATTCGCATCGGTACCCGCGCGTCTGAGCTGGCGCTGCGTCAGGCGCGCCAGGTCCAGGCCGCGCTCGCAGCACTCGATCTGAAGACCGAGCTCGTCACGTTCAAGACCGCTGGCGACAAGCGCATCGATGAGCCGCTGGCCGCGATCGGGGCCAAGGGACTGTTCACCAAGGAGCTCGAGAATGCCTTGCGCTCGGGGAAGGTCGAGTGCTGCGTGCATTCGCTCAAGGATCTGCCGACGGAGTCCCCTGACGGCGTGGTGATCGCCGCCATCCTCGAGCGCGAAGACCCACGCGACGCGCTCGTCGTCAATGACTCTCTCGGTGTGGGCACGATCGAGGAGTTGCCGCGCGGAAGTCGCGTCGGGACGTCGAGTCTCCGCCGCCGCGCTCTCCTGCTCGCGCGGCGATCGGATCTCGAGGTCGTCGATTTGCGCGGGAACGTTCCCACTCGCCTTCGCAAGGTCGATGACGGTCAGGTCCACGCCGCGATTCTCGCCATCGCGGGGCTCAACCGCCTGGGTGTGCATCAGCGAGTGGACGAAGTTCTCGATCCACCGGGGTGGCTGCCGGCTGCCGGGCAGGGAGCGATCGCGGTGCAGGCGCGAGAGGACGATACGCGCATGGTCGAGGTGCTCGCATCGCTCGATCATGCACCAACCGGCATCGCGGTGCGGGCCGAGCGAGCGTGTCTCGCGGAAATGGAAGGCGGCTGCCAGGTTCCCATCGGGGCACTCGCCATGGCCGACGGCGAAGGGCTGACTCTCCATGCATTCATCTCGGATCCGCGCGGCACGCATCTCGTGCGCGGGCATGCGACGGTGGATGCCGAGAACGCAGAGGGTGCCGGGCGCCGCGTCGCCTACGACATTCTGTCGCGCGGCGGACGGTACGTGCTGGAACGCCTGCGCGCGGAGTCGAAGATCCCGGTTCCCGCGCCGGAATAGCTTCGCGCGGTCGATGCCTCACTACCCCCAGTACCGGCCTCGCCGGCTGCGTCGCACCGCCGCTCTCCGCGCGCTCGTTCGCGAGACGCACCTTCATCCGTCGCAGCTCGTGTTGCCGCTGTTCGCGAGATCGGGGAAGGGCATTCGTCGCGAGATCGGCTCGATGCCCGGTGTGGTGCAAAGCTCGGTCGATGAGCTCCTGCGCGACGCCGAGCGCGCCGCGAGCGCCGGTGTGGGTGGTGTCATTCTGTTCGGCATTCCCGACGCAAAGGATGCGTCCGGGTCTTCTGCGTGGGATGCGCACGGACCAGTGCAGTCGGCGCTCATCGCGTTGGCAAGGGAGATTCCTGATCTCGTGCGCATCGCCGACGTTTGCCTCTGCGAGTACACCGATCACGGGCATTGCGGTGTGCTTCGCGACGGCCACGTCGACAACGACGCAACGCTGCCACTTCTCGCGCGCTCGGCCGCGTCGTTCGCTGAGGCGGGCGCGGACATCGTCGCGCCGAGCGACATGATGGATGGACGTGTGTGTGCCATTCGTGAGGCACTCGACAGCGCGGGTCACACGGAGACGGCGATCCTGTCGTATGCCGCCAAGTTCGCCTCGGCGCTGTACGGGCCGTTTCGCGAAGCGGCGGAGTCGACGCCCCAAAGCGGCGATCGCCGCGGCTACCAGATGGACTCGGCGAACTCGGTCGAAGCGTTGCGTGAGGCGCGCCTGGACATCGAGGAGGGGGCTGACATCGTCATGGTGAAGCCGGCTGGTCCGTATCTCGACATCGTGACGTCGTTGAAGCGCGACACGGGTCACCCCGTCGCCGCGTATCAGGTGAGTGGCGAGTTCGCTATGATTAAGGCAGCGGCCGAGCGCGGCTGGATCGACGGTGATCGCGCGATGATGGAGTTGCTGCTCGGCATCCGGCGCGCGGGCGCCGACATGATCGTGACCTACTTCGCCGTCGACGCGGCCACGCGCCTGAAAAACGGCTACGCCGAGTAAACACCCCATGCGCTATCGATCCTTTCCCGGTACGGACCTCACTGTCAGTGAGCTGGGCTTCGGTCTCTGGACGCTTTCCACGGGATGGTGGGGAGAGAAGTCCGACTCCGAAGCCATCGCCCTTCTGCGCGCTGCTCGCGATGAGCACGGCGTCACGTTCTTCGATGCCGCGGACACGTACGGCGACGGGCGAAGTGAGCGGCAGCTGGCCGAGGCATTCCGCGGCCGCCGTGACGACATCGTGATCGGCACGAAGATCGGCTACGACATCTACGATCAGCAGGCACGCGCTGAGCGCCGCGGACAAAGCGAGCTTCCGCAGCGGTTCGACGCGGAGTACATGCGGTTCGCCGTCGATCAATGTCTCCGGCGGCTGGAGACGGATTACATCGACGTCCTTCAGCTGCACAACGTGAAGATGGAGCACGTTCGCGACCCAGCGATCTGGGGAACGCTCCGCGACCTTCGGCGCGAGGGCAAGATCCGGGCATGGGGAGCGGCGTTCGGGCCGGCGATCGGCTGGCTCTACGAGGCGGTCGAGCTGCTCGAGCGTGAGCCCGACATCAACACGATCCAGATGATCTGGAACATCCTCGAGCAGCACCCGGGAACCGCGATGATCGAGGCCGCCCGCGCGCATGCGCCCGAGTGTGTGTTCAACATCCGCGTGACGCACGCGTCGGGGATGCTGGAGGGGAAGTACACGGAGGACACGGTGTTTCCACCGAACGACCATCGGCGGCATCGCCCGCGCTCTTGGCTCGTGAACGGGCTCAAGAAAATCCGCACGCTCGATTTCCTGACCACACACATGACGCTCGGACAGGCGGCCCTCAAGTGGCTGCTCGCCGAGCCGCGCGTGGTGACGACCCTGCCGAACATTTACGACGCGGAGCAGCTGGCGGAATTCGCGGATGCGATCGACCGCGGCGACCTGTCGTCCGAGGTGCTCGCGCGCGTGGCGCGATTGGCCGCCGAAAACTTCGGCGTCGCGGAAGAGCCGATGGTGTTCAAGGGCACGATGGAGCGCGTTACGACGTGATTCATCCCTGGCGCGACCTCCCGCCCGGCAGGCATCCGCCGGAGGAGGTCACGGCGGTGATCGAGATTCCCTCCGGCAGCCGCAACAAGTACGAGCTCGACAAGGACTCCGGGCTGATGCGGCTCGACCGCGTGCTCTACTCCGCCGTGCACTATCCGGGCGATTACGGATTCATCCCGCGGACATTGCATCAGGATGGTGACCCGTGCGACATCCTCGTGCTGGTGAACGAGCCGACCTTTCCGGGATGCCAGATCGACGCTCGCCCCATCGGCGTGCTCATGATGCTCGACCGCGGGGAGCCCGACGACAAGATTCTCGCCGTGCCGAGTCACGACCCGTATTACTCGGAATACTTCGACATCGCTGACATTCCGCAGCACTATCTCAAGGAAGTCGAGCACTTCTTCCACATCTACAAGGATCTCGAAGGGCGGCGGGTGCAGACCGTCGGCTGGGAGAAGAGTGTCAAGGCGATGCGGGTGATCATGGATTCGATCACGCGGTACGCGGAGAGCTACCTGTTGCAGGGGCCCTAGGCTCCGCCTCACCATGAGCGTACAGAGCCTCGACGAGAAGGATCAGACGCTGGTCCGTCGCTGCTTGGAGTTTATTCTCGAGACTCAAGAACTCGAGGGAGAGTTCGAGACGCGGATCGGCGTCGGGCGCGAGGAGATACGTAACATCTTGGCTCGGTGGCCGGACGCGGGCGACGAGTTGGACGGGAGTTCGGCCACGACCGCCATTAACAACACGCTGAACGAAATCGCCCACGGGCTGCACATCGCGGCGGCCGATGAGCATGCTATTGGGCAGAGTCGCGGAGGGGTTCAAGCTCTCTACTGGCGTTGGGCTCGAGGCCGCGGTTGGACGGCGACGGGTCTTCGCTAGGTGTGAAGTGGTTGCTGCCGATTCGGTCATTACCACGCTGCGCCGCCAACCAGAGCACACGATGAGAAGAGCCCACACCGCTCGCATCCTGTGGTCGCCAGAACAGATCGCCCGCGGCCTGCCCGGATTCACACGCACCATCGACCCGACTCACTTCGACGGGGCCGATCCGATCCGGGACGAAGGCTGGAGCTTGATATGCGACTTTGATGTGCCGCCTGCGGAGCAGGACCATCCCTCCACGGCGCGCGTCCGATTCATGGTAGATTGGGCCCCGCACGAGCGTCTTGCCCCGGGCACGGTGCTGTGGATGTTCGAGCGGGCAACCCAAAAGCACGCCCGCGTCGAGATTCTCGACTGAGCTTGGCCTTCGCGGTCGCCCTGAGGGCGGCGTTAACCCGCACCATGCATTCACGGAGGGAGAGCATGCGTCTGGCGGGGTCCGTCGTGGTTGCCCTCACCGGGCTGGCTCTGGCCCCCAAGGCCGCGCTGGCTTGTAGCTGCTTTGCCGGCCACGACTACGTTCAGCTCCGCCGCGACGCCGACGCGCTCTTCATCGCTGTTGTCGAGGCGGGCCGACCCTCCGCTGTCGTCTTCCTCGCGCGCGACGTCGGGCGCCTCCGCGTCATCCGCACTTGGAAAGACGCCGGCCAGGATCTCGTGGCCGTCGGAATCCCGCACGCGAAGGTCTGCGGAATCGGACGCTGGGGCGCGGTCGTCGGAGATACGCTTGTCATGCTGGCGTGGCGCGACCGCCTCGGACTCTATACTGATTTCGGCTGTTACGTGTGGCGTCCTTCGGTAGTGCCCCGCATCATCGCGCAACTCGGACCGGGGATAGCTCCGGCCAGGCGCATCCGGCTCGCGCATCTGTGGTTCTGGGGCCCCTGGTACCTTCTGGCCGGGGGCCTCGCCACGGCCGGCGGCTTCCTGATCCGCTGGCGTGCGACGCGGCGATCCCGACCGCGGCCTAACTAGCCGGTGCACCGGCAGCGTAAGGTATTCATCACGACTGCGCACCTTGAAGTACAAGCCGAGACCTGCCAATGACTAGCGATGTCGTCGTGGTGCGAGCATTTCGGTACGAGTTCGAGGCGCTCCTGGCTCAGGATGATCTCGAGGCTGCGGAGATTCCATCGAGCGTGCTAAGCGACACCTGGAGCCCGGTCGCCAGGCCCGAGTTCCGCCTCACGGTCCGCCGCGCGGACGTGGAGCGCGCACGCGCGTGTCTTGCAGAGGCGGAGCGCGCTCGTCAGGTGCGCGCCGGCAACGATCACCCTAGGTGAGCGCGCGCCCTTTCAGGTCGCGGCTATAACGAGCCTTTGCGGGTGAGCTGGACTCCGCGCACGTCGCCCTCGACTATTTCATCGACTTCACGTGCGCCACGAGCTGATCGAGGGCGATCTCGGTCCCCTCCTGCCAGCCCGTCGCCTTTGTCTTTCTGATAGTCAGCTTCATCCCGATGCGGCGCCGTAAAGACATAGCGCGTTCCGGCGCCCTCGGCTTCCATCAATACTAAGGTCGATACCGAAGTATTTTTTTTCTTGGTTCAGGTCACCACGGGTCATTTCCATCGCCCTTTGAGTGAAGCGCATCGAATTGCTGGCGCTACAGCATCGGTGATATCCTAGGGCAATGCGACCGCTTCGGTATTCCATCAATGTCACGTTGGATGGCTGCTGCGATCATCGCGTGATGGTCGCGGACGAAGAGCTGCATCGTCACGCGGCCGAGAACCTCGCCCAGGCTGATGCCATCCTCTTTGGCCGGGTGACTTACGAGCTGATGGAGGCAGCCTGGCGGGCGCCGGCACGGACAGGCGCAAGGCCCGATTGGATGCAACCCTGGATGGAGCCCTTCGCCCACACGATCGACGCAGCCAGGAAGTACGTCGTATCGAGCACCGTGGACCGTGTCGATTGGAACGCGGAGCTCGTGCGCGGGGATCTGGGGAAGGCTGTTCAGCAGCTCAAGCGCGAGCCCGGTCAGGGACTGTTCGTGGCAGGCGTGAAGCTCGCGCAGACACTGACGGAGCTGGGGCTGATCGATGAGTACGAGTTCGTGGTGCACCCCAGGCTAGCGGGCCATGGGCCGACGTTGTTCGCGGGGCTATCGAGGCGGGTCGACTTGAAGCTCGTGAGCCGGCTCGAGTTCGGCTCAGGGTCAGTGGCGATGCGGTATGAGCCGAGAACGTAGCCATCGCGCGAACCGCACGAAGTGTTTGCTGTGTCCGTGCCTCTCCTTCGAAGCGCGACTACCGCAGAAGCGATAGCGGGCTAACGGGGCACAACTGCGGCGCCTCGTCCAGCAGGTTGCGGAGCGGCGGTACGTGTCCGCTGCCGACGACGACGAGTATCCGCCTCACTCCGGGCTGCAACAGTCGGGTCAGATTGTGAGCCATGTTGAAGTTCCGCGCGTACCACTGTGTCAGGAACTGTGGCCCGCCATAGTTCTGCCCCTCGCCCGCGCCCAAGTACCCGCCGAACATCCCGAGCGAGTTGCCGCCGTGGAGCGCCTCGTCGCTATTCAGTTGAAGCAGGTGCTCTCGAATCGTCGTCGTTCGCCTCCACGCATCGCCCGATTCGGCCCCCTTCTGCAGAACAGCTACGATGCTGTCACGCGTCTTCTTGAGCTCCGGCCGTCGCTGGAAAACGGCCTTGAGCGAGTCGTTGAGGTCCAGGAAGGAATCGTCGTCGATCGGAAAGACGGCAGCGTGACCCAGCCGAGAGGCGAGGCGAAACCCGACCTGCACCGCCTCGTTGCGAGTCGGCGGTAGCGTTTTGGCGAGGTACCGTGCGTATCGCGCGCGAACGGTATCAGTCTGTGAGAACGGCCACTCGACTGCGATCCGATCCGGCTTCCACGATGCGAGGCGCATCACCAGATCCTCGAGCTCAGCCTGGCGCTTTGGCTGGAGGACATCGTCGATGTCCTGCTTGATCACATCGCGGCCAGGATTCGCAAAGTGATACGTTCCGAGGATCATGACCTGAACCTCGCCCTCACCGCACCTGGCGGGGAAGCCGGTTGGACGGTCCACCGTCTGCGCCTGCAGGATGGCAGCGCTCGTCGCGAGAAGTCCGATGGAACGAATGGGAAGCATGGAAGGTCCTTCCGAGAGGGTTCGTCGGTTAGACAGTGCTCCGCCGCCGAGGTTTGTACGACCTACACAGGGTGAGGCGCTGTCTCAGCTCACGCGTGGGGTCGACGCGACCGCCGAGCACCCAGGGTCCCGCCGGAGCCACTCCGGCGAAGGTGCCACCCGCCGCATACCGTTGCTGGTACCTGACAGGTCAGATATGGTTGGCGGCGGCTTTGCTTCGCCCGCAGGCGAGGCCGAGCGTTATGCATCTACAGGCTGTCTTGCTTAATCGATGAGTCCAATTCGCATAGTCCTGCCGCGCGGCGTTCGTTTCGCTCGTCCGGGTGAGATGTCGGTACCAATCCCCGACGATGTGGTCTGGGGGTCCGAGGCGGATATTGCATCTGGCGTGATCGTGCAGCCTGGCCGGCCACCCGCTTTTGAAGTGTATGCGGAGGCGAACGTCGACGCGCCGAAGCTCTGGCCACTATTCGAAGCGCTAGTGCGCGCACTGCTGCCGAGCATCGCCGCGCCCCTCATTGGTTTCAAGGGTGAAGAGCCATCCAAGGGGCATTACACCGACCGCGATCTCGCGCTGGCCGAATTTCGTCCCTTTCGGGACGCGCTCGAGAATGACGGCTTTCTCCACTTTGGAATGATCTTCCAGCACAATGGGGTTACCGAGGAGGTCTACGTCGAACCGGCGAAGTATCTGAAGGTGTGGTCGAATCGCCCCGACGTTCTCCGCGCCGTCTTCGCCCAGTTCGGCATTTCTGAAGTCCAGAAGCTCTCTTTTTTGGACGAGTTCCCTCTCGTGACCGACGCGATTCCTTTCCAGGGTGCATCGCCCGGGTACGCGCGCGTGCTCGAGGCGCTCCAGGCTGCCTTTGCCGCGCTTCCCCAGCGGTGACGTTCCCTGGAGCCGGATCCAACTAGCTGTTGCACGTGTCAGGCGCGGTATTTCCGGAGGCCGTCGCCGTTGAATCCGCTGAAGCGCAAACCAAGGCGCGCATTCGGACGCCTTCCAGAGGGCGCCTGCGAGTGAACGCAGCGTTAGGTTGCACCCGCAACGGGAATGGCGGTATGCTCCTGCGCGCGCACGCGGACACGGTCTCGGAGACGACGTATGCAATTCAGCATCACGACAGAGGTCGACGCTCCTCCGAAAGTGGTGTTTGCTGTTCTGAGCGAGGTCGAGCGCTGGCCCGAGTGGACGCCGACGGTCACGCGGGTCGAGCGCCTCGGTGACCCCGGCGCGCCGTTGGCACTTGGCGGTCGCCTCCGAATCGTGCAGCCGAAGGTGCCGCCCGCCGAGTGGACGGTCACGGCACTCGAACCGGATCGAGGGTTTCGGCTCTTCAGCCGCTCTCCCGGCGCAACCGTCGAAGCGAATCACTGGGCAGAGCCGATGGGAGCGGGACATCGATCCCGCGTGACGCTCTCCGTAAGGTTCGCCGGCTTCTTGGGGCGGACCATCGGCTGGATGATGCGGGGCCTCAACGAGCGGTACCTTGCACAGGAAGCGGCCGGGCTCAAACGCCGAAGTGAGGAGCGAGCTCGGGGCACGGAGTGAGGCGGTGCTTTCTGGCGATGCCGTAGGCCGTCCTGGAGCGGAGCGTCCCGCCGGCCAGCCCTGGCAGATACGAGCCTCGCGCCCGCGCTCGCGTCGCCGGAACGCGGTCGCGTTAGGCGCCGCCGGCAGAACGGCTCCTGCTCGTTCCCTCCCCGAAACGACTCACGGTGGCTGACACGCACTTGGACTGGCGAAAGCTGAAAGTAGAGCCGACTGGCGCCAAGGAGCACGCTTGCGGCTGCTGCGGTTCCGTCAGTCGCACTGTCTGGGGCCTCGTCCACGGCGAAGCCGCCACGCTCGCCGCGTACTTCGTATCTTGGGTCCCGGGAAACCAGGCGCATGATGCATCATTCGACCTCGTAGTCGGGCGCTGGGGCGACGACACCTCAGCTCGAGATCGCCAAGCCGTCTCGCTCGCCTACCGGGCTTCGGCCGGAAGCTTTATGGTCGTTGACGCGGCGACCCGTCCCGTGAACAACCCGCAGGTCGCCGCTACGGCCTTGCTACGGGACGAGGTAGTTGGCCATCCAATCGGGGAGCAGGTCTTCGCGATCACGGACGCGATTTTCGAGAAGGAAGAGCGCATCGAGGAAATCCGCCGTTGGTCGTGATCGACGTGTGCTTACTCTGAAACACAGTCTCCAGCCCTCGAAGGAGCACGGAATGTCGAACGTCGTCGCGATCATGTCCATGTCGCTCGACGGCTACGTCGCCGACCTCAACGATGGTGTGGCCGAAGTGTTCGACTGGTACTTCAACTCGGGCAACGTCGAAATCCACACCGGAGGGTCGGACCCCATGACGTTCAAGGTGTCCGAGCCGAGCGCCGAGCACATTCGCAGTCTCACGTCCGGACTTGGTGCCGTGCTCACCGGCCGACGCACCTTCGACGTCGCCCAAGGCTGGGGCGGAAACCACTGGTGGGGACCAGCATTCGTGCTTACCCACCACGTCCCCGCTGGATGGCCGCGACCCAACTCGACTGTACACTTCGTGACTGACGGCATCGAAAGCGCCGTCCGTCAAGCCAAAGCCGCCGCCGCCGGGAAGGCCGTTGGCGTTCACGGCGCCGACACCATCCAGCAATTGCTGAGGGCAGGGCTCCTCGACGAAATCAGCGTCGACATCGCGGCGGTTCTTCTCGGCTCCGGAGTTCGACTCTTCGACGGCCTCGCTGGCACGCCAGTCGTCCTTGGCAATCCGACGGTGATTCGTGGCGTCGGCGTTACACACCTGCGCTACCTGGTACGGAAGGCGTAGTCGGACCACACCCGGTCTCGCCCCAACGAGAGCGTCAGCTCGGTGGGACGTTCACGCGGGAGGTGGCAGGGAAAGCGGGCTCACGCCGCTCGGAGTGCACGAGAACACGAGGCTATGTCTGATGGGACGGAAAGTGTTTCAGGAGTTTGCCCACGTGCTCTGCCACAAATTCATACTTCACGCTCAACGCGTAGCTTCGAGCTATGACGCCTAGCGATTTCGACGAAGTCCGCATCGCCATCACACGCGACGGCGAATGGCGCCAACACGTGGAATGGCGGATTTCTACCATCACGACCACGCGCATCCGGGCCACTGGCGAGCCTGCGCATCGCGCCTACCACGTGCGCGTCGAGTGCGATTACGTCCTCCAGGCGCATTGCCCGACGCTCACCCGCGCCGTTGAGATCGCCCGCGTCTACGAGGAGCTCATTCCTGAACTGTGGCAGCGCCACGGTTGGCCGGGTTGGGCGAGCATGCGCCAGCTGGAGCCGGGTCCGGGCGCCGTATAACTCGCAGTTGCACGCGTCGGGCGCGATGTCTTAGGTATCCATCGCATCTGCCCGGCCTTCACTGCCAGACCGACGGAGCTCTTACGTCCGCACCCAATGCCAAACGACCCCGCAGAGTTGACCACCACCTGGTTTGACGCCTGGCGCACCAAGGACGTCGCGGCCGTCGAGCGCATGATCGCTGCGGACTATGTCTACGTCGCGCCGAATGGTGCCGAACTGAAGCGAGACGCGATTCTCGCGATCATCAAGGATCCCAGCTACGGGATTGTGGCTGGCGCGCACAGCGACGTCGCGGTTCTGCAGCTCGGGTCGGACGTCACGCTGGTGCGTCATCGCTGGCGCGGTCACGGAACGATTGGGGGGCGAGTGTTCGTCGACGATCACCAATGCGTGATGGTGTGGTTTCGCACCGAGGGTCGGTGGTGTGTGCAGTACGAGCAGGCCTCACCGGTTGATCAGTGAGTGTTGCCCTCATACGAGCGGCATAATGGGCGTTAGGTTCGACCAATATGACTTCAGTCGATCAATTGCTCGAGGCGTTGATTGAGGCCGCTCCGGCCCTCCAGATAGTCACGGATGAGCACGTACGCGAGTACGGTGAGCTCCTGACGCACGTTCTATTCGGTGATGTCACACGTTGGCTTGCAGCCAACCCGCAGCCCGCCGCTTTGGCCGTGCTCGAGCAGTCGTTCGTGACTGGTGACGAGGACACGCGTAACCTGATCGCCGTATCCTTCGTTGAGAACATCGGGCCTGGCCCGGAGTACGCTGCGTTGCGCGAGGCGCTGGGCCCGAAGTTGCGCGCGCTCTGGAGCGCGATGTACAACTAGCGATGCTCCGCGGCGTCCTGCTCGCGGCCGCGATCGTTCTCCCCGTCGCCGTGACCATTGCTGCGCAATTTTCCTCACACCCGCGCGGGCCTTTATTCATTCCCCTCTACGTTGCGCCGCTCGTCACGGCCGCTCCCATCTGGCTTCGCATCCGACTCGCTGAGCGCCCACTCGCCCTGTCCGCGATCTGGATTCTCGACGTCCTCGTTCTGAGCCTCGGTGCGCTCCGAGCCCTTGGAACGGGATGGATTCCATTTTCCGGCCACACCCTCTTTCTGACCTACTCGCCGCTCGTCACGCGCCACCGCGGCTATCGAGTTGTTGCCCTCGTCCTCTTTCTCGAGACCACCGTGTTCAAGCTCTGGGTGTGGCGCGATCCATCCACGTGGGCGTTGGGGATCGGTGTTGGCCTTCTTCTCGCCGCAGTCGCCTCACGACTGGATCGCGAACCGGCCGCAGGCCCAGGTGTTGCAGCTACCGGGCGCGATGTTTGAGCCATCACCGTTGCAGCGGGTTCATACAGCCACGGAGTCTTCGTCAGTGAAGGACTACGAGATATGGATCGAGGCGGAGGCTTGGGCGCCTGGCGACTGGGTTCCAACGAACACCAACTCCGACGTCGTCGTCACGCGCGATGATGGGTCGATCTGGACGGCGACCTTCTTCTCCTACGAGCATATCGCCGAGCTCCGCCGTGGCTACCAAGACACCGGCGAATGTCTCCACGGTCGCTATTTCTGGGCGACAAACATGATCCTCGTGGATGCAGTGACGCGTGAGCGCGTTGAAGAGGTTGTCGCCGATCTCATGGCCACGCGTGAATTCGAGAGTGCATTCGACGGTCCCCACGAACCGGCTGTATAACCAGGCTGGTGCACCGGGGGTGGGCGCAGCGTTAGGTTGCAACGATTCTCTCTCATTCGAAGCCGCTGCGCGGGTAACGTTGGTGGCGTCCGATCCCGCCCAGCTCCGGTTTCTGAGCGTTGCACGGAGGTCGCCGCGCATGCAACCTGACTATCTCCGCCGCTCCGCGGTCATGCCATTACTTCTCGAAGCGTGCCCCTCCTTTCGACCTCGCTGGGAAGAGCACGTTGCCTGGAGTGGCTACGAGCCGCTTCTCCACGTCGATATCTCCGAGTTCGGCACTCACATCGCGGGGCTTGCTCGCCGCGGAAACGACGCGGAACTGCAATCGGTCTTCGCCGCGATCGAGCGGCTCCTTGCTGAAGGGGACGACGACGTGCAAAACGCCGTCGCCGTCAGTTTCCTCGAAGAGCTGGGCGGCCATTTCGGTTCCTTCGAAGCTGCAGAGCGCTCCTTGAGTCGTCACTTTGGTGCGCGCACGGCCGCGGACTGGCGCGAGATCACAGCACCGATCAACGTGTGGGATCGCCTTCGCCGGTGGTGGCGGCGACGCGCGATGCCGCTGTCGCAGAACTCGCTGTGCGAATGACACGGCGACGTCAGGGAAATCCGACTTTTCGCTCCGCCGATCCCGCACGCCTTGCGCCGGAAGAGGCCGAGCTCTGGGGCCGCCGCACGGTCCGTGGAGGTTTCCATGAAGCGAGTCACTGGCATTGGCGGCATCTTCTTCAAAGCCAAAGACGCTCCGGCGCTGCAGGCCTGGTACAAGCGCCACCTCGGCATCGATGTTCAAGTATGGGGAGGCACGGCTTTTACC
>DATFBS010000119.1:0-6578 GCA_035253695.1 Gemmatimonadaceae bacterium
GCCACGAGCTCGTTCACGTGTTCGAGCTCTCCATGCTTGCGCGAGAAGCGGCGTTACACCCCCGCTCGCGTGCCCCGGCGATACCCCTCTGGTGGTCGGAAGGGCTCGCCGAGTTCTTCTCTGCGGAGCAGGACGCGCGCGACGGGATGGTCGTGGAGGACCTCGTGCTTGGCGGACGTCTTCCGACGCTCGCCGAGCTCGGTCCGGTCGTGTCGCCGATCGTGTACGCCATCGGTGGCGATGCCCATCGCTTCCTGGCCACCCAGTTCGGGGCCTGGCGCATCCCCCTCGTGTACGAGGCGCTATGGAAGGCGTCCTCGTTCGGCGAGGCCCTCGAGCGCGCGTACGGTCGCGATGCCGGCCGTCTGTCGGCAGAATGGCATCATGACCTCCGGCGCCGCCACTATCCGTCGGTCGGTGATCGACAGCCACTTTCACTGTCCGGAACCCGGCTGGCGTCGCTCGCGCTCAAGCCGGTGGCGGTGCAGGTCGGAGACTCGAGCCAGGTCGCCTACCTGTCTCCGCGATCCGGCTACACCAATATCTACCTGCAACCCCTCGACGCGAATGCGGAGGCACGCGTTGTGGTCGAAGGGGAGCGCTCGCCGGAGTTCGAGTCGCTTCATGCTTTTTCGTCGCGCATCGACGTGCGCGATGGGGTGCTGCTCTTCGCTTCACGCTTTGGTCAGCGGGACGCGCTCGTATTCTGGAACATCGCGCAGGGACGGGTCGCTGGCCGCTATCAATTCGACGGTCTCGTCAGTCTGCTGAGCCCGCAGTGGTCACCGAGTGGCGACCGGATTGCGTTCAGCGCGCTTAGCGACAGCGGAGTGTCCGATCTCTACGTCCTCCAGCTGTCGACGGGCCAGCTGAAGCGCATAACCTCCGACATCTATGAGGATCTCGACCCCACGTGGCTGCCGCATGGGGAGGCGCTGGTCTTTTCCTCGGATCGGAGTCCGCATGGCGATGATGGAGCGCACAACCTGTATCGGGTCGAGCTGTCGGGGCAGATCTCGGCGCTCACTGCCGGGGCATGGTCCGACGAATCCCCACGATGGGATCCACGCACGTCACGAATTCTTTTCACGAGTGACCGTGCCGGGGCTTTCGACCTCTACAGCATCGATACGCTCGGCTCGGGTCGGCGAGAGTCCAGGCTCACCGGCGGATTGTTCGATGTCGCGCCGATGCCCAATGACGAACGAGTGCTCGTCAGTGCCTACGCGGACCGCTCGTGGTCGCTCTACGCGCTGCGGAAGGATCCAGACGATGAATCATCGTTTGCGCTGTCGAGCGCCGCGCCGGGGACCTGGCGCTGGCGCGAGCTCGATGACAGCACGGCAACGAATGTGGCATCGCGACGGTATGAGCGCCGCTACTCCATCGACTTTGCTGCCGGTGTGGCGGCGACGGCTCCGGGAATCGGCGGGGCGCAGGGGGCCCAACTCGTCTTTTCGGATCTGCTTGGCGATCACCAGTTCGCCCTGAGTATCTCCTCGTTTCAGGGCGAAGCGCGCAACGTGCTCGGCAGTCTCAACGGAAACGTCTTCTACCTGAACCAGTCGCGCCGGGTGAACTGGGGCATCGGAATGTTCCGGGTGTCGGGAACCTTCGCCGAAAGTGATCTGCGCCAGCTCTATGACGAGGAATCCACCGGAGCGTACGCGATCGCCCGATATCCGCTCTCCCGGTTCTCGCGCATTGAAGGACAAACCACGCTCGAGTACTCCAATCGCAACGACTTCGCGAACGACCTGGTGCGAGGTAGCCCACGGCGTCGTGGGATGCTCACCGGCAACTATCTCGTATTCGTACGCGACAATTCGCTGTGGCTCGAGACTGGTCCCATCGACGGCATGCGCTGGAATCTTACCGGTGGGGTGGTAAGCGACGTGACGCACGGTGCCTTCGAAAACTGGCTGGGACAGATCGACATGCGCCGCTACATCCGCACCTCGCAGCAGGCGGCCGTGGCGCTCCGGCTCCTCGGGTATGTGTCCGAAGGCTCGAGACCACGCGCCATCCAAATGGCGGGATCGTGGATGCTGCGCGGGTATCCCCGGTATTCACTGTCGGGGACGCATGCGTGGCTCGCGAACGCGGAGTGGAGATTCCCGATCGCGAACTTCGTCACGTTCGGTTTTCCCTTCGGCGCCGTTCGCTTTCCGCCCCTCCGCGGCGCCCTGTTCGTTGACGCGGGACAAGCCTGGAACCGAGGTGAATACGATGAACGCGTGCTCGGCGCCGCCGGTGTGGGATTCCGCATGAGCCTCGTACCCGGTTTCGTGCTGCGTGTCGACGTCGGGCGCCGATACTCGTTGGCGGCCGCGAACGAGTCGGAGATCGATCGCGCTTACTTCAAGCGGCGGTTCGTGGATCTGTTCTTTGGATACGACTACTGATGCGACGCACACTGCTCGCCGCGACACTCGTGCTTCTGCTGACTGCGGCCTCCTGCGGTCCGAAGGTGGACCCACTGTCCGGCACGGTCGCGCCGGCACGGTTGCCTCGCACGGAGCTGCCAGAGATCAACCAGCGCATTCGCTTCACCTGGAACTACGAAGACCTCGATCTTCGCGGCCGTGGGGACGGCGTGGCGCGCGTCGCGCCACCAGACAGCGTTCGGCTCGATCTGTTTCTCGCCGGTGGCAACGCTGGCGGCCGCGCCGTTCTCATCGATGACGAGCTGCGCGCACCGGGGGGGCCCATGGTGCGCTCCTTTCTTCCGCCGCCACCTATGCTCTGGGCTGCGCTCGGTCGGCTGCACATCCCCCCGACCGCCGACACGTCGGTCCGCGTTGACGGCGACACCACTCGCGCCGACATTGGACGCGATCCACGCTGGCGGGTCACGTTCGTCGGCGGCGACTTGAGACGTCTCGAGTTGATTCAGGGAGACCGCTTGCAGCAATGGATGGAACGCACGCCACAGCGCACCGTGACGTACCGACACCTGCGCGCCAACCGCGCGCTCGACTTGACCATCGTTCGTGTTGACACCGTTGCCGGATTCGATGCGACGATCTGGCGTTAGGCTCGCGGCGCTCGTGGTGCTCGTGCACGGCGGCTGCTTGTACAGCCTGGTCGGGGGAGGCCTCCCCGACCACATCGATACCGTCGCGGTACTTCCGTTCGACAACGACACGCCGGTCAGCGTGATTCCGAGGGAGCTGCTCGACGCCTTGCGGCCCGACATCGAATCGCGGCTGGGGCTGCGATCGGTCGCGGAAGCGCGAGCCGATGCCCTCGTTCGCGGCCGCATCGTGCGATACGATCCGGACATTCCTGTGGCGTACAGCGCCGATCCGAACCAGCAGGTGGCCGCGCGTCGCCGGCTCGAGATCGCTGTCGACGTCGAGATTCTCGACCAGACGACGGGGAAACCGCTATGGAGTCGCCGCGGGCTCGTTGCTCAGGGCGACTATGATGAGCGCCAGGAGGCCGAGGGTCGCCGCCGCGCTATCGAGAAGCTGGTGAGAGACATTATCGAGGGCGCACAGTCGCAATGGTGAGCCACCGCCGCGGCGCCTCCACGCTCGGCTGCTTGTTCAGTATGCTGGTGGTCGTCGCGGTGATTTACTTTGCCGTCAACGTCGGTGCGCCATATTTTCGCTACTACCAGTTCCGCGATGCGATGCGGCAGGAAGTCCGATTCGCCGAACGGAAGACCGATGCAGAGATTCGGGCGACGCTTCGCCTCAAGGCCGATTCGCTCGACCTGCCGGGGCAAGCGCAGCGGATCAACATCCGCCGCACGCCGAGTCGCATCGTGATCTGGACGGACTACACGGAGACAATTGACTTTCCCTTCGTCACGCGCGACATCGCGTTTCGCCCCGTGGCCGAGAGAGCGTTTTGAGCGTCGCGCGGCACCTCGCGAAAATCATGACGTGGAGCGAGGCCGCGGAATGGCGCCGTGGAATCGCAGGTCGGGTGGTCTTCACGAATGGCGTGTTCGACCTGCTCCATCCCGGTCACATCGATGTCCTTTCGCAGGCGCGCGATCAGGGGGACGCGCTCATCGTCGGGCTCAACAGCGACGCATCCGTACGTCGCCTCAAGGGGCCCGAGCGGCCCGTACGGAATGAGGCCGAGCGCGCGTACGTGCTTGCCGCGGTAGGCGACGTCGATGCCGTCGTCATCTTTGGTGAGGACACTCCGCTGGAGCTCATCCGCCATCTCAGACCGGACGTGCTGGTCAAAGGTGGCGACTACGAGCCGGCCACGGTCGTCGGGCGCGACGACGTCGAGTCCTGGGGGGGACGCGTGATCATCGTGCCGCTTCGGCCTGGGCAGTCGACCACCTCGATCATCGAGAGCGTTCGTGCTCCACGCTGAGCACACCGCGCGAGTCGGCCGCAGCGCGACGGCGTTGCGGAAGATCACGCTCGAGCGCGGCGCTGCCGCCTTTGCCGAGGGGTCGTGCCTCATCGCGTTCGGCGACACCCGGGTGCTGTGCACGGCCTCGGTCGAGGACGGCGTGCCCGCGTGGCGCAAGGGATCGGGCCTTGGGTGGATCACCGCGGAGTACGCGATGCTGCCCCGGGCGACCCACACCCGCACGCCTCGTGAGCGAGCGCAGCTCGGGGGCCGCACTCAGGAGATTCAGCGACTCATCGGTCGAAGCGTGCGCGCGATGCTCGACGATTTTAGCTTCGGTGAATTCACCGTTCGTGTCGACTGCGATGTTCTTCAGGCCGACGGAGGAACGCGCACCGCCGCGATCACGGGCGCGTGTGTCGCTGTCGTCGACGCGTTCCAATGGATGGTGCAGACGAGCCGGGCGGCTTCCTCTCCCGTGCAGCGCCACGTTGCCGCCGTGAGTGTCGGGATCGTCAACGGGGAGGTTCGGCTGGATCTCGCGTACGCGGAGGATGTTCGCGCGGAGGTCGACATGAACGTCGTGATGACCAGCGAAGGGCGTTTCGTTGAAGTACAGGGCACGGGCGAGCACGGGACGTTCGACCGTTCGGCGCTGGACGCCCTGGTCGAGCTGGCCGCTGGGGGAATCCGCGAGCTGCTCGCAATTCAGCGCGCGTCCCTGGCCGGGTGACCGCGGCGCACCGCTACCTGCTCGCCACGCGGAGTGAGGGCAAGCTGCGTGAGCTCGAGCCGTTATTCTCCCGCGCCGGGATCGACGTCGTCAGCCTCGAACGCGCCGGCGTCCCCGAGTCGCCTGACGAAGCGGAGATCGAGAAGTTCTCCACCTTCGAGGAGAACGCGTTTGCCAAGGCGAGATACTTCAGAGATCTGACCGGCCTGCCCACGGTTGCCGACGATTCCGGGCTCGAGGTGCGTGCGTTGGGGGGCGCGCCGGGCGTCCGCAGCAAGCGGTGGAGCGGGCGCGACGACCTCACGGGGATCGCGCTCGATGAGGCGAACAACGCCGAGCTGTTGCGTGCGCTGGCGGGTGCTCGTGATCGCCGCGCTCGTTATGTGTGTGTCGCGGCCTTGGCGATGCCGGGCGGTGACTTGGCGCGCCGTGGGGAGGTCGAAGGCGAAGTGCTCGAGGAACCGCGTGGTCGGGGCGGATTCGGCTATGATCCGTTGTTCTTCGCGACTGAGCTGGGAAAGACGTTCGGCGAGGCGTCGCTCGTGGAGAAGGAGCGGGTGAGTCATCGCGGGCGTGCGTTCCACGCACTCGTGCGCGCGATGCGCGCCGGTTGACCCGAGGTATAGGTTACAACTAGATTTGGCGGTCTTGCGGGGCGTAGCGTAGCCTGGTATCGCGCCTGCTTTGGGAGCAGGAGGTCACCGGTTCAAATCCGGTCGCCCCGACCTGGCAGGACGTCCCGCCGGGAGGAGAATCGCCGAGCGAAGCGCCAGTAGCTCAGGTGGATAGAGCAACAGCCTTCTAAGCTGTGGGTCGGAGGTTCGAGTCCTCCCTGGCGCGCCATCGATGGTGGAACGCGCCCTTAGCTCAATTGGCAGAGCAAGTGACTCTTAATCACTAGGTTGTAGGTTCGATTCCTACAGGGCGCACTCATGCCCGCCGGGACACATTCCGGCGGGTTTTTCGTAAAGGCAGGGAGCGGGTACATTTGTTTACCAGACCCCTTGAGGCCGGGGCAGGGACCGTATACATTGCGAACCCCTCGAGCGAGGGGCTGTCGCCGCACGATTGGAACAGTTGATCGGACGGGGTTGACAGGGCGGGTTTTGCCGCTAACTTGAAAGGCTGTCGCCGAAATGGCGGCGGATGGAGGGTCGGGCGCCGCGGAGTCGTTGGCTCTGTGGCGGGTTCGCGGGAGGCGGTGGAGCTGTCTCTCTCGGACATCGAGAGAATCGACCATTCCATGTGAGGTCGCGAAGGCGACTTACCGAATTTGCTGGATGCTGTTTGACAACCGAGTTGAGATCATTGGATGTGCGAGGCGGACTCTGTGATCCTTCGCTCTGTTCGGGGTGGAGGGGAGAGTCAACCGAACATTCATCATTGATTCCGGACGCGACGTCAGACACGTCGTGTCTGAGGTTTGCGTTTGGAGAGCTAATTGGACTTTCTACTTTTGGAGAGTTTGATCCTGGCTCAGGACGAACGCTGGCGGCGTGCTTAACACATGCAAGTCGAAGGC
>DATFBS010000120.1:0-17086 GCA_035253695.1 Gemmatimonadaceae bacterium
GCGGCTCGCGGGGAAGCGGTGGCTCGAGCCGCGGCGCGAGCTCCCCGCGCGGCGCCTCGCGTCGGGGGGGCTTCGGGGACGACCAGGGCACCCGCGTCGGCTCGCCCGATTCAGGTGGACGCGGCAAATCGGGCTCCCGCAGCGACTACCGGGGACCGAGCACACAGCCCGTGAAGGAGGGCCTCGAGGGGAGCATTCTCGAGGGCGCCAGCGGCTACGGGGATGCGGAGGGAGGACGGAGCACGGGCGCCGGAGCAGAGGCGAGCGAGGGCATTCACGGTGCGTCGTCGCGCCGCGGTGAGAGCTCCCGCACCAGCAGCACGAACGCGCGCAGCGGATCGCGCGAGACCTCGAGCCCCACGCGGTCCACGAAAGAGCGCTCGGCGTCTGAGCCAATGCGCGGCTCCGAACGCCAGCATGTCAGCGGCTACGGGGGGTCAGGCGGAGCGCCCAAGACGAGCTCGGACCAGCGCGAGCCCGCCCGTAAGACGGAGCAACCCGTCGGCGGCTCACGGAAGCGGGGCTCACGCGCACAAGGGCGGCTGGGCGATGAGGAAGCCGGCGACGGAATGTAAGGGCTAGGGTCAGGGGCCAAGGGCCAAGGGCCAGGGGATGGAAAGGGGCCGCCGCGCTTCGCGCGTGCGGCCCCCCATCAGATGAGCGCGGCAGCAAAGCTGCCGCGCTTTCCATCCCCCTTGGCCCTTGGCCCTTGGCCCTTTGCCCGTTGCCCTTGGCCCCCGACCCGGCAGCCTAGCCGCCTCCGGCGGCTAGGCTGCCTCGAACTGCTCCGCCTCCGTCGAACCGGCCAGCGCGCCCGTCGAGGCCTCGCCACGCGTCACCGTCATCAGGACGCGATCGAAATATCCCGTGCCGGCCTCCCTCTGGTGCTTCGTCGCCGTGTAGCCGTCGGCCTCACGGGCGAATTCCTGCTGCTGGACGCGCACATATGCGGGCATCCCTTCCTCCGCGTATGCACGCGCGAGCTCGAAGGTGTGCAGATTGATGAGGTGCCACCCGGCGAGCGTGATGAACTGGAACTTGTAGCCCATCGCCGACAGCTCACGCTGGAACTTCGCGATCGTCGCCGCGTCGAGATTCCGCGTCCAGTTGAACGACGGCGAGCAGTTGTAGGCGAGAAGCTTGCCCGGAAACTCGGCGCGGATGCCTTCGGCGAATCGCTTCGCCTCGTCGAGATCGGGCGTCGATGTCTCACACCAGATGAGGTCCGCGTACGGTGCATACGCGAGCCCGCGCGCGATCGCGGAGCCGAGCCCGCCGCGCACGATGTGGTACCCCTCGCGCGTGCGATCCCCCGTCACGAAGGCACGGTCACGCTCGTCGATGTCCGACGTCAGCAGCGTCGCCGAGAGCGCGTCGGTGCGCGCGATGATCAAGGTCGGCACTCCCATCACGTCCGCTGCCAGTCGCGCCGCGACGAGGGTGCGGATGAACTGCGAGGTCGGCACGAGCACTTTGCCTCCCATGTGGCCGCACTTCTTCTCGGCCGCGAGCTGATCCTCGAAATGCACGCCGCCCGCACCGGCCTCGATCATCGACTTCATCAGCTCGAACGCGTGCACGGGGCCGCCGAAACCCGCTTCCGCGTCGGCGACGATCGGCACCATCCACGATGTGTCCATCTTCCCCTCGCTCCAGTCGATCTGGTCGGCGCGCAGGAGCGCGTTGTTCAGCCGCCTGACGAGAGCCGGAACGCTGTTCACCGGGTAAATGCTCTGATCCGGATACGTTTGACCGGCGAGGTTCCCATCGGCCGCGACCTGCCAGCCCGAGAGGTAGATCGCCTGCAGCCCCGCGCGAACCATCTGCACCGCCTGCGTTCCTGTCAGTGCGCCGAACGTACGCACCAGATCCTCGGAGTTGAGCAGCGCCCACAACCGCCCAGCCGCGAGCCGCGCGATCGTCTGCTCCACGCGAACGGAGCCGCGAAGTGCCACGACGTCCTCGGCCGTATACTCGCGCCGAATGCCCGTCCAGCGCGCATTTCCCCACTCTCCCTCCAGCTCCCGCACCTGTCGCGCAAAATCAATGGACGTCATGACGCCCTCCCAGTCGTGTCCCGGGTGGCGCTGGAGGCACCGTCCTCCAGATACCGCTCACCGGGAAGTGTGAGGAACTCCGTGAAGTCGTCGCCGAGCACGAGCTCGTCGAGCAACGCCGCGGCGTCCCGCAGTCGCGTGTGCCCCCCTGTCGTCGAAAGCGCGGCGATCTCGGCATCGCGCACTCGCTCGTACATCTCCCGCGTGAACCGCTCGCCGTCGACGTCGGCGCCGTGCCGCAGCCATTGCCAGAGCTGCGCGCGGGAGATCTCCGCCGTGGCGGTGTCTTCCATGAGATTGTAGATCGCCACCGCCCCCGACCCGCGCATCCATGACTCGAGATACTGGAGCGCGACGCTGATGTTGCTCTTCGCGCCGCTGGCCGTGACGGTCCCGCCGGGAACGCGCACGTCGAGAATCTGCTCGGCCGAGACGTTCACCTCCGGACGCTGCCGGTCCTTCTGGTTCGGCTTGCTGCCCAGAACTCCGTCGAAGACCTGCCGTGCGACCGGCACGAGATCGGGATGGGCAACCCACGTCCCATCGAACCCGTCGCCGGATTCGCGGAGCTTGTCCTCGCGCACCTTCGCGAGCGCGGTTTCGTTCACCTTGGCATCGCGACGGCTGGGAACGAAGGCGGCCATGCCGCCCATCGCGTGCGCCCCGCGCCGGTGACAGGTCTTTACCAGCAGCTCCGTGTAGGCGCGCATGAACGGCACCGTCATCGTCACCTGGGCTCGATCGGGCAGCATGGTCTCGGGCCGCAGACGGAACTTCTTGATCGCCGAAAAGATGTAGTCCCACCGCCCCGCGTTGAGCCCGGCGGCGTGGTCGCGCAGCTCGTGGAGGATCTCGTCCATCTCGAGCGCGGCGAGAATGGTCTCGATCAGCACCGTGGCGCGGATCGTCCCACGCGGGATGCCTAACCAGTCCTGCGCCGCGATGAACACGTCATTCCACAGTCGCGCCTCGCGGTGCGACTCCATCTTGGGCAGGTAGAAGTAGGGCCCCGTGTTCCGCTGGAGGAGCTCCCGGGCGTTGTGGAAGAAGTACAACCCGAAATCGAAGAGCGAGGCGGACATCGGCTGCCCATCGATGGTCACGTGGCGCTCCACGAGATGCCACCCGCGTGGACGAACGAGAAGAGTCGCGGTCGTGTGGTTGAGCGCGTATGCCTTCCCCTCCGGGCTCGCGAACGACAACGTGCGACGCACGGCGTCGATCAGGTTGCCTTGGCCCGCGATCACGTTCTCCCAGGTCGGCGAGAGGGCATCCTCGAAATCGGCCATGAAGCAGCTCGCGCCCGAGTTGAGCGCGTTGATCATCATCTTGCGCTCGACCGGACCGGTAATCTCGACTCGGCGATCCTCGAGATCCCGCGGGGCCGGCGCAACGCGCCATTCACTCTCGCGAACGCTGGCGGTGTTTCCGAGGAAGCCCGGTACGGCGCCGCTCTCGAGCTCGCGCTGCCGTTCCGCCCGCGCACGCAGGAGCGATTCCCGAGTGGGGTTGAACTCCCGGTGGAGGCGCGCCACGAACGCGAGCGCCTCCTCGGTGAGGATTCGCTCGGAGTCAGGCAGGCGTTCGCCCACTAGCTGCACGCGCTCACCAGCGCGAGCCGTCATTGGTGTTCCTCGCTGTTGTGGCGGATCGACTGCGGGGGGTGCCGCCAAACGGGGCAAGGGACGCGCCACATCGAGGCCCCGAAACCCGGCCGATGCGCACTAGTTATGCGCGTCTCCACCGCTTCAGCGCGAGTGCCGGCGCCCTCGGGTTGTCGTGTGAACGCGACACCCGGCGAACGATCGGCCGTTGGCGCCATCTTTCCCGGCGGACTAGCATTCCGCATTCCGCAATCCGCATTCGGACACAGTGACTCCCGAAACGCGTCCCGAAGACCTGCCGCTTCACGACGACGTTCGTCTGCTCGCCTCCACGCTCGGCGCCGTCATTCGCCGACTGGAGGGAGAAGACGCGTTTCAGGCCGTAGAGAGCTTACGTCGCGCGAGTCGCGCACGCCGGCGCGGACAGCCTGATGCGCCTTCGCTCGACGAGCTCCTGAAGCGGGTCGACACGCTGCCGCTGGAAACTGCAGCCACCGTCGCGCGCGCATTCACGCTCTTCTTCCTCCTCATCAACACCGCCGAGCAGGTGCATCGCGTGCGACGGCGCGACGCGTATCTGGAGAAGGAGGACGCCGCGCCGCAACCGGGCTCGTCACGATGGGTCATGCACCGGCTTCGGGCGGAAGGCCGAACGGCCGAGGAAGTCGCGCAGGCGATGCGCGCGCTGGATGTGCGGCCGGTTCTGACCGCGCATCCCACCGAATCGACGCGTCGGACGCTGCTCGGGCTTCAGGCGCGCGTCGGCGACTTGCTGCTGGCGCACGAGCGGTCACCGGAGTGGCGCAGCCGTGAGATCGTCGAAGAGCTCGAGGCGGAAGTCGAGCTCCTCTGGCTCACCGCCGAGGTGCAGCGCGACCGCCCCTCGGTCATGGACGAGGTGGGGAACGCGCTCTGGTATCTCGAGGATCGCCTCGTCGAGGCGGCGTCGCGGGTGCGCCAGGAGATTTTGCGCGCGTTCATGGAGGAGTTCGGCCAGCAGCTCAACGAGTTCGTCCCGGTGCGATTCGGCTCGTGGGTGGGCGGCGACCGCGATGGAAATCCGTACGTCACGCCCGACGTCACGATGGCCGCCGCGCGGCGATCGGCCTACGCCATTCTGGCCGCCTACCGGCGCGATGTGGAATCGTTGGTCGACCGGCTCTCCCTGTCCGACCTGCTCGCGCAGACCCCGAAGGCGCTGAACGATTCGCTCGAGCGAGATCGCGAGGAGCTGCCTGACGTCTGGCGCGCCAACCGCCGCCGCAACAAGCACGAGCCGGTTCGCCTCAAGCTGTCGTTCATCGCCGCACGGCTCGAGGCGACTCGTCGTTTGATCGCGGCGCGAGATGCGGGGGTCATCGCCGCTGAGCCGGCGGCGTACGCGAGCGCGGAGCCGCTCGAGCGCGACCTGCTGCTCGTGCGCGGGGCGCTCGACGAAGCGGGCGCCGCGCGCGCGCGCGAGGCCCAGCTCGATCCACTGCTCGCGCGCGTTCAGGCCCATGGGCTGCACGGATTTCTTCTCGATGTTCGGGACCATGCCGACGTGCACTCGAAGGCAGTGGCGGCGGTCGCCGACAGCGTGGGCCTGGGTGAGCCCGACCTCGATCTGTTACGGCGCGAGCTGAGCGGGCGGCGACCACTCGTCGGACCGCACCTGCCGCTCGACGACGACACTCGCCGAACGCTCGATGTTTTCCGGGTCATGCGACAGATCCAGCAGGAGCTCGGGGACGCCGCCGCGCGCACGTACATCATTTCCATGGCGCGCGGTACCGAGGATTTGCTGCGGGTGCTGTTGCTGGCGCGCGAGGCGGGACTTGTCGATCTCGCGGGCGATCGGCCGCAGTCGACGATCGATGTCGTACCCCTGTTCGAGACGCTCGATGATCTCGATCGCGCGCCCGAGGTCGTGCGCGCCCTGCTCGAGGACGCGGTGTACCGCCGTCAAATCGAAGCCCGCGGGCGGCGGCAGGAAATCATGATCGGCTACTCCGACTCCGCGAAGGATGCGGGGCTCCTGCCGGCGTCGTGGGCCCTGTATCGCGCCCAGGAGGCGCTCGCCGACATCGCCGACTCGTCAGGCATCGAGCTCACGCTCTTTCATGGCCGTGGCGGCACCGTGGGACGTGGCGGCGGATCTCCAGTCTGGCGAGCGCTGGCGGCGCTCCCTCCGGGAACGGTGCGCGGTCGCATTAAAATCACCGAGCAGGGGGAGATCATTTCGCAGCAGTTCGGGCTTCTTCCGATCGCCGAGCGTTCGCTCGAGGTGACCGTCGCCGGCACGCTGATGCATACGTTTTCCGATTGGCGTACCGAGCTCGCCGCTGGCGAGGAGCTCCAGTTCCGCGAGGTAATGGACGGCCTCTCCGCCCATGCGCTTCCCGTCTATCGCGCTCTGGTTCACGAGGATCCGGCGGTCTTCGAGATGCTGCTGCAAACGACGCCGGTGAAGGAGCTTGCCCACGTTCAGTTCGGATCTCGCCCCGTGTATCGCGAGGGGACGGCGCAGAGCATGGAGTCCATTCGCGCCATTCCATGGATGTTCGGATGGACGCAGATCCGCCTGATGTTGCCGGCGTGGCTGGGCGTGGGAACCGCCCTCGACCGCGCGATCGCCGATCCGAGCACGCTGGATGTGCTGCGACGCATGGCGAAGGCGTGGCCTTTCTTCGACGATTTTCTAGGAAAGGTCGAGATGGTATGCGCGAAGACCGATCTCGAGATCGCGCGCGCCTATGTCACGCACCTCGATGGTGACGTGCGTCTCGTCGACCGCCTGACAGAAGAATTTCGTCGCACGGTACGCGCGGTATTGGCGATCCGGGATGCGCCGGACTTGATCATGGACAACGAAGTGCTGCGCACGTCGATCGCGCTGCGAAACCCCTACGTCGATCCGCTCTCGCTGCTTCAGATCTCCCTGCTTCGCCGAAAGCGCGGGATGCCCGAGGGCGATCCGCAGGCGAAGCCGATCGACGACGCCATCGGAACGACGTTGAATGGGGTGGCGCAGGGTCTCAGAAATACCGGGTAGGCCGCGTTACCGCCCACTCAGGTAGACGACGCGGCGCGCGAGAATCCTGGGCCGCATCGTCCACGCCACGGCCATTCCTCCGAACATTCCACCCAGATGCGCCGCGTTGTCGATCATGGGAGTCACCAGACCGGCGGCGATCGTGACGAGCGCCCACACCGCGATCACCACGCCGATCCGCTTGTCGCGGACCATGAGCGCATCGTGGTGCCTCCAGAACAGGACCATCACCGCCCCCATCAACCCGAAGATCGCGCCTGACGCGCCGACGGAGGGGCCCACACTCATTGCGGCGCTGAGCACGGACCCGGCGAGGCCGCTCGCGATGTAGATCAGCAGCATCGAGCGCGTTCCGTACGCGTGCTCACTCGCCATACCGAGGATGTAGAGCGACACCGCGTTGCCGACAATGTGCTCGAAGTTGCCATGCAGAGCGGTCGCTGAGAGAAGGCGCCACCACTCGCCCTGGACCACGCGCTCGCGGACGAGCGCCCCGGCAGCGACGATGCTCTGCTCGCTGACCAGCGCTCCGCTCGAGACTTGCCAGCTGAAGATGGCGCCGAGGATGACGATGAGCGTCAGCGTGGCGGGGGGCGCGTAGCCCATCCCCTGCTCGAAGTCGACGCGCACATCTACCGGACGAGGCGCCTCGAGCATGTCCGCCGTGATGCGGATCGGTTGCTCGTCCCCCGCCGATCGATTCTCCGCCCCGCTCACCTCAGCGCCGCTCGCCGGTGTCGAGCATCACGCCCAGCGCCAACCCCAATCGGCGGTCGAGATCGCGACGACGGTCTGCGGTGAGATCGAGAACGTAGCGATCGAGAATCGTGAACTTCCGCTTGAACTCACCCACGACGATGTCGCTTTCGCCGCGCGTGATGATGAAGTTCGTCCGCAGAAGACCCCACAACGGTCCGATCACTCGGCGCAGGAGGGAGAGGATGATCGAGTCCTCCCTGGCTACACACAACATGCTCCCGTTGGGGGCGCGCATCTCCCAGCGCTTGCGGAAGATGTTGTACAGATAGTTTTTCTTGAACGAGGCGAGCGGCCGTCCCGAGGCATCGCGGACGGTGTACGTGCGCATGGGAAATTGGACCTTCTTGTCCTGGAGCACGTCGAACATCTTCTGCGTTCGCGATTCATCGCGATAGAACGTGACATGGCGCTTCTTCGACAGGGCCATGGCAACGACCACGAAAGAGACGGGCGCGAGGAGGATGACCACCAGCGTCAGGCCACCCAGCGAGCCTTGCTGGACGCTCGCGGCGGCGAGCGTCATCCCCATGAGATAGACGCCCATCATCACGACCCAGGCGACGAGGAGGGCGAACACGGTCCGGAAGAAGTACGTGGGTCGCTCGACGAATAGAATCGCATTGCCCTGCTCGTCGGAAACCTGATACTTCTGGTTGATCGAGAGATGTTTCTGGCGGAGGAGGAAGATGTCGCGGTTGAACGCGTCATCGGCCTGCGACTTTGGCGTGAGCGTGCTCTCGCTCGCCTTGTTCACGGCGCCGCATTGAGGACATTCGACGAGCTTGCCGGCGTACTCGTCCTTGAGGGTGTAAGTATTGCGGCAGCGGCAGCTGACGACGACGGCCATGGTAGGCTCCGGAGATCGGAATGCGTGGGTGAAACGTCACCCTACAAGACGATTTCCCCATCTCGAAAAGCACGCCCGTCCCCGCGGTACGAGCCCATTCGGCCTTTCCGGTGGCCCTTTAAGCGTGATTCCAAACCCTTGGCTCGCTTCCGGTGTCTGATAGCGCGACCATGGAGGATACGATGAAAGTGTTGGTTTTCGCCTTGATGATGGCCTCGGCGCCGAGCCTTCTTGCCCAGCAGGACGAGGAGGAGTGGCTGGAGAACTGCCGCGACTACGAGAGTCGGCGTCGCGTTCCTTATTGCGAGATCAGAAACACCGGCTACCGACAGGCGGCCGGCGGGTCGCTGACCGCCGACCCGAACCAGAATGGCGGGGTTACGATCCGCGGGTGGGATCGGGACAGTGTGCACGTTCAGGCCCGCATTCGCGCGACCGCACGAACCGAGGATCAGGCACGCGCCATGGCCGAGCAGGTCCGCATTAGCACGACGGGCCGCACGGTCAGCGCCAGCGGCCCATCGTCTGACCGAAATGAGCACTGGCACGTCAGCTTCGTCATCTACGTTCCCCGACGCACCGATGTGAGCGCCGAGACGCAGAATGGCCCGATTGGGCTCGCGTTGGTCGAGGGCAACATCGATGTGCGGGCGGTGAACGGGCCCATCTCGCTTCGGGATCTGGGCGGCGACGTTCGCGCCCGCGCGCAGAACGGCCCGATCTCGATCACGCTGGGTGGCACGCGCTGGAATGGCGCGGGTCTCGACGCCGAGACGCAGAACGGGCCGATGGTGCTCTACGTGCCTGAGGGATACAACGCCCAGCTCGAGACCGGCACCACCAACGGCCCGATGTCGATCGGATTCCCCATCACGGTCATGGGTCGCGCGCTGGAGAAGCGCATAACGACAACGCTCGGCAGCGGCGGACCGACCATTCGCGCCCGGACGCACAACGGACCGCTGACGATACGTAGACCCTGAGGCGCGGGTGCTCGATGTGCTCAAGGTGCTCGAGGAGTTCCCTCGAGCACCTTGAGCACATCGAGCACCTCGAGCACCTTGCAGTATGAAGGTTGCCTTCCTCCTGGCCGCGTTCTTCTCCCAGGGTGACGCCCCGTCCCTCGATCGGACGACGGCCGCCGAGTCGGTCGAGACGAGACGAAGCATGGAGCGAGCAGCGCGGACCTTCGAGCAGCGCCGTCTGCGGCTGCTGCCGAATGTCCCTTCGTCGGTCGGCGGTGCTGGGGATGTCATCATCGGCCGCTACCGTTATGCGGCCGGAGAGGCGGACGATCTCACCCCTCCGCCGGCCGAGCCACCAGAGATAGCCGGTTTGCGAACGTCGCTGGTGCGGGCGCTCGAATCCGCGTCGCGCGCGACGCCGGGCGATGCGTGGATTCGGTCGCGTCTCGTCTGGTACGCCATAGAGAGCGGCGACACCGCTCTGGCCGTCGCCTCCGCGCGCGACTGTCGCGACGATGACCTGGTCTGGTGGTGCGACGCCTTGCTCGGCCTCGCATTCCACGCTTCGCGCAATTTCGTCGACGCTGAACGCGCCTTCGACCGATCGCTTCTCGCGATGCCGGATTCGACACGATGCCGATGGACGGACGTGAGCCTCCTCCTCGACGGGGAGACCGAGAAGCTCGTCAGGCGCGCGCCGTGCGCGACGCGGGCAGGGCTCGCCCAGCGCCTCTGGTGGCTCGCGGACCCCTTTCATTCAGTCGAGGGGAACGAGCTTCGCAGCGAGCACTTCGCGCGACACGCCTTCACCGTCCTGCATGATCGTTGGCGAGCGACACATCCGTTGGGATGGGGCGCGGACATGCGGGAGATTGTGCTCCGCTATGCATGGCCGGTCGCCTGGTCACGGGACCGCGTGCGAGAACGCTCGCCGACGCAGCCGGGATATTTCGTTGCGCTCACCGGACACGAGCCCAATCCGGCATACCATTTCTTCCCGGACGCAGCAGCGCTGGAAATGCCATACGATGCGACGGATGCGACGTGGCGCTTGAAGCGGTCGCGTGCGACGACCCACTACGCCCATCCGCTGGCGGCGCCTCTGCAACCCCTTCGGCACCAGATCGCGCGCTTCCGGCGCGGGGACTCGCTGCTGATCGTCGCCGCGTGGAATGCCAGCGAGGACACACTCTTCAGCCGGGGACCGAACCGTGCCGCCTTCGTCGTGTCGAGCGGTGATGGCAGTGCGGCCATCCGGCGATCGGAGGGCAGCGCTGCGCGTGGCGCGCTCACGCTCGTCGTGCCTAACGCGGACTACCTCGCCAGCCTGGAGCTTTTTTCGGGCAGCTCCCGTGCGGCGGGGCGAGCGCGCCGTGGTGTCCGTGCGTCAATTCCCACGACTGGCGTCGCTCTCTCGGACATTCTTCTGGTCGAGCCTGGGGAGCAGCCCCGCTCGCTCGCCGAGGCGGTCGATCGCCTTCTCCCCGACGGGCACCTGGGTGCGGAGCGGCGCCTCGCCGTGTACTGGGAGGTCTACGGTCTCGGGGCGGGGGCGCTCCCCCGGGTGACGGTGAGCGTCTCCCGCATTCGGGCGTCGCGGGCGCGGCGGTTAGCCGAGAAGGTGGGACTGCGAGATGAGCCGCAGACCGTGCATGTCGATTGGGCGGCGGATGCGGCCGCCGCCCAGACCGCCGGGGGCAGCCTCACCCTCGACCTCCGCGATCGACCCGCGGGAACGTGGCGCGTGTCGATTACCGTGACCGACGGGCACGGCAACACGAGCACTACGGCGCGCGAGCTGGTACTCGGTTCTCGGTAGACACGGGCGAGGTAGTCGAGGTGATCGAGGCGAGTCCCGCGACCGCGCGGGACATGGTCCGACCACCTCGATCACCTCGATAGTCAGAAATCGACTTCTCGAACGTCGATGCGGCCGAAGTACTTCAGGTGCGGGCATCCGCTCGCGATCGACACCGCGTCGTCGTAGTTCTTCGCCTCGATCGTGTAGAAGCCTCCGACGATCTCCGACGCCTCTGCGTATGGCCCATCGCGGACGACCGTTGCGCCCTTCCCCGCGATCTGCTTCCCACCTTCGTCCTTGAGCTTCATCGACGGGCCCAGCTTCCCGCGGTCAGCCAGCCCTCGGCCCCACGCGTTGTACTCCTCGATGATCCGCTGCATGTCATCGGGGGTGACGTTCGCGACATCGGCGGGCCGGTCGTAGAGGATCAGCATGAACTTCGACATAAAGTCTCCTTGAGGGTTCACGCTCTAGACGGACGGAGCTCGCCGTTCTCGACACCCGGCTCGCGCGCCGCGGCGCATTCGGCGATTCGCCGTTCCAGGAACCGCCGAATGGGGGTGGAGCGGCCGCGTTCGGCGGCACGGGTGAAGTGCGCCGAGGCTTCCTCATACCGACCGAGTCGGCGCAGCATGTCGCCGAGAGCGATTTCATAGGGCGGGTATCGGCGTAGAATGCTTTGTCCTTCCAGCGCCCTCAGAGCATCTAATCCAGCCGATGGTCCGGCCACTTCCGCGACAGCTATCGATCTGTTCAACGCCACTATGGGCGAATCAACCAGTGTGAGGAGTTGATCGTAGAGCTCGATGATCCGCTTCCAATTCGTCGCCTCCCAACTCGGGGCCAGCGTGTGGCAGGCCGCCAGCTCGGCCTCGAGGTGATACCGCGTCAGCCGCTCCCCCGCAGCCGCGCGCTCGAGGTGCCGCAACCCGGCCGACATGTGCTGGCGGTCCCACTGCGACCGATCCTGCTCGGCCAGAAGCAAGGGCTCGCCTTCAGCGTCGGCGCGGCTGTCGAAGCGAGCCGCCGTAAAGTGGAACAGCGCCATCAGCGCGTGGACCTCCGGCCGCGCGAGCGCCGGATCGCGCAGGAGCAGCGCTCCGAGGCGCATGGCATCCTCCCCGATGTCCCGCCGCACGAGCGTATCGCCGGCGTGCGCGGTGTGCGCTTCGGTGAACATCGCGTACAGCACCTCGAGCACCGACTCGAGCCGCTCGCCGAGCTCTGACCCGTCCGGCACCTCGAACACCAGGCCGGCATCACGAATCCGCCGCTTCGCGCGCACCAGCCGCTGCTGAATCGCCGTCTCTTCGGCGAGAAAGGCACGCGCGATTTCTGAGGCGCCGAAACCGCCCGCCAGCTTCAGGGTCAGTGTGACGCGCGTCTCGGCGGGAATCGCCGGGTGGCTGCAGATGAAGATCATCCGGAGCTGGTCATCCACGATCACCGGATCGTCGACGCCGACCGTGGGGGCGGCATCGGCCCATTGGGAGATCTCCTCTCGAATGTGAGCTTCGCGATCTTCGGCCAGGCGATCGCGCCGCAGCGCGTCGAGCGCGCGATGCTTCGCGACCTGGATCAGCCATGCGGTGGGATTCGCGGGAATGCCCTCGTGCGGCCAGCGTGCCAGCGCCGTCAGCAGAGCTTCCTGTACCACGTCCTCGACGAGCTCGATGCGAGCAGGTCCGAAGATGCGCGCGAGCGTGGCCGTCATGCGCGCGGCGTCGTGGCGAAAGAGGTGGTCGACGAGGGCAGGAACCGACACGAGAACCGCCTGATGGCTATCGCTGGCGAGTGCGAGCGCCGACGATGTTCGTTATGCCGAATGTCGTCAACATCCTTACACAAATGCTCGTATCGAGGCGCGCGGTTCCACGTTGACTTCCCTCGTGCGAGTCCCACATTAGCGCCCACCCCACTCTCTGCGCTCACCTCCGCATGCGACTGACTCTTCGCTCCCTGCCCGGCTTTCGCCGGCTCTTCAAACCGTCGCACGAGGAACGGACGCGCCATTCGGCGCAGGAGGCACTTCGGCGCGTGCACCAGGAGCTCTATCTGCTTCAGCTGCTACAGACGGCTCGGTATGCGGATCCCCGCCATCTCGCGCACTTCGAGGCGCAGGTGTTCTCGCAAAATGGAGAGGATGGAATCATCAGGGAGATCCTCCACCGCATCGGGGTATCGAACAAGGTCTTCGTGGAAATCGGCGCCGGCCACGGCATCGAGGCGAACACCGCGTACCTGCTGCGCAAGGGGTGGAAGGGGGTGTGGGTGGAAGCCGATCCACGCGCCGCCCGCTCGATTCAGACGCACTTCGCCGGCGAGCTCGAGACGAAGCAGCTGCGGCTCGTGCAGTCGTTCGTGACCCGTGAGAACGCGACCGCCTTGCTGACCGGCGCGGGGGTACCTAACGAGTTCGACGTGCTGTCGATCGATGTCGATCGAAACACCTCGCACATCTGGCGAGCGCTCTCCACGTTTCGACCTCGTGTGCTGGTCATCGAATACAACGCCTCGATTCCTCCGTCGGACGAGTGGGAAGTGCCGTACGACGCGGAGGCGGTGTGGGATGAGTCCTCGTACTTTGGGGCGAGTCTCAAGTCCCTCGAGCGAATCGGTGCGGAGCGTGGATACGTCCTCGTCGCCTGTGAACGCACGGGGCTCAATGCCTTTTTCGTTCGCGCCGACGTGGCGGGCGATCACTTCCCGGGGCCGCTGAGCGCCGAAGCCTGCTATGAGCCCCCGCGCTATTTCCTCACGCGCGAATGGGGCCATCCTCGCCGCTGGGTCGAAGAGCGTCTTCAGCGTCGGCGGTCATGGGCATCATCGGCGTGATGCCCCGGGCGTTCCGTGTGACGCCAATGGTCATCGGGATGGTGGCGTGCGCGCATGCGCCCCCGGCGCCAGGTGATGTCCCCATCGCGTTCGGGCGCTGGCGCCCACCAGAGGGACAGGCCTGCTACGTCGATGCGTTTCAACCGCGTGCGATGCCACCGCTCTCGACGTTGCTCGACTCCGCCGCTGTGGTGGCGGGGTTGCGCGCGCGGCCCGAAGGCAGCGTCCTCATCGCGCTCACGTTCGACGCGTCGGGACGCACCCAGCGCGCGCGCGTCATCGATCGGCGGATGCCCCTCGCTACCGCCGATTCGATACGGGCACTCGTCGCGAGCCATCTGCGCGCGCCGGCTGCGGAGGAGGAATGGGGCGCGCGGCTGCTGGCTTCGACGGGCGCGGCTGCGGCACTCATCCTTGGCCGCCGGGAGGTATGTCCCCCGGTGCTCGCGCGCATTGAGCCCCGGGGGCTCGCCGAGGTGGCGCTCACAGAGCGCGAGCTCGACGTGGTTCCGTCCCCCGACTGGATCATTCGCGGTGCTGGACCCCCTGCCGGCGCACCTCGGTTGACCATCGAACGCGCCGTCGCCGGCACCTCGAATCGCGACAGTGTCCGCCTCGCGGTCGATTCGACGCCCACGTCACCCGACCCCATGGCGATCGGCGACAGCGTTCTGACCCTGCGCGTGCTGATCGATACAACCGGCGCCATCGCGCACGCCGAGATCTCACGTGCTGGGGCGGCGACGATCGACAAGGTACGTCTCGTGGCGGAGCTCGCGCGCTATCGGTTTCACCCAGCGCTCGAGGATCGCGTGCCTACACCGGCGTGGGTGATCTTGAAAATCAAATGAGGAATGAGGAGTGAGGAGTGAGGAATTCGATTGGATGAGAAGCCGTTTCCAATCCATTTCCTCACTTCTCACTCCTCATCGCTTTTATGTGCTCGAAGGGTTCGTCTCCCACATGCGGCTCGCCAGCTCGCGTACGAGCTTCGCGCACACGTGGCTCGTCAGGTCTCCGACATCGCGCGACGGGTTGTATTCGACCACATCGGCGCCGACGATCGGACCCTCGAGCGTCTGAATCACACCAAGGATGTCGCGCACGCTGAGTCCGCCCGGCTCGCGGTGGGAGACGCCAGGCGCGAAGGCGGGATCCAGGCCGTCGAGGTCGACCGAGACGTAGACCGGCCCGCGCACGACCGGTCGCGTACCGCCGGTCCACGCTCGCATGTCGATGACGTCGACGCCGAACCGGTCGGCCTGGGCAAGCTGGTGAGAGTTCATCGCGCGGATTCCGACCTGAACCAGTCGATCGGCATGCGCTCCTTCCATGATCCGGGCGAAAGGGCAGGCGTGGGAGAGGCGGTCGCCCTCGAACACATCGTAAAGATCCGGGTGTGCGTCGAACTGGACGATCGTGAGCTCCCGCCAGTGCGTGCGTAGCGCGCGAACGACGGGAAGCGTGATCGAGTGATCGCCCCCAAGCGAGATGGGACGGCCATCGCGCGCCAGTACGCCAAGAATCGCATTGGAGATCTCTACAGTCGGATCCCCAGTCGGAGACAACGCGATGTCGCCCGCATCGGCAAGCGCGCCGGGCGCACGCAAATCGATCAGCGCCTCGCTCACGCCATTCCCGGCTTCCGACGCGAGCTCGCGCCGAATCGCCGCCGGAGCCGCCGCGGCACCACGCAGAAACGAGGACGCGGCATCGAACGGCACCCCGATCAACGTCGGCGTCACCGTCCTACCGGAAGACGTTCTGCACCACGAACCACATGTTCGCGGGACGCTCCGCGAGACGTCGCATGTACCACGGGAACCAGTTCGTCCCGTAGCTGATGAGCGTGCGCACCTTCGTGCCACCCGCCGCCAGCGCGCGCTGCGTGGCGGTCGCGATGCCGTACAACATGTGCACCTCGTAGGCGCGCTGCGGCAGACGTCGTCCGCTCGCGTGCATGCGAAGCGCTTCGATCAATCGGGCGTCGTGCGTGCCGAACACCGGCATCCCGTGACCGCGCGCCGCCTGATCGAGAAGACGCCGCCCCATCGACAGGTATGCGGCATCGATGTCGTGGCGCCGCGCCAGTGCTCTCGCGGCGGGCTCTCGATAGGCGCCCTTGACCAAGCGAATCGAAGGCTGCAGCGGCAGCAGGGTCTCGATGTCCATCGGCGTTCGATGGAGATATGCCTGCAGGCAAAGCCCGACGTTCGCGTGCGAGGCGCGAATCTCACGGAAGAGACCGAGCGTCGCATCGACGTAGTGCGATTCTTCCATGTCGATCCACACGAACGACCCGACCGATGCCGCGTGCGCCGCGAGACGCGCTACGTCGGACGCGCACGCATCGCGCCCCGCATCGAGCCCGAGGTGGGTGAGCTTCACCGACAGCTGCGTAGGGAGTGCCCGTACCGCGATGGCGTCGAGCGCGCCGAGGTAGTGCTCGCGCACCGCGGCCGCCTCGCCTCTCGTCGTGACGCGCTCCCCGAGGTTGGTGATGACGGACCCGAGATCCTGCGTGGCGAGCGTCGCTGCCGCATCGAGCGCCGCGCCAAGCTCCTCACCGGGCAGGAAGCTCTTTACCGCACGCCGTGTGAACTCGTGCTTCCGGAACTGATCCGCCAGCCACGGACTCCGAGAGGCACGCAACAGCGCGCTGCGGACGAGGGACATGGGCGCGAGAGTAGCGACAGGCGCCCCCATCGTCCAGTGCTGCGCGCGGGACGCTAAATTTCAGCCACGGCCGGACTTGGTCCACACGCACGCCACCACCTTTCGTCCGAGGCACCGCTGCTCCTTCGCTCCACCGACCGCGGCTTCTTTTGCGAAGCCGGCGGCTTCTTCATCGACCCCTGGGCGCCCGTCGACCGCGCCGTGATCACGCATGCCCATGGCGATCACGCGCGTTGGGGATCGCGCCACTATCTCGCATCCCACGAGGGCCGCCACGTCCTGCGCACCCGGCTTGGCCCGGCTGCACAGATCGAGACCATCGAATACGGAAAGCCGATCGAAATGAACGGCGTGCGTGTCTCTCTCCATCCCGCCGGCCACATCCACGGATCGGCACAGGTGCGCGTCGAGCATCGGGGCGAGGTGTGGGTCGTGTCCGGCGACTACAAGACGGAGCCCGACCCGACCTGCGCGCCATTCGAGCCGATTCGATGCCATACCTTCGTGA
>DATFBS010000121.1:0-46763 GCA_035253695.1 Gemmatimonadaceae bacterium
GAGGAGGCGATTCATCTCCTCTGGCGCGGAGCCGCAGAGCCCATTCCAAAGGCGACGTTCGAGGACGTCATGTCGGCGGCCGAATCGCGCGACGTCGACTATGGAATGCTTCCCATCGAGAGCACGCTCGTGGGCGGCCTCGATGTCGCGTACGATCTCCTCAGTTTGCATGATGGATTGAAGATCGTCGCTGAAGTCATTGTTCCCGTGCATCTCTGTCTGCTCGCCGTCCCGGGGGCGACCATCAAGTCGCTGCGGACACTTGCCAGCCATCCGGTCATGCTCGGCCAGTGCTCGCATTTTCTGAGTCGCTACAAGCACATCACGCCGCAGCCGGCATGGGATACGGCGGGCGCGGCGCGCGAGGTGCGCGACTCCGGAGACCGCACGCGCGCCGCGGCGGGAACGCGCCGAGCCGCGGAGCGGTTCGAGCTGGCGGTGTTGATGGATCACATCGAGGATCGGCCCGACAGTCAGATGCGGTTTCTCGCCGTTGCGCGGGAGCCGGCCGCCCTCACCGAGCACATGCCCGTCCGGACTGCGCTGCTCGCCGTCTTTCCTCACGAAGCGGGCGCCCTCGTGTCGGCGCTCGGTCCGATGGCCGAGGCGAAATTCAACATCTCGCATCTCGCCTCGCGACCGACGCGCGAGCCATGGCGCTACCAGTTCTTTCTCGAGTTCGAGCACCTCTCGGGCGATCCGCTCGTCGAGGATGCCCTCGCCGCCATCCGCCGGTCGACGGCGGAGTTCCGTTTACTCGGCACCTACCCGCGGTGGAAGCAGGAAACGCAGCAGACATCACGCTGGTAGGACCGACCGTCACTGGCCACGAGAGGAGCAGCGGCGTATCGTGTGAGGTGCCCGACGCCGGGCTCGAGTCAACTGAATTCGGGAGGAGTCGTGCGCCGCACTACACTCATGACCGCTCTCGCCGTCGCACTCTTCGGGGCAACGGCGCTTGCATATCGTCAGGCATCGCAGGGCGCAACGCTCGAACAGCTCGCGTGGTTCACCGGATGCTGGGCGTATACGAGCCCGCGCGTCATCATCGAGGAGCACTGGACACGGCCCGCGGGCGGGTCGATGCTCGGCGTGAGCCGGACGCTGCGCCGCAATCCGGGCGGGGACAGCACGATCGCCTGGGAGTTCATCCGGCTCTATGCGCGCGGCACCGATCTCGTGTACGCGGCGCAACCGCACAATCAGCCGTCGGCCGAGTTCGTGTCCGAGAAGATCACCGATGCCGAAGCGGTCTTCGCCAATCCGGCGCACGACTTCCCGCAGCGCATCATCTATCGCAAGGTGCGCGGGGATTCTCTGCGGGCGCGCGTCGAGGGGACGCAGAATGGGCGGACGCGTGGAAGCGACTTCCCGTACGCGCGCGTCGCGTGTGATTCCACGCGCGGCTGACGATCCGACCCGATGGACCTGCTCGTCGTTCGTCACGGTGCGGCCGAAGACAAGGATGCGTTCGCGCGCACGGGAGAGGACGACGATCTCCGTCCGCTGACCACCGCTGGCCAGAAGGAGATGCGCGAGGTGGCGCGCGCGATCCGGGAGCTCGTGCCGGAGATCGACGAGCTGGCCACGAGCCCGCTCGTGCGCGCCGTGCAGACAGCCGCCATCCTCGGCGACGTCTATGGCCGGAAGCCTGTCTCCGTCGAATGGCTGCGACCGGAGGCCGCGTACGAGGATTTCGCGCAGTGGGCGTCATCGCACCGCGACAAGAAAACGGTGATCATCGTGGGCCACGAGCCGCATTTGAGCGGGCTGGTCAGTTGGCTCACCGCCGGTGCGAAGCGATCCTTCCTCCAGCTGAAGAAGGCCGGCGCCTGCTTCCTCGAGTTGGAAAAGACGCCGGGTGCGCGATCGAGCACGTTGCTGTGGTCGATGGGCCCGAAGCAGCTGCGCGCGATCGGAGGGAGTAGATAGAGGGTATCCAGGTTGTCCAGGTAGTCCAGGTTATCGACTACGACGGCCTCACCTGGATCACCTCGATCACCTGGATCACCTGGACACCCTCCAGTCGCGCACACGTTCCTTACACCGTGTGTACGCGGACCGCGCTCCGCTCGGGATGGCCTCGTCCTATCTTCTTTCGCCACCCGCCCCGGAGCTTCGAGTGCACCTGTCGCTCGCCCTAACGATTGCCATGATCTGCGCGCTCGGTGGGCCGCTCGGCGCACAGGTGACAATGTTTCGCGGCGGTCCGAGTCACACCGGCGAGTATCGGACACGGGGTGTTCCCGCGTTCGGCGGGCTGCAATGGCGCGTGCAGACCAATGGGCCCGTACGCTCTTCTCCCGTCATCGTCGCTTCGACGATCTACATCGGCAGCGGCGACGGAAACGTCTACGCCATCAACGCCAATACCGGTGTGGTGCGCTGGCGCCATGCAACCGGCGCCGCGGTCGCGTCGACGCCGGCGGTGGCGAACGCCATGGTCTTCATCAATGGCAATGATGCGCGCTTTCGGGCGCTGCGGGCAGCCGACGGGAGAATCGCCTGGTCGTTCGCGACGGGTACGCCGGTGCCGCTCAAGTGGGGATACGAGAGCGGGGAGATCTACACCTCGTCACCGGCGATCGATGGCTCGGCGGTCGTCTTCGGATCGCAGGACGGCCACGTGTACGCGCTCGATGCGCGCACCGGCCGGGAGCGGTGGCGTTTTCGTACGGGCGGTCGCGTCTATGCATCGCCGGCGATCGCGGCGGGAACGGTATACGCCGCCGATCAGGCGGGGAGCGTTTTCGCGCTCTCTCTGACGACCGGCCGCCAGATCTGGCGGTTCGACACTGAAGGCACGCGACTCAATTCGGCCGACTGGGGATTCGACCGTACGACGGTGCAATCGTCACCGGCGGTCGCCGGCGGCGCCGTCTATGTCGGCGCGCGGGACGGATTCCTGTACGCGATCGACCGCGCCACCGGCACCCAGCGATGGCGTTACGATCACAAGGTGTCGTGGGTGAACAGCTCGCCCGCCGTGAGCGACGGGCTGGTCTATGCCGGCACCTCCGATGGTCGGTTCGTGCAGGCCGTCGACACCGCTACCGGTGAGGAGCGCTGGCGCGCGAAGGCGCAGAGCACGGTGTGGTCGTCGCCGGCGGTGGACAACGCGCTCGTCTACGTGGGGGAAGGTGACGGAACGATGTACGCGCTCGACAAGCGGACGGGACAGGAAGCGTGGCGCTATCGTGTGGGGCATCGGCTCTTCTCCTCGCCGCTGGTGAATGAGGGCCGCCTGTACTTCGGCAGCGATGACGGCGGGGTCTACGCGGTGAATGCCGCACGTGATGTCCCGCTGCGGCGTGCCGTTTTCTTCGATTCGACGGTGAGCAGATCGGCAATCGTGAGCAGCGAAGCGTTGCGCAGCTACCTTACGAGGCGCGGTTACGAAGTACTCGACACCGCGTCGCTCGCCCGGTTCCTGGAGGATCGCGTGCGAGACCGCGCGCCGAGCGTCGTCGTGTTCGCGATGGATTACCTCCCGCGGTCGGTTGCGCCCGTCGCCGCCGACACGGTTCTCTTCCGGCGCTACCTCGACGCCCGCGGAAAGGTCGTGTGGGTCGGGACGCCACCGCTGCTCTGGCCGCAGCCCGATTCCGGCAATCGCACTCTGAAGGGAGTCACTCGTGAGGCAACAGCGCGCCTCCTCGGCGTCCGTCACGAGCGAGGCAACTTCGATCTCATTGGCGTATCGAAGGTGACCGACCAGGCGAAGCAGCTCGGACTGCCCGACTGGTGGCTCGACAACTGGGGCGCCAACCCGGAGGACGTGACCCACGTGTTGGCGGTGGATGAGTGGGGTCTCGCCGCGGCCTGGGTGAAGCGGTACGGCGGGCCGAGCGGCAGCGGCTTCATCCGGCTCTACGCTGGGGAGGGAACGCCCGGCCGCCCGTCCTCGATGATCGCGGTGCAGACGGCGGCGGAGGTATGGCCGGTGGAGCAAGGGTCGTCAGGGTCGTCAGGGTCGCCAGGGTCGTCAGGGTCGTCGGCGTTTTGAGCTGTCTCGGCTTCGCACTCTGACGACCCTGGCGACCCTGGCGACCCTGACGACCCTTAGACGTACACCACACACCCCCGCTCCCTCAGCTCGTCAAGCCACGGCGTCTCGGGCAGCCCATTCCACCGCGCGTCCAGCTTTTCGAGGGAGTGGAGGTCGCGAATCGCGTCGGGGAGTGACGTGAGCTGATTCTCGCGCAGGTCGAGGTGCATCAGCTGCCTCATCTCCCCCAATGCGTCGGGGAGGGTCGTCAGGCGGTTGCCGCGCAGGCCCAGATGCGTGATGCGATCGAGGCCGCGGATCGTGCGGGGGAGGGAGATGAGGCCGTTGCGCGCCAGGTGCAGCACGCGCAGACTCGTCAGGCGCCCGATGGAGTCCGGGAGCTCGTGCAAGGCGTTGTTGTCGAGGTGCAGCTCCCGCAGCGTGGCCAGCGCGCCGATCGAATAGGGAAGCGACTTGATCCCGTTGTCATGGGCTCGCAGCTCCACGAGCGAGCCCAGAGCGCCGATGGTTTCCGGAAGCGCGGTCAGTGCGTTATTGGCGATGTTGAGATAGATCAGCGCTTTCAACTTGCCAATGGAGTCCGGCAGACGCGCGAGCTTGTTGTTGGAGACGTAAAGGAACTCGAGGGCCCGCAGCTCGCCGATCGCTTCCGGCAGATCCGTCAGCTGATTGTAGCTGAGATCGAGCGTGGTGAGCTGGCGCTGCGATGTGACATCGCCAGGCAGCGCGCTCAGCGAGCTGCCGTGCAGAAAGAGGCGTGTCGACTCGAAGTCGGCGGTCACTCTTCGTACTCGTCGGAGCCCTGGACCCAGATGAACGACTGGATATCGATCATGTCGCGCGGTTTCAGCTCGCGCACGTCATCACGCACCCTCTTCGCGAAGGCCAGCAGACTCGCGTAGGTCTTCCACTGTGGCCGGGACTCGTACTCGAACTCGAAGCCATACTCGCGGGCGGCAATTTTCGTGACGTTGGGCTTGAGAAAGATGTGGCGGCCGGGCGTCGCGAGGAAGCCGAAGACGGTCACGATCGGCCAGGTCAGCACTCGTGTTTGCCTGCGGGGAAGCTCGGAAACCGCCGCGCACCATTCCTCGAACTTCCGCTCTTCGTCCCCTTGCCCGTAGAGGAACCGGTAGAGCTCTTCCGCGAACGCACGGGCTCCCGCGAGGGATTTCACGGCATCGCGAAGCGCCATTTTCTCGAAGGAGAAGAGCAAGTTGGTTCGCGATTCGATCTGCACTGCCCGCGCGGCGATGTCGGCGTATCGCTTCTCACTCAGCGCCGTCCTGAAGGCGTCGCGGCCCAGCGATTCCTCCCAACGCTCGTGCGCCTCCCACTTGTAGTTGCGCTCCCAGTCGAGATAGGTCTCATCCTGGAAGCCGCCGGGAAAGAACCGGAGGAACTTTCGCCGACAGCGTACCGCGCCGGGAGCGCCCGTCAGGGCCGGGTCCCGCTGGCGGTGTGAATCCGCGCCGTGCCGGTGCCTAACGTCGCACCCGGTGATGGTGCGTGGGTTGCACCCACAGCGCGGGCTGTCCACAACATCTGGAGCCTCGTGATGGCGCCTTCGGTGACGATGTACCGGCCAACGTCTCTCGCGGCGAGCATGGTGCCGATGAACGCCGCGCCGAGCGCCACCGCACCCACGCCGGTGAGTGCCAGCGCCGCGGCCACCGCCGCGCTGGCCCCGCCCAGGGTGAGCGCCGAGGAGTGATGCCGACGCAGGGGGCCGAATTGTGGGATGAACTGCAGCCCCTCCGCGCCCAGCTTCACACGCACGCTCGCGAATTGCGGGAGTCGGACGCACAGGTGATCGCCATGTGGAACGACGACGTAGCCGAGCTCCTCGAGGTCGGCGCGAAACGCGGCCAACTCGGGGACGAGCTTCGTAGCCGGCAGCTGCGCGTCAGGCGTCATGCGTCAAAGGTGCGGAGTGCGCCTCGGCGGCGCCATGGTGCTGGCGTCGTCCCCGAAAATGGCGAAGAATACATAGAGCGTGCCGTGACATCAGGGCGCCGTAAGCACAGTCGCTGCATTCACTAGGGAGCGCGACATGCCACTCACACTCGAGTCCTCGGTGTTCAAGCAAGGCTCGTCGATTCCTCGCCGTCATACGTGCGATGGGGAGGACCTCTCACCGCCAATCAAATGGACAGGTGCGCCCGACAAGACACGCAGCTTCGCGCTCATCGTGGACGACCCCGACGCACCCGATCCGGCCGCCCCCAAAATGGTCTACGTGCACTGGGTGCTCCACGACATTCCGACCTCGGTCACGACCATCGAGGAAAATGGAGAGTCGCGCGCGGTAAAAGCGGGGGCTCGTCAGGGAAAGAACGACTGGTCGCGCACGGGGTACGGCGGACCGTGTCCACCCATTGGCCGTCACCGGTACTTCTTCAAGCTCTACGCGCTCGACGCGATGCTCGGCGATCTCGGAACGCCGACGAAGAAGGACCTCGAGAAGGCGATGCGGGGCCACGTGCTCGCGACGGCCGAGCTCATGGGCACGTACCAGCGCGGCGGAACGTGATCGCGCGCTTACTCCGAGGGGGCGACCGTACGCAGGCGCTCGAGGAATCGCTCCGGTTGTTGCGGCGTCAGCATGACGCTGTAGCCGGCGCGCGTCGGTAGGTAAATGGTGCGAGACGTCTCGGTGAGATAGACGAGCGCCCTCTCCCCATTGCGGAGACGGAACCAGCCGGCGCGGTAACCCGGAAACGCCGTTCCCATCGTGCGCCATCGCGGCTGTAGGTCGGGCGTATTCGCGAGATCGACGATCCGCGCCGCGCCGCCGCGCAGCGAGTCCGACGGAATCAACCGGCCATACAGATCACCGCGCAGCCGAAGCCCCGCATCCGACAGCTCGAATCGGCTCAGGCGAGCACCACGCACCGTCGCCAGCAACACCGCGGCGACAATGAGCAGGATCAGCAGGATGAGGGCGAAGAACCCCCACAGTCCCCGCGCCGGGCCCGGAACGATGGCGAAGGATTCCATCCGGAGCCTGCCTCAGTTGCCCTCGGGAATGATGAGCCAGAGAATGATGTAGACGATCGTCCCCGGGAACGCCGCCGAGAGGAGCGACGCGACCACGAAGATCACGCGCGCGAGGGTCGGATCGACCGACCAGTATTCGGCGAGACCCCCGACGACTCCGGCGATCATGCGATTCGAACGCGAGCGACGTAGCGACTTTCGCATCTCGACCATCACGTGCCTCCCAATAGGGTCTACAGCAACTTCAAGGGCTGATTCGTCAATGTCCAGTGAGGATACTCATCCCTCCCATATGACGCGGTCGCCAACACGAATCGCCGCGCCTCGCAGCACCTGCGCGAATGCACCGCCGCCCCATTCCGGTGACAGCGCTTTCCGCAAACCGGGGAGTACCGCTTCCATCCGCTCGCATGGAGTCGTCTCGCCGCCGATGACGACGAGCGCATCGCCGATGCGGAGGATCCGCCCTCGGCTGTTCGCGAGCGCAATGCCGCCGACGAGCAGGTTCGCGCGGCGCGAGGAGGGATCCGCGGTCCCGTCGAGTTGAGCCATGACGCGCTCCCACGTCTCGCGCTCGAGCAACGTCACCTGCCGCCGACGACTGCGATCGACGTTGCCCGCCAGGCCTCGGCCTTCGATGAGCTGCGCTTCCTCGACGGCGTCCATCACACCTCGGTGCGCGCGCTTTATCCAGATCGCCTCCAGCCGGCCGCGATCGTCATCGACCTGATGCATGCCTATCCTTGCCACCCTTCATCGGCGGTGGGTCCATACATGCCGGGAATCGGCACGTCGAGCAGGCGCAGATAGACCGTGAGCTGCCCGCGGTGATGGACGAGATGATTGATGTGCGATCGGACCACCGTTCCTCGGGGCGCCGAAAAAAGAGTCCGCTCGCCATGCTTCAACGACCAGACGACGTCGAAGTCCTTGTCCTTTGCGGATGCGAGCGCGTCGCGGGCTTCGCGCACGTGTTGATCGAACTGCGAGAGCAGTGTGTCGGTCTTCTCGAAGCTGTAGCCGCTCGATGTGGCGAGGTCGATTTCGGTGCCGCGGATGGTTCTCGTCAGCCATCCAGGCATTATCGCCACGAGTTGCGCGAGATGACCGAGCGGGAAGGACTTGGGGTGTGGCCTCCATTGTCCCTTGTCGGAGGGAACGCGCTCGAGAAGGCGTCGCGTGGATGCCATCTCGAGGTCGAATTCGGGTAGCAGCGATTGGCCAATGCTCATTGAGGCGGGATTGCTCGGGTCCAGGAGGAACGACTCAACGGCCGCCGCGGAATCTACGACTCATGACAGCGTCGCGCAGGCGACGGCACAGGGTCGATTCGGCACCGGGATTGCTCTTTTTCAGGCCGATTCCGCGAGGAGAACATATGGTGCACCACCGGATGGTTCTCGGGACGGCGATGACCTGCTTGCTCATGACGAGCGCGGCGTGCAGCCAGCTCGGCAGCATCCTTCAGGGTGTCGGCGGCGCCGGCTCGCCGCAGGGCGGTCAGTTGAGCGGATACGTCGAAGGCGTCGATACGCGAACGCAGCAGATCGCCATTCAAACGTCGGGCGGCCAGCGGGTGATGCTGCTGTTCGACAATCAGACGGCGGTCGTCTATCGAAATCAGAATTATCCCGTTACCGCGCTGGAGCGGGGCGACCAGGTCACCGCCCGCGTGCAGAGCACGAGTGGTGGCGCATACTACACCGACCTGATTCAGGTCGACCAATCGGTGTCGAGCAGCGGATCGAGTGCGGCTTCGGGAAACGTGCAGTCGCTTCAGGGTGTGGTTGGCCAGATCGACCGGGCGAACGGAGCCTTCCGACTCGACGGATCGAATGCGTCGGTGATCGTGACGCTACCCTTCAACCCGCGGCAGACCGACGTCAATCGATTCAACAATCTTCGCGTCGGCGATCAGGTCCGTTTCTACGGCGTGTTCCTCAACAACTCGCGAGTGGAGCTGCGGCAGTTTTATTAGACGCGAACGAGGAACGAGGAACGAGGAATGAGGAATTCGATGGAAGAGCTACTCGATTGGAATTCCTCGTTCCTCGTTCCTCGTTCCTCGTTCCTCATTTCTCCTGTAATCCCGCCATTCGCTTACACAGGAGCTACCGCCTCACGATTCTCCACACCCGGGTGCCGGCGATCATGTACAGCTCGCCGGCACCATCGCGTCCGAACGAGACCGTGCCGGGAAGTGAGATGTCGGTCCACGACCGATGCTCGTTCGCGACGCCTGCGCTCGTCGCCCGGAAGCTGCGCAGCCATCCCTGGCAGTAATCGGCGTAGAGGTAGTGTCCCGTCAGCTCCGGGATGGCGGTCCCACGGTACACGTATCCGCCCGTGACGGAGCATCCGTCCGAGTGCAGGTATTGATGCGCGGGAAGAGTGAGCTGCCCGCTCGGATTGCAGTTCGAGGTCGGATTGTAGCACGCCGTGCCTTCCATGAGACGCCATCCGTAATTGAGCCCGGCAGCGGTAATCGATGAGACGTTGATCTCTTCGCGCGTGTCCTGCCCCACGTCGCCGATGAACAGGAGGCCGGACTGCGCATCGAACGAGAAGCGCCACGGGTTGCGGAGGCCCGAGGCCCAGATCTCGGGCCGCGTGCCGGCGCGATTGACGAACGGATTGTCGGGGGGCACGACGTACGGTGTCGTGCGAACGTCGATGCGAAGGAGTTTCCCGAGCAGCGTCGCCGGATTCTGGGCGTTGTTTTGCGGATCGCCGCAGCATCCGCCGTCGCCCGGAGCGACGTAGAGCATCCCGTCCGGCCCGAATGCGATGAGCCCGCCATGGTGATTCTCTCCATGGTGCTGGAATGCGAATACGGTCCTCCCGCTCGCGCCCGCGACGTCACTTCCCGGCGTCGAACTGAACTGCTCGACGATCATGAAGCCGAACAGGGCCACATAGTAGACGTAAAACGTCCCGTTGACATCGTACTGGGGATCGAACGCCATGCTCAACATGCCACGCTCACCGGTGAAATCCACTCGGCTTCGGATGTCGAGGAACGGCGTTGGCAGGAGCGCGCCATTCTTGATGATGCGGATGCGCCCGTTCCGCTCGACGATGAACTGCCGCCCGTCGCCGTCCGGCGCAGCGAGGAAGACGGGTGCGGTGAATCCGTCCGCGACGAGCTCGACGTGGAGCGTCAGTGGGGCGCTCCCATAGGCCACGGTCGCTGCCGCCGCGCCGCCATCGGCAATGCCCACGGTCTGATTCGACGCCGATGGAGCATGCGTGGTCAGGTTGCTCCCCACGGTGTCCGCGCTGATGGTGTACGTCCCTGCCTCGAGATGCTCGAGCGTGGTGGACGCGGTAATCGTCCGCGTGAATCCACCGGGGCCGGCGACCGAGACGGCGCCGCGTGTCCCGGCCGGCAAGCCGGAGATCGTTAGGTTCAGGGTCGCGCTCCCCGCGCCGTAGTCCACCGTGGCCTCTGTGGGGGTGGCCGAGGCGGTGAGCGACAGCGTTTGGGTGGCGGGCGCCGGACGATAGGTCTTCCCGGCGGCTTGTACCTCGCTCGACGTGACAGTGTAGACGCCCGGCATGAGCAGATCGATGCCCTGGCTTCCGGTGACCTGCCGCGTGTACGAGCCAGGTCCAGTCACGGTGATGCTCGCCGCGGTACCTGTTGGAAGGCCAAGCACGGCGATCGCGAGTCGTGCGGTGCTCGCCGCGTACGTGATCGGGGCTGCGGTCGCGAGCGCTCCGGATGTCACGACCACCGTCTGGGTCGCGGGCGTCGCCGTGTAGCGGACGTTGCCACCGGCGGTCACGTCAGCCGCGGTAATGGTGTACGATCCGGGGTCCAGTCCGGCCAGCTCCCGAGACGAGCCCGTGAGGAATTGGAACCCGTCGGGGCCGGTGATCGTCACCGCACCGGAGACGCCGGCGGGAAGGCCGGTGATCGTGACGACGAGTCTGCCGGCCTCTGGCCCCGTCCCACCGCCGTCGCCGCACGCCACCAGCGTCGCGATGACGGTCAACAGCGCCGTTAGGCCCGTGCCCCTCTGTCGCCACGCACGCCACCCAGATATGCTTCTCACCATCCTCTTAACCTTCTGAGATGTCTGGTTTTCACCACTTCGAGCCTAACGGCGACCCTGATCTCGAGGCCGACCTCGACGAGGAGTTCCCCCTCGGCGACGGGACCGTCGACACCGAGGCCACCGTCATCTGCCCGCATTGCGCCGAGGTGGTCGCGATCGGGCTCGACCCCGGTAGCGGGACGGTGCAGGAGTATATCGAGGACTGCGCGGTGTGCTGCCAGCCCTGGACGGTGCTCGTAAGCTATAAGAATGGCGCGGCCGACGTGTCGGTGCGAGCGCTGGAGTAGCTCGCTTGTCAAAGGCGGTAGTAAGCAGTAGCACAGAGACACCCAGAGACTCGGCACAGAGACACCCAGAGGACCTTCAACTGAAAGGCTTTTAGAAGGCTTTCGTAGTTGAAGGTCTCTGTGCGTCTCTGTGCCGAGTCTCTGGGTGTCTCTGTGCTGCCGCTTTTCTTCGCTGCTTGCCGTCGCTGGACTCCCGACTTCACTCTTGTCTGCGGCGGCCGCAGTATTGACACTCGCTCCTACCGGAGATCTCGATGCTTGCGCTCGTCTGCCTCCTCCTCGTCCTGCTCGTCTCCCCCGCCAGCGGCCAGGCGGACCTCCACCCGCTGCGCCCGGTCGCGACCTACTCCATCGTCGCCCGCGATTCCGTGACGGGAGAGATCGGGGTTGCCGTCCAGTCACACTGGTTCTCCGTGGGCGCGCTCGTGCCCTGGGCGGAGGCCGGCGTCGGCGCGGTCGCCACCCAATCGTTCGTCGACCCCCGCTACGGCCCGCTCGGCATCGAGCTCATGCGGCTTGGCCGGTCGGCGCCCGAAGCATTGCGCGCGCTGGTGGGGAGCGACGCCGATTCCGCCGTTAGGCAGGTTGCGATGATCGACGCGCAGGGGCGCGTCGCCGCGTTCACGGGGAAGAGGGCCATCCGCGCCGCGGGGCAGCACGTCGGCGCGCAATATTCGGTGCAGGCGAACTTGATGGAAAAGCCCACCGTGTGGCCCGCCATGGCGCGAGCATTCGAGACCACGAAAGGCGATCTCGCCGAGCGCCTGCTTGCCGCGCTGGAAGCCGCGGAGCGGGAAGGGGGCGACATCCGCGGTCGCCAGTCGGCGGCGATTCTCGTCGTCGGCCCCACCAGCACCGGCCGGCAGTGGAGCGATCGTCGATTCGATTTGCGGGTCGAAGATCACCCCGCGCCCGTCACGGAGCTGCGACGGCTCGTCACCCTCGCCCGCGTCTACCAGAAGCTCAACGAGGGCGACGAGTGGGTAACCAAGAACGACATGCCGAAGGCGGTGCAAGCGTACGGCGCGGCCACCAGCCTCTTGCCCGATGCGGCGACGAACGGCGAAGCCGTCTTCTGGACGGGCATTAGCCTCGCCAGTGCCAAGCGCGTAGACGACGCGATTCCATACCTCCGCCGCGCGCACGCCGCCGACGCACGGTGGGCCGAGCTCGTCACACGACTTCCCGAGGTCGGGCTGCTTCCGAGCGACACCGCGCTCGTCAGGCGGCTGGTGACCGAGATGAAGCGCCCAGCGCGGTAATCAGGCCGCAGTCGGCGGCGGCGCCAGCGAGATCTCGCCGTCGACGTGGAAATCCTTCAGCACTCCGGGAATAGTGAGCGTAGCGCGTACGGGCAGCACCTCAGTTCCCTTCAGGGCGCCGCTTGCCAAGGCACTCTCGACTGCCGATTCGATCTCGCGCTGTGCGGTGACACCGAAGCGCTTGAGGAATTTCCGGAGCTCGAGGTTGAACACGTCGGGATCCACTGTGTCCTCCACGGGGTGGGGAAACCGCTAGGCGGATGACCGCCGACCTGCGTCGCCTCCCTGCAGCCGCTCGCGATACGCACGCGCAAAGACTTCCAAATATGCCTCGCCCGCTTCCGCGAGTCGCGTGCGCTCGTCGGTGGAAAGCGGCGTCCGCCGCGCCTCGGCGCGGCCTGTGGCCAGCTCGGCGCCAAGAGGTCCAAGACAAAATTGAGGCTACACCGCGCGATCGGCAGACTGGCGCAGGCGCGCTGCAAGGATCTGAACGCGCTCGTTGAGATGCGGATGCGCGACGAGATTGAAATGCGTGAGCACCTTGCTGTCGGTGATGTCGTGATCCGCCGCCAGCTCGTCGGCGATCGCGCGCGCGAGCGTGGGCCACTCCTTGACGCCGATCGGCCCAGGCGGCCAGCCGTGGTTCCGCGCGTGAACCCATCCGTCCCAGAACGTAAGCGCGATGTGCAGCCGCCCGAGCTCCGCCGATGTCCCACGTGGGAACCGATGCTCGAGGGCGTCGAACCGCCGGCCGACCGCGTCGTACTGCTCTGCGTCATGAGCCGCGGCGTCGTGGCGCAGCTGCGTCACGAGCGCATCGCGCGCTTCGCGATAGGTCATCATCGAGGCCATTGCGCGCCACCAGGTGAAAGGCCCTCCGCCGGTCCCTCAGGGGAACAGAGCGGGTACCCGGCATTCCCTCGTGTGGGCGAGTGCATTTGATCTCGTAACGCCGTACGTCCGTTTGCGGTCATCTACGGTCCCCAGGTCGTTGTGCCAATCGTCTAGGAGAAGATAAGGCGCGCAACCGCTGTCTCGAGATCCCAATAGATGATCGCCAGCGCGGTCAGGTCGAACGCCGCGTGGGCCCACATCAGCATCCACAACCGTCCGATGATGGCGTAGATCGTTCCGAAGACCAGTCCGACGATCATCCCCTGTTGTACACCCGGCAGTCCCTGCTCGAAATAGTGAGCGAGTCCGAACACCGCCGCGGTGAGCAACACGATCGCCACCCGCGCACCGCGGCCATTCCCGAACAGCCTGCCTAACCGCTCGAACAGGTATCCCCGGAATAGGGTCTCTTCGCCCCAGCCGGCACCAACGGTGACGGCGAAGACCATCCCGGGAAGCGCCGCCCGATTTCCGACGAGGTAGTGGTACGCCTGATTGATCGGATCGGCGCCGAGGAGCGGCATCACGACCGCTTTCATCAGCAGCTTCAACGCACTCCCGAAAACGATGCCGATGACGGCGTCGCCGATCCAGCTCCTCGGGCGCACGTACCCGATGTCGCGCCACGGCGTGCACGACCGACGGGCCCAGGCAACCACCAGGACGGCGCTCAGCGGCGCCATGACGAGATTTCCGGCGAGGATGGCGAGCATCGCGAGAATGCCGACCGGCCCGAATCCCCGGAGCCGCGCGGCAACGCCATCGTCCGGTGGCCGGCTCAGCGCGTCATGCAATGCTCATGGATTGGTAATGCGATCGTCAGCCGCGCGTAATCTGATCCGCCTAAGGTTGGTCTCGTGGAACGAGACCATTCCCAAGGAGCAGAAAGATGCGGCCGAAGCTCGCGCGGATCCTGGTAGTGGTGGCGGCGGTCTTCCTTCTCTACTTCGTCCTGCGGTCGTCGACAACCTCGAGGCAACCGAGCACCGACGTTGCGCAAGACACGATGTGCCTCGCCTCGCGCATCGGGCTCCCGTGCAGGCCCGACTAGGATGCGCGCGTGTTGACGCCCGGCGAGTCTGGAGCCCGCGAAACGCGTCGTCTCGACTGAACGGTCGTCGCCACCAGCAGGCCCGCGACGAAGTACAGCACGACGTTGGCGAGGAAGGCGGTCAGATGAAAGTGATCCTCGCCAAGCACCGCGCCGCTGAGAGACGCGCTGCCGACCACCGAGATGCCGTGATAGTCGGAGATGTACGGCAACGGGAAGCCAAGGACGAGTACCGGGCGAGCGCACGAGGCCGGTGCCGGCGGGCAGTCCCAGTCCTGTACTTCCAGCCGAGTGCTGGACACGACGGTCGAAAGAAGCGTGAGGCCCAGCGCCAGGGCGAGAACCACTACACCGCGAAGCACGCGATCTTTCACGCGCGACGATTCGCTCATCCGGTCCTCACCGGCGCGTCGCTGTCGATGCGTGAGACCGGCACCACCACCAACGAATAGAGCCGCCAGTCCAGCTTCCGCAGATCGTCTGCGGCCTTTTCGATCCTGCGCACGAGATTGGCGTTGTCGTTCGGCACGACGAAGACCTCGCCGTTGAGCACGTGCCCGCTCTCGCGCAACCGCACGGCGGCGGACTCGACCCAATCCAGCTCTTCGGCGGCGAGCTTGATGCGATTTGGCAGATCCTCCAGCTCGGCGCCGCCGATCGTCGTCGGACTCTCGTCCATCAGATCACCAATCACCTGCCGCATGTTGTGCCAACCATCGTAGATGATGGTAATCGAGATCACCGCTGCGGCGACGGCATCGCCCCACCAGAACCCAAAGCCGACGAGCAGGATGCCCACCACCGCCGCGCCCTCCGACATGTAGTTGGCCTTGTTCATGTCCGCGTCGGCGAGGAGCGCCTTGTTGTGCAGCTTCGTTGCGATCGGCTTCTTGAGGTGTCCGATCGTCACCGCCGCGAGGACGCTGAACGTGAGTGCGCCGATCATCGCCCACCCGGCCCAGAAATCGAACTCGTTCCCGAAGAGCGCGAACGTGCCGATCGGCGGCCGGTGTTGGGCGATCAGCTTCACCAGCGCGTCGTAGAGGAGCCAACCGCCAACCACCCAGAGCGCTGCCGCCGTGCCGAGAAACGCGACGCTCAATGCGCGGTAGTATCCGAATGGGAAACGCGCCGAGGGACGGCGCTTCTCATAGCGCATCGCGACCAGCATCAGGCCTGGGGTCACCAGCGACAGGAGATCACTCACCCACGCCGTTTTCATCGCCTGCGACTGGCCCAAGGTCAGCGCCAGTGAAAGGGCGGCGACGCCGAGCACACCGAGTGTGATGAACGCCATCCGGCGCGCCTGCTGCCACAGCTCCTGCTGCTCCTTCGGAAACTCGAACGGCTGGCCGATCCTCATGTCGCGGAGCGCACCAACGCGGGGATTGTGTGCTGGTGTCGGCGAAGCTGTCGCTCGACGAAGACGAGCCACGCGTTTTCTCCGGGCGGCGCGGCCATCACGTGCTTTTTCTTCGTTCGCGGGTCTTCGTAGAATGGCTTGGTGAGGGCGATCTTGGTCTTCCAGGGCGAGTCGTGCGTCAAGCCGCCGATCACGAGATCGAGCTTGCGCTCCGAGAGATCCGTGAGCAGCTCGGATTCGCTCTTGCGAATCCACTCGATGGTTGCGCCAAGCGAATCGGCAATGGCCTTGGCGAGTACCGGCTCGACACCCTCGGCGCCTGTCGGTGTCACGATGACCCAGGGCCGACTCTCCGCCACTCCGATGCGGACGACGCCACCGCGAACCCGCTCGAGGGTGCGATCGGGATCGCGCGGCAGCCCACATGCGACGGCGAACAGCAGGACGCCCAGGGCGTTCCTGGGACGAAGGGAGCTCCGCAGCACCGCCACTCGCCTCGTTAGGCGTGTGGATGCCGATCCCGACCGGTGGGCGGGCCGCTGCCCACCTCCGCGCGCTTCCAGGCGGCGATGCCCAGGGCCAAGCAGAACAGGCCAGCGGCGGCCCACGGCCAGCTGATCTCATCCTGCCGGTAGTAGCGGATACCCGCCGCCGTCAGCGCCATCAATCCAGCGAGCAACCACAACAGGCTGGTCAGACGCCCCCGAGACGCTGGTTCCGCCATGAAAGCCTCCCGGTTAACGGATCTCGCCTCGCGAATTCACGAACGGCTATATAGCTATATGATCAACCGGCTCGCCAGACGCGCCGGACGATCTGACCACTGTCTGATCGGAGGATCGTGATGGTGACGAAACGTTCATTGCCTCTGCCTCTCGCGGCACTCGGCTGCGCGATCCTCATCGCCGCGACTTTCCCGTCGATGGCGGATCGCGATGCATCTGACGAGCCGATCTTGGCTGCCGAGAATGACATCGCAGGCGTCGTCACCGGTCCGAAGGGTCCAGAGGCCGGTGTATGGGTAATTGCCGAGACCTCCGAGCTTCCGACGAAATTCGTCAAGATCGTCGTCACCGACGATCGCGGACGGTACGTCATCCCCGAGCTTCCGAAGGCGAGCTACCGCGTGTGGGTGCGTGGCTACGGCCTCGTCGACTCGCCAAAGCGTCGCGCTGTTCCCGGAACCACACTGAACCTCAGCGCCGTCGTCGCGCCCGATGCGCGCGCTGCCGCCGAGTATTATCCGGCCGGGTACTGGTATTCGCTGATGCGCATTCCCGACGAGAGCGAGTTTCCCGGCACGGGGCCTGACGGCAATGGCATCTCGCCTAACGTCAAGACCCAGGCACAGTGGCTCAGGGCCGTGAAGTCCGGAGGCTGCCTCGCGTGTCATCAGCTGGGGAACAAGGCCACGCGGGAATTCCCGCCCTCACTTGGGAAGCACGAGTCCTCGATCGCCGCCTGGGATCGCCGCATTCAATCAGGCCAGGCGGGTCGTGGCATGAGCAACGCGCTCGACAACCTCGGGCGCCAGCGCGCGCTGGCGATGTTCGCCGACTGGACCGATCGCATCGCCAGGGGCGAGGTGCCGAGTACCGCGCCCCGGCGCCCACAGGGCGTAGAGCGCAACGTCGTCATCACACAGTGGGATTGGGCGGATCCAAAGTCCTACCTCCACGATGTGGTCTCGACTGATCGCCGGAAACCGACGGTAAATGCCAACGGCGCGCTGTACGGCGCACTCGAGCTGAGCGCGGACTACCTCCCGGTGCTCGACCCCGTTCGCCATAGGGCGAGTCGCGTCCCGCTGACCGTTCGGGATCCGAGCACACCGCCGGCGAATCCCTCGATGCCGCACCGGTCTCCATATTGGGGAGACGAGGTCCTCTGGACGAGCAAGAACAACGTGCACAACCCGATGCTCGATGAGCGCGGCCGCGTCTGGATCACATCCGCGGTGCGTCCTCCCGACAATCCGGCCTTCTGCAAGGAGGGATCGAGTCATCCCTCGGCGAAGCTCTTTCCGGTGGAGCGCGCAAGCCGCCATCTCGCCGTCTACGATCCGAAGACGAAAGAGCTCAAGCACATTAGCACCTGCTTCGGCACCCATCACCTGATGTTCGCCGAGGATGCGAACAACACGCTGTGGACGAGCGGGGGCGGGCCGGTCGTCGGATGGCTGAACACGAAGCTCTACGATCAGACCGGAGACGAAGAGCGCTCACAGGGATGGACGGCGCTCGTCATCGACGCCAACGGCAACGGCAAGCGCGACGAGTACGTCGAGCCGGACGCGCCGCTCGATCCGAGCAAAGACAAGCGCATTGCCGCCGGGTTCTACGCCGTGGCGCCGGCCCCCGATGGCTCGATATGGGCGTCGTCGTTAGGCTTCCCCGGGTCCATTATCCGGTTGACCCCGGGGGCGAACCCGCCGGCCACGGCGCTCGCCGAGATCTACGAGCCGCCCTGGGACAACCCCAAGGCAGCCATTCAGGGATTTTCCCCGCGCGGGATGGACATCGACCGCAACGGGGTCGCCTGGGCGGCGCTCGCGAGCGGACATCTCGCCAGCTTCGACCGTCGCAAGTGCATGGGCCCGCTCAACGGGCCAACCGCAACCGGACAGCACTGCCCGGAGGGTTGGACGCTCTATGCGGAGCCGCTGCCGCAGATGCAGGGCGTGACGGACCCCGGAAGCGTCGAAGCCAGCTATTACACCTGGGTCGATCAGTTCAACACGTTCGGGTTAGGCGCGAACATCCCGATCAATACAGGAAACCTCTCCGAGGGGCTGTTGGTGCTGAAGGACGGTCAATGGATCATCCTGCGCGTTCCCTATCCGCTCGGCTTCTTCACCAAGTGGCTCGATGGGCGCATCGACGATCCCAACGGCGGCTGGAAAGGCCGGGGGCTATGGGCGACGGTCAGTACGCGCGCCCCCTTTCACATGGAAGGCGGGAAGGGGACGACGAGCAAGGTTCTGAAGTTCCAGCTGCGTCCCGATCCGCTCGCCAGGTGAGTCCCTAGACAAGCCCGAGCTGACGCATCATGGCCATTTGATCCCACTGCTCCCAGCGCTCCACCACCTTCCCATTCTCGAGACGATCGAGGATCAACCCATCGACGTGCACTCGGCGCCCAGTGGGAGGGATCTCCCCGAAGGGCGCCGTATGGGTTCCTTCTGCTATCCAGCGCGTCGCGACCTTGTCGCCACTCGTGATTTGATCCTCGATGGTGAAGTGGAGATCAGGAAAGGCGGCCAGAAGACCGGTGACCATTTGCTTGAACTCCGGCAGCGACAGCTCCGGATGGGGGCTGCCGGTGATGTGGATGACGCAGTCCCTCGTGAATGTCTCGTCCGCCACGGCGATATCTCCGCGATTGAGCGCGTCCACCCATCTCTGCTCGTGATCCGTGATGGGCATTGTCTGTTGGGTAGGCATCGGCTCCCCCCGGGGATAGGATTGCGCGGCGACGGCGTCCAGCCCGCGGGGGCCGACGCTAGGGACGCCGGCCTGCGGAGTCAAGGGTCGGCGGCTCGCCCTCCTGCATAACGCCGCGTCCATACGCCGTGCTCTTGATCTATGGCTCCACCGGATACACCGGACGGCTGATCGTTGATCAAGCACTGGCGAGTGGGTTGCGCCCAACCATCGCCGGCCGCAACGCAGAAGCGGTGCGAAGGCAAGCCGAGTCGCTGGGTCTGGAGTGGCGTGTGGCGAGGATCGACGATTCCGCTTCGCTCGATGCGGCGCTGGCAGGTGCGTCCGTGGTCCTGCACTGCGCGGGGCCCTTCGCGCACACCTGGCGCGCGATGTCCGACGCCTGCCTTCGAAAGCGTGTGCACTATCTCGACATCACCGGCGAGATCGCGGTGTTCGAGGGACTCGCTCGCCGCGATGGCGAGGCGCGATCGGTCGGCATCATGCTGCTGCCCGGCGTCGGCTTCGACGTGGTTCCATCGGATTGTCTCGCGGCACATCTCGCACGCCGACTTCCGAACGCCGATCATCTCTCGCTCGCGTTCCGCGCGCTTGGGGGCGCGTCCCGCGGGACGCTCACGACGATGATCGAGAACCTCGGCTCACCGGGCGCGGTGCGTCGAAACGGAAAGATCCTGGCGGTGCCCCAGGCGTGGCGCACACGGCGGATCGACTTCGGCGACGGGACGCTGCGCGACGCGACGACGATCCCTTGGGGGGATGTATCCACCGCCTTTCACAGCACCGGCATCCCCAACGTCGAAGTGTACGTCAGCATGCGGCCCGCGCTCCGCCGCGCCGCCATCGCCTCGCGATGGCTCGGTCCCGTGCTCCGCTCCGACATCGTGCGTCGCGTGCTCACCGCCTGGGTGCGTCACGGCGCGTCAGGGCCCAGCGAGATCGAGCGCCAGCGTGGTGCGAGTCTGCTCTGGGGCGAAGCGGTGGCGCCGAATGGCGAGCACGTCGAAGCGCGCCTCCGCGGCGCCAGTGGGTATGTCCTGACCGCTCAAACCGCCGTCCACCTCGCGGCGAAAGCGCTCGGCGGCCAGGCTCCCATTGGGTTTCAGACCCCCTCGCGCGCCTATGGCGCCGACGTGATCCTGGAGATTCCCGGCGTCGTTCGGACCGATGTTACCCGCGCCTAACGATCTCCTCCGGTCGGGGGTCGGTCCGGTGCCCGAGGGCAATCCCCAACAGCGTCGCCGAGTACGCGGCAGCGATCACGAGGACGAGAAGACCAACGTAGCGATGTGGGGGCAGCGCCGCGTACACGTGAAATAGGATCGCGGCGATGGCTGCGACAATGGCGAGCGGGCGCGCCCTCTGTTGCCTGCGCCCGAGCGCCAGAGCCGCTAGCGCCAGCAGCAGGCTCACGACTGTGCCGGTCACGCCGACGATCAGCGGCTGGACTTCGCCCCCTTGGATTCCTCTGACGACGAGCTCCTGCACCGCGCCGAAGCCAAGGAAAGCCGCCACGAGAATCCCGAATACAGCGATTGCATTGCGTAACGTGACCGTCATTTGCGCCTCCAGCGTCGGCGTGTGCAGTTTCGAGGTGCGTGGAATCGAGGCTCATCGTAGCGAGCCGTGGCTGCGCGCGCATGAAGCACGCGTGAGCGCTGGATGAAGATTCCATTACGACCGAGCGTCACTTACCTGCGCGGTGCCACGATGGCGAAGGAAGCACCAGCCGAGGTCCTGTCGATCGATGGTCGCGAGGTCCGGATAACCAACCCGGACAAGCCATACTTCGCGCGCGAGGTCAAGCTCTCGAAGCTCGACCTGGTGCAATACTATCTGTCCGTTGCGCGCGGAGCGGTCGCCGGCGTCCGCGATCGTCCTCTGGTGCTCAAGCGCTACGTGAATGGCGCCGAACGCGAGCCCTTCTATCAGAAGCGTGCGCCCGAGGGGCGGCCGGCGTGGTTGAAGACGGTCACGCTGTCGTTCCCCTCCGGACGCACCGCCGAAGAGATCGTCGTCGACGATGCCGCGGGTCTCGCGTGGGTCGTCAATCTGGGGTGCATCGAGCTCCACCCACACGCGGTGCGCGCGACCGATCTGGACCACCCCGATGAGCTGCGGATCGATCTCGATCCCGGGCCAGGCGTGGAGTGGAACGACGTGCGCCGCGTCGCCGTGCAGGCGAAGAGCTTGCTCGAGGACGTAGGACTACGCGGCTGGCCGAAGACGAGCGGCTCGCGCGGGATGCACATCAACGTTCGCATCCATCAGCGGTGGACGTTCACGGAGGTTCGGCGTGCCGCGCTGGCGTTCTCGCGCGAGATCGAGCGACGCGCACCGACGCTAGCCACCTCGAAGTGGTGGAAGGAGGAGCGTCGAGGCGTCTTTCTCGATTACAACCAGAACGCCAAGGATCGGACGACCTGTTCGGCGTATTCGGTGCGCCCGCTCCCCGATGCCCGCGTCTCGGCGCCGCTGCATTGGGAAGAGGTTCCGGAGAGCGAGCCGGCCGATTTCACGGTGCTCACGATGCCCGCGCGGCTCGTCGCGATCGGAGACCCACATGGCGCGATGGACGACCATCCCGGATCGCTCGAGGCTTTGCTCGAGCTCGCGGCGCGCGACGAGGCAGCCGGTCTGGGTGACGCGCCCTGGCCGCCCCACTTCCGCAAGATGGAAGGGGAAGGGGCGCGTGTTGCGCCATCTCGCGCCAAAGGCGCTCGCAAGTCCGTGAAAAAGGCGCCGGCAAAGCCGCGAACGAAAATGCCGTTGATCGTCGTCGCGAACTCCACCGACAAGGAGCAGGCGCTGGCCGGTCTCGAGCGATGGAAGGCGCGCCATCGCGAAGCCGCCTCTCACCTGGCGGTCGATGACGTGCTCGTCGATTCGATGCGAGGACGATCGTCCACGTGGACGCGCATTCGAGTGAACCTGCGCCACGTTCCCGAGGAGATCAGGCCCGTGCAGGAGACACCCGATCCCGACGACGACCCGACGCGCGCGTGGAGAGAGGCCCATCGTCGCCGCTCATAGCGGCAGAGGCTTTGGAACCGCAGATGGCCGCAGTAACTGCAACTGCATCGGATAAAAGCGTGTGACGCGGATTACGCGGATTTGAAGAGCAAAACGGCACGGATAGGGGCAACGGCAACTGCAAGGGCTTTGGGAACAGCTCTCAGTGAAAGCGTCTCATGGCTCGCTGAACCCTGGTCACACGTAGGGTGTTGCAGTTCCCACAGCTGTTGCAGTTGCCGTATCCGTGCAGTTTTGCTCTTCAAATCCGCGCAATCCGCGTCACACGCTTTTATCCGATGTTGCACTGCAGTTGCAGTTGTTGCGGCCTTCTGCGGTTCCCATTACCCCTTCGCGAAGATCTGGGCGAGCTCGTGCGGCGGCACGACCTCCAGTTGCTCGTAGGTGCAGTCGTTAGGGTTCTTATCCGGGCGCCACCGCCGGAACTGGGCGGTATGGCGGAACCGGTCTCCCTGCATGTGGTCGTACGCGACCTGTACGACGAGCTCGGGCCGAAGGGGCTCCCACGACAGATCCTTGCCCTGGCTCCACCGGCTCGTCATCCCCGGCCGCCGGTGCAGCTCGGCCTCCTCGGGCGACTGATGCTCCGCCCACCCCCGCCAGGGATGATTCGCGAGCGCATTCTCGCGGAGTGGCTCGAGAAACTGGACCAGCTCCCGACGTTTCACATCGGTGAAGCTCGCGCACACCCCGACGTGCTCGAGATCGCCGCTGTCACTGTACAGTCCCAACAGAAGTGAGCCGACCGCGGTCTTCTGCCCGCGCTTGTGCCAGCGAAAGCCGGCGACCACACAGTCGCATTCGCGCTCGTGCTTCACCTTCAGCATGACGCGTTTGTTGGGTTCGTAGACTCCGGCCTCGCGCTTCGCGATCACCCCGTCGAGTCCCGCACCCTCGAACCGGCGAAACCAGTCTTCCGCAGTCGCGCGATCGCGCGTCGCCGGCGTGAGATGAATCGGCGGCTGAGCGCTCGTGAGCAGCGATTCGAGCCTGCTGCGGCGCTCAGCGAAGGGAGTGCCGCGCAGATCGCGATCCCCTTCGCAGAGCAGATCGAAGAACACGACCGACGCGGGCATCTCGCCGGAGAGCAGCTTCACGCGCGACGCGGCGGGATGCAGCCGCAGCTGGAGCGCATCGAAATCGAGGCCCTCATCGCGTGCAATGACGAGCTCGCCATCGAGCGCGCACTGCATCGGCAGCTGCGCCTTGAGCGGGTCGATCAGCTCCGGGAAATAGCGATTCAACGGCTTCTCGTCGCGGCTCTGAATGAGAATCTCGTCGCCGTCGCGGAAGATGAGCGTGCGGAAGCCGTCCCACTTTGGCTCGAAGATCCACTCTTCACCCGGCGGAAGCGCGCTGACGCGCTTGGCGAGCATCGGAAGGATCGGTGGATTGACCGGAAGCTGCATGCCTAGCGCAGCAGCGTCTCGTGGCACCAGATCTCCAGCGGACGCCCGTCGCGCGGTTTCATACTGTCGGAGTCCAGCTCGGCGCGTAGTCGCGCTGCCAATACTTCATCGCTCCCTGGTCACCGACGATGCGTCCGGACTTGGGGTCCGTCTCCAGCTTGCGCCCGGTGTACTGCGCAATGTTCCCCAAATGGCAGAGCAGAATGCTCCTGGCGATCTCCGCGACCGGCGATCGAAGCGCCTCGCCCGTGCGCACGGCGGCGGCGAAGTTCTCGATGTGCGCGGTCGTATGTGCGTCGTTACCGGCGAAGTCGAGACCGTCCGCGATCACCGGCTCGCGCACCTCGCGAACGACCGCGCCCTTCACGTCGTATTGCACATACCCGGCGCGGTCGAGCACGATCGAGCCGCCCGTGCCCAGCACCTGTGTTCCGCGCCCGCGGCCGAGCGTCTGCGTCCCGTTGCAGCTTTGTCCCTGCCAGACGATGGTCTTTCCGTCTTGGAACTCGAAAACCGCTTCCTGCGTGTCGGTGAATTCCCAGTCATCGTCGAAGTGATAGCGGCCGCCGGCTGAGCTCACGCGCGTGGGATAGTCGACGCCGAGTGCCCAGCGAGCGACGTCGATCTCGTGCGTGCCGTTGTTGCAGATCTCGCCAGTTCCCCAGCGACGGAACCAGTGCCAGTTGTAGTGCACGACGTTGTCCCGGTACGGGGTCCTCGGCGCCGGCCCCTGCCACAGCTCGTAGTCGAGGTTGGACGGCGCCGCCACCACCTTGCCGCGCCCGATCGTGCCGCGCGTGTTCGCGTACCACGCCCGCGCGAGATACGGGCGGCCAATGACCCCGTCGCGAATGGCCTGAATCGCCTCGACCGATCGGACACCGGAGCGCTGCTGCGTGCCGATCTGCACGGCACGCGCGTACTTCCGCTGAGCCTCCACCAGCAGCTCGAGCTCGCGCGCATTGTGACTGGCGGGCTTCTCGACATAGACGTGTTTCCCCGCCTTGAGCGCGAGAAGCGTCGCCGGTGCGTGCCAATGGTCGGGGGTCGCGATCACGACCGCATCGACATTCTGGTCCTCGAGCGCCCGGCGGAAGTCGCTGATCGTCCTGGGCGATTTGGCCGAATCCTGCTGCAGCTCCGCTCGTGCCTTCGCGAGGACGGTGGCGTCGACATCGCAGAGATATGCGACCTCCGTGTTCTGCGAGCGCATGAAGTTGCGCGCCAGCACCATCCCCCGGCCGTTGAGCCCGACTACGGCGGCGACCACCTTCTCGCTCGCCGATCGCGTGATACGAGGTGTTGGTGCGGGCAATCGGCTCGCGGTTACCAGGCCAAGCCCCGCGAGCGATGTATCGCGGAGAAACTCGCGTCGGGCCATGATCGTCTTCCTGGTCATGCTGGGTGTTCCTCGTTATGCACTACCGAGAGGCGGCGGTCAGGTCGCGGACCTTGATGCTTCGGAAATGGACCTCGTCGCCATGGTCCTGCAGGACGATGTGCCCACGCCGTCGCTCGGCGAACGCGGGAATCGGTTTGTACTTGCTTTTGTCGAGCAGCGAGTCCAGGCGCGGCGTTCCCAGATCGAACTCCACCACCTTCACGCCGTTGAGCCAATGCTCACCGTGGTTCCCGCGCAACACGATTCGCGCGCTGTTCCACTCGCCTACCGGGCGCAATCGCTTGGCGGTGGACGGCTCCATGACGTCGTACAGCGCGCCGGCCCGATGGCTCGCGATCTTGTTGTCGGGATGCAGGACGTCGTCGAGCACCTGGTACTCGAAGCCAAGCGCGGCGTGATTCGAGGCGTGTTTCAATGACAGCTCTTCGGACACGTTGTACTTCACGCCGCTATTCGCGCCGGGGGTGACGCGCCACTCGAACGCGAGCTCGAAGTCTTCGAAGGAAGCGATCGTCATGAGGTCGCCCCCGGCCGCCGGCTGTCCGTCAGCCTGCCGTCGCACCTGTGCGGTGGGAATCTTCACGATCGCGCCATCGATCACGCGCCAGTGTGCGGTCGGTACGCTGTCGTAACCGAGCCCGCGCCATCCATTCAGCGTCGTGCCATCGAAGAGAAGCCGCCAGCCCTCCGCGCGCTCGGCCGTCGTGACCTGGTTGGGACTCTGTGACGTCCCGGATCCGAAGGCCGTACAACTGACTGCCGCGATCGTAAGAAGAAGTGAGCACGTACGCATGGTCGGATTCTATCGCCGGGCGCGGTTCATCGCGAGAATGCGTCTGGCTGGCATCCAAGTTCAAAGGGGGGACGCGGATTTTCGCGGATGCAGCGGATTCGGCGGATTGCTCCTGGCGCCAATAACTCTCCTTTGCGCAACAAGCAGCTGCCTTTTTTGCCGCGCGAGCGCAGCTCGCTGCACCAGGAACGATCCGCCCGATCCGCTGCATCCGCGTGATCCGCGTCCCCCTTTGAACTTGGATGCCAGTAATGATGTTTATGGCTCTGGCGCAACGGCGCCTGACGGAATAACTGTCACCGGACGCACCCATTCCCTCTTCTCCTGAGATATGAAATCGCTCTCTGTCGTCGCTACCGTCGCAGCGATGATGGTTTCGGCCAACGGCGCCAGCGCGCAGCCGACTCAGTCACGCGAGCTGGGGAAGGTCGAGTTCGCCATCTCCTGTTCGCCCGCGGCGCAGACGGAGTTCAATCGCGGCGTTGCTCTGCTGCATCACATGACGTACCCACAGGCGCAGCAGGCCTTTCAGCAGGTGGCCGCAGTCGATCCGACCTGCGCGATGGCCCATTGGGGCATCGCCATGACCCTGTTTCAGCCGCTTTGGCCCACACGCCCAGGCCCCGCCGAGCTTCGACGCGGATGGGAGGCGCTGCAGACAGCCCAGAAGCTCGAGCTTTCCACCGAGCGTGAGCGCCTGTTCATGCGCGCGGCATCGGCGTTCTTTCAACCGGATTCAGCCGACTACTGGGAGCGCATTCGACGCTGGGAGGGCGCAATGGCGAAAGTCCACGCCGCCTTTCCAGAGGACGCCGAGGCAACGGCGTTCTATGCACTCGCGCACCTGGCGGCCGCTCCCTCGGATGCAGGAGCGCGCGCGCACTCCGATCGCGCCGCCGACCTCCTGATCGCGGTCCACGAGAAGAATCCCGACCACCCGGGGGCGATGCACTATCTCGTGCACGCGAACGATGCAGCGGGCCGCGAGCGCGAATCGCCGGACGTGGTCCTCAAGTACGAGAAGTCGGCCCCGCGGAATCCTCACGCGCTACACATGCCGACGCACATCTTCATACGCGTTGGCGACTGGACTGGCGTCGTTCGTGGGAATCAGTTGGCCGCCGAGGCGGCACTCGCACATCCGGCGGGCGACCAGGGGCAGTTCGTTTGGGATGAGTTTCCTCACGCGATCGAGTACCTCGTCTACGCCTACCTCCAGGAGGGGGCCGATGAGCTCGCCGCATCGCAGGTCGAACGGTTAACGCACACTCCCCGCCTCGAGCCGACCTTCAAGACCGCGTTTCACCTGGCATCGACGCAGGCTCGCTACGCACTCGAGCGACGCGCGTGGAGCGAGGCGGCGGCGCTGCGTGCACGCGAGCCGGCGACGCTGAGCTGGGATCGCTTCCGTTGGCCCGAGGCTGTGACCTGGTTTGCCCGGGGCCTCGGCGCGGTTCACCTGCGCGACAGCGCGAACGCGCGCGCGGCGGCGGTGCGCCTCGCGGAGCTCGAGGCTGCGGAGGGTACGAGTGGCGAACCGGTCTTCGCGCGCAATATTCGCGTGCTGCGGCTGGCGGTGGATGCCTGGCGTGCCCACGCTGCCGGGAGGCGCGATTCGAGCATCGCGTTGATGCGCGCCGCCGCGGCCGTGGAGGAGTCTACGCCCAAGCACGCAGTGACCCCCGCACCGACGTTGCCCGCCTCCGAGCTTCTCGGAGACCTCCTTCTCGAGCAGGCGCGCCCAGCCGAAGCGCTCGCGGCGTACCAACATTCGCTCGATCTCTACCCGCGACGCTTCAACTCCCTGCTCGGGATTGCGCGAGCGGCGCGCGCGTTAGGCAAGACCGCGACGGCACGAGCCGCATACGAGGAGCTTCTCGTCGTGGCCCGGGCGGGCACGCGCAAAGCCCCGCTTCAGGAAGCGCGCGACTTTCTGGCTCGCCGGCGCTGAGGGCGACGCTTCGCGCGCTCGCGCCGCCAGCGGAGCTGGAACTCCAGCTCCTCGAGCCCGGCGGCGCGCTCGTGCTCGACGTTGAATGCCGCATCGCTCGGGATGCGGAGGGTTTCCCCCGCCACGCGAATCGTGAATGGACGCCTCCGTTCGACCGCCTTTGCCAGCCGCCGGAGCTTCGCGGCGAATTGCCGAGGCGAATACGTGCGCTCCAGGTCGCGTGCGCGTCTTCGTGCCATGAGGTCGAGATTGAAAGAGAGGGTGTGACGTGCACGGCAAATCTGCCGTAGGGTACCGAGAAAATATCCTCGACCAGAAGCGGGCGAAACTTCCGCCGTCAGCCTGCCGTAACGGTTCGAGAGCGCCACCCCTCGTCTCCAGTTTCATCTCGCTCGAATCCCTCTGGCCGTGCCTCCGCGTCTGTACGCTCTGGTCATCCTCATATCACTCTTGGGCCTCGCACTGTCCGGGTGTCATCCCGGAAACGCTGAGGCCAAGCAGCTGGGAAGCTCCTGCGACGCCGGAGATGCAACCGCGTGCAACCAGCTGGCAATCAAGCTCCAGAAAGGGGAGTACGTCCTCCAGGACGACAAGCGAGCCGCCGACCTCTTCGAGAGAGCGTGCGTCGGCGGCGTCGGGGACGGGTGCGCCAGCCTCGGACTCGCGTATCTGCGCGGCCGGGGCATCAAACGCGATTCGGCGCGCGCGCTCACCCTCTTTCAACAGGGATGCGATCGCGGAGGGATGGACGGCTGCGCTCGCCTCGGGCTCGAATACTACCGCGGAGCTGGGGTCACGAAAGATCCGGTGCGGGCCGCCACACTGTTTCAGAAAGCGTGCGATGGCGGAAACATCACCGGATGTGCGCGGCTCGGCACTCTGTACGCCACGGGCGAGGGCGTTAGGCAGGAATTTTCCCGCGCCGCCGATCTCTTGACGCGATCGTGCGACGCTGACGTTGCCGCCGGATGTCTTGGGCTCGGCCGGCTGCACGCGGCGGGCAACGGTGTCGCCCGAAACGACTCCGTCGCCGCGCACATGTTCGAGGAGGCATGCAAAGGCGGAGAGGTCGATGGCTGCTTCGCGCGAGCTGCTGCACTTCAGGCGGGGCTCGGCGTGAGGCAGAATCTCGAAGCGGCCGCGGACCTCTACCGCGAAGCCTGCGAGGACAGACATGGCGAGGCCTGCTTCCGCCTGGCCGAGATGTATGACACCGGAGCCGGTGTGTACCGTCAGCCCGACCAGGCCACACGCCTGCGGGGTCGCGCGTGCGAGTACGGGTACGCGCCGGGGTGCGAGAAGCCGAAGGAGGCGGCGGGCTCATGACTGCCGGACAAGCGCTGCTCGCCGTCGAGCGCCTCACGAAGAACTACGGCGACGTCGTCGCGCTCAACGACGTCAGCTTCACGATCACCGATGGCATCACCGGGATCCTCGGCGAGAACGGAGCGGGGAAGAGCACTGCCATCAAGATCCTGCTCGGTCTGCTGCAGCCGACCTCTGGGACGGCAACGGTGCTCGGCCAGAATGCTTCGCAGAGCATCGCGGTGCGCGCGCGTGTCGGCTACATGCCCGAGCACGATTGTCTACCGACCCAGGTGAGTGCGGCCGAGTTCCTCACGCACATGGCGGAAGCGAGCGGTCTGCCGCCGGCGATGGCGCGAACCCGCGCCGCCGACACGCTCCGGCACGTCGGGCTATTCGAGGAGCGATACCGCGCGATCGCCGGCTACTCCACCGGCATGAAGCAGCGGGTCAAGCTCGGTCAGGCCCTGGTGCATGATCCGGCCTTCGTGTTTCTCGATGAGCCAACCGCGGGTCTCGATCCTGCTGGCCGTGAAGAGATGCTGGCCCTGATCCGAAAGACGCACCGCGAGTTCGGGATCAGCGTCCTGTTTTCTTCGCATTTGATGGCCGATATCGAGCGGACGTGCGACCGCATCATCGTTCTTCAGGACGGGCGGCTCGTGCAGTCGGGCGAAGTCGGGCAGTTCACCCGGGAGACCGAGACGGTCTTCATTGAGGTCGACAGCAACCGTGAGGGTCTCGTCGCGGCCCTGAAGAAGCGGGGCGTCGCGGTCACCGTCGAGCGGACGGGCCTAACGATCGAGGGGCCGGACGAGTCCGTGTACGACCACGTGCGGGATGCGCTCGTCGAAGCTCAGGCCCCTTTGCGCCGCCTGGCCCCGCGGCGGCGGGCACTCACCGAGCTCTTCGAGCGCGAATCCGGGAACGTCCACGCCAACGGAGCTGCATGACCACCGAAGCGATCGCACCGCTGGACGCCCGCTCGGGGCAGGCCACGAGTGGAACCGTTTTCGACATCGGATACCAGCCCTACACCGGGCGACGTGAAGGCCGCGGGAGGTCCAGGCTCGCCATCTTCAAGGACGGCTTTCGCACGGCGCTTGGCTTTGGCCGGGGCGCGCGCGCCAAGGTCCTTCCCTGGTTCTTCATCGGCGTTCTGACGGCGATCGCGCTGGTCATGGCGATCGTCGCCGGCGCCGCCGAGCGTCTGGGCGGCCCGGGGACGGCCGCGGAGGCCAATCTGCCATCGCATTCCGATTTCTACGGCATCGCGTCGATCATCCTGTTCGTGTTTGCGGCGGTCGTCGGACCGGAGCTCTTGTGCCCGGATCGGCGCAACCGGGTGATCAGCTTGTATCTCGTGCGGCCACTCAACGGGTCCGATTACATCCTCTCGCGATGGGCATCGTTCCTCGTCGTGATGCTGGCAGCAGCATGGCTTCCGCAGGTGATACTGTTCCTCGGTCTGTCGATGGGTGACGCCGTCCCCATTCAGTATCTGCGCAACCACTGGCTCGATGTGCCGAGGTTTCTGCTGTCTGGTGCCGTGATGGCCGTCTATGCGACGACGCTGGCGCTGCTCACCGCATCGTTCACCACGCGCCGAGCGTACGCCTCCGTCTTCCTCGTTGGCTTGTTCGTGATAACGGCCCCTTTCACGATCGGCCTCGCCGAGGAACTCGATGGTGCGCCCGGCCAGTGGGTGTCGATGTTCAATCTCACGAACATTCCCGTGCACGTGAACGACGTGATCTTCAGCGACCAGAGCGAGATCACCGAGGACGCGCCCGCGCGCGAGCTCGGCGCGCGGATGCTGGTGATCTGGTACTTCATCTGGACGCTCGTCCCGGCCGCGATCCTCTGGTGGCGCTATCGGAGGCTCACCCCGTGATCGCGACCCCATCCCCCGTCATTCGTGTGAATGGCGTCTCCCGGTGGTTCGGGAGCGTCGTCGCGGTGAGCGAGGTGTCCTTCGATGTGGCGCCCGGTATCACTGGGCTGCTCGGACCGAACGGCGCCGGCAAAACGACGCTGCTGCGCATGATGACCGGTCTCGCGGCGACCTCGCGGGGCACCATCACCATGTTTGGCGAGCCGGTGCGCGACAATCCGCCGCTCTACCGGCGAATCGGCGTCATGTCGGAGCACGAGACGGTCTACGGGTTCATGAAAGGGCGCGAATTCGTGCGCATGATGGGGCGCTTGCGTGGTGTAGACGACGAGCGTGCGGTCGACCGTGCGATCGCCTACGTCGACATGGCGGACGCGCAGGATCGCGCCATGGATACGTATTCGCGCGGGATGCGGCAGCGGATGCGACTCGCCGCGACGCTGGTGCATGATCCGGAGATCCTCATTCTCGATGAGCCGCTCAACGGCGCCGATCCGAGACAGCGGGTGCACTTCAAGCGCCTCCTTCAGCAGCTCGCGGCCGGCGGCCGGACGATCGTCCTGTCCTCACACATCCTCGAGGAGGTCGAGCAGCTCGCGGACACCGTGCTGCTCATCGTGAACGGCAAGCTCGCGGCATCGGGCGGGTTCCGCGCCATTCGGGCCGCGCTCAATCAGCGCCCGTACCACGTCCGCGTCCTGTGCGACGCTCCCCGGCGTCTCGCCGCCCAGGTCGTGACCCTGGGCTCCGTCGATGCCGTTCACGTCGATCCGGACGGAGCGGTCGTGGTGCTGAGCCGGAACGTTCTCGATCTCCAGATCGAGCTGCCGCGCCTCGCGCAGTCGTCATCGATCAGCCTTCGACGAGTGGAGCCGCTCGACGACTCGCTGGAAAGTGTCTTCGGCTATCTGGTCGAGCAGTAACATGGGGTCCGTGTATCGCCTAACGCTTCTCCAGCTTTCCGGCCGGTGGCGCCTTACGATCATGACTCTCCTGGCGGCGATGCCGGTGCTGATCGCCGTGATCATGCTTCGGTCCGACGACGCGCCGTCGGTTCGGGAATTCGAGGTCGCCGTCCTCGGAGCGATGCTGGCCGGATCGATCGCGCCACTGGTCGTGCTCGCGATCGCGGCGGCGGCATTCGCCAACGAGATCGAGGACCGAACGCTGGCGAATCTGACGCTCGCGCCGATTCCCCGGTGGCGGATCGCGGTGCCAAAGCTGCTGGCGACAATCACGATCGCCGGTCCATTCATCGCCGTCAGCGCGTTCCTGACGAGCTACGTCGCCTTTCTCGGCGACATGCGGGCGACCGTCGCGGTCACCGTCTCGGCGATCGTCGGCGTCGCGCTGTACGCGTCCGCCTTCGTCTGGCTGGGTCTCGTCACGACGCAGGCGATCGGGCTTGGCCTGCTCTACATCGTGCTCTGGGAAGGATTTTTCTCCGGCTTCGTCTCAGGCGTGCGGTTGCTCAGCATTCGTCACTACGCGATCGCCTTGATGCATGGACTCGATCCGCGGCGATTCGCCGAGGGCAATCACCTCAGCCTCACCGTCGCGATCGTCATGTCGGTGCTGGTGTTCGGCGGATTCCTGTTCTCATCCGTGCGGCGATTGCGTCGAATGGACGTGCCGTGATTCCCAGGGTGTCCAGGGTGTCCAGGTTGTCCAGGTTGTCCACGTAATCGCGAAGAAGGAGAGACGTTCCCTGGATTCCCTGGATTTCCTGGATTCCCTGGATTCCCTCAGGCGTTAAACGCCAGCCGCCGCCTGAACTCGCGCCCCAGGAACCACATCGCCAGCGACAGCTGCACCAGTACCGTCGCCACGGAGAGATACCAGATCCATCGCAGCTGAAAATCGGGCATTCGCGCCAGCATCAGGGCGAAGATCGACACGAGTCCGATGCGCACGCCGGACGCCACCAGCGACGGAATGGTATTCCCCATCGCCTGGAACATGCTCGACGCGACGAAGATCAACCCGGACGCGACGAAGTTCCATGAGATGATGCGGAGATACTCGGAGCCGACGGCGATCACGGCCGGATCGGTCGAGAACGCTGCCACCATGGCCTCGGGAGCGAGATGGCAGGCGAGGGCGAAGAGCACCATGGCGCCTGTCGCCATCCACGCCGCATCGCGAAACGTGCTCTTGACGCGGTCGGCGTGTCGCGCACCGAAGTTCTGTCCAGCCACGGGCGCGACGGAAAAGCCGAGCGCGATGACCGGCATGAACCCGGCCTGAATGATTCGCATTCCGATGCCGAATCCCGCTTGCGCCGCTGCGCCAAACGGCTTCGTGATCGAGTACACAATGGCGAGATAGACGGCGGTGATGGCGAACTCGAAGCCCGCGGGAAGTCCGATCGCCAGCATGCGCTTCCACAGATCGAATCGCGGACGCCAATCGCGGAGCTCGAATCGAAGGTACGCGCCGCGGGGGAGAAAATACGTCGCCAGCCACACGATGCCGACAAGGATGGCGACGAGGGACGAGATCGCCGCGCCCGCGACGCCAAGCGGGCGGCCCGTTCCCCATCCGAAGATCAGGAACGGCGCCAGGATCATGTTGAGAATCACCGTGGCCGTGGAAACCACCATCCCCGGCTTGAAATTCCCCACCGCGCGAAGCGCCGCTCCCATCGCCACGAGCGCGAACTGAAGAGCCATCGCCGGGATGAACCAGAGCAAATAGTCAGCGGCGAGCGCGGCGGTCGCCTCGTCGGCACTCATGGCGCGCGCGTACGGCCATCGCATCATCATGCCGACGATGAGAAACAGAACGCCCGTGACCATCGCCAGCACCTGCGACTGGTTGAACAGCAGCAGCGCCTGCTCGTGATCCTTGCGACCGGTTGCGTGCGAGACCACCGCTGTCGTGCCCACACCGAGCATCTGCGTGAGCGCGAGCACGATGAAGGTGAGGTTCCCGGCGATGCCGACCCCAGCCACCGCCTCGGTGCCGAGCCGACCGACCCAGTAGAGGTCGACCAGGAAATAGAGTGTCTGGAAGACCATGGTCACGAGCATGAAGCTCGTAGCCTTCAGCAGGTGTCGTGTGATTGGGCCGGTCGTGAGATCCTGCACCCTACGACGCCTCCTGCGGAGCGAACGGCCAGCGTTGCGTCTTCCACGACCACAGGAGGAACGTCAGGAATCCCAGAGCGAGCACGCCGAGGCCGAAGAGGATGACCCTGAGCTGGGTGGTAGCGAAAAGAAAGATCCACCCCAGCAGCGCCACCAGGGCCGGCACGGGATAGAGCCACATGCGATACGGGCGGCGCATGGCTGGCGCGCGCCGGCGCAGGAGGATCAATCCGAAGACCTGCCCCATGAACTGAACGAGAATGCGGGTGACGATCAGGGCATCGATCACCGTGCCTAACGGAAAGAGGCCGGCGACGATCGAGATCGCCCCCAGCACCAGCAGCGAGACGTACGGGAAATCTTTCGTGGGGTGCAGCCGCGCGAACGGGCGGAAGAAATAGCCGCTCCTCGCCGCTGCGAACGGGATCCGCGAATACCCCAGGAGGAGCGCGAACACGGAGCCGAAGGCAGTCCACAAGATGAGCAGCGTGAATATCGTCGCCACGGCGTTGCCATAAATCCGTTCCATGAACACCGAGACGATGAAGCTCGACGCCGGGTACTCTGAGGCCGGCACGAACTCTCGCCACGGGATCACCCCGATGATCGAGAGGTTGATCCCGATGTAGATCGCCGCGACGGCAACGGTGCTGATGAGAATGGACCGTGGGATGACGCGACCGGGGTCGCGCACTTCATCGCCGATGTAGCAGACGTCGTAATAGCCCAGGTAGTCGTAAATCCCGACGCGGGCCGCCGCACCGAGCCCGAGAAAGAACCCCAGCGAGAAGTTGAAAGCGTTCGGCGGGAAGTCGAAGGCAACGCGCGGACTGAAGTTCAGCGCCCCGGTGACGATCACCGCCAGCACCGTAATCAGCGTGCCGACCCACAGCGAAACCGTGATCTTCGCGATCGAGTGGATGCGACGGTACAGCAGCGCAACGTTGAGGAAGCCCACGGCGACGATGAGCGCGATCCCTTGCGCGCGCGTGAGTCCTTTCCACAGATACGTCGCATACGACGCGAATCCGATGTAGCCGGAGGCGATCTCGAGAGGCCCGCTGAGCAGGAACTGCCAGACGAACAGGAACGCCATCAGCCGGCCGAATCGCGCCGGACCGAACGCCTCGCGCAGATAATGGAACGAACCGCCCGAGCCGGGCATCGCGGCACCCAGCTCGCTCCAGACCATCCCATCGCAGATTACGATCACCAGCGCCACGATCCACCCGAGCAAGGCCTGCGGGCCGCCGAGCGCCGACATGAGCAGCGGGATCGTAATGAACGGGCCCGCGCCGAGCATGTTGGTCATGTTCAGCGCCGTCGCGGGCAGGAGTCCGAACCGGCGGTGGAGCTGTGGCTCCTCGGCCGCCGCCTTCGTAGGTTCCGTTGCCATTCCCCCTCACTGTCCGGGTCCTATGCGCGCACTCCGTCCCCGACCCGCAGCCTCGGCTGCATTACTCCTTGTCGCGAGCGTCGCTTGCGTCCCGGCAACATTGCCGGGTCAATCCAGTCGTCCGATCCTGGCGGTATTCGCTCATCCCGACGACGAGCGCGTCATCGGTCCGCTGTTGTCGCGTCTGTCACGTGAGGCACGCGAGGTCCACCTGGTAATCGCCACCGATGGCTCCAAGGGTGTGCGTGAGCATGCCGGCATCGCCGCCGGCCAACCGCTGGCCGCCGCCCGCAAGCTGGAGGCAGAATGTGCAGCGAAACGGCTGGGCGTGCGACATCTGCACCTGCTCGGACTCGAAGACGGGGGCCTCGCGTCCTTTGCAAGCCTGGCGCGGCTACGGACGGAGCTCGACAAGCTCATGGCCAGCACTCAGCCGGCGGCCATCATCACGTTCGGGCCGGAAGGGGGAACCGGCCATCCCGATCATCGGCTCGTCGGGAACGTCGTCACGCAGATCGTCCAGAGTGACGATCGTCATCGAGCCATCGACGTGCTATACGCCTCGCTTCCGACGGAGCGGCTGCGTACGGCACCGCCGTCGTCGCCGACCGTGAACGGCGTCGCCGAAGATCTATTGACGGTGCGCGTGCGGGTGGAAAATCAGGATGTGATCGCTGGGCAGGAGGCATTCGCCTGCCATCGGAGCCAGTACACCGCGACGGAGATGGCTGCGATCAACCGGACCCTGGCACATGTGTGGAATGGCACGGCGTACCTTCGCCCCTGGACCGGCACGATTTCGGATCAGGCAAGGATCTTCGGGCGATAGGCGTTAGGCAGGGGTGTTCGGTGCGGGTGTCGATGTGGAGTTGCCGAGCGGCGCCCGAACGCGGAAAGCACGGACTCCAGGGCAGGAAGCAGTGAGGAGACACGCCGTGCGCGGATGACCAGGTCCCACATCGGCTCGAGCTTCTTCCACCCGCCGGAGTATGCGACGTGGCGCAGCGCGTCGACCACGTTCGATTTCCTGGCGGCACCGCGAATGATCGAGCCCCACTCGTAGAACAGCTCGTACGCGCGCCAATAACCGGCTTCGAGCGCATCCGCAGTGAGACGAGCGGGGCGGTACACCACGTGTCGGGTGTCATAGAGGTCCCACTGCTCGTGGAGAATGCGGCCCTCGCGTCGCATTCGGTCGTGCAGCGCCGTGTCGGGATAGGGCGTCAGGATGTGGAAGGTCGCCGTCTCGATCCCCTGGCCGATCGCCCACTCTACCGTCCTCTCGAACACCGATTCGTCGTCGCCATCCATTCCGAAGACGAAGCTGCCGTTGACCATCACCCCATGGTCGTGCAAGCGGCGGATCGCCAAATCGTAGTCGCGGTGGAGGTTCTGAAGCTTGCCCTGCTCGCGGAGGTTGTCCGGGTTGAGCGTCTCGAACCCGACGAACAGGCTCCGCAGTCCCGCCTGGGCGGCTCGCTCGAGAAGGCCGGGCCGCAGCACCGACTGAACGGTTCCGGCCGCCTGCCATAGTCGGCCCATTCCGCGCATCTCGTCGAAGAGCGCCGATGCGAACGGCACGTTGCCGAAGAGATGATCATCGAGAAAGTAGAGATGTCTACCCGGGAGACGATCGATCTCCGCCAGCGCATCCTCGACGTGCTGGGTGTAAAACCCTTTGCCGCCCTTGAAGAACGCTTCCTTGTAGCAGAAGTCGCAGGTGTGGGGACATCCGCGCGACACGACGATGGAATTGGGAACGAGGTACAACCGCCGCGCGATGAGGTCGCGCCGGATGCGGGGAAGTCCCTCGAGCGTGCGTACCGTCGAGCGGTACAACGGCTGTGGGGTGCCGGCCCGGAAGTCATCGAGGAAGCGCGGCCAGGTGTCCTCGCCGGGGCCGATGAAGATGGTATCGGCATGCGCTGCCGCTTCCTCGGGCAGCGAGGTGACGTGGAGTCCGCCCATCGCCACGTGTGCACCACGCCGACGGTAGTGGTCACCGATCTCGTAAGCGCGATAGGCTGACGTGATGTACACCTGGATGACGACGAGCTCGGGATCGTCGTCGAGGTCGAGCGTCTCGACATGCTCGTCGTGCAGTGTGCCCTCGTCGTCGTCGCGAAGATACCCGGCGAGTGTGGCAAGCCCGAGCGGTGGGAAGAGCGAATACTTGATGGGACGAAAGAAGGGGCTTTTCGCCTCCGTGAGGGCGGGAAGAATGAATTTGACGCGCATGCCAAGCATCTCGTCGGAGATGCAAATTACTTTATATTACAAAGTCCAACTCGTCAAGAGGCTTCTCTGCGATAGCGGTGCTACGCGGCGGGCAGCGCCACGATGAAGGTGGAGCCCTGCCCAACGGCGCTCTGAACGGTGATGTCGCCGCCCATCGCGCGCGCGAGCTCGCGACTGATCGCGAGCCCCAGACCAATCCCCTTGTGTGCGCGCGCGTCGATCTCGCGATTCACCTGCACGAACGGCTCGAAGATCTGCGACAGCAGCTCCTCGGGAATTCCCCGGCCCGTATCGGCCACCGCGATGTGCACTTGCTGACCATCCGTCGACCAACGCACCGACACCTGGCCTCCCGAGGGCGTGAACTTCGACGCGTTGCCGAGCAGGTTGAGCAGGATCTGCTGCAGCCGGTCGGCATCGCCGCATACAGTCATCCCCACGGGCCCGGGCTCTCGCGTGTACGCGACCCCAGCCTTCTCGAACTGCTCTGCGACGATCGCTTCAACACGCTCGAGCACCCGTTCGAGCCCCACGTTCTCTCGTGACACCGTGAGCGCGCCCGCCTCTGCCCTCGCGAACGTGAGAATGTCGTCCAGCAAGCCGAGGAGAAAACGGCTCACTTCCTTGATGCGACGGAGATCTTGCGCCTGTGCTTCGTTTACCTCCCCGCGTGCGCCGAGCAGCAGCACATCGGCGTAACCGGAAATGGCACCGAGCGGTGTTCGAAGATCGTGCGAGACCATCGAGAGGAAACGCATTTTGGACGCGTTTGCGGCCTCGGCCGTCTTCTTCGCCGCGAGAAGCTCTTGCTCGTACTTTTGTCGCTCGTGAATGCGAAGCATGACGCAGTCGATCCGCACCGTACCTGCAACCTCGGAACGCACGGCATTCGCGAGCACGTGCACCGCAGCGCCCGAGTGGGCGCGCAGCGTCAGATAGATCTCTTCGGCGCGGCCGTGGAGCTTGATCAGCGGGAAAAAGTGCGTCTGGTAGAAGATCCGCGCCGGTACGCTGAGTATCTTCTCGAACGATTCGCCGACGAGGTCGCGCACGTCGACGCCGAGCAAGTGGCCCAGGGTTGCGTTCGCGTAGATGATCGTCCCGTCGTCGCGGAAGGAGATGAATCCGCACGGCGCTCGGTCGAGCAGGTCGGGTGTGGCCGCGTGCCCGACGTCGCCTTCGTCAAGCAGCGTGGGTTTTCCCACTCAGGTACTCCCTCATCTCGCGGATCGTCTCCTCGGGATGGCTCATGTGCGGACAGTGACCTGTGGCGCGCATCACCCGCAAGGTACTGAGCGGCAGATGGCGATGCACGTACTCGCCCACCTCGACCGGCGCGATGATATCGGCGGAGCACTGCAGGATCAGCGAGGGAACCGTCGCGCCGGAGAGATCATCGCGATTGTCCGAGAGAAATGTCACTTCGGCGAAGCGGCGCGCGATGACGGGATCGGTCGAGCAGAAGCTTTCGGCCAGTTCGGTGGCGAGCTCTGGGCGATCGGGGTTGGCCATGATGGCCGGTGCAAGGTAGTTCGCCCACCCGATGTAGTTCTTCTCCATCGTTTCGAGCAGACCATCGATGTCCTCGCGGTCGAATCCACCGACGTAGTCGGTGTCATTGATGTAGCGCGGCGACGGACCAATGAGCACGAGCTGCGCGAAACGGTGAGGCTCACGCTTGGCCGCGAGCACCGCGACGATGGCGCTGACGGAATGCCCGACGACGATCGCATCTCGCAGCTCGAGGGCGCGACACACATCGAGGAGGTCCTCGACGTAGCCGCCGAGCGTACCGTACCGCGTTCGATCGTACGCGCGCAGGTCGGAGTGCCCGGAGCCGACGTAATCGAACAGCACGATACGGTAGTCGTTCTCGAACGCGGGCGTGATGAACCGCCACATATTCTGATCGCAGCCAAAGCCGTGGGCGAAGACCATCGGCTGAGTGCCTCGGCCGAAGACTTTGACGTTGTTTCGTTTCAATACGTCGACAACCATGTGAACCTGTACGGAAGTGAGCCGGGTAGCCGGGAGCGTGGGCGCTGACGGAACCGCACTAGTCGTGCTACCGCAGGAACGATGGACGGACTCCCGCAGTTTCCGCGGCGTCCACCGCCCGACAGTCTCTCGCGAGCCCCGCCCGGGCTGTATGTTGGATCCGTCTTCCCACCAGGCGATGTCCGATGCGGTTCCTGGCCCTGATGTGCATCGTGGTGCTGGTTCCGGTGGCGGCCGCACAGGCGCCGGACACGGCCGGCGTGCCACGCACCACCGTCAGCGGGGTCGTCCACGACAGCATCGCGCGGGCCCCGCTCGCGGGCGCCGTCGTGCAGCTCGTCGGTGCTGACACTCCGAGCCGCTTCAACGGAACGGCACTCTCCGACTCGCTAGGCAGGTTCACGATCGCCAACGTTCCTGCCGGCCGGTACATGCTCGGCTTTTTCCACCCCGTGCTCGACTCGCTCGGGGTGGAGCCGCTCCTGCGCGACGTGAACGTGGACGGTCGCCAGCCCGTGCGCGCGGATCTCGCTACGCCTTCGCCCTCGCGGCTGCGTGCCGCGATTTGCGGCCGGCGAGCGGCGGCGGACACGGGGGCCCTCGTCGTCGGCGTCGTGCGCGATGCGCAGACGCACGCTGCGGCCAAAGGTGTTTCCGTGCGTGGCACATGGGTCGAATTCACCTTGAGGGCGGGCAGATTCGATCGGAGCGTTCCACAAATCCTCGTTACCACGGCGGACAATGGATGGTTCGCGATGTGTAACGTGCCAAGTGGGGGAACGATGGCGCTGATCGCGAATCGCGGCGCGGACAGCACCGACCTGATCGAGGTGGAGGTTCCCGCCGAGGGTTTCCTGCGACGCGATCTGTACCTGGGCCCGGCACAGGTCGTCGCTAGCGACGCCAAGCGTCGCGACTCGCTTGCCCCCCCGCCAGTGCGCCGTCGCGCGGGTGAGGGTCGCCTGAGCGGCGTCGTCGTGACCGTGAATGGGGGGAGAGCGATCGCTGATGCGCTGGTGAGGATTCTCGACGGTCCGGAGACGCGCGCGAACGAGCGTGGTGAATGGACGCTCACGGGCGCCCCTCTCGGAACGCGAATGCTCGAGGTCCGCTCGGTGGGCTATTACCCCACGCGCACGGCCGTGGATGTGGTCGCGAACGGGGCGCCGGTGCGCACCGCGCTCGCGACGATGAAGGATGTGCTGGATACCGTGAAGGTCGTGGCGTCCCGCCTGGCCAACCAGAACCTGGTGGAGTTCAACGCGCGGCGGCGCATCGGGGGCGGCCGATATCTGACCGCGGAGGATGTACAGCGACGGCAGCCCGTCGTGACGTCGGATCTGTTCAGGAACATGCCGGGCCTGCGCGTGGAGCGGGGTGAGCTTGGAGATACCCAGCTGTTGATGCGCGGCACGTTCGAGGAGACCTGCGTGCCGAGCGTGTTCATCGACGGCCGGCACATGCGGAATCTGACCGCCGATGATATCGACGGCTGGGTCAAGCCTAACGAAATCGTCGGTGTGGAGATCTATGCGGGAACGCACGTGCCGGCGCAATTCAACGCCGGTCTCACCGGCGGTGGCGCCTCTGGGGGCGAGAGCTGCGGAAGTATCGTGATCTGGACGAAACCGGCGCCCTCGACAGGCGCCGGTTCGTCATGGAAGTGGCGCGTCGCGCAAGCGCTCGGCCTCGTCGCGGCCGCCCTCGGGATCCGGGCCCTGTTCGCGTAGACCGCGATCACCTCGATGCGTCACGAAGGGAGAGGCTCATGTATTCGACGGTGTCGCCGACTCCCTCCTGCCGCAACCCATCGAGCTCTCGCCCAAAGGGCTGAAAGCCCATCGCACGGTAGAGTTGCCGAGCGGCGGCGGCTCGCTCCACGACGGTAAGTGTCAGGCGCTCGACGTCCGGCCAGGACCGGGCCTCGAGAATGATGGCTTCCAGGAGGCGCCGCGCGATCCCTCGGCCCCGCTGCTCGGGTACGACATACATCCCCCAGACAATCGCCTTGTGACGCGCTTTCGTCTTGGCTTCCTGAACGCATCCCGTGATGCCGACGAGCGTCTCATTGACGAACGCTCCAAACGTCGCGCGTCCAACCGGCCTCCGGGCCGGTGTTAGGCGCTCGGCGATCACGTCCAGCGACAGAATCTCCTCTTCGGCGAACGTGGATCCGAAGGCTTCGGGGCACTCACGAAGTGCGTGCAGGCGGAGGGTTTGAAACGCTGCTGCATCACCCGGAACCAGCTGTCGAATCTGCGCGGCCGCCATCCCGTCACCTTGTTCGCTGCGGTGGGGCTGTCAGCTCCGACAAGGTCACCACGCGTAGACCGCGCTGGCGAAGCACGGGCAGCACCCGATGAAGGACGGCAGCCGTGCGCCGACCACGTGCCTTGCCGTCGTGAAGGACGATGACTGCGCCGGGACGTGCATGCCGCAGCACGAACGCCGCACTGAGCCGACTCGAGGGAAGCTCGGCATCGTAGGGATAGATCGATCCAAGGGCGCATTCATAGCCGCGGTTCCGCATCGTCATGAGCATCCGTCGATCGTAGCGACCGCCGCCCGGTCGCGCCCAGCGAACCGGGGCGAAGCCCGACAGTACTCTTCCCGCATGCACCAGCGCGGAGTCGAAGGCGGCAGGCGAAAGACCAATACTCGCTTCATCGCGAGTGAGGTGGTTGCCGATCTCGTTGCCCTCCTCGACCATCGCGGTGACGATCGACTCGTTGCCCGGGACGTTTCCCGAAATGAGAAAGAACGTGGCATGGGCATCGTGATCGCGGAGCTCACGCAGGATGGCCGGTGTCGTGGAAGAGTCGGGGCCGTCGTCGATGGTCAGCCCGATGACCGGTGCACTGCTCTCGACCGTGTAGATGCATCCGGGGAACCGTTTGGCGAGGTGTGGGACCGCCCATCGCGGGGCCGTCCAGAGCACGGCGACGAGGGCGATCAGAAGAGCTGCGACCAGCAACGCGATGTAGCGGCGCGCACCTCCGAAGAATAAGGCCACGCGTCTCTACGAACGGACCGTGCTCAAACTGGCGAGCCAGCTGTTGATCCGCGATCCTTGGCCTCTATCCACCGCTGGTTCGCAAGGACGACCGAGGTTTCGACCTGTCGTGGCGGGATCGACCAATATCTGCGCAGCAGGCGGTCCTTCTCCTCGCTCGAGACGACAGTGAATCCATTGCGACGATAGAACTCGATCGCCCATGTGGCGGCCGCCCACGTGCCGATCAGCAGCGGCTTGTCGACGAGACTTTCGACCTGACGGAGAAGTCTGGTTCCGACACCGCTGCGCTGCGTGGTTGGGGCGACGTAGGCATGACGCACCAGGGCGACATCGCCCTTGTCCTGAATGCCCATCACGCCTAACACGCGACCGTCTTCTTCGGCGACCCAGAAGACGACACCGCCCGCGATTTCTCGTCCGAGCTCACTCGTCGACATGTAGGGCTCATGCCACCGGTCGCTGGGAATGACTCCCTGATAGGCGCGGGCGGCGTCGTTGATGATCGCCAGGATCGCGGCGAAGTCCGCGTCCACGCTCTTTCGGATCAACGTCGGGATCATCGCGCCCGAACGCTCGAGGCATTCATGACCGTATCGAGCTTATCGGGCGGCCTCTCTCATGAATGCTTCGGCGGCTGGCTTGAGGCGAGCAAGGTCGTCGGTGACGGCCTGTATATCGCGATCGAAGTCGTCCGCGGACACCGATGGGGATTGAAAGAGCACCATGACCAGCTCACTTCCCTCGTCGTTAGGGAGCACCCGCATCGAGTTCACTACTGTGACGCCGGATGTCAGCGTGACCTCGTGATCGAGCACCCCGAGGGAGTTCGGCTCAGTGAAATGCACGGTCATGGGACCTGCCTCGGTCTCGAGCTTCCAATCGCGTCCGGATAGCCGGGTGACCGAATGAATCCACGGCGCCCACGCCTTCCAGTTCTCCAGATCGCGCAGAAAGGCGATGACGTCGTCCGGGGGAGCGAGGATCGACGTGTGCACGACGGCGGAGCGCTGGACGTTCATGGCTTCCCCCGATCAGTGGTAATGACGCTTGAGAAAAAAGTGTGCGTGTGGGCGTTGGCGTGTGCCTACGCCAGCGTAACGGGATAATGGCCTGGCGCAGCGACTTCGAAAAGATACTTGGGGCGCGAGTACAAAACGTCCATTCCCGCGCGGCGCATGTTGCGATACGAGGAATTGGGCCGTGCCGCCGTGTCTGGTTGGGTATCGGCACTCACCCACGCGCATCCGAGGGTGCCGGCGTCGGCAAGTCGCTGAGCGAGAAGCGCCGTTTGCGCGCCCCGGTTGCGATCCGATGGACGTGTGGCGCTGAGACCGAGCCAGGCGCCCCTCCCATGAACGAACATGGCTGCGCCCGCGATCGCTCGCGTCCCGTCGACCGCCATGTAGTGATGCCAGTGTTCATGCCCAACCGTGGAACGGACTATCGCAGCCATTACGGGCGGAACGCCGAGGTCCTCGGCGACGGTTGCTTCGAAGGTGGACGCGTCGGCCGTCTCGATTTTCACGATGGTCAACGTGGTATGCGGGAGCGCAACGCGGTGCTCCAGCGTGCGCCACAGCTTCATGGTGGGCGTCATCGCACGGCCGCCATGACGTGCGAACCATGTCTCCGCGGCACGGGGCCGTGCTGCCGGGCTCCAGTCGAGCAACCATCGTTTGATGCCGGCCCCCGCGTACCAGGCGATGATCTCGCTCAGCTGGTGCTCGGTCAGGGCACGCTCGAGGCCGAGTCCGATCGTGCGATTCCCACTGGCGGCATCGGCGCCTGCCGTGCGGACGGAAAGCGCGCGACCGTATCGCTTGACCTCGCAATGGAGCCGAGCGCGAAGCCCGACAGGCAACGCGAGGTGGAGCTCGGCCCACGCCTCGGCTTCGATGTGCTCGATCTCAGCAGCGTCCGGGGCAGAGCTCACGGCGGATGCGATGATGCCTACTGCTTGTGCAATTCTGCAGTGAGAGTCTCGAAGAGCACCGACATGACGCGACTTCCGCCGAAGACATAGCCGAGGCGGACGTACCAGCGCCCATGGCGTCGGATCGTTCGCGCGACCTGCACGAACCAGAGATCTGCCGCATCTACGGTAGGATCGTGCCGCCGAACGAGTACGTGGCCAACGGAGTCCTGCTCGATCACCGATCCTACGACTCGACCTGGCGCATCATCTCGCGCGTACTCTGTCAGAACGCGCCCGAGCAGCTCCCCAGGCGCAAGCGCTGCGAACTCCTTGACGGTTCGAACGCCATAGACCGGAAGCGGCATCTCCGCGTATTTGGCGACCGCGACACTATCGAACTCCGCCGACGTGCCACTCAATCCACCGACCGCCATCCCTCCCCCTCCGCTGTCGCTGAACATGCGCCGGAGGTGGTCCCGATTGTCGAAAAAGTAGGTGATCATCGCGAGCTCTCGCCGCCGGAATTCGGGAACGTCCTCCGGGGCGACCAGCGCCACCGCCGCGCGTCCGTCGCCGCGTTCGATCGCGTGGAAGAACGCGGTGATGGCGGCCTCTGGCGTCGCGTTTTCTGACTGCGCGTGCGCGGTCTCGCAGAGCGTGACTGCCGCGACGAGGAGGAATCGAGCGGATGTCATGTGTTAGGCGTACTGTCGAGAACAGGAAAGGCAGCGTCAGAGAGCCAACATTGCGCGATGGAGCTCGATCAACAAGGCATTGGCGCCTTCACGATCGGGCTCGGGTGGCAACGGCGACCGCCGACGCGACTCCTCGATTCCCACGAAAAGCCGCTCGGCTTCCGCCTTGACCTGGTCGAGCGTCCACCCGCCACGCTTGATGACCTTGAGCTCGTCCGCATCGGATGTGCGGTAGACGCGGAGACCGCCGGTTTCCAGAAACTCGGCGCCCATGCGGAGAAGACGAATCAGATGGGCCGCATTCTTGACGTCGTACTGGTATCGGCGGACCATCGCCTTGCGCTTCTCGCCCATGTACCCGCTGAAGTGCGATTGGTGAAGTCGGCGGAAGCGCACCAGCGTGTCATGCGGCACTCGCCAGTGCGCGGCAATGTGAAGCAGCTTTGCCCGGTCGGCCTCGAGCACTTCGGTCAGCGGTCCCTGGGTGGAAATCGTCCTCGTGAGCGTCTCGTACTCTTCCATGCGCTCGAGATCGAACGCCTCCATCCGCTTGAGCTGATCGAACGCGTATCCAGCGAACGCCTCGGCGGCGCGCTGCGACGAGAACAGCGCTCGCTGCTCATGCAGCCGCGCGAAGAGCGTGTGCCGATGCACGTACTCATCGTCGCGGAGCCAGAGAAGCCCGACAATGTTGGGATTGCTCTTGAGCAGGAGCCGAAACGCCTTGTCGAGACTGTAGAGCACGACGTCGAGCTCGTCGACCTGGAGCCTCCAGTGCTCCCATCGCGGAAGTCCCAGGTGGTACTCGAGCGGGGGAATCACGAACCCCATGAGATCGACGTCGTCGACCGCGTTGGGATCTTCGGGCGGCAGGTACGTGCCGTGGCTATGCGAGCCCATGAGCGCGAGCACGAGAAGGTGCGGCTCGAGCTCGAACCCATTCTGATCGACGAATGCCCGCGAGATGCGCGAGTCGAGACTCATATTCCGGTCGCGAAAAACATCCACTCCGGTTTCCCGTGGATCCGGCGAGCGCCGAGGAATATGACGAACACCGTCGCGTCGTCGCCGGGCTCGAGGTTGGCGCTTGCCCACTCCGCCATCCCGTCCTGAACGGGGAGCCAGAAGCTCGTCGTGCCCTCTCGGAAGTGGACTTCCGTGGAGTACTGTCGTGCCAAGGCAGTGTCCTTCCCCATGCTGCGGAGCCACTTCACGAGAAAGTCGCGCTTGTGCGGAGAAAGAGGACGCGACTCGCCGGT
>DATFBS010000122.1:0-42966 GCA_035253695.1 Gemmatimonadaceae bacterium
GAAGGACGCGGCGGCCGTGAGGGCGGCCGCGGTCGCGGCGACGGCCGTGGCGGCCCGGGCGGTGAGCGCGAAGGCAGCGATCTCATTGAGAATGTCATCGCGATCAACCGTGTCGCGAAGGTCGTCAAGGGTGGTCGGCGATTCTCCTTCAACGCGCTCGTCGCCGTCGGCAACGGGCAGGGTGAGGTGGGTGTCGCGACCGGCAAGGCGAACGAGGTGTCGGAGGCCGTTCGCAAGGCCGTCGATGCGGCGCGTCGGCATCGCGTCCGTGTGCCGCTCACTGGAGGGACGATTCCTCACGAGGTCGTCGGGCAGCATGGGGCGGGTCGTGTCCTCATGAAGCCGGCCGCCCCGGGCGCTGGAGTCATTGCCGGGGGCGCGGTGCGCGCGGTTCTCGAGTGCGCCGGCGTGCAGGACATCCTCACCAAGAGCCTGGGCTCGACCAATCCGCACAACATGGTGCGGGCGGCGATCGATGGACTTCAGCAGCTGACGACGATCGAACAGATTGCTCGTGAGCGGGGGGTCGAGGCGTCGAGCATTCCGTATCGCTCGCGCGCGAAGGGCAAGGAGGTCGCACATGCCTAGAACATTCGTCTGGCACCGGACCCGTGGACCGAAGAAGACGGAATCCGTCGGTGCGCCGACCAAGGGTCGCGTCTTGATCGAGCAGGTGCGCAGCGGAATCGGCCATCCGAAGAAGCTGCGCGCGACACTCGATGCGCTTGGCCTGCGCCATCATCAGGACGTGGTCGTGAAGCAGGATTCTGCCTCGCTTCGCGGCATGATCAAGCAAGTGCGTCACCTGGTGAAGGTGACGCCGGTGAAGGAGTGATACCGTGAGCAAGCCGAGCAGGATTGGACTGGAGAACCTGAGTCCCGCGCGGGGCTCGCATCGCGACCGCAAGCGCGTTGGACGCGGTCCGGGATCGGGCACCGGCAAGACCGCGGGCAAGGGTCACAAGGGAAGCAAGGCGCGCGCGGGACACGGGGGACCCGGTGGCGGCAAGCCGCACTTCGAGGGCGGTCAGATGCCGATCACACGCCGGCTGCCCAAGCGCGGCTTCACCAATGAGTTTCGCGTGGAGCATCAGGTCGTTACCCTGGAGGCGTTGAATCGCTGGCCCGAAGGGACCGAGGTGACGCAGGAAGCGCTCGCCGAAAAGGGGTGGGTGCATCGCCGGAAGGGCCCGGCCAAGGTGCTGGCGAACGGGAAGCTCACGCGTCCCGTGACCGTGCGCGGTCTCAAGATGAGCGCGGCGGCTCGGGAACAGATTCTCGCGGCGGGAGGCCGCGTCGAGGCGTAACATGGCGCAGACCAATCCCGCCGCGGCCGTCGGCAGGCTGTTCAGCACGCCGGAGCTGAAGCAGAAGATCCTCTTCACGCTGCTCTGTTTGCTGATCTATCGCGTCGGCGCGCACATCACGGCGCCGGGCATCGATGTGGTGGCGCTGCGCGATTTCTTCACGGCGCAGGGACAGGGCGGGCTCCTCGGCCTGTACGATCTCTTCGTCGGTGGCGGCTTGTCACGCGCGACGCTGTTCGCGCTCGGCATCATGCCCTACATCTCGTCGAGCATCCTTTTCCAGCTGGCCGGCGCAGTCGTGCCCACTGTCGAGAAGATGCAGAAGGACGAGGAGGGTCGAAAGAAGATCACGCAGTGGACGCGGTACGGCACGGTGTTCATCGCCATGGTCCAGGGCTATGGCTTCGCTCTGTTCACCGAGTCGCTGCAAGGCGCCGTACGCGTGCCCGGTTTCGCGCATCAGGTCCAGATGACGCTCTTTCTCACGACCGGCGCGATCTTCGTGATGTGGCTCGGCGAGCAGATTACGGAGCGCGGCATCGGGAACGGGGCGAGCCTCCTGATCTTCTTCTCGATCGTGGAGCGCATCTGGCCCGGCATCTTCCAGACGCTGAACTTCGTGACGACGGGAGCGCTGGCGCCTCTCAAGCTCGTCGTGCTCGTGGTCATGATGATCCTCGTCGTCGCCGGGACGGTGGCGATCACGGTGGCGGCGCGACGGGTGCAGATTCAGATCCCCCAGCGGGCGATGGGACGCGGACGGATGCGGGAGGCGGCTCGCAACTTCATCCCGCTTCGGATGAATGCCGCCAACGTCATGCCGATCATCTTCGCGCAGTCCCTCATCGTCGTTCCGGGAACCATCGCGCAGTTCAGCGGCAATCCGCGCTTGCAGGCGATGGCCGAGTACTTCAACCCAGGCACGCCGCTGTACCTGTTGCTGTCCGCCATCCTCATCCTGTTCTTCACGTACTTCTATACGTCGATCATCTTCAACCCGATCGACATCGCGGAGAACCTGAAGAAGCAGGGTGGGTTCATCCCTGGGGTGAAGCCCGGCGCCAAGACCGCCGAGTACATCGATCATGTGGTCAGCCGCATCACGCTGCCCGGCGCGGTGTTCCTGACGCTGATCGCCCTCTTGCCGATCTGGATCGCCACGCTGTTCAACGTGCCGTTCCAGTTCGGGGGAACGTCGCTGCTGATCATCGTCGGTGTGGGCCTCGACACGGTGCAGAAGTTCCAGGAAGCGCTCCTTCTCAGGAAGTACGACAGCTTCATGAAGAAGGGTGGCCGGGTTCGCTTCCGTGGCCGTGGCGCGCCTGCGATGAGCTTCATCGCGGGATTGGTTATTGCCGGTGTCGCTGGCTCCCTGTTTGCCTGATATCTGCGTGACCTGGAAGGAGAACGAGGAACGAGGACCGAGGAAAGTTTGTCGATTCCTCGCTCCTCGTTCCTCGTTCCTGTCATGATCCTCGTCCTCCTCGGACCCCCAGGGGCCGGCAAAGGCACCCAGGCCGAGCCGGTTGCGCAGCGCCTCGGGATTCCAAAGATTGCAACCGGGGATGTCTTGCGTGCCGCCGTGCGCGAAGGCACGCCGATGGGCAAGGCCGCCCAAGGCTACATGGATCGGGGCGAGCTCGTTCCGGATGACGTCATCCTCGGCATCATGAGAGAGACGTTCACGCGTCCCGAAATGGCGCGCGGCGTCATCCTCGATGGTGTGGTTCGCACCGTGCCACAGGCGGAAGGGCTCGAGCGGGTCCTCGGCGAGCTCGGCCGCCAGGTGGATGCAGTCCTTCTGTTCGAGGTACCTGACGACGAGCTCGTTCGCCGGCTGTCTGGCCGCACCATCTGCGATCGATGCCAAACGCCCTATACCGGGCGGGAGCCGGGCACATCGTGCCCGAGGTGTGGCGGCACACTCGTGAGGCGGAAAGACGATGAGCCAGACGCCGTGCGGCGCCGCTTACGCGTCTACCGTGACCAGACCGCACCCGTCATCGATTGGTATCGTGCGAACGGGACACCGCTCCTTGCCGTGGACGCGGTGGGCTCGCCCGCGGACGTGACTGAGCGGGTCGTCCGCGCCCTCCCGAAATGATTCAGTTGAAATCGCCGCGAGAGATCGACGTGATGGCCGAGGGCGGGCGCATTCTGGCGGAGACGGTCGAGATGCTCGCCGCAGCGGTGAAGCCGGGCATGACGACGGCCGATCTCGATCGTCTGGCCGAGGACTTCATCCGCTCCCACGACGGCGCGGTGCCGGCCTTCAAGGGTCTCTACGATTTTCCGGCGAGTGTGTGCACCTCGATCAACGATGAGATCGTGCACGGTATTCCCTCGCGAACGCGGCAGCTCGTCGAGGGTGATCTCGTCTCGATCGATGTCGGCGTGCGATACAAGGGCTACTACACCGACTCGGCGACGACTGTCGCCGTCGGCGAGGTGGATGAGACTTCGCAGCGTCTGCTGGACGTGACACAGCGCGCGCTGGAGGCCGGGATCGCGGCGGCCCAGCCGGGCAATCACATCGGGGACATTGGCGCCGCGGTGCAGGGTGTGGTCGAGGATGCCGGGTTCAACGTCGTCCGCGATCTCGTTGGGCACGGAATTGGAGTCGCGTTCCACGAAGAGCCGCAGGTTCCGAACTACGGCAAGCCCAAGCGCCGGGAGCGGCTGGCGCCGGGGCTGACGATCGCCATCGAGCCGATGGTGAACGCGGGGTCGGCGAAGACGCGGACCATGCCCGACCGGTGGACGATCAAGACGGTCGACGGCTCACGATCGGCGCATTTCGAGCACACGGTGGCGATCACCGAACATGGGCCGCGCGTGCTGACGCGGCGAGCCTAGCCCAGTTAGAGGAGACTGCGTTTGGCCAAGGATGGGGTCATTCAGGTCACGGGCACGATCATCGAGCCGCTTCCGAACGCGATGTTCCGGGTGGAGCTGGAGAACGGGCACGAGGTGCTCGCCTACATCTCGGGGAAGATTCGCACGAACTTCATCAAGATCCTGCCGGGGGACAAAGTCGCGGTGGAGCTGAGTCCGTACGACTTATCGAGGGGCCGGATCACGTACCGGTACAAGTAGGACAGGAACGAGGAGCGAGGAACGAGGAAGAGGCCATGCAGTCGCGGGCGCTGAAGTGTGCCTGCCACTTCCTCGTTCCTCGTTCCTCATTCCTTTGCGATTTCCCGCTCCACCATGTCCACCACACTCGCCGCGCGCCTCGATGTCTCGGCCGCGATGCGCCGAGCCTCGGCAGCTAACGCCCCACCCACGGAGCGGTCGGGAAGGGCGGCAACGTTGATGCGGACGTTGTACGCGGCTCCCCGGCATGCTGCGTCAGCGAGGAGGGCCGCGACGCCGGCGTCGGACACCGCGTTCGTATTGCCGCGCGCGGCGACCACCTCGGCCATTTCCGCGACCTCGCCGCACACTCGAGCGGTCTCCAAGGGCACTTCGGCGGCGCCGATCAAGGCCCGCTCGATCGCCTTCTGACGCGATGCAAGCGCCTCGGCCGGCTCCTTTGGCATCTTGTACGCCTCGGAGACCGCGCCGTACGCCCTCGCGTCCGCCTCGACGAGGTGGGTGAGACGGGCGCCTAACGTGGCGGCGCGAACGCCTACGTCGCGCATTTCCGCTTCGACCGCAGCGTACTTCTTGCGCCCGACGGTGAGGCCGGCGACCATCTGCGCGAGCGCCGCGGCGAGGGCGCCGACGTGAGCGACCACCGAGCCGCCACCAGGCGTGGGACTCGAGGACGCCACTGAAGCGACGAAGCTCGATACCGTCTCGGCTCCGCTCCCTCCAGTCCACTCGGCCGTCGCTGCGCGAACCTTGCGCTCCAGCACCTGATCGACCGTGAACCGGTCGAGCTGGAGGTGTCGAACGGCGGCGTCGAACAGTGCGCGCTCGGGAACCAATCCCACGATCTCGCTCCACGTCGTCGCAACCCCATTCGCTGCCGCTTCCATTTTCACCGCGTCGAAGGCACGGTGCATCGGCGTTTGATCGATGTCGACGAGGTTCATCGACACCTGCGCCTGTCCGTCGACCTCGAGTCCCAGACCCTTCACGTACTTCAGGCCGCCTGACGACCCGCGCACGGCCTTCGCCACCTTCTTCGCGACGGTGAGGTTCTCCCTGTCCCCGAGGTACACGTTGTATGCGACGAGAAACGGCCGCGCACCTATGGCGACGGCGCCGGCGGTGGGGTGCACGCGAGCGGGGCCAAAATCCGGAGCGCGAGAGGGATCACTGCGGATCGAGTCGCGTATTCCCTCGAACTCTCCACGTCGCACATCGGCGAGGTTCTCGCGCTCGGGGCGCGTGGCGGCACGCTCGTACAGATAGACGGGAATCTCGAGCTCACGCGCCACCCGCTCACCGAGCGCGCGGGCCAGCGCGACGCAGTCCTCCATGGTCGTCCCTTCGAGGGGAACGAATGGAACCACGTCGGCGGCACCCATGCGCGGGTGCTCACCGGTATGCGTCGTGAGATCGATGAGGTCGCGGGCTTTGGCAATGCCGGCGAACGCGGCGGCGACCGCGGTATCGGCCGCCGCGACGAACGTAATCACTGTCCGGTTGTGTGAGGCGTCCGATGATACGTCGAGCACGGCCGTCCGATCTGTCGCGGCGATCGCATCGCGGATGGCCGCGATCACCTCGGGTCGGCGACCTTCACTGAAATTCGGGACGCACTCGATGAGCTTGGACATCGGAGCTCCAGCGTTATTAGGCAGAGGTTGTCGAGGTCGTCGAGGGTGTCCAGGTCATCCCAGGCGACTTCACCCGGATCACCTCGACATCCTGGACGACCTGGATCACCTCCTATTGAACCGTCGCAAGCGCGTTCAGCATCCAGTCATGCATCCACGGATTTCCCGCGAGCGCCCCGGATCGCGCGAGCGGAAGCGCCTCGCCTCGCAGGTCGGTGATCACGCCGCCCGCTTCGCGGATGAGCAGCGCGCCGGCGGCGAAGTCCCACGGCTCGAGGCTGTGCTCCCAAAAGGCATCGAACCGTCCTGTCGCGACCGCGCAGAGATCGAGCGCTGCAGCGCCAGCCCGTCGTATGCCGGCGGTCGATCGCATGATGACGGGAAGCTCTCGCACGTATCGCTCGATCTGGTCCGGATACTTGAAGGGGAACCCTGTTCCGATCAACGCGCGCGCAGGCTCGCGAACGGCACTGACGTGGACGGGCCGACCGTCGAGCGTTGCACCCTGCCCGGCGACGGCGACCCAGGTGGAATGACTCGGCACGTTCACCACGGCGCCCACGACGGTTTCGCGGTCGGCGAGGACGGCTACCGAGATGGCGTACTCGGGATAGTCGTGCAGAAAGTTCGTCGTTCCATCGAGCGGATCGACGACGAACGTGATACCGGAGCCAGCGACATCGCCTGGCGTGAGCTCCTCACCGATCACACGCGCATCGGGAAGGGCGCGCGCGACGATCTCACGAATGCGCTCCTCCGCGGCCGTGTCGACGATGCTCACGTAGTCGGAGCGTCCCTTGACCTGCCATTCAACGGTGGGGCCGACGCCACGGTGCGCACGAACGATGACGGCGGCACCGTTGGCGGCCGCCACCGCCACGTCGCGCAGCATCTCGAGATCGCGCGCCGTCGCTTGCAGCACATTCGGAGCACTCATAGCTTGCCGTGATGCCTCGGATTTTCAGCGGAATTCAACCGTCCGGCGAGTTGCACATCGGCAACTATCTGGGTGCCGTGAAGAATTGGGTCGAGCTTCAGCATAGCTACGACTGCATCTTTTGCATTGTCGATTATCACGCCATCACGATCCCCTACGAGCCGAACGATCTCCGCCGGCGCACGACGGACATGGCGATCTCGCTGCTCGCTGCCGGGCTCGACCCCGAGAAATGTACCGTGTTCGTCCAGTCCCACGTGGCCGAGCACACGGAGCTTGCCTGGATCTTCAACACGGTGACCCCCATCGGCGAGCTCGAGCGCCAGACGCAGTTCAAGGACAAGGCGCAGCGTCAAGAGAGCGTCGTCGCCGGGCTACTGAACTATCCGGTGCTTCAAGCGGCGGATATTCTGCTCTATCGCGCCGACAGCGTCCCGGTGGGAGAAGATCAGGTGCAGCACCTCGAGCTCTCCCGCGAGATTGCGCGGAAGTGGAATGCGCGCTTCGCCGACGGTGAAGACTTCTTCCCCGAGCCGAAAGCCCTGCTGACCGCGACGCGGCGCGTCCTGGGCCTCGATGGGCAGGCCAAGATGTCGAAGTCGATGGGAAACACGGTCGGCCTTCTCGAGCCGTTCGAGACGGTATGGGAAAAGCTGCGTCCCGCCGTGACCGACCCGAAGCGCGTTCGACGGACCGATCCCGGAACGCCCGAAGTGTGCAACATCTTTCATCTACACAAGGCGTTCAGTCCGCCACCGACGGTGGAGCATGTCGCCGTGATGTGCTCGACGGCGGGCTGGGGGTGCATCGACTGCAAGAAGGTTCTGCTCGAGGGGATGAAGCGAGAGCTTACGCCGATTCATGAGCGAGCTCGCGAGCTGCGCGCGAATCCGCGGCGGGTGACCGAGGTACTCGCTGCGGGGGCAGAACGCTGTCGTGCCATTGCGCGCGAGACACTGGGCCACGTCAAGGAGAAGATGGGACTGGTGTAGGGTGATTGCGGAATACGGATTGCGGATTGCGTATTCCAACCCGTCCGCTCAACCTTCAGTCCGCAATCCGCAATCGGCTTTCAGTCGAGGTCTCCCGATGCCAATGGATCCCAACGGCCCACGCGGCGTGCTTACCCTCCTCTGTCTCACGTGCGGCAATCGCAAGTACTATGATGACACGCCGCCCAATCGGGTGAAATGCGAGAAGTGTGGCAACACGGTCTTCCGGAACTTCTTTTCTCCGACCGAGGCCGATGAGGCGACCATTGAGCAGCTCGAGGAGACGCGGCGTCAAATTGCCCTGGACGATGTCTCTCCGGATACCGCGCCCGACGACATCACGGAGCTGAACAACCCGTAGGCATCGCGTGGAGGTGCTGGCATCGACACGTACACGATCCTGTCACCGATGAGCGTGCTCCAGGCGCTGCCCTGGCTGGAGCCGCTTCCCTTCGACCTACTTGGCCGCCTCGCACTCGCCGTTCTCCTTGGCGGCATCGTCGGTGTCGAGCGCGAGCTGTCCGGGAAGCCCGCCGGACTTCGGACCAACATCCTCATCTGCCTCGGATCCGCGCTGCTCATGGACCTCTCGATAACCATCGGGCAGGCTGAGGGCCGACTTGGCGATCCCGCCCGGATTGCCGCACAGGTCGTCACCGGCGTGGGCTTCCTCGGTGCGGGAACGATCATGCAGGCGCGGGGCGAAGTGGTGGGACTCACCACTGCTGCCACGATCTGGGTAGTCGCGGCCATCGGATTGGCCGTTGGCGCCGGACATCGCGCCGAAGCGGTCGCAGCCGCACTTCTCGTGACGCTCGTGCTCACGGCGCTTGGCTGGCTCGAGCGCTGGATGTTGTCGTTCCGCCGCGTGGTGAATGGAACCATTCACATGCGGCGCGATTCGCGATTCGAGGAAGTATCGCCGATCTTCCGCGCGTCCCGCATCGCGATCCAGGCAAAAAAAGTGACCGAGGAAGACGAAGGGCTCGTGTATCGCCTGCAGCTTGTGGGACCAACCCGCCAATACGATCGGCTGGCGGAAGAGCTCATGCACCGGCCGGAAGTGGTCAGCGTCGAGTTCGACTGAACGGTGGCGGACGTCGGCGAAGCACCGCGGTCGCGGAGACGCCTGGTCGTCGATCTGCGAGCCGGCGCTCGTACCTGGTCGATACCTGATGAGGCAGTCGATGCGCTCCGAGCCTCAGCACCACCCGGCTGGGACACGTACGTTGTCGCAGCTCCGACGATCTCGGACGGTGACGGAAATGACGCGCCGAGTCCGGAAGTGATGCGGGAGATCGTCGATGCCGATGCCTACGTGGGTTTCGGGATGCCACGGGCCCTGTTCCTCGCGGGATCCCGGCTTCGGTGGATCCACACGGCGGCAGCCGGTGTCGGAAGCCTGCTGTTTCGTGAGCTGATCGAAAGCGACGTCGTTCTCACGAATTCGGCGGGCGTGCATGCCGTTCCCATGGCTGAGCACGTGTTAGGCGGAATTCTTTTCATCCTTCGGCAGTTCGACATCGCGGTCGATCAGCAGCGACAGCGTCTCTGGAACCGTGACCCCTTCATTGGAGAAGCCACGCGTATCCGGGAGCTCGGCGACTGCCGAGCCGTGATCATCGGCACGGGAGGCATTGGCACAGAGATCGCGCGCCGGCTGTCCGCCCTGGGGGTGTACTGCACTGGCCTTCGACGCCGGCCCGAGCGTGGACGGCCCGAGGGGTTCACCGATGTGTTCGGCGTCGACGCCCTCGATTCCGTGCTGCGCAGCGCCGACATCCTCATCATTGCCGCGCCCGCGACCGGCGAGACGCGCGGTCTGGTGACGGCAGACCGGCTCGACCATCTTCCTCAGGGCGCAATCGTGGTCAACGTCGCACGCGGGTCGCTGCTCGATGAGCACGCCGTGGCGGAGCGGCTGCGAGACGGACGCCTCGGGGGAGCGGTGCTCGATGTCTTCGAGCGCGAGCCGCTGCCGACGGACAGTGTCCTATGGACCACGCCGCGGCTGCTACTCACACCGCATGTGTCGGCGACGTCGCCGCGTGGCTACTGGCGACGCGAACTGAAGCTCTTCACCGACAATTGGGCCCGCTTCGCGGCGGGACGTCCCCTGCGGAACGTCGTGGACAAGTCGGCTGGCTACTGAGCGAATGGCGAGGTCATGGAGAAGATCATAAAGGCGGCGGTGGAGCGGGGCGCGTCGGACCTGCATATCAAAGCCGGGGACGTCTTTCGCGCTCGCATCGATGGGCGACTCGTCCCGCTCACCAAGCAGGCGCTCACGCCCGACCAGACGAAGGCCATCGCGCTTCGGCTGATTCCGAACGAAGATGACCGGAAGCGAATCGATCGCATCACCGACTACGATTGCTCGTGGGGCATGGCGGGCGTCGGCCGCTTCCGCGTGAACATTTTGCGGCAGCGGTCGAGCTTCATGATCGTCATGCGCGTGATTCCGTTCGAGGTGCCGACGTTCGATGGGCTGTCGCTTCCGCCGGTGCTGGCGCGGATCGCGCAGGCTGAACGCGGGCTAGTGCTGGTCACCGGCGTCACGGGATCGGGAAAATCGAGTACGATGGCCGCGCTCGTGAACTACATGAACTCGAACATGAGCAAGCACATCGTCACGCTCGAGAATCCCATCGAGTTCCTGCACCGGGACATCCAGTGCTCGGTGAGCCAGCGGGAGATCGGCGTCGATACGGAGAGCTTCCGCACCGGGTTGCGGGCGGCGTTGCGCCAGGACCCGGATGTGGTAATGGTCGGCGAGATGCGTGACGCCGAGACGATCGATACCGCCATGAAAGCGGCGGAAACCGGCCATCTGGTACTGAGCACGCTCCACACACCCGATGCCCACACCACGATCACACGCATCCTCGCGATGTTTCCGCCGGAAGAGCAGGGAATCACACGCGTCCGTCTTGCGGAATCGCTGCATTCCGTCGTGTCCCAGCGGCTGCTTCCGCGCGCGGACGGGAAAGGCCGCGTCGTGGCGGCGGAGATCATGGTCGTGACCCCACTGGTCCGTGATCTCATCATGGATGAGCAGCGCACCGGCGAGATCCGCGACGTGATCGCCGATGGACGCGACCAGTACGGAATGCAGACCTTCGATCAGCATCTCGCCGACCTCGTAGGACAGGGCGCCGTCACTTACGAGGTCGCGCACGCGGCCGCCTCGCGACCCAGCGATTTCGCCCTCACGGTGCGCACATTCAGCGAGACACGATGACGAAGGCGCTCGGTGGAGTGCTTGGACCGGTCGTCACGACGTTCGACGACACGACCGGAGATCTCGCGGCGGTACCCTTTCGCGCAAACGTGCGCGCACATCTCGATGCGGGGCTCTCGGGCGTCGTGGTAGCTGGCTCTACGGGCGAAGCGGCGCTGCTGGAGGAGCACGAGCGGCACCGCCTCCTCGAGTGGGCGCGGGCCATCGTGCCCGATGACCGGTGGCTCATCGCAGGTATTGGCGCAGAGTCCACTCGCCTGACGATTCGTCGCGCCCGAGAGGCCGCGGAGCGTGGGGCAGACGCTGTCCTGGTCGTAGCACCCCACTATTACGGCTCGCAAATGACGCCTGAGGCGCTCGCGTCGCATTTCCGGCAGGTCGCAGACGAAAGTCCGCTCCCCATCGTTCTGTACAACATCCCCAAGTACACCCATTTCCCACTCGCCGCGGGCCTCGTCCGCGAGCTGGCATCGCATGGGAATGTTGCCGGAATCAAGGACAGCTCGGGGGACCTCTCGCTGCTCGGCGGCTACCTCGATGCGCAGTCCGAGCGATTCACGGTCCTCACGGGAAGCGGAGCCGGCTTGTATCCCGCTCTGGAGATGGGTGCGCGGGGTGGAATTCTCGCGGTGGGACTGTTTGCCGCCCCGGTGGCGGTGTCTGTCTGTCGGGCATTCGCCAATGGAGACATGGCGGCAGCCGGTCGCGGGCAGGAGCGCCTCGCCCCGCTCGCCAAGACGGTGGTCGGCGAGCTGGGCGTTGCCGGGGTGAAGGCGGCGATGGACCTCGTCGGCCTAACGGGGGGGCGCGTGCGGCCGCCGCTGTTGCCGCTCCGCGGCTCGGCGCGAGAGCGTGTCGCCGACCTGATGCGCGCGGCAGGGCTTTCGCGCGCGGCCTGACGAGTGACCGCGCACCCTGCCGAGAGGGCAGCGGCGCGACGTCACCTCGAGGCGCTAGCACGCGCGCCGAGACCTGCCGGAGGCAAGGCGGAGTCGGCGGCGCGCGCGTATTGCGCCGATGTCCTCACGGCGGCGGGTCTCGCAGTCGCCGAGGAACCATTCTCATATTCGGAGCTTCCAGGCCGTGTAGCGACCCCGGTTCTCGGGCTGATCTCAGGGGCACTGTTGGCGGTGACCGGGCATCTGGGGTGGCGCAACGAACCGGGAAGCGCCCTCGCACTGATGTTCGGTGGTGGGGTGATTCTTGGCCTGGCGGCACGCTGGGTGACGCGATCTGGCGTACTCACCCTTCCATGGCTGCGACACGAGTCGAGCAACCTCGTTGCAAGCCGCGGGAATCCATCGGTCTGGCTCGTCGCGCACCTCGATTCGAAGTCTCAACCGGTAGCGATTCTCGTCCGTGCCCTGGGCGTGATTGGCATCCTCGTCAGCGCGTCGTGTGCGGCGGCGGTCGCGGCGCTGCACATCGGCGGAAGCGACGTCCGATGGATGTGGCCGTGGATCACCGCTCTCGGGGTGCTTTCGTCACTTCCCGTCATGGCGAGCGTGGTACAATCACGCTCACCGGGGGCACTCGATGATGCGTCCGGCGTGAGCACAGTGCTCATGGTGGCGCAGTCGTTGCCACAACAGCTGGCGCTCGGCGTCGTGCTGACAAGCGCCGAGGAGCTGGGATTGGCCGGAGCGAGAGCGTGGGTGCGTGGGCGCGGGGCCGTGCACGCCATCAATGTGGACGGTGTCGATGACGACGGCACGCTGCAGTTGACGTGGACGCGGCGCCGTCCCGCTTCGCTGGTGGACCTGCTGCGAAAGCGTGCGGAGCAGGTGGGCGTCTCCGTGCGCGTTGGACGTCTGATTCCCGGTGCACTGCTGGACGGGGTGGCGCTGGCCGACGCGGGATGGCAGGTCGTGACCGTGAGTCGCGGGACGTTGCGAACGGTTTCGAGGATCCATACGCCTCGGGACTCGCTCGAGCATCTTCGTGGCGACGGCATCGCCGCGACGGCCTCGATCATTCTGGCCGCGATCGCCGAGGGCGCCTGACGAGCGGAGAATATCGAATGGAAGAGCTGCTGCTCGCGATCGCGTTGGTGGCTGGGCTCTTGCTCATCCCGCTGGGACTGCCGGGACTCTGGTTGATGGTGGGTGCCGCGCTGCTCTACAGCTACGCCAAGCCGACCATCTCGGTCTGGACCATCGGGGCGCTGGCGGTGCTCGCTCTCATCGCCGAGCTCATCGAGTTCGCGCTTTCGGGACGGTACGCGCGGAAGTACGGCGGGTCGCGACGTGCGGGGTGGGGCGCTATTATAGGCGGGGTGGTCGGAGCGTTCGTCTGGACCCCGCTGCCCGTGATCGGCCCGATGATTGGCGCGTTCGCGGGCGCTTTTGTCGGCGCGTGGCTCGCGGAAATGACGCGCGGCACCGAGGTTCGCGGAGCCACGCGCGTTGCGACTGGGGCGCTGATCGGACGTATCGTCGCGGTTGCGATGAAGGTTGGGATCGGGCTCGTGCTGGCGGTCTGGGTGCTGCTTGCATTATGGATTTGAGATGATCGAGCGGAATCAGGAGCGCACGATGGACGGGATGGTCTCGGGAGAGGGACGCACGGTCGATGGGGATTCGCGCCGTGGCGACGACTCGGCCGCCAAGGGTGCCGACGCCCGCGGCGAGGGCGGCAAATACGTCTATTGCATCATCCGCCTCGACAGTGCGCGCGACTTCGGCCCCATCGGCATCGGTGACGGCGCCAACCGCGTCTACACGGTTCACTACAAGGATCTCAGCGCCGTCGTGAGCGACACCCCGATCGTGATCTACGATCCGACGCGGGAGAACGTGCTGGCGCACGAGTTCGTGAACGAGACGGTGATGCGCGAGCACACGGTGATTCCAATGTCCTTCGGCACGGTGTTCCGTTCCGAGGACGACGTCGGAGAGCTGCTCCGATCGACGTATCAGGCGTTCAGTGACGTGCTCGACAAGATGCAAGACAAGATCGAGTTCGGGCTCAAGGTCCTCTGGGATCGCGACAAGGTCATCCTCGACCTCGAGCGCTCCAACGATGAGATCCGCCGGCTCAAGGACGAAATCACCCGCAATACGCAGAGCTCGACCTACTTCGCGCGCATGCAGCTCGGCCGACTGGTGGAGGGGGCGCTCGAGGATACCGGGAATTCGTTCGTCGCCGACATCCACGAGACCCTCAAGGAAGTCGCCGTCGCGAGCCGCAGCAACAAACCGATCGGCGACCGCATGATCATGAATGCGGCGTTCCTCGTGGAGCGGCACCGCGAGAAGGATTTCGACGAAAAGGTTCGTGAGGTGTCGCGCAAGTACGAGGACTTGCTGACGTTCAAGTACACCGGGCCGTGGCCGCCGTACAATTTCGTGAATATCAAGCTCAAGCTGGAAAAGGCGGAATAGTGGGTCAGGGGCGTAGGGCCAGGGGCCGCGGGGAGGGTCAGGGGCCAACCGTGACCGCGCCCGCGACCCCCGCCCGTGACCCGCGTCTGTAACCCGCTTCCATGGCCCTTGGCTCCTGGCCCTTGACCCACTCTCCCTAAGATGGGCCTTCTCTCCAAGATCCTCTTCTTTCCCCTCACCGGTCCCGTTGCCGGCATCCGCTGGTCGCTCGAGAAGGTACAGACCGTCGTGGAGACGGAGCTGACCGATGATTCGGCGATCAAGCAAGAGCTGATGGAGCTTCAGATGCTCCTCGAGCTGGGCGACATCGATGACGAGGAATACACCCGCCGCGAAGCGCGACTGATGCAACAGCTGCGCGAGGTGCGCGCGTGGCGCGAGCACTTCGGCATGTCAGCGCCCGGCGGGCCGGTCCGCGTCGCCCGCGGAGCTCCCGCGGAGGAGTGAGCCAGCTCGACCCGCTGCTCGATGCGCTTCCGCGATGGATTCTGGTGGCGGGGAAGGGTGGAGTGGGGAAGACGACATGCGCCGCCGGGCTCGCGGCTCGTAACGCCGCGCGCGGCGGCACGACGCTGCTGCTCTCCACGGATCCCTCCCACTCGCTCGGTGCTGCGTTAGGCACTCCCGTCGACGTGGCGCCCGGCCCGGTGGCCGGTCGCGACCGGCTTTTCGCCATGCAGCTCGACGCGCAACACGAGCGCGACGCCTTCCTTCGCCAGTGGCGATCGGTGCTGATCGCGATCCTCGACCGGGGTACCTATCTCAGCCCGGACGAGCTGGCCGGGTTCGTCGATGACGCGCTGCCGGGAGCCGACGAGGCGATGGCGTTCCTTGCGCTGCTCGAGCTCGAGCGCGATCCGCGATGGGAGCGCATCATCGTCGACACGGCTCCGACGGGACACACGCTGCGGCTCCTCGCCCTTCCCGAGACCTTTCGCGCCGTGGTCGCGCTCCTCGACACGATGCAGGAGAAACACCGCTTCATGGTGCAGGCGCTGGCCCGACGATATCGGGGCGATGCGGCCGATGCGTTCCTCGACGAGATGCGCGAGCGCGTCGATGCGCTGCGAATGACGCTTACGGATGGCAGCCGCACTGCCGTGACCCTCGTGACGCAGCTCGAGCCGATGATCGTGGCCGAGACCGTCCGGTACGCCGAATCGCTGGAGAAGCTGTCGATTCGCGTGGGAGCAATCGTGGTGAATGCCGTGTCCCCCTCGCTTGCCGACGGGGCCAGCGAATTGCTGGAACGGCTCGTGGTCATCGGCCGCCAAGCCTCGCGGCTGACGGTGCCGCGTCGAACGCGATCGCCCAGCGGGCTGCGCGACATCGAGAAGCTCTTCGGCGATGTCGCTGAGCCAGAGTTTCATGGCGTCAGCATCACTGGGTCGATAGACGACAGAGAACTCCCAACAGTGAGCCGCGCCGTGGCCGCGCTACTCCGCCCGCTCACGATCGTGGCCGGTAAGGGCGGGGTCGGAAAAACCACCGCCGCGTGCGCACTCGGAGTGTCGCTCGCCCGATTGGAGTCACCGGTTCTGGTCGTCTCGTCCGACCCCGCGCCCTCCGTGGCCGATGCCTTGGGACAGCCCGTCCCGGACGCGGACGTCGAGGTCGAGGGAGCGCCCGGCTGTTGGGCACGACAGATGGATGCGACGATGGCATTCGAGCGGTTCCGCGCGAGCTACGCGGACCGAGTCGACGCGCTCTTCGACCGCTTGATGAGCGGCGCGCTGAATCTCGCGCACGATCGAGCGGTCGCGCGGGATCTGCTCGCGCTCGCGCCGCCAGGCATCGATGAGCTGTACGCCCTGGTCACGTTAGGCGAGCTCCTGGCCGAAGGGCGCTACGCGACGATCATCGTCGATCCAGCTCCGACCGGGCATCTCCTTCGTCTCCTCGAGATGCCCGCGCTTGCGCTGTCGTGGACCCACCGCCTCATGCGGCTGATGCTCGAGTACAAGGAGGTCGCAGGTCTCGGCGACGCGGCCAGGGAGGTGCTCGACTTCGCCAAGCGCACACGCGCGTTGCGCGAGCTCATGGTGAATCCGGATCGAGCGTCGATCGTCGTCGTGGCCAACGACGAGCCGCTGGTGCGCGATGAGAGCGTTCGTCTGATCGAAGCCTGCCGCGGCCGCGGCGTCGCGGTGGCTGGCCTGGTGTGGAACCGGGCAACCTTCCCCTTCCGTCCCCTTACCGGGAAGGACACCCCGCGGCAGTTTGTAGCGCCCCCGCTGTCACCGCCCCCCCGGGGCGCCCCCGCGCTCCGGACCTGGTGCTCCGCCTGGCGACCGATCGACGAGGAGACCGTTGCCTGATCGTGTCCTGTACGCCTACGCCGTGATACCCGCCAGCCTCGATCCCTCGGAAGCACCGATGGGCATCGACAATTCTGCGGTCGGTGTGCTCGTCGAGAACGACATGGCCGCGCTCGTCTCCAGTGTCGACAAAAGCGCTTATGCGCCCGAACGCGTGGAGCTCCTCACCGAGGAGGTCGGATGGGTCGCGCCGCGTGCGTCGGCGCACGACGCAGTCGTCACCTGGGCGGGTGATCGGGGTCCGGTGATTCCCCTTCCGATCTTCACCCTCTTCCACGATGAGTCGCGCGTTCGCGAAATGCTTCGGGAGCGACGAGCGGAGCTTCAGGCGACGTTGACGCGGGTGGGAGCGGGGGAGGAATACGGTCTGCGGATCTTTCGCCTCGACGATGTCCTGAGCCGACATATCGGATCTTTGAGTCCGGCGATCGAGGACCTCGAGCGGCAGGTGCGCGATGCTACGCCCGGCCAGCGATACCTGCTGCAGCGCAAGCTGGAAGCGGAGCGGCGCATCGAGCTCAAGCGCCTAGCGGCCGACGTCGCTCGCCAGTGCTTCGAGACCTTGTCGCCACTCGCCCTCGAGGCGGTCCGTGAGCCGCTGCCGGCGAAGGGACGCGATGACACCCCAGGCGTGGCGGTGCTGAACGCGTTCTTTCTCGTCAGGCGTGGAGCGCTCGAGCCGTTTCAACGATCGCTGACGGCCATCGTTCGCGAGCACGAGTCGCACGGCTTCCGCTTCGACTTCACGGGCCCGTGGCCACCCTACCACTTCGTGCGAGCGCGTGACGGAGAGGCTCGGTGAGCGCGGATGCGCTGGAGCCGGCGGATGACGACGCGTTGGTGTTGAGCGATCTGCTCAGCCACGTCCTCGACAAAGGCGTGGTGATTACCGGGGACGTGATCATCTCGATCGCTGGCATCGACCTCATCTCCGTCAGCCTCTCGGTTCTCATCACGGCGCTCGAAACGCTGGAGCGAAGGAGCGTCGGCATCAGCGGACGGCTCTCGCACCCCCTTGGCGATCTATCTGTACTGCGTCCTCCGCACGACGCGTGAGCCCCCGCCGGGCCTTCGAGGGATCGACGCCGCGCCCGTGCGCGCGGTCGATCTGAGCGGATTCGGGGCGTGGGTGAGCGACGTCGCCACGACCACGGTGGTGGCATCGCCGGAGCGTGCACAGGACCACGACCGCGTCGTTCGCACAGCGCTCGACCATGAGACGCCGCTTCCCGCCCGGTTTGGACAGGTCGTGGCCGCGGAGTCGGAGCTTCGCGCGGCAGTGTGGGAGCGGCGCGCGGCGTTCGAGGCCGCGCTCGACCGGATCGATGGCTCGGTGGAAATGACCGTGCGAATGCTCGTCCCCGGTGGGACGCGCACGCAGCCGGGGGGCGACGCCACGAAGGCGGAGGGTGAAGCAAGCGGTCGCGCCTATCTGGAGCGCGTTGCCGCGGCACAGCGTGAGGAACGAAACGTGCTGGCAAAAGCTGGGATTATCCGCGAACGCGTGAGCTCCGCCGTGGGCCCGCTCGTTCGCGCCGAGTCGTTTGCCAGTGCGGGAGCGGGGTCGAGCCTCGTCACGCTGTCGCACCTGGTTCCGCGAGAGCACATCGACGCATACCGGCGCGCGCTCCTGACGCTCCGGCAGGAAGATCCTGCGCTCGCCATCATGGTGTCGGGGCCGTGGGCGCCGTACAGCTTCACGGAGGGCATCGGAGCGTGAGCGACGAGCGCATGACCGAGGTGACGCCTGGCGCCGCGGCAGAGTTCGAGCGGGAGCTCCACGAGATCGCACGGTCGCTTCCCGAGCGGATCGATGCCGATCCGGAGCACGTCGAGCAGGGATTGGCGAAGCTCGTATTGACGTTGATCGAAGTGTTGCGCAAAGTCCTCGAACACCAGGCCGTCCGACGGATGGACGGAGGGTCGCTGAGCGACGAGGAGGTCGAGCGTCTCGGTCTGGCGCTGCTGCGGTTGAGCGAGCGCATGGATGAGCTGAAGCGGCTTTTCGGCCTCGACGATGAGGACCTGGAGATCGATCTTGGGCCGCTCGGACGGCTGCGCTAACCGCGGGGAAACCCGCCGACCGGAGCAGAACGCCTTTGCCTGACTACATCGCGCCCACCCGCAGTCACGGCCTGGTCGACATTCTCGACCGGGTGCTCGACAAGGGACTGGTGATCGCGGGGGACATCAAGATCAACCTCGCGAACGTGGAGCTGCTGACCATCCAGGTCCGGCTCCTGGTGTGCTCGATCGACAAAGCGGCGTCGATCGGAATGAACTGGTGGCAGCACGACCCTCGCCTTACGACGCGGACCGCCGACGCCGGCGCGCTGGGATCGGGGGAAGTCGAGAAGCGGCTGGAGCGCATCGAACAGCAGCTGCGGCAGCTCACCGAGCGGAGCGGCGCCAAGCGCCGACCGTCCACTTCAACGGAGTAACGGCGAATGGCAGTCGAACGTGCCCCTGGTGGCAGTTCCCTCATTGACGTCCTCGATCGCGTCCTCGACAAAGGCATCGTGATCGACGCGTGGGTTCGCGTGTCGCTCGTCGGCATCGACCTCGTCACCGTCGAGGCACGCGTCGTCGTCGCTTCGATCGACACCTACCTGCGCTTCTCCGAGGCCGTCGGGATCACCGCGCCCGCCTCCCGTCCCCGCGAGCTCTCGGCGGGCGCGGAGGCCGACCTCGATCGCGTGATGCGTGAGAACGCCGAGCTCAAGCGCCGACTCGAAGAGGTCAGTCGTCGCGAGCGGTCCTAGCGCGTCGTGATGGTTGGACGGGACGCCGCCGATCCTCCGGCGCGCTTCACCGGCAACGACCTCGATGGGCTGCTGACGTCGCTCGCACATGCGCGGTCCTGGACGGAGGCCGCGCAGATGCTTCTCCGCCAACTTGCCCAAACGGCCGGGGCGCGCCGCGCGCTCCTGCTGATGATCGACGGCGCCGCCCACCGGCTGAAGGTGACCGAGCGTGTCGGCGTGCCCGAGACGTTGGGCGCGGACTCCGTCATCCAGCTCGACGAAAACGACCATCCCCTCGTCGTGGCGGCGATGTCGCTCGAGGCCGTGGCGTGCGGCGACCCCGTGCTCACCCGCGACGGGATTCCGTTCGCGCCATGGGCCGCGATCCCGATCCCCCAGCCGTTGCATCGGGATTCCCTCCCGCGGGCCCGGGACGCGGACCTGGCCTTCACGGGCCGCTTCCGTGAGTGCGACCTCATGCCCGTGGGTCGGGAGCGACGCCGCCGCATGGGGCTATCTCCATTCGCGGTCGCCGTCCTGGAATCGACGATGGAATCCGGAACCGTCGAGACGCTGGCCGAGATGGCGAGCGTCGCCGGCCCCATCGTCGCACACGTCTACACCGTCGAGGAGCAGCGGCGCTACGCGGAGCAGCTCGATCGCCAGACGAACCTGCTCACCGCGATCATCAATGCGCTGCCCGACCCGATCGTCATCACCGACACGTCCAACACCATCGTCGTGCTCAACAAGCGCGCCGAGCAGCTGCTGGGGATGCGGCCGGATGACTCGGAGGGACGGCGACGGGCGGTGGAGATCAACAACCTGCTCTACGGCTCGTTTCTGTCCAAGGCGATTGCGCCGGGAGGGTTCGGTGGCGGACCGCGAGAGCTCAACCTCGTCGATCCCACCGAAGGAACCGACCTCCTCTTCGAGGTACTCGCGCACCCGCTACCCGCGGAGATGGCGCGTCGCGGCTCCTATCTGTCGGTGCTGCGCGACGTCACCGACCTCAAGCAGGCCGCGCACCAGCTGCAGCGGCAGTTCCACCGCGAGCGGCTCGCGGAGCAGCAGGCAACGCGGGAACGCGATCGGCTCGAGATGATCCTGCAGAACGTCGCCGATCCGATTCTCGTGACCGATGGCAAGTCGAACATCATTCTGATGAATCGTCAGGCGGAGGAGCTGTTCGAGCTCACGGGTACCACGCGGAATGACCAAACGTCGATTCAGCGGGTGCGCAACAATGACACCAAGGTCACCTCGTTCATCTCGGACTTTGCGCTGACCAACGATCGCGCCCGTCGGGCGCAAGTGTCCCTCGTCCGCCCGTCCAACGGCGCGGCGCTGCCGATGGAAATGGTCTCGGGCAAGATCTTCGACGAGCGTGGCGAGCCCATGGCCATCGTCTCCGTGCTGCACGATCGCACGAAGGAGGAGGAGAACCAGCGCCTGTATGACGAGCTCAAGCGCTTCAGCGCCGAGCTGGAGGATCGCGTGCGCGAGGCGACACGGGATCTGGAGGAGCGCAATCTTCGCCTGCAGTGGCAGTCACAGGAGCTGGAAAAGGCGTATCGGCTCAAGAGCGAGTTTCTCGCGAACATGTCGCACGAGCTTCGCACGCCGATCAACGCCCTGATCGGTTACACCGCGTTGATGCTCGATCGCATTTACGGCGACCTCACCCCGAAGCAGGAAGAGGGGCTGCATCGCATCCAGGTATCGTCGCAGCATCTGCTGGCACTCATCAACGACATTCTCGACCTGGCGAAGATCGAGGCCGGCAAGATGCCGGTGCACCTCGAGCGGCTGTCGCTGAACGATCTGGTGCACGATGTCGCTGTCCAGATGGAACCGATGGTCAAGCGGAAGGGCCTGGAGTTCAATGTGCAGCTGCCGAGCGAGCCGGTGTACATGGAGACCGATCGCACAAAGGTGAGGCAGATCGTGCTGAACCTGATCTCGAACGCGGTGAAGTTCACGCCGCGCGGATCCGTGTCGATCTCGGCGCGGTCGACGGGCAGCGAGGTGCGCATCGCGGTCAGCGACACGGGCATTGGCATTCGTCCGCAGGATCTCGAGGTCATCTTCGAGGAGTTTCGGCAGGTCGATCAGTCGCGCACGCGCGAGTACGGCGGTACCGGCCTCGGGTTGAGCATCACGCGAAAGCTCATCGCGCTGCTCGGCGGCGACATCGCCGTCGCGAGCCAGATCGGCCGGGGGAGCACGTTCACCGTGACGCTGCCCCTCACCAGCGAAACCCTGACGAGCGATGAGCAGGTCGCGCGGGTAGCGCTCGCGCCCCCTCCGCGGACATGAAGGAACGGCAAAGATGACAGAATTCAGAATAGAGAATTCACAATTCAGCGGTCGTTTCTGAATTCTCTAGTCTGTATTCTGAATTCTGTCATCTTTGCCGTTTCCCGCCCCGATCGACTAACTTTGTCATCATGTTCGATCGCCAGATCCGCACGCTCGTCGTGGTCGGCGCCCAATGGGGCGACGAGGGCAAGGGGAAGCTCGTCGATGTGATCGCGGAAGGTGCCGACTGGGTCGTCCGGTACCAGGGCGGCGCGAACGCCGGGCATACCGTCGCGATCGGCGGTCGCTCGTTCGTCCTCCATCAAATCCCGAGCGGCATTCTCCATCCCGGCGTGCGCTGCGCGATCGGCAACGGTGTCGTGCTCGACCCCGATACCCTCTTCGACGAGATCGAGGAGCTGATCGCCGATGGCGTCGATGTGTCCGGCCGGCTGTATGTGAGCGATCGCGCGCATCTGGTCATGCCCTACCACAAGCTGCTCGACGGCGAGAGCGCGGCGAGTAAACAGATCGGAACCACAGGGCGCGGGATCGGGCCAGCCTACGAGGACAAAGTCGCGCGGCGCGGAGTGCGCGTTCTCGACCTTCGCCACCCGGAGCGATTGCGCTCGCTGGTCGAGAGCGGAATCGCGCATGCCAACTCGCAACTGGCGGCGTTTGGATCGTCGCAGCGCGCCAGCGTCGACACGACGGTCGAGCTCCTGCAGCGGCTCGCCCCTCGTTTGCTCGACCTTGCCGAAGACATCGGCCTCATCGTGTCGCGGGCTCGAAAATCCGGCGCGGCCGTCCTGCTCGAGGGAGCACAGGGCTCGCTGCTCGACGTCGACCACGGCACCTATCCCTTCGTGACGTCGAGCAACACCACGTCAGGCGGCGCGGTGACGGGCGCGGGACTCGCTCCGACCTCGATCGATGCCGTACTCGGGGTCGTGAAGGCGTACACGACGCGTGTCGGCAACGGTCCGCTGCCGACGGAGCTCGAGGATCCACTCGCCAGCGAGGTTCGACGGCTTGGCAACGAATACGGCGCCACCACGGGACGTCCCCGCCGCTGCGGGTGGTTCGATGCCGTCGTGGTGCGGTACGCATCGCGCATCAACGGCCTCACTGGCCTCGCGGTCACCAAGCTGGACGTCCTCGACACGCTCGACCGTCTTGGGCTTTGCACGGGCTACGAGCTGAACGGCGATACGTTCACCGAGTTCCCGGGCGACCTGGTGACGCTCGATGCGGTGCAGCCCCGCTACGAGTGGATGGAGGGATGGCGGTGCCCGACGACGGAGGCGCGCCGCCTGGAGGATCTCCCACCGCAGGCGCGTCGCTACCTCGATCGCATTCAGGAGCTCGCCGACACGAGAATCGCCTACGTGAGCGTGGGAACGCGGCGAGATCAGATCATTGGACTTTGACACCGACGTCGTCATTGTCGGCGCCGGTCCCTGTGGGCTCGCCGCCGCGATCGCCATCGAGCGCGCGGGATGGCGCGCGCTCGTGGTCGACGCGTCGTGCGTCGTGTCGTCGATCGCTGGCTATCCCACGTACCTCACCTTTTTCTCAACGGCTGAACGGATCGAGATCGGTGGAATGCCCTTCGTCGTCGCGACGGAGAAGCCGACCCGGAGGGATGCACTCGCGTACTACCGCGAGGTCGTCGAGCGACAGGGGCTGATCGTTCGGCAATACGAGCGTGTCGAGCACATCGAGGCCACGGCCGAAGGCTTTGTCATTCACTCTCGCCCGCGGGGGCAGGATGCGCGGCGCACCAGCGCACGCGCCGTGGTCATTGCCACTGGATATTTCGACTCGCCGAACTTCCTCGGCGTACCCGGAGAGGATCTTCCGCATGTCACGCATCGCTACCGCGAAGGCCACGAAGCGTTCATGCGCGACGCGGTCGTCGTCGGCGGCAAGAATTCCGCCGCCGAGGCGGCGCTCGATCTGTACCGGAGTGGCGCACGGGTGACGATGGTGTACCACGGTGAAGGGTTGTCGCCGAGTGTGAAGCCGTGGGTGGCGCCGGACCTTCAGAACCGCATTACCGAGGGACATATCGCCACGCGTTGGCGCTCGAGAGTGGTCGCGATCGAGTCCGCGGCGGTGGTTCTCGACACGCCGCATGGTCCTGAGCGGCTGGCCGCCGACCATGTCTACCTGCTGACCGGCTACACACCGGAGCACGAGCTGCTTCACGCCGTCGGTGCGACGGTCGACAAGGATACCGGGATTCCCGTGCATGACCCGGCAACGATGGAGACGGACGTCCCCGGTGTGTTCATCGCCGGCGTGATCAGCGCCGGCAACGATGCCAACAAGGTGTTCATTGAGAATGGCCGGGGTCACGGCGACCTCATCGCGCGGCGGTTGACCGCCATGTGGAGCGACCCGGCAGGATCGCGCGAGGCGCACGCCGGCCGCTAGCCCGTCCGGGCGGGCTTCGTCATCTTTCGCAAATGTCCTCAGTGAGCACGTTTCCCGATGTGATGGAGAAGCTCGTGTCGCTCGCGAAGCGGCGCGGCTTCATTTTCCAGTCGTCCGAGATCTACGGCGGCACCGGCTCCGTGTGGGACTACGGTCCGCTGGGCGTGGAGCTGAAGAAGAACCTCAAGGACCGGTGGTGGAACGCCATGGTCCGCAAGCGGGATGACATCGAGGGGCTCGACGCCGCGATCCTCATGCATCCGCGCGTGTGGGAGGCGAGCGAGCACGTCAAGAACTTCACGGATCCGCTCGTCGACTGCCGCAATTGTCGAAAACGCTTCCGCGCTGATGATCCGAAGATCAAAGGGACGCCTGGCACCCCCGACGCCCAGTGCCCCGCCTGCGGGATGAAAGGGACGCTGTCGGAGGCGCGCCAGTTCAATCTCATGTTCAAGACGTTCATGGGCCCCGTCGAGGACTCGGCGTCCATCGTCTATCTCCGGCCGGAGACCGCGCAGGGGATCTACGTCAATTTTCTCAACGTCCAGCAGTCGACCCGACAGAAGGTGCCCTTCGGGATCGCGCAGATCGGGAAGGCGTTTCGTAACGAGATCACGCCGGGGAACTTCATCTTCCGCACGCGTGAGTTCGAGCAAATGGAGATGCAGTTCTTCGTCGATCCCAGCGCCAACCACATGGAGTGGTTCGAGTACTGGAAGGCGCAGCGGATGGAATGGCACCGGATGCTTGGTCTGCGTGAGGAGCGTCTCCAGTTCCACCAGCACGACGATCGGGAGCTCGCGCATTACGCTCGCGCGGCCTTCGACATCCAGTTCGACTTCGGCGGGACGCTCGGCTTTCAGGAGATCGAGGGCGTTCACCACCGCGGTGACTTCGATCTCGGTCGTCACCAGGAATACTCGGGAAAGAAGCTGGAGTATTTCGATCAGCCCAATAACCGCCGCTACGTCCCCTTCGTGATCGAGACGTCGGTTGGTGCCGACCGCACGCTGCTGGCTCTGCTCGTCAATGCGTATCGCGAGGAGCAGGTACCGGGAGAGGACGAGGGACGTACCGTGCTCGCCCTCGACCCGTCGCTCGCGCCGGTCAAGGCGGGCGTCTTTCCCCTCGTGAAGAAGGACGGAATGCCGGAGATGGCGACGCGGCTGGCCAATGAGTTGCGACGGCACTTCCCCGTGTTTTACGACGAGTCGGGAGCCATCGGCCGCCGGTATCGCCGGCAGGACGAAGTGGGAACGCCCTTCGGCATCACCATCGACGGCCAATCGACTGCCGATCAGACCGTGACCGTCCGCGATCGTGACACCCTCCAGCAGGAGCGCGTGGACGCGACCCGCGTTGTCGACGTCCTCCGCGAGAAGCTCGCGACATGAGGCCGCTGACGCTCGATCGGCTGCGCGACGACGGGCAGCGCTTCATGGAGGAGGTGTCGCGAGAATACTACCTCGCGCACGCGGGACTCAAGGCGACCGCCGATCTCCAGGGCATTTACCAGCGTCACGTCGCAATCCTCGGGGAGGACGCTCTCGCCCTGGTCCGCGAGGAGTTTCGAACAGCGCCCGCCGGCTCCGACGCATACCGGTCGGCGCGACTGATGCTCGAATGGCTCACCGATTCCGTCGCAGGGCGGGCGCTCGCGGCGCTCGACGAACGCGAGATCGAGTGGGAGGGGAGCGCGATCGTTCGACTCGACGATGGTCGGGAGATCCCATACCAGCGCGCGTCGATCGACATTGGCAACGCCTCGAATCGTGCCGAGCGGATGTTGATCGAGCGCGCGCGCGCGCGCGTTGTGGCGGCGGAGCTGGCCCCGCTCCGCAAGGAGCGGTTTCAGCGCGAGAAAGACCTGATCGAGCGGATGGAGATCGCCCCGACCTTCAACGCCACCTTCGAGGCGTTGAGCGGTGTCGATCTCGGCGGGCTGGTCGCCGAATGCGAGCAGTTTCTTCGCGACACGCAGGCGATGTGGGACGACGTGTACGCTGAAACCGTGCGCGCGAAGCTCCGAATGGACCCGGGCGAGGCGACGCGCGCGGACGCGCTGCACCTTCTGCGTGCGCAGGAGTTCGATGCGCACTTTCCGAGCGCTTCCATGGAGGCCTCGATTCGGAGACAGACGTCGGAGATGGGGATCGATCCCGACGCCAACGGTCGCATCGTGTATGACACGGGTGAGCGGGAAGGGAAACGTGCGCGGGCGTTCTGTGCGCCAGTGCGCGTCCCGAACGAGGTGTACCTGGTGCTGCGGCCGCACGGGGGTCAGGCGGACTACCGAACGCTGCTTCACGAGCTGGGGCATGCGCTGCACTTTGCGTATACGCGGGCGGACTATCCATTCGAGTGGCGATGGCTGGGCGACAACTCCGTGACCGAGAGTTACGCGATGCTCCTCGATCACCTCATGCACGATGCGGGGTGGCTTGCTCGGTACACGGACCTCGGACGTCGGCACGCACCCACCTTCCTTCGCACCGTCGGGTTCGAGGAACTCCATTTCCTCCGCCGGTACTGCGCGAAGCTGATCTACGAAACCGCGCTGTACGCAGGCGACGTGAGCTGGGACTCGCTTCCTGACCTGTACGTCGACCGTCTCACGAGCGCGACGACGTTCAAATACGACGCCGCCGATGCGTTCGTCGACGTCGATCCGCGGTTCTACGCCGCGCGCTACCTGCGCGCGTGGCAGCTCCAGGCGCTGCTCACGGAGACGCTCGTCGAGCGATTCAACGAGGACTGGTGGCGCAATCCCCGCGCGGGCCCGTGGGTGATTGGTTCGCTCTTCGGAGAAGGGCAGCGCGAATTGGCGGGAGAGCTGGCCGAGCGCGCTACCGGGCGCTCGCTCTCCTTTGCGCCGCTGGTCCGCGCGATCGAGGACCTGCTCGTCACCTCGTGAGTGACTGTCATGCGTCGAGTGATCACCCGGACACTGGTAACGGGCACGTTCATCGTGCTCGTGTCGCCGTTCGTGATGGCGCGCGCGCAAAAGACTGACGCACGGGCCTCGTCGACGCGACAGCCGGATTGGAGCGCTGTCCGTGATGAGACGGTGCGGCACCTCCGGCGGCTGATCCAGCTGAACACCGTCAATCCGCCCGGCAACGAGATCACCGTTGCGCGCTACCTCGACAGCACGCTGCGTTCGGCGGGAATCGAAACGCACCTGTTCGAGCCGTCACCGGGAAGAGCGGCTTTCGTCGCGCGCCTCAAGGGGAACGGCTCGAAGCGGCCGGTCCTGCTCATGGCGCACATGGACGTCGTTGGCGTCGAGCCCGAGCAATGGACGGTCGATCCTTTCGCCGGAGTGGAGAAAGGCGGCTACGTCTATGGACGCGGTGCAATCGACGACAAGGGGATGCTCGCTGCGAATCTGGTTACGATGCTGCTCCTCAAGCGGAACGTGATCGATGCCGGTGGAGCGCTTCAGCGCGACGTCCTGCTCGTCGCCAATTCCGACGAGGAGGCTGGCGGCGAGTGGGGAATGGGATGGCTGATCGCCAATAAGCCGGAGCTGATTCGGGCCGAGTTCGCGCTCAACGAAGGCGGGCGCACACGGGTGGTGAATGGACGTCCACTGTACGTCGCGGTTCAAAACACGGAGAAAGTCGCGCACAACGTCCGGGTCATCGCGAAGGGACCGGGCGGACATGCCTCCGTTCCGTTAGCGGGAAACGCGATCAGCCGCCTCGCGCGGGCGATGGCGAAAATCGCGGCACATGAAGAGCCGGTTCGGATCAATCCAACGACGCGCGTCTTCTTCTCGGAGCTGAGCGCGGTTTGGCCCAACGCCACCGAGCGGCGGGCGATGGCCGATGTCGCGTCACGGGATGCGCGTCGCGTCGCGCGTGGTGCGCGGGTGCTTTCGGCGATACCGATCTATAACGCCGTGCTTCGCAACGGAATCTCCGCCACGCTCATCGACGGCGGGATTCGCACCAACGTGATCCCCACGGAAGCCACGGCGAACCTCAACGTTCGGACTCTCCCCGGTCAGTCGATCGATTCCGTCGTCGCGCGACTCCGGCGCGTGGTCGGCGACAGGCAGGTGTCGTTCGAGGTCAACCGCGACACGATCGACGCGCCTGCATCATCGTTCCGCTCGCCGATGTTCTCCGCGATCGCCGATGCCGTGCGGTCGGTGGATTCGACGATTGCCGTCGTCCCGTACATGAGCACCGGTGCGACCGACAGTGCGCGATTGCGCGCGTGGGGAGTTCAGACGTACGGCCTGCTCCCGTTCCCGCTCGCACAGGAGGACGAGGAGCGCATGCACGGCAATGACGAGAGAGTTCCCGTGGAGAGTCTCCTCTTCGGGACCAAGGTCATCTACATCGCAACGCTGAATGTCGCCGGATGAACGGGAGTCCCCACCGATCCTCGTGATCATCTCGGATCTGATCTTCCGCTCGAAGATCGACGAGGAAGCCCGGCGCGCGGGAGTACCGCTGCGCATCGCGAAAAGCCCCGAGCAGCTGGATCGCCACCTCGGCAACGCGACGCCGGCGGTCGTTCTCATGGATCTCGAGATGGAAGGCCTCGATACGCCCGGTATGCTGAGCCGCCTGCGCGCGAACCCGGCGGCCTCCAAAATTCCCGTCATCGGGTTCGCGGGACACACGAACGTCGAGGTCATTCACGCGGCGCGCGCCGAGGGCGTGCAAGTCATGGCGCGCTCGGCATTCGTGGCGCAGCTCCCCGCCATGATGGAGCGAATCGCCGCGCACGCGCGCGGTTCCTAGGTCTTCGTGGAGCCGCAGAAGTCGCCGGCCCGACACGACGACACTAGCCGTCGGCGCCGCGCCGCCGGTACATTTCGGGCGTGAACGCCACCCGCGTCCGCATCCCCGTCGATACCGAAGATACCGCCATCCGCGAGCTGGTCGCGGTGCGCGAGATCGTCCATGCCTTCCTGACGGCCGATCGGCCTGAAGAAGTCTTTCAGTTCGCGCTCGAGAGGGTGAGCCCGCTGGTCGGGGCATCGTTCGCGTCCGTCTACCTCGTGGAGCGCGGCGAGGAAGTGATGCGTCTCGCCGCGGCGTACAACTGGCCCGAGCGATTTCGACCCTTCCTCGGCCAGATGCGAGTCCGTCTCGGACGCGGACCGAGTGGGGAAGCGGCGAGCGAGCGCCGCGTCGTACAGGTACCCGACGTATTCGCGGACAAGTCGCTCACCGACTGGCAGGAAGCGGCAACGGAGATGGGGTTTCGCGCGATTATCGCGCTCCCGCTTCAGACGCGAACCGGCGTTCTTGGCGCCGTCGCGTTCTACTTCGCCGAGACGGAAGGCTTCGATCGCGTCGAGCGTGGACTGCTGCGCATCGTATCCGACCAGATGGCGGCGACCGCAGAGAAGGCGTCACTCATCGAGGAGTTGCGGCGCGCGAACGCGGCGCTCATGGAGTCCAACGCCGAGCTGGAGCGCCAGTACGTCGCCGCCCTCGAAGCACGGCGCCTGAAGGATGAGTTCCTCGCCAACATGTCACATGAGCTGCGCACGCCGCTCACGGCCGTTCTCGGATACACGTATCTCATCCAGGAAGGGCTCGCCGGCCCACTGACCGACGAGCAACGCACGACGCTCGGTCAGGTGACATCATCGAGCGAGCGACTGCTGACGCTCATTGACGACTTGCTGGACCTCACGACGCTCAAGCGAGGCGAGGTCACGCTGCACATCGAAAGCTTCAACCCGGTGAGCGCGCTCCACGAGGCTGCGGCTTCGGCGCGTGGGCGCCAGAAAGAGGTTGAGCTGCAGATTGCCCCCGCGCCGGACACGCCGCTGCAGATGCAGAGCGATCGGCGAAAGGTGGTAAGAATTCTGGCAAATCTCCTGAGCAACGCTTTCAAGTTCACACCGCGCGGGGAGATTCGAGCGTCGGTGTCGATCCACAACGGGATGGTGCGATTCACGGTGCAGGACACGGGCATCGGAATCGCTCTCGAGGCACAGGATGTGATCTTCGATGAGTTCCGTCAGGTCGACGGCTCGGTAACGCGCCGGTACGGAGGATCGGGCCTCGGTCTCGCGCTGTCGCGCCGACTCGCCCGCCTGCTCGGCGGAGACATTACGCTCCGCTCCGCTCCGGATGAAGGATCGACGTTTATTGTCGAGCTTCCCGTCGAATACGTTCCTGACGCATCGCGAGAAGCGCTGGCACTGTCATGAGGTTCGATATGGGACATCCGAAAGACGTCAGATGTCAGACGTCAGATGTCAGTTCTCAGAAACGGGAAATGGCGCTCGAAGTGTCTGACGTCCGACGTCTTTGGCTGTTGCCCTGATGACGCCGTTATCGCCAACCGCAGACCCATGATCCTCGAACACCGAACAAGCCTCTCTCCCTCTGACGTTCTTGGAAAGGCCAAGTCTTTCTTCGCGCGCCGGAATCCGCTGTACGCCGCGTTTCTCGAGAAGGAAGGCCCCACGTTCGTGACCTTTCGCGGTCAAGGAGGCGAGGAGCTGGTCATCGGCGTGGCGCCCACCGACGGAGGCACAGCAGTGCGCGCGTCCACGTATTTGTTCGACATGCAGGCGCAGCGGTTCTTCGCCATGCTGCCTCCAATGGCTTCGCCCAAGGAGGCGATCGCGTGACCGCGCCCTTCGTCACCGGCTTGCGAGCTCGCCGCGATGCGATTCACGTGGGGCGAAAGGATGGCAGGGCGTTCACGCTGCGCGTCGAAGTGCCGGAGCTCTGGGATGTCGTCCGTGTCGTTGCCGCGCCCGATGCGACCGTCGAGGAAGTGAAGACCGCCTCGCTGCGCGCGCTCAACGCGCGCGCAAACCCGGATGCGTACGTCATCAAGTTGCGGGGGTTCGAGGTGCTCGATGAGCGCGCGTCGCTCGAGAACGCGGGTGCGATCGACGGATCGATCTTCCTCCTCACGCACCGGCGCCGGCGCCCTGTGCGGTGAGCACCGCCACGCACCGCCGGGATCGGCCCGCGGACGCGCAGGATCGCGAGGCCGTCGTCGCGTCGGTTGCGCGCCTCCGGGAGGAAGTCGGCCGGCGCATCGTCGGCCAGCAGACGGTGCTGGACGAGATTCTCATGGCGATCATGGCGGGGGGACACGCGTTGCTCGTCGGCGTGCCCGGTCTCGCCAAGACCCTCATGATTCGATCGATCGCCGAGGCGATGCGCCTGGACTTTCATCGGATCCAGTTCACTCCCGATCTCGTACCGAGCGACATCACGGGGACGGAGATCATGGAAGAGGACAGCGCAACGGGTGCGCGTTCCTTTCGATTCGTTCACGGGCCGATCTTCGCCAACATCGTTCTCGCCGACGAGATCAACCGCACTCCTCCGCGCACGCAGGCAGCGTTGCTCGAGGCGATGCAGGAACACAGCGTCACCGCCGCCGGCGAAACGATGCGGCTCCCCGAGCCATTTTTCGTGCTTGCGACGCAGAACCCCATCGAGCAGGAAGGAACCTACCCACTGCCCGAGGCGCAGCTCGACCGCTTTCTGTTCGACATTCGCATCGGATACCCCGGCGAGGACGACGAAGTCTCCATTCTTCGCGCTACGACGGGCAGCACGCCACCGCCGTTGTCCGCCGTCCTGGATGGAGAAGGGACGCTTGCAGTGCAACGACTCGTTCGAGAAGTGCCCGCCTCTGAGCCGGCTCTGCGTTATGCCGCGTCTCTGGCGCGCGCGACGCGCCCTGACGATCCCACCGCGCCCGATCTCGTGAAACGAGCCGTTCGTTGGGGGGCTGGACCACGTGCCGGCCAAGCACTCATCCTCGGTGCCAAGGCGCATGCGCTACTCGCGGGACGTGCCGCAGTCTCGCCTGACGACATTCGCCGCGTCGCCCGGCCCGTGCTGCGCCATCGCGTCCTCCCGTCATTCGCGGGAGAAGCCGAAGGGATTACCGCCGAGCGGGTGATCGACGAGGTGCTGGCACGCGTCACGCCGCCGCGGAGCCAGGTCCCACTCTGAGATGAGCGGGGCGGCGGGCTACGGTGAGCTGCTCGATGCCCTGCGCGGTGTAACGTGGCCGGCGCGCCGCGCTGCGCGAGGCAGTACCAGTGGAACCCACCGATCGCGCCTGCGCGGCGTATCACCCGAGTTCACCGAGTATCGCCCCTATCGGCAGGGCGACGATCCGCGGCGCCTCGACTGGCGGCTTTTGGCGCGCACGAACCGCGCGTATCTCCGGATCACCAGTGATCGAGCAACGCTGTCGACGCTCGTCCTCGTGGATGCCTCTGCATCGATGGCCTATCCCGAGAAATCGCTCGCGAAGTGGAATCACGCACGACGCCTCGCGATCGGGCTCACGGGAATAGCGCACGCGAGCGGGGACCCGGTCGCGGTGGGAGTGGTCACCGCGCATGGAACGATTCGCACTGCTCCGCGTACGCGGCGAGGCGTCGTCACCGAATGCGCACGAGTGCTCGACGCTGCCTCCCCACAAGGCCGCGTCGACCTGGGGGAGGCCATGCACTCGGCACATTCGGCACGGCGGCTGGTCGTAATCTCCGACTTTTTGAGTGACGCCTCGGCGCTGCTCAAGCCGGCCCGCGCTCTCCTCGGCGAAGGTGGTGAAGTCATCGCGTTACATGTGGTGGCGCGCGAGGAGCTCAGCCCCGAAGCTGGGGCGATCCTGGCGACGGATCCGGAGGAGGCGGAGATCAAGCGCGCGCTCACCCCCGAAACCGCGGCTGCGTACGCGCGCGCGTTCGCCGAATGGCGAGATTGGCTGGCGCGCGAATGGCGCGCCGCTGGCGCACAATACGAGATGACGGTTTCCGAAGAGCCCGCGGACCGGGTAGTTCGTCGAATTGCTCGCGGGGAGCGAGAAGGGGAGCGGGAACCTTGACGTTCGTCACTCCGGTTTTTCTTCTCGCGGGCGTGGGGGTCGCGAGCGCCATCGTGCTCCTCCATTTCCTGGCGCGCCGGCGCCCCCGGCCCGCGGTCCTGCCCACGGCGCGCTTCGTTCCCGATCGGCCCGCGCGGTGGCCGTCGCGCGCCCCACGGCCAACGGATTGGCTCCTGCTCGCCCTGCGAGTCTTCGCCATTCTCGCGATCGCCTCCGCGTTCGCGGGACCTGTCCGCCAACCAGCTCGATCGATCACCACCCGCATCGTGCTCACCGACCGCTCTCGCGCGGTCGCGCATGAGTCGCCGATGCGAGACTCGGTGCTCTCGATACTCCGAGCGGGAGACGTGCTCGTGCCGTTCGACACGTCGGTTCGCGTCATCTCGACTAACGCGCGCGATAGCTTGCTTGTGCTCAACCGGTCCGAGTCACCGGCATCGCTCAGCGCCGCGTTGATCGCGGCCGAGCGTGTCGCAGCGACGCTGCGCGACCGCGCGGATTCCGTGGAGCTGATTATCGTGTCCGCATTCGCTTCGGAGTCGTGGGACGACGCCACGCCGACGCTGCGCGCCCGGTGGCCGGGAAGGGCGCGCCTGGTCCGGCTTCCGCTCGCGAGCGGCAATTCAGCGGCGCCGGAGATTCATATCCGGGCCCCGCGATCCGACCCTGTGAGTGCGGCTGCCGCACCGTTCTCGAGCGGCAGCGAGGCAAATGTCCGCATCGTGCGGGGCGCTCCTTCGGCCGATGACCTGGCCTGGACGGGTGCCTCAGGGCGCGTCCTCGTGATCTGGCCCGAGGCGGGGCCAGCCGATTCGCTGACAGCCGAAGCGGTGGTGTCGAACGACGATATTCTCGTGGCGCCACTCGTGAGGCGATCGCTCGAGACGAGCAGCGGCCGGGTCCTCGCGCGCTTTGCCGATGGCGCGGCTGCGCTCGTTGAGCGTGCGCGCGGCGATGGGTGCACGCGGGAGGTCGCGTTCGACTTTTCGTCGCGGGGAGATGTTCCACTACGGGAAAGCGCACGCCGATTCATGGCGATCGCGGCTGCGCCCTGTGAAGGACGCGGCGCGCCACCCGGGCTGAGTGACGCCCGGCTCGATTCCTTGCGGGGTGCAGGCCAGCTCCTGGCGACGTCGGCGGCTCGACGCGTGGCCCGCGTCCACAGCCCAGCAACTTCGTGGCTGCTCATTGCGGGTGCCGTACTACTTCTCGTGGAGCTTGCCATGCGGCGGCGGGTGGTGTCGGCGTGACGGCGCGTCAGCGCGTGCGGCGCACCCGCGCGCTCCTGCTGGCGACCATTGTCCTTCGCGCGCTCGTCTGGGGCGCGGCAGCGGGTGTGGCAGCGATCGCAGCCGCCGGCCTGCTCGATCTGCTGGTCGATCTTCCTCGGGCACTGCGGGGTGTTGTAGTTCCCCTTGCGATTGTTCTTGCGATAGCCGTCGTGCTCGCCCACCTCTGGCGTGGGCGTCGCGCGCGCTCGCTCCCGGCCACCGCGCTCTGGATCGAGGAGCGCGTGCCCTCGCTGCGCTACGCTCTGGTCACGTCGCTGGAACAGGACGACGCGCGCGCCTCCTCGCTCCTCGAGCGCGAGGTCGAACGACATCGATGGGAATCGACCGTCCTTCCGCGCGCGCTCTCGCGTGCGTTCATCCCGCCGCTGATAGCGGTCGGCCTCGCGACGGCGATGATCGTCCTGCTACCGCGCGGGGTGGTGGCGCGCGTGCGCGCCCCCCGAGCTGGCGATGCGGTCGATCGTCCTCCAATTGCGCGGCCGCCAGCAGCCAGCCGTCTCACGCCGATTGCCGTGCGGGTCGTTCCGCCCGCGTACACGGGGCTCAGTGCGGCGAGATTCGACGAGCCACACACGATCGAGGCGCTCGTCGGAAGCCGCCTCGAGCTGGAGGGACGAGGCACGAGTGAGGGCATTGTCGCCACGGTCGGCGACACGCGCTTCACGGCAACCGGTCGCGGCTCGCGATGGCAGCTGGCGCTTACGATGCCCGCGATGCCGAGTCCGCTGATACTCCGTGACCGCGAGTTCGACCGCCTCATCGTGCTCGACGCGCGTCCCGATTCTTCACCGGTCGTTGCGATCGTCGCACCTACGCGGGACACGATCCTGCGCACGCCGACTGGCCGCATCCCCATCCGCGGCGAGGCGCGTGATGCGCTCGGTCTCGCATCAACTTGGCTGGAGTACATCGTGAGCAGCGGCCAGGGCGAAAGCTTCCGCTTCCGCTCCGGTGTACTGGCGCGCCGGTCCCATAACGGCGCTCGTCAGGCAACGCTCGAGACGACGGTCGTGATCGACTCACTCCGTCTGGCTCCGGGCGACGTCGTACACCTGCGTCTTGTCGCGCGCGACCGTAATCCGGCCCGCGACGCAGGCACGGGCGCCTCCGAGACGCGGGTCGTGCGAATCGCGCGGGTTGGGGAGTACGACTCCGTAGCCGTCGAGGGGGCTCCACCACCCGAGGCGGACACGTCCGCGATCAGCCAGCGGATGCTCATCTTGCTGACGGAAGCACTCGTGCGGCGCGAGCCGCGGCTCTCACGTGACACTCTCGTCCGTGAGTCACGCGCGATCGGAGACGATCAGTCCCGCCTTCGCCGTCGGGTGGGGGAGATCATCTTCAGTCGCCTGACCGGCGAAGAGGGCGCCGAACACTCTCACGAGGAAGAAGAGCGGCGGGGGCAGATGACGGCCGAGGAGCTCCTGCGTGCGGCCGAGGAGGCCACTGAGCACGGGGCGGGGGAGGTGCTCGACTTTGCCGAAGGCGAGAGTCCCGTCGTCGCCATCAATCGGCCGCTCCTGGAGGCGTACAACGCAATGTGGTCCGCCGCGACCGAGCTCAACGTCGGCGCTCCGCGCCGTGCACTCCCTCATATGTACGCGGCCCTCGCCGCCATCGAGCGGGCTCGTCAGGCGGAGCGGGTGTACCTGCGGGGTCGGCCGGCGGCGGTTGTGGTCGACGTGAACCGGGCACGGCTGTCAGGAAAGCGTGACTCACTTCCTCCGACCAGTCGCTCGCCACGAGCATATCCCTCGAGCGCGATCCCGGCACACCGGTTCGCGCGAGCGGCGGAGCTGATGATCGATGACCGTCAGGCCGCGATCGACTCGCTGATGCTCCTACGGATCGAGGTTCTCGACCGCTCCCCGAGCGGTGCGGCGGCGCTGGGCGATGTCATCGCCGCGCTTCGCGAGGGCCGCACCGTTGCCCCCGCGCTCGCACGGGCCCGGAACATTCTTGCCGGGCCGCCTCGCAGTGACAACGGCCTCCAGCCGTGGGGAGTGGCGTGGTGAGGGAATTCGTGTTCGCCACGGCCCAATACGAATCGGGGGATTGGGACAGCGCTCCCCTCGTTCCGGCCAACGTGATCGATTCGATCGCGCGCTACACCTCGATCGACGTCGCCCCCACCGGCGTCATCGTCGCGCTCTCGTCACGCGACATCTTCCGGCATCCGATGCTGTACCTCACCGGTCACCTTCCGGTACGATTCACGACGGCGGAACGCGCGAACGTCACGGAGTTCGTCCGGCGCGGTGGGTTTCTCTTTGTGGACGACCACAACCACGACATCGACGGCGCTTTTCACAAAACGGCCACGGAGGAGATTCACCGCTCCGCGGGGCCACTCGTCGAGCTGCCGAACGATCATGCGCTGTATCGCGCGTTCTTTCATTTCGCCGACGGGCCGCCGACGACGAGCCACGAGTTGAACGGATGGGGCGACAATCTCGTTCACAAGCACCTTCAGGGCGTGATTCGGGACGGTCGCGTGGCGGTGCTCTACAGCAACAAGGACTACTCGTCGGAGTGGGGATATCACCCGGACAACAAGCGCTTTCTCGCCATCGACAATACCAAGTTCGCCGTGAACGTGGTCGTGTATGCCCTCACGCGATAATCGGGTGCGCACCGCGATCGAGCACGCATTGCGTGCGCTCGTGCTGCTGACTCTCGCCCTCGCGGTGTGGATTTCGGCGCGCCCGCCTGACGAGCTGATGATCGAGACCGCACGTGCCGCCGGGCTTCCCGGCGCGCTTGCTCGGTGGACGCTCGCGCCGCCGCGCCGCGTGCACGTGTCGCTCGATGAAGCACCAGCCCGGTCCGATCGCGACTGGCTTCGCGCCATCCGCCGAGCCGGAACCTCCGTTGCGTGGGACGGGGGCGCCATTCCCGCGCTCGCCATCGAGGTCGCGTCAGCTGCGAGCCCTCGAGGTGGAACAACGGTGTGGGTTGCAGCCCCGCGTCAGGCTCGCGTTGCCATCGCCGATGCCATCGCTCCAATCGACAGTATCGGGGCGGTGATGGGGGCCGCGACAGTGTTCGCCCCGGTTTCCGCCGGGACGATCCACGCGAGCGTCGGCAGCCACCGTGCGAGCGCGACGGTGAGAGACACCCTTGCTCCTCGTCGTGTGCTCGTGCTCGGCCGCGCCAGCTGGGAGGCAAAATTCGTCATTGCGGCGCTCGAGGAGACGGGATGGGAAGTGGATGCACGACTCTCCATTGCGCCGGGCATGGACGTCACGCAGGGACGAGACCGTACGCCGGATACGGCGCGACATGCGGCGGTGGTCGTTCTCGAAGCTCCGTCACCGAGCATGGGGGCGGCCGTCGCCCGTTATGTTCGTGCGGGCGGTGGCGCCATTCTCACCGGTGCCAGCGGGAACGCGACGTCGCTGGCTGACATCGCCGTCGGCCGAGTCGGGGCGCGTGTTCGGCCGGCGTCGATCGCGTTCGCGGATGATACCCCGCGGCAGGCGCTCGGCTTTCTCACACTTCGCCCGCGGAGCGATGCGATCATCATCGAGCAGCGTGACGGCAGGGTGGCGGCCGCTGCGCGACGGGTCGACGCCGGACGTGTCGCCCAGCTGGGCTACGACGAGACCTGGCGCTGGCGGCTCGCGGGCGGTGTCCCGGCGCTCGACGCGCATCGCGATTGGTGGAGCTCGCTCGTGTCGAGCGTTGCCTATCGGGCGGCGGTGCCGCTCTCGCGGGAGACGCGCGATGACGGTGCGCCGCTCGCGCGCCTGGTCGACGCGCTCGGGCCTCCCAGTGCGCCACTCGGCGCGCTGGCAACGGGCACACGGTGGTCGCCATCGCCGGCGCTGCTCTTCGCCTTCATCAGTCTGCTGTTGCTGGCCGAGCTGGCATCGCGCCGCTTACGCGGGGCTCCATGAGCGTCGCGTTCATTTCTCACTCGGACTGCGGGCGGCACGACACCGGTTGGGGTCATCCAGAGCACGTCGGGCGCATCCGCGCAATCACCAAGGCTCTGCGTGACCGGCCCGAGCTGCTCACGACGCTCGAGCACGTCGAGTCTCGCCACGCCACCGAGGACGAGATCGCGCTGATGCATGGCCGCCCGTACATCGAGCAGGTTCGCGCCCTTGCGCGGGCGGGCGGGGGGCTTCTCGATGCCGACACCGTGGCCAGCGAAGGGTCGTGGGACGCGGCGTGCGCCGGAGCAGGCGCGGTGCTCGATGGAGTCGATTTCGCCATGAGCGGTCGAGGGAGGCGGGCGTTCTGCGCCGTTCGGCCGCCGGGCCATCATGCTCTGGCCGATCGCGCGATGGGATTCTGCCTGTTCGGAAACGTCGCCATCGCGGCGAGATACGCGCAGCAAAAGCACCAGCTTGGCCGAGTGCTGATCATCGATTGGGACGTCCACCATGGAAACGGAACCCAGGCGCTGGTCGAGCGCGACCCGAACATTCATTTCGTGTCGATGCACCAGTGGCCGTGGTATCCGGGAACAGGGCCCGCCGAGGATCGCGGGCCGCATCGGAACGTGTGGAACGTGCCGATGGCCCATGGGCTCCCACCTCAGCGGTACGTCGACGCAATCACGCGTGCCATCGATGAAGCGACCCTCGGCTTCACCCCCGACGTGGTGCTGATCTCGGCGGGGTTCGACTCACTGCGTGGCGATCCTCTCGGCGGCTTTACCCTCGAGATCGAGCACATTGCGGCGCTCACGCGGCTCGTCGTCGAGCGTGCCTCCACGTGGTGCGAGGGGCGGGTGGTGAGCGCGCTCGAGGGTGGGTATGCGCCCGATCGTGTCGCGGAAGCGTGCGTCGAGCATATGAGGGGACTGACGTGAGGAGCTAGTGGTCAGGGGTCAGGGATCAGGGATGGTAAGGCGCGGCAGCTTCGCTGCCGCGCTCATCTGATGAGGGCCGCACGCGCGAAGCGCGGCGGCCCCTTACCATCCCTGATCCCTGACCCCTGACCACTAGCTCCCAATTCCCGCCTGTTCCCGCGCGGGGTAGATTTCCCGGCACATGAGCGCAACCCCGCGCGTCCCGCCGGTGCCGGCGGTCCTCCGCCTGGTGCAGATGGCGGTGCTCGGCCGCTGGCGCGCGACCGGTGAAGACCTCTATCGAGAGGTCGCGAGGGTCACGGAGGCGGCGCCGAAGAAGGAGATCGTCGTCTCCGGATGCGGCGACGGCGTCACCGCCGAGTGGCTGGCCTTGCGGACGGCGGCCTCGGTAACCGGTGTGGATCCCGATCTCGACGCGATCGAAGGAGCGGAAACGCGGGCGCGGGCCCTGACCACGGCGCCCCAGCTGCACTATCAGAGTGCTCCACTCGACGATCTGCCGTACGAGACCGCCGTCTTCGACATCGCCATCGGTGAGCCGGCGCTCTCCTCCTCGACGGACCCGGCGCGTGCCGTCGGTGAGCTCGTGCGCGTGACCAAGCCGATGGGGCCCGTCGTCCTTCTCCAGCCGACGTGGAGCTCCGACATTTCCATGGGCGCTCGAGAGCTGTTGATCGAGCGGCTCGGACTGCGGCCCTTTCTTCTCGTGGAGTGGAAGCAGATGCTGCGCGACGCAGGTGTCGTCGATGTACAGGTGCAGGACTGGACGACCGGCTCCGCCTCGGGAGCGCGATGGACCGGCGCGAGCGCCGCGCAGGCGCCCGTCCTAAACTGGCGGCAGAAGATGCAGATCCTCGGTCGCGCGTGGCGAGTGTGGGGATGGCGCGAGGCGCGCAGCGCGGTCGAGCGTGAAACGACCCTGCTTCGCGAGCTCTCCCGCGAGCGCGCCATCGGATTTCAGTTGATCAAGGGTGTGAAATGGCCACACGCGAGGTCGGCATGACGGTCGCGAACGCGGCGCCGCCGACGGCGGTCGAAGGCAAGGTCCCGCGCAGCTGGCTCCGCGACGCTGACGGTACGATGCGGCGCGACCTCGGGCCGCGCGAGCTGGCGGAAGTCGTGCGTTCGGGCGCGGGGCAGCTCTGGGTCGACGTGGACTCGAGGAACCGCCACCAGCTCGCGATTCTCGAGAAGGTATTCGGCTTCCATCCACTCGCCATCGAGGACACGCTCAACCCGGAGTCGCGCGTCAAGCTCGAAGAGTACGATGGATATCTCTTCATGATCGTGCGCGGCGTGTGCTTCGAGGATACGACGCCCGACCCGTACGACCTCGAGACGTTCAACTTGTATTTCTTCCTGGGACCCAACTACCTCGTTACCGTTCACGGCGAGCGGGCGCGAAGCATCATGATCGTGGCCGACGTGCTCGAACGCAGTCCTGACGTGCTCGGCCGCGGTGCGCAGCGGCTGCTGCATTTGATCATGGACACGGCCGTCGATGAGTACTTCCCGCTGCTCCATCGCATCGACGGTATGGTGGAGCAGTTCGAGGATCGCGTCTTCGTGAGCTTTCAACGCGACACCCTGCACGACATTCTGTCGGTCAAGCGACTGATCCTGTCGCTCCGGCGGCATCTCTTCCCCCAGCGCGAAGTCTTCAACCTGTTGACGAACCGTCCGAACGCGCTGCTGTCCCATGAGACGCAGATCTATTTCCGCGATGTCTACGACCACGTGCTGCGGATCAACGACGGGCTGGAGACGCAGCGGGATCTGCTGGCGGGCACCATGGAGGCGTACTTGACGCAGGTCTCCAACCGCCTCGGCATGGTGACCAAGGGCCTGTCCGTGATCGCGACGCTCAGTGTGCCGTTCGTCGTGGTGAGCGGAATGTGGGGGATGAACTTCAGGCACATTCCCCTGGCCGACAACCCGTTAGGTTTCTGGCTGATGCTCGCCCTTCAGCTCGCCATCGGTGGCGCGCTGCTCTTCCTCCTCGTGTGGCGCAAGTGGCTGTAAACGGTCTTCGGTTATACGGTGTGGCGACGCTGGCCCACGCGGACGATCGCCCGCTCATCGACAGCACGACCGTGGTTGCGCTGCGGGACATCGGGGCGATCGTGCGTCCGTCGGCGTATACGATTCCTCCGCTGGACGACACCGAGCTGCTGGACTGCCAGCGCGTCGTGGAAGCGATCTTTCGCGCGCACACGATTCTGCCTGCCCCATGCGGTACCGTGTTCAAATCGGAGGACCACGTGCGCCGGTGGCTCGAGCTGAATTACGTCTCCCTCATTGAAGGCATTCATTTCATCGACGGCCGATGCGAGGCTCGCGTGCACGTGTCGGACGTGCCGGGCGATGACGTCGACGCCACCGACGCCGACCATGTGTCGCTGGCGACGGAGTGCTTTCGGACGCTGCGCAAGTTCGCGGTCGCCGCGCTCCCCGTCCGGCCCGAGGAAGGCCGGATTCTCAGCGGCGCATACCTCGTCGATCGACTCGAGTATCCCGAGTTCGAGCAGCGGGTGAAGGAACAGGCCAAGCGTGCCGCGGGGCTGCGATTCCACCTCACCGGCCCCTGGCCGCCGTATGATTTCGTGCGAATGGAGTTCGGAACGTAGATGTTCTGTCCCGAGTGCGGTACCTGGAATCGCGCGTCCATCGCGAAGTGCACGCGGTGCCAGGCGGATCTGCCCGATCTCCCCGAGGCGCCGGGCGCGAAGCCCGATGACGAGCTCGACACCATCCGGCGCGCCACCGGCGGGCGGTACCGGGTGTATCGCCGTCTTGGCACGGGCGGCATGGCGAACGTCTACTACGCGCAGCACGCGGTCCTCGAACGGCCGCTGGTCATCAAGGCCCTGCTTCCGCATCTCGCCCGTGATGCCGAGATGCGGGAGCGATTCAAGCGAGAAGCGGAGGCGTCGTCGCAGCTGTCGCATCCGCACATCTGCTCGATCATGGACTACGGCGAGGTGGACAACGTCGTCTACCTCGTCATGCCCTATCTCGCCAACGGTTCGCTCGCCGACGTCGTCGTTCGTGACGGAACCGTACCGGTGCCGCGATCAGCCGCCGTGTGCGCCCAGGTCGCGGTGGCGCTCGATTACGCGCACCGCCACGGTATCGTGCATCGCGACATCAAGCCCGACAACATCCTCTTCGATGAGGACGGAAACGCGCTGATCACCGATTTCGGGATCGCCACCGCACGCTTTCATGCGCGGCTCACCGGGACCGGCCGCGCGATGGGGACGCCGCATTACATGTCGCCCGAGCAAGCGATGGGTCGGATGGTCGACGGGCGAAGCGACCTCTATGCCGTGGGCGTGATGCTCTACGAGATGCTCGTGGGCTTCCCGCCGTTTGACGGCGCCGATTCCTACTCGATCGGCTATAAGCACGTGCACGAGCAGCCGGCATCCCCCGACATCGTGGACTCGCGCGTTCCCGCGGGAATGGCGCAGATCGTCATGCGCTGCCTGGCAAAGGCGGCGGCCGAGCGATATCAACGGGGGAACGATCTCGCCGACGCTCTCATCGCCTTTCTGGGCGCATCCGGCGCGACCGAGGAGCAGCGAAGCGCCTGGATACCCCGGCGCACGGGCGC
>DATFBS010000123.1:0-20488 GCA_035253695.1 Gemmatimonadaceae bacterium
TGGTGGCGTGCTTCCTCGATCATCTCGGTACGGATCTTCTCCCCGGCCTTTGCCCCTTCAGCGATGAGGCGCTGCGCATCCGCGCGGGCGGCGTCGATCTGGCGGCGGTGATCCTCGAGCAGCTTCGCCGCCTCCTCGCGATCGCGCTTCGCCGCGGCGATGGCATCCTCGAGCGCCTTTTCGCGCGCTTCCACAGCGGCAAAAATCGCCGGGAAGGCGTACTTCCTGAGCAGCAGCCAAAGCGCGACGAAGATCAGCAGCGTCCAGAACATCAGCCCCGCGTGCGGGTCGAGCAACCCGCGCTTCGGCGCTTCGTGCGCTGCCTCCTGGGCCGCGGCGGGAAGGGCAGCGAGCGCGGACATCAGGATCGAGAGCAACCGCAGCATGACAGTACCCATGAGAAGTAGGAAAGCGCCGGCGCGGCCCGGGCCGCACCGGCACCGAATGCCTATGAGCCGAAAGAGAACTGGCCCTGAATGAGGAATGCGACGACGATCGCGAAGAGCGTCGCGCCTTCGATGAGCGCCGCGAGAATCAGCGCGGCCGTCTGAATACGACCGGCCATCTCGGGCTGACGCGCCATGCCCTCGGTCGCCGAGCCGCCGATACGGCCGATACCAATGCCGGCGCCGATGACGGCCAGACCCGCCCCGACGGCAGCGCCGAACATCGCCCATGCGCCACTGTACTCGATCGAGTACGCCGAAGCGGCCTGTAACAGTGCGAAGACTTGCATGTCGTGCTCCGGAAAAAAAACTCGTTATGTGTCAGCGCTCCGCGCCGATGCTGCCGGCGCTGCCCGTCAGCGAGACCCGGGTCTCAACGGACTTCCGCGACCATTCGGCCGCGTACGGACATGCGCGGTGGAGCGAGCTCCGCGCACCTGGACAGCGGGTCGGGGGCCAAGGGCCATGGGCCACGGGGCGGGTCATGGGCGATGGATCACGATCGACCCTCGACCCGCCCCTTGGCCCCTGGCCCTTGGCCCCTGACCCACTCTAATGGGCCCCTTCTCTTATCTGCCCGATAAACACACTCGTCAGCACCGCGAAAATGAACGCCTGCAAGAACGCCACGAAGATCTCGAGCATCATGATCGCGAGCGCCATCACGAATGGGCCGCCCGCGACCCACCAGCTGCCGAAGGTGAAGATCAGTCCCACGAGCGCCAACACCACGACGTGGCCGGCGGTCATGTTCGCGAACAACCGAATGGCCAGCGCGAACGGCTTGGTGAACTTTCCGATGATCTCGACAGGGGTCATGATCAGGGTCATCGGCAGCTTCATCCCCAGCGGCATGTCGTGCGGCCAGTAGACGATGGTGTTGATGTATCCCCTGCCTAACGTGCGTATGCCCGCCCACTCCACCATGAGAAACGACAGGATCGCGAGTGTGGCCGTCACCGAGATGTTGCCCGTGGCGGTCGAGCCGTACGGAATGAGGCCGAGCACGTTCGCGAACAGAATGAAGTAGAAGAGGGTGAGAATGAACGGCACGTACCGCTCACCGTGGTGCCCGACATTCGGCATGATGACTTCGTTCCGCATGTACAGGGACACCGCCTCGATCGCGTTCGGGAAGCCCTTCGGGGCCCGCCCAGCCTCCTGATAGCGGCGCCCCCCGCGACCGGCGAAAAAGAGCGTCGCGAAGGTCAGGAGGGCCGCGATCCAGAGCATGATGACGTGCTTCGTCGGCGAAAGATCGAGCGTGAATCGACCGATGTGGATCGGCTCCCACTCCGGAAGGTGACACTCGCGCGCCTGCCAGATCTTCCAGGACGCCGGGCACTCCATGTGGTTGGCGTCGCTGATGTGGGGCGTGATGATATCGACGTTCTGCGAGGCTTCCGATTCTCCGGCGTGCCGCTCCTCCGGCGAGTGCCCCTGAATCTGCTCGGCGACCTTGGCGGACACCAACGAATCCGGGTCCGGCCGCACGGGAGCACCGTGCTCCTGGGCGAGGAGCGTCGAAGCGCTCATCAGGAGCGCGGCGGCGAGAGAGAATCCGAATCTCATCGGGCGAGCAGGAGAGGTTCCACCAGCGTCGACAGAAAGAAGAACATCGCCAGACTCACGAGCGCGGCCGTCGCCGGAAGGCCCAGCGGGTGTACGAAGACGAGTGCATAGACCGAGAGGGTGACGAGCCGCATGAGAGCGCCGAGTCCCCAGCCGACGATCACCTGGTCGCGCCTGACGACCATCGCGACGCCAAACGCCAGCATCTGCACCACGAAGGCGATCGCGGCGCTCACCCAGATCGCGCGCTCTTCAGCCGGGGTGGACCAGACGATGGTCATGATCGCGGCCGTGCTGGCGGTGAGAGCGGCGGCGACGGCCGCGAAGGCGAGCAGGCGCTTCATTGGCGTTTGCGAGCGTCGTCTTCTCGCTTCTGGTCAGCCATGAGTCGTCGATAAATGCTGTAGAAGCTGGCGCCGGCACCCAGGAAGACACCGGCAATCAGAAGCCACGGGGTGGTACCGAATCGCTCGTCGAGCCACTTGCCGAGAAAGAGGAAGAGGAGGATCGCGACGACGAACTGCATCCCCAGGCCGGCGACGGCGGCGCCCGACGTAGCGCTGTCGCGATGGGTCGGCGAGCGCTTGGGTTCACGGTGCTCGCGCTCCTCGTTCATGCGGGAAAGCTAGCGCTTGTGAAATTTTTCGCAAGCTCATTAGAAGCCCAGACCGAACAGACACCGCAGATTTGTGAGCACTCACCAAGTTTCGGTGACATTTGCACTTACACGTTACCTCGGGATTGAAGTATCGTCCTGGTGTTGATAAGTTTGCCGGCTCCTCCGCCACCGACGCGACCGGTGGCCGCGACTCCGGCCCTCTCAGTCCCCCTCCGTTGCCAATGCGTTCCCGCCTGTTAGTCCTGCTCCTCTGCGCCGGCGCGCTCGTGCTGGCCTGTGGACCTCGCGCGCACTCGAACGAAACCTCGGCCAATACCTCGCAGCGCGCGGACGACAGCGGAAGGGTGCTCGCGACATCGCTCAACGTGTCGGTCGAACGCGGCGTTCAATTCGCGTTCCACGTCACGAACAACAGCGAGAAAGGCATCGAGCTGCGGTTCCCCAGCTCGCAGACGCACGACTTCATCGTGCTCGACTCGCTTGGACGCGAGGTGTGGCGCTGGGCGGGTGAGCGCATGTTCACGTCAGCGATGCAGACGAGGATGCTCGGCGCACGCGAGACGATGAAAGTCGAAGAGGATTGGGATCCGGCCGGCAAGAAAGGAAAGTTCACCGTCGTCGCGAAGCTGACGAGCCGGAACCACCCGCTGGAGGAGAAGGCCGAGTTCGCGCTGCCGTAGGCCCGGCGAGACAAGCTTCGGGGCGGTCGCACGCGACCGCCCCATTTTTATTTGCTGGGAGGCGGAGTTAGGCGATGCGGGGGATGTCTCGCTTGCCAGACGAGGTTACATTCCGCCGTTCCTCTCACCCGACTCAGGCCGCTTGCCCGGATACGACGATGAACTGCCCCAAGTGTCAGAGCAGAATGGAAACCGTGGAGTACGAGAAAGTCGAAATCGATCGCTGCACCAATTGCGGAGGGCTCTGGTTCGACGCCATGGAGCAGCAGGAGCTCCGCAATCTCAAGGGTGCGAAGAAGATCGACACTGGAGATAAGAAAGTCGGAGCGCAGCGCGACAAGGAAGGCAAGATCGAGTGCCCGCGCTGCCGCGCGCGGATGATTCGCATGGTCGACCGGACGCAGGCGCATATCTGGTTCGAGTCGTGCCCCGTGTGCTACGGCAGCTTCCTCGATGCGGGTGAGTTTCGAGACCTGACCACGAACACGATCGCCGACGTGTTTCGGCGGCTGCGGAAAGGCGAGCGCCCGCTCACATAACGCGGGGAGTCCTCCGGCTCACTACGGCAGGTACAAGGCGGTCTGAGTCGTCTTCCCCGCGCGCCATGCCGGGGGTAATGTCATTCGGCCTCGTGGCGTGCAAACCTCCGCCGGTACGGACGACATGACGACTCCTCCCCCCGTCGCGTCGGGCACTGCTTCGTTCACGCCCGACCTTTCTCCGCACTCCACTGTCAGACCGACCGTCTCCCGCATCGCATCGGTCGACGTGCTTCGCGGAATCGCCGTCGTCCTCATGGCGATCGATCACGTGCGAGTGTACGCCGGCGTTCCGGCAGGCGGACCTACGCCTGGCCTCTTCTTCACACGCTGGATCACGCACTTCGTCGCGCCCGTGTTCGTCTTCCTCGCCGGCACGGCCGCCTTTCTGCACGGCCAGAAGCTGGGGAGCAAGAAGGCGCTGGCGAGATTCCTCCTCATGCGTGGCGTGCTGCTCATCGCTCTCGAGCTCACCGTCATTCGATTCTTCTGGACGTTCAACTTCGATTTCGCGAATTACATCCTTCTTGGCGTGATTTGGGTGATCGGGTGGAGTATGATCGCGCTCGCCGCACTCGTGTTTCTGCCCACAGCCGTCGTCGGCGCGCTCGCGCTCGTTATGATCTTCGGACACAACCTGGCCGACATCTTCATCCGGCCAGGTCTCGAGTCGCTCCAGGGGAGCCTTGCCTGGTCGGTCGGCTATTTCGCGTTCGAGGTCGGCGACACGGGACCGCTCGCCGTCCTGTACTCGCTCGTCCCCTGGATTGGCGTGATGGCAGCGGGATACGCGTTCGGGGCCGTTCTCTCCCTCGATTCGGCGAAGCGCCGTCGCGTCTGTCTCTTCATCGGCGGCGGAGCCATCGCACTGTTCTTCGTGCTGAGAGCGATCAACGGGTACGGCGACCCGCGTCCGTGGGAAGGCGATACGAGCCAGGGGTGGTGGCCCGTGGTGCGCTCGTTCCTCAACACCTCGAAGTACCCTGCGTCGCTGATCTTTCTGCTGATGACGTTAGGCCCGGCTATCGCGCTGCTGCCATTTCTGGAGAGACCGCGCACCGGCCTGACGAGAGCGCTGGAGACCTTCGGCCGCGTGCCGATGTTCTACTACTTGCTTCACATACCGCTGATTCACCTCCTCGCGATGGGCGTCTCTCTCGCTCGGACCGGGGCCGTCGAGCCGTGGCTCTTCGGAAATCATCCTCTGTGGGTCGGCCCGCCACCGGAGGGGTATCAGTGGAGCCTGTGGCTCTTGTATCTCGTCACGGGAATCGCGGTCGCCATGCTGTACGTAGCGTGCCGATGGTACGCAAAGGTCAAGGCCACGTCCCCTCATCCGTTGCTTCGCTACATCTGACCCGTACCCGAAGGCATCCAGGTGACTTGACCGGGCGATCGGTGGGTCCAAACGTTACCGACAGCCACCCGGAGACGCCCATGCTGATGTTCCGTCGGCTCGCCCCTTTACTCCTCGGCGCGGCCCTTCTGGGCTGCGATGATTCCACCGGCCCCGGCGCCGTGGACCTTCATCTCGCCGCGCGAAGCTTCGAATCGTTGGGACAGACTCGAATGAGCTCCGGGGACGGTGGCGGCGCCACTGTATCGCGCCTGGCCGCGCAGGCGCTGCGAACCGGGCTTCGGCCCGCCCGAGTGCGGATTGCGGTCGACGGCATCACCGAGGAGTACTGGGCGCTCGAGGTCGAGCACGCCCTCGGCGCAGATCTCACTGCCGATCCCAACGACGCGCCCATTCTCACGCTCCCCATCGTTGCGCGCACGATGGTGGCGTGGCGAGGCGCACCGGCCGAGCGCGTCATCGCGATCACCATCTCCAGCGACACCGGCATGTTCGGGGTGTTCCGGTTCGACTTGGAGCTTCCGCCGCCATACCCCATCTATCTGGGCCCGGCGTTCGGAATCATGTTCGAGCGCGGGGGGCCGGTGCATTTCGCGGTCGACGGCGGTGCACGCAGTACGCGTCAGACGATCGGGGCAGAGTGCAGAATCCCGCCCCGCCCGGCATTCATGGAGCTCGTGTGGCCCGTGACCACGCCGACGACGTGCCGTTTCGCCACGTTCTTCACGCGGTTCAACATGCGCGCTCAGGAGGGCCCGCCGGCCGGCGCGGCGGCCGTGCGCGTGCGCGTCATCACGATGGATGGGCACGACATCCCCGGCCTCCGATTCGAGTATCCGTGGCTGTATCGCCCCTGTGCGGTGTGTGACTAAGAGGAGGCGCTGAAAGCGCTGAAGCGCCCTCAGCGCCTTCAGCGCTTTCGACTCCCTTACCGCTCCTCCCTTAACGTAGCGCGCCTCCCTCGGTAGAATTCGGGCGACCCAACTCACGGGACGCACGTGGCGCAACCGGCACGGACGACGGCAAGTACCGAATCACGGGACGTCGAGCTGCTCCATCAACTGGCGCGGGCGCGACGCGCGCTGCTCGACCAGATCGGCCGCCGGATCATTGGCCAGCACGAGGTGGTGGACAACCTCGTCGCCGCGCTGTTGAGCGGTGGACACGCACTGCTCGTCGGCGTGCCCGGCCTCGCCAAGACGCTGCTGGTGAAGACCGTCGCCGAAGCGCTCGATCTCGCCTTCTCGCGCGTGCAGTTCACCCCGGATCTGATGCCGAGCGACATCACCGGCACGGAGCTGCTCGAGGAGGAGCACGCCACAGGACGCCGGATCTTCAAGTTCGTGCGTGGCCCCATCTTTGGAAACGTCATTCTGGCTGACGAGATAAATCGCGCCCCACCGAAGACGCAGGCGGCCTTGCTCCAGGCGATGCAGGAGCATGCGGTGACGGCGAGCGGTCAGACGTTCTCGCTCCCCGAACCGTTCTTCGTGCTGGCGACGCAGAATCCCATCGAGCAGGAAGGCACGTATCCGCTCCCCGAGGCCCAGCTCGACCGGTTCATGTTCGAGCTCCGCGTCGGCTATCCGTCGAAGGAGGAAGAAGAGCGCATCGTCACCGCCACCACCGGGGACGTCGAAGCCACGGTATCATCGGTCCTGACGGCAGCCCAGCTCACGGAGCTCCAGCACCTCGTCAGGCGGCTCCCTGCCCCGCCGACCGTCGTGCAGTACGCGGTGCGCGTGGCGCGATCGACGCGACCCGATGCGCCGGAGGCGACACCGGATGTGAAGAAGTATGTGAGCTGGGGCGCAGGGCCGCGCGCGTCACAATACCTCATCCTCGGCGCCAAAGCGAAGGCGGCCATGGACGGGCGGTCGGTCCCCGACATCGACGATGTACGTGGCGTCGCGCTCTCGGTGCTGCGGCACCGCGTCGTCGTGAACTTTCAGGGAGAGGCGGAAGGCATCGGCGTGGAGCGCCTGCTCTCACTCGAAGAAAAGGCTCGCTGATTGAGGACGACACTCGGTACTGCGTACCTCCAGCATCTCCGGCACACGTACCGGATGTACAAGGAGCTGGGCGAGCGCGCGATCGCGCAGGTCGAGTCCGACCGGGATCTTCACCGCCAGCTCGATCCGGATTCCAACAGCATCGCCATCATCGTCAAGCACATCGCGGGAAACCTGCGCTCGCGCTTCCGCGATTTCCTCACCACTGACGGCGAAAAGCCGGATCGAAATCGCGACTCGGAGTTCGCCGAAGAAGGCATCGCCTCACGCACGGAGATCCTGCGGTGGTGGGACGAGGGCTGGAAGGTTCTGCTCGGCGCAATCGAGTCGCTGACCCCGGAGGATCTCGAGCGCACCGTACACATCCGCGACGAGAAATTGCTCGTGGTCGAAGCGCTCAATCGCTCTGTGACCCATACCGCATATCACGTGGGTCAAATCGTGTACGTCTCCCGCCATCTGGCGTCGGGCCACTGGACGTCGCTGAGCATCCCGAAGACACGCCCCACCGAGGTTGGAATTGCCTCACCGGGCAGCGAACTGCCCAGGAGTTAGTCGTTCAGGCGTCGTCGGACAACACGACCTAACGCGTGACGACGTTGCACGCCGGGGCGTCGAAAGGTAGCGCCGGGAGTGTTCCGAATCCGGCGTTCCTACCTACGGCCCCTTTCTCGACGTGAGGCTCCCATGTACGGTCGGCTCTCGATTATTGCGGCGTTCTCGCTGATCGCCGCGCTCCCCGCGCATGCGCAGCTCTGCGCCGGGACAGCGTCATACACCACTGGCAGAATGCAAGTCGGCGGGCAGTTCCTGTCCAACGACGACTATTCGTCCTACGGCGTTGGCCTGAACATGGGCAACGCGCGTGGCCTGTACGGCGGCGTGAACCTCGCCAATAACGACTACGATTTCGTCAACGAATCGGGTCTCGCCATTGGCGTCAGCGGCGGCTATCAGATGCGCCCCGCCAAGCAGGGCTTCCAGATTTGCCCCGCGGCGGCGCTGAGCATCGGTCTCGGCCCCGACAACATCGGCGGCAGCAACACCGACATGTCCACGCTTCAGTTCTCGGCCGGCGCGCTGATCGGCATGGTGGCGCACCGCTCGGGCAATCTCCATATCATCCCGACCGGCGGTCTTGCGATCGTCAACTCGAAGGTTACGCTGTCCGCACCGGGCGGAGAGAACGCCGAGGATAGCGAGACCTACTTCGCGATCGATCTTGGCGCCGGGTTGGTCTTCAACTCGGTGTGGACGATTCGTCCGATGCTGAGCCTTCCGATGGGCGCTGACAACCGCGAGGAAAGCGTCTCGCTCGGCGTCTCGTACAACTTCGGGAGGCGTGCAGCGGCGAAGCCCGCTCGCCAGCCGGCTCGTCGTAGCCGTTAGTTCTTCCGTTAGACACATGCCCCCGCCGGTAGTCCGGCGGGGGCATTGTCTTTTGCCCCATAGCGATCGATCGCGCAAATGGCCGACGCAATAACGGCAACCGCAAATTGCATCGGGAAGTGCGTGTGACGCGGATTTGGCGGATTTCAAAACGGCACAGATACAGCAACGACTACTGCGCGGCTGTTACCTGCTCTTGGTCAAGGGGGCTTTTGGAATTGCCAGAATCCTCGTGTCATAGGTGTTGCGGTTCCCAAAGACGTTGCCGTTGCCGTATCCGTGCAGTTTTGCCCTTTGAAATCCGCCAAATCGGCGTCCCACGCTCGTATCCAATGCACTTGGCATCCAGAGCGCTGTTGCCGCCGCCCGCGGCATCGCGGCCGCTCGCCCAGGCGCTATCTTTGCCGAATCGAGCGGCCGGCAGGCTACGTAAGGGTGTGGGACATTCACGACGCGGAGACGAGCCATGCTCGACGCGAGCCAGCAGGTGCAGGTCCGAGTGAGATCGCAGGCGCCGTCGCCGCCGACGCCCGCGACTCCCCCTATCCCAGAGGGACAGCATGAGTTTCACGCGCTGATCGCCAAGCGGTCGGAGCTCGCGGCGCAGCTCGAGGCACTGACGGAGCGTCGCGAGGAGGTCGCCGATCAGCTGCACGGCGCCGAAGCATCGGCACGGTCCGGGCTCCTGGGGCGGCTTGCGGTGCTCGATGAGCGAATTGCCCAGATCGAGCGCGAGATTCTGCAGGCCGACGATGCCATCGCCTCTGCCGCCGCATCGGGGGTCGTCATGCCGCCGCCGGTGGCCCAGACGGAAACCCAGGTGCCACCACAGTGGGACATGGACACCTTCGGAGAGCGTGCAGTGACGCTCATGGTCGCCGAGGCGCTGGTTTTCATTCTCCTCGGTATCGTGCTCTACAAGCTTGGATGGGCGCGGGCGAAGGCGCGGTTCTCGGGGAGCCAGCCTAACGATCCACGCATCGACCAGCTGCAGAACTCCGTCGACGCGATCGCGGTGGAGGTCGAGCGCATCTCCGAGGGGCAACGGTACGTCTCGAAGATGCTGAACGACGGTACGCCCTCCGAGATCGTGGCGCGCGGGGGCCAGGAGGAGGCGATCCCAGCGCGCCGCAAGGCGACGTGAAGGCGGACTGTTGACAGCGGCAGGGTCCGTGTCGTAAAAACCAGCACACGAGTCAGCACGCTCAGTCCTTTGCGGAGGAGCCCATGGCCATCATCGCCACCATCGTTGTGGGACTCGTTGTCGGCCTCATCGCGAAGTTCATCATGCCCGGGAAGGATCCCGGCGGGTGGATCGTGACGATCCTCATCGGCATCGCCGGAGCGTTCGTCGGCACGTTCGTCGGCCGCGCTGTCGGCCTGTACGAGCGTGGCGAAAGCGCCGGCTGGATCCTCTCGATTCTCGGCGCGGTCCTCCTGCTCTGGGTATACCGGTTGGTCACGAAGCGTCGCACGACAACTCCCCCCTGAGGGGAGCCTCGGACGCGGCAACACCGTTGCTGGTGCGAGCGCGCCTCCACACCCAGGTGTGGAGGCGCGGTGCATTTAGCGACGGTCGCGCCCGGCATCGACACCCGGCGCTCATACCTTGACATCCGACAACAGCCGCCGTACTGTCGAATGACAAGGTATCCTCACCGGAGAGCACCGTCATGCCCAGCCGCGCCGACCTGCTTCAAGGCACCCTCGACCTTCTGATCCTGAAGGCGCTCGTCCTTGGCCCGCTACACGGCTGGGGGATCTCGAAGCGCCTGCGACAAATCTCCGGCGACGTCCTCGAGGTTGGTCAGGGATCGCTCTACCCCGCTCTCTACCGGCTCGAGGATCGCGGCTGGGTGAGCGCCGAATGGGGGATGAGCGATGAGGGACGCCGAGCGAAGGTGTACACCCTCACGCCAGATGGCCGGCGTCAGCTCGCCGTCGAGCGATCGTACTGGCGACGCTTTTCCGCCGCCGTGGATGAAGTGCTGGCGGCGACGTAGGCACAGCCGATGAACTGGACGCGGCGCATCGGGCGTCGAATGGACGCCCTCATGCACGGCGACGAGATCGATCGCGACGTGGACGAAGAGATGCGACTCCACGTAGACCTCGAGGCAGAGGAGATCGCCCGGGTCGCGGGTGTGCCGCCTGACGAAGCACGGCGCCGGGCGCTCGTCGCGTTTGGCGGCCTCACGCAATATCAGGAGGAGCATCGCGGTGCTCGAGGCATCGGTGTACTCGAGCACACCCTGAGGGAGCTGCGACACGCGGCCCGCGGCCTCGCCCGCAGTCCCGGGTTCACGCTCGCGGCGGTGGGCGTATTGGCGCTCGGGATCGGGTCGACGACAGCGGTGTTCAGCGCGGTGAATGCCGTGCTCCGGAATCCCAATCACGATGACCTCGCCATCATTTTCTACCGGGGCTTTCCTTCTCTGTCCACGGTCGATTACCGCGCAATCGAGGAGCAGCAGCGAAGCTTTTCCGCGGTGGGGGCAATGCGGCGCGACGAGGCGGCGTTCCGCGCGCGCGGGGATCCGGAGCGCGTGCAGGTGGGCCGGGTTACGTCCGGGTTCTTCCCTGCCGCGGGCGTGCGGCCAGTTGCGGGCCGTTTGATCGAAGCGGGTGACGAGTCCATGGGAGCCGACCGAGTGGTCGTGGTGAGCCACGCCCTCGCCGAGCGCACACTCGGCGGCGCGCAGGCCGCGGTCGGCCAGCGCGTGAGTCTCGACGGGTTCGCGCACACGGTCGTTGGCGTCCTTCCACCCACCCGCGAGCCTCTCATCGGCCGATTGGACGTCTTCCCCGCCCTCCAGCTCGCTCCGCCGACGCGTCGCGGACCGTTCGGGATGCTCGTCCTCGCTCGCCTAACGCCTGGAACGACGTTCGAGTCGGCGACACGGGATGTCACCACGATCAGCGAGCGCGTCTTTCCGCTGTGGTCGCCTGCAGCAGGAGACCGCACGGCCCGGTACGAGGCCATTCCGATCCGGACCGCCGCGCTAGCGACACCCTCTCGCATGCTTCGCATCTTCGGCGTGGCGGTCACGCTGGTACTGCTCATCGGCGTCGCCAACGTCGCGAGCCTCATGCTGGTTCGAGCCATTGGTCGCTCGCGGGAGGTCTCCCTACGAGCAGTGCTCGGTGCGAGCCCCCTTCAGCTCGTGCGGATGTTCGTCACGGAGAGTGCTCTGCTCTGCGGCGCTGGCGCGGTCATCGGAATCGCGATCGGGTACTTCGCGCTTCGCGCGCTCGTCGCAGTCGGACCGTCAATGCCAGGTCTCACCGTATCGAGCCTGGACGCGCGCGCGGTTCTTTTCGCCGCGGGGCTCGCCGTTCTGGCGGGCATCGCCGTCGGTACGTATCCGGCGATCATGTTGCTGAGAAAAGGACACGTCGATCTCTCCGTTGGAGACCGCGCGATCGGCGGTGGGCGCGGTACGCGCATGTTGCGGAGCGGATTCGTCGTCGCCCAGTTCGCGCTGGCGCTTCCGCTGCTCGCGATATCGGGGCTCCTGCTCGTGAGCTTCGTGCGCCTTCAGCGGGTGGACCCGGGATTCGATCCCGACAATCTCCTCACCGTCCGCGTCTCCCTTCCCACGGGTCAGTACGCCGACAGCGCAGCCATAGCGGCGTATTGGGCGCGGGCGTTGCCGCGCGTGCGCGAGCTGGGGGGCGTGCGCGCGGTCGGGCTCGGGTCGACGATGGCGCCGGACGATTTCGGATCCAGCAACGACAACTTCAATCTGGTCGACCGACCAGCGCCGCCAGGCACGGCGGAGCCTAACGGGCCGTGGCCGTTCGCCGACGCCGGGTACTTCGAGGCTCTTGGCGTTCGGCTCCTCGAGGGCCGGATGTTCGCGCCGAGCGATACCGGGGTGGCGCCGGTGACGCTCGTCAGCCGGTCATGGGTCCGGAAGTACTACCCTCGGGAATCCGCCCTCGGCAAGACGATGATACGGGGCGGCTGCACCGAGTGCCCGCTCACGACGGTCGTCGGCGTGGTCGATGACGTACGCTACTCCGGAGCAGGCGGGCCCTTGGACGCCATGTATTCGCCGGTCTTGGAGGGCGCGCCGCGCACACTCTTCCTGTACGTACGCACGGCGACGGCGCCTGACGAGCTGATTGCGCCGGTACGGGCGGCCCTCAGGTCGGTCGATCCCTCCGTCCCGCTCGATGACGCGATGTCGATGAACGACCGCCTCTACGCTTCCGTGGCGCAGCCGCGGCAGTGGGCGACCCTTCTCGGCACATTCGCGGCCGCGGCGTTAGGCCTCGCGGCTGTCGGAGTGTTCGGCATGCTCTCGTACATGGTGAGCACGCGCCGGCGGGAGCTCGGCGTGCGGATGGCGATCGGTGCCGAGCCACGTCGGATCGTGCGCATGGTCGTGGGCAGCGGGCTCACCCACGCGATCCTCGGATCGGTGCTCGGCCTGGCGGCAGCGCTCGTCGGTACGCGCGCGCTCACGAGCGTTCTCTACGATGTGAGCCCGGGTGACCCGGTCACGCTAGGCCTGTCGACCGTTGCGTTGCTGTTCGTCGCCCTGTTTGCCTGCTGGCTGCCGGCGCGCCGGGCCGCGGCGATCGATCCGCTCGAGGCCATTCGGCACGAGTAGGCACGCGGAGTCAGAGCCGCAGCGCTAGGGTGATGCCGACACGTCCGCCGTTCTTGGGGACAACCATCAGCGCCGCGCCATCGCGCGGGTAAATCCGCTCCCATCGGTCCACCTTCCGAGAGCCGAGAAGTCCGCCGATGACCGCGCCTCCGAGAGCGGTCCACGGAACGATGACCAGGAAACCAATCCCGCATAGCTCGCTGCCATTACAGGGGATGAGCCGAGCGGCAACTGCGCCGCCAACGACTCCAGCCGCGGCGCCCCAGGTGGCCCCGCCGAGTATTCGCGACACCCGTCGCTCGCGGCCGGTGCTCACCGCGAGCGCTCGAACGGCACTCATGGGCATGGTGTCGATCCCACAGCACAGCCGCGGAATCACGACGAGCGAGTCTCCAGACATCCGAACGAAGGCTCCGTATTGCCAATCGCTGGCCCCATGGCGCCAGATCCGGATGCGCGCGCCGGAATCGGGAATCACCGGCAGAACCTGACCGCTCGCGCGCGATGCAGCCAAGGCGAGGAATGCGACGCACAGTCGAAGCGCGGCGGTCGGCATAGCGAGGTGGCGTTTCACGCTCGTGACGCGGTCCCCAATGAGGGACTGGTGCATAGGCGGGGTGACGATCCGAATATCCCTGGCGCTATGGCCTAACTCAAGCGTGCGCTCGGCGGCATTGGTTATGAAGCAGGTCGTAAGCATCGGCCCACACGCTTACGCCGCCCATGAGAGCTTGCAAGGCCTTTGCGCCGTTTGTCCTGCCGTTCGTGATCGGCATTCCGGGGTGCTTCCTTCCGCTCCCTTTCAACGAAAACGGGTCCCCGCCGATCTCAGGCATCGTCCAGCGAAGCGATAGCCGGCCAGACGTGGGACGGCGACTGGCGATATCAAGCACGTACGACGACTCGACCTGCTCGGAGGCCCGCGCCTCGGCAACCACCGATTCCGCCGGCCGCTTCGCGCTGCCACATACGCTGGTCCGACGCCGAGGGATTCTGCTGATCCCGCCCTTCGAGCGATTCTGGAATTCGTTCACGTTGTGCAGTGCCACGAGCACCGACACCCTGATGCGACGCATCTACGAGGGGAGGGTTGGCCTTGGCGTCGATGCGCCGTTGCAAACCATTTCGTGCTACGAATGGATGTGGCAAGGCGAGGCGCGCATGACGTGCAGCGCACGCGACGAGGCCAAGGTCGTGGAGGGCGGCCGATGGGTCGCGGGGGACCGGCGCGGCCGGTACCGGCTCGTTCTGACGGAGGAGCTTGCGCGCGCGCGGGGATTCGATCGTCCCGTTCCGCGCCCGCATGCTTATGTGTTGTGGATCGAGGAGACCGAGGCAGGCCTGCCACTCGGCGCTCGCGAGACCGTTCGATTGCCGATCGACGACAACGTGACGGCGGTGTCGCACGCGGAGATCCTGGAACGCAATGGCCGCTTTTACGCGACCTTCCCGGGTTACAAGAAGACGTTCATGAACGACTTCGCTTCCGCCGAGCTGAGGTTCGAGCTCGGGCCGCCAGGTCAGGTGACCAAGGTTGCAGGACCATAGCGGGTGGCGTCTGTTCACGCCGCGGGCGCTGGGAGCACTCCTGTTCCTCGCCGGCGGCCTCGCGCCTCACGCGCTGGCCCAGGCGCCGGTACCTAACGACTCGGGCAGGATCGTTCGACGCGGGCAGCCGTTCGTCGAAGCCCTTTTGCTGATGCCGGTGGCGCCGGCGGGTCTCGTTCTCCTGGTGGACACCGCCAATCTGGAGTTTCCCCCGCTCGGCTTCTGGGCCAAGCGAGTGGCTGCGTACGTCACCGGTGGACCGGCGTTCGCTGACAGCGCCGGCGAGACCTGGGCGTACTCAGCCGGTGTCGAGATTCTCGCGCGGGGGTTCTATGCCGAGGCGAGGAACGAGCACTTCCGTCTGCCACACCACATCGAGTATCGCACCGTACGGGTGGGCTATCTCGTGCATCCCGTACCGGAGACCGCTGGTGGAGTTACGATCGGCTATCGTGACGCGCGTGGCGCGCAGGGACACGAGGGCGTCGAGATCGGCTTTCCGTTGATCACCGGAAGCAGGAGCTTCTGGATGCGCTACGAAGCCAGCTATGTGATCTCGAAGACAATGCAAAGCTGGAACTACCGTATGCAGGCCGAGTACGTGTTTCGTGGCGGCCCTTTGTACATCGGCGCGAGCGTCGAGGCCAAGACCCTTCCGCTTCGCACTGGCAGTAAGGTGTCGTCAATACCGTTGGTGGTACTGGTCGGCGTCAGGCGTTGATCCCCCAGGGGTAGGGCAGCGTAGCGTGGGGCGCGACACCCGATCACTTTTATTCCTCGACCCATAGGCTGCTCCCTGAACGGAAACAGAAATCGCAGCATGCGCGCTTACCTCGGCGTTCATCTCGTCGGTATCTTCGCACTCACACTCGCCGGAGGCCTTGGCGCGCAGACGCGCGATCTCGTCGACTACGTCGGCACCTACGAGTACCACGGAAACAGCAGGATCGAGATCGTCGCGGCACCGAGCAGCGGTGGCGCGCGGCTCGTGGCCGTGCTCGATGAGGCGAAGTATCCGCTGCGGTTCCTCGGCGACGACCTCTTTCTCAATGGCGTGGGCGACACCATTCCCTTCGAGCGCGACGCCGAGGGCTGGGTGCTCGCCTTTCGCGAGCGCGGCGTTCGCTTCGCGCGGCTCGAGGACACCGTTACAAGAACGACTGCTGCGTCCGTCGTGCCGCGTCCGCGCGCCCGGGATGGCCGCATCCCGCCCTACATCTACCGCCCGCCATCCGACCTGAACGATGGCATCGCGGTCGGCGACATCGCCGAGGCCGGACTTTCCCGAGCGTTGGCCGAAACGCTGGTCGCGCGGATACTCGATGGGACGTACGCGGACGTCGACGGCGTGCTCGTGTTCCGGCGCGGCCGGCTCGTGCTCGAGGAATACTTTTACGGCTACGACCACGCGCGGCCGCATCAGATGCGCTCGGCGACGAAAAGCATCGTCTCGGCGCTGGTGGGGATCGCGGCGGACCTCGGAAACCTCTCGGGGGAGCGTGAGCGTGTGTTGCCGAGGCTGCCGTATGGTCCGCTGTCGGCCTACGCGAACCCCGACCCGCGCAAGGCCAGCCTGACGTTAGGCGACCTTCTGACGATGCGGTCGGGCTTGGCCTGCGACGACTGGGACGCGTCCTCGCCCGGAAACGAGAGCCGCATCGTCGAGCAGGCCGACTGGGTGAAATCGGTCATGGATCTTCCGATGGTGGCCAACCCGGGGACGGTCGCGCGCTACTGCTCGGGCGGAGTATTCGTTGCCGAGCGCATGGTCGAACGCGCGGTGAGGAAACCGCTCACCGCCTTCGCGCAGGAGCGGCTGTTCGGCCCGCTGGGCATTCGCCCGAACGATGTGCGATGGCCACTCGTTCTGGATTCATCGAACGTCGGGACGTACGCGCAGCTCTCGATGCGGCCGCGCGACATGCTCAAGCTCGGCGTGCTCTTCCGCGATGGTGGACGGTGGCAAGGCAAGCGGGTCATCTCCCGGGCGTGGGTGGAGCGGTCGACGGAGTCGACGACGCGTATTGGAAGCCGGGGCTACGGGTATTTCTGGTGGCGTCAGCCGTTCGATGTCGCGACGCCCAGGGGAACGCGGCACTTCGATGTGCTCAACGCGAGCGGCAACGGCGGCCAGAAGATCTACATCCTGCCGGAGGTGGATGCGGTGATCGTGTTCACTGGGAGCGCGTACAACAACGAGCACACGCCACCCAACGCGATCATGCAGGAGCTGCTCATGCCTGCCCTGGCGAAGTAATGGCAACTTTGGCACTGGTCCCGTCCGTCCCCCTTCGCAAACCCGCACTGCGACGCGTGTGGATCGCGATCGCTGCATGCGTGGCAATGACCAGCTGTCGCGCTCGCATGGAGACGCTGCGCCCGGTGTCGAGGTTTCCGGCTCTGGCGTTTTGTAGTAGCGGGTGCGCCGACAGCCTCGAGCTGACGTACCTCGGAACGAGCGGCGTCATCGTTCGCAGCGGGGAGCACGCCTTGCTCACAGGTCCCCTCCTGACGAATCCCGGATTTCCGCGACTCTTTTGGCCGGCGAAGACCCTTGCCGACTCCGGACACATCGACTCGGTCCTCTCCGTACATCGCGTGGACGATGCCGACGCGATTCTCATCGGTCATTCACACTATGACCATCTCATGGATGTGCCGTACATCGCGCGGCGCCACGCGACGCGGGCTGTCATCTATGGCCCTCCGACGATGGGCCACATTCTTCACGGCGACCCGGCCTTGCGACCGAATGCCAGTATCCCGGGCGACTCGGGCCGATACCGGGTCATCGACACGTCGCATGTCGGCCACCATGACAAGGTCGGACGCTGGATCTCTCCGCCGGGCAGCCCGTTTCGCTTCATGGCGCTTCGCGCGGAGCATGCCCCGAACGTCTTCAAGTATCACTATGCCGAAGGCGTCCTCTCCTCCGACCTCGACGCTCTGCCGGAAAAGGTGTCGGGCTGGAAGCTCGGAGAGAGCTTCGCGTACGTGATCGATGTTCTGAGGCCGGACGGCTCCGTTGCGTTCCGGCTCTATTACATGGATGCCATCAGTCGTCCTCCACTGGGTTTCCCACCGGCGGCGTTGATCGGGGACTCGGTGCGGTTCGATGCGGTGATCCTGACGGCAGGAAACTACGAGCAGGTCAGCGATTATCCGACGGCGCTGGTGAAGGCCCTCTGCCCACGCCTAACGGTCCTGGCCCACTGGGAGGATTTCTTTCGGCCCCAGACGGACGAGCTCAAAGTGATTCCCTTCCTCGAGCCCCGGGAGCTCATTCGACGGGTCGACTCGGTCATCCCCGCCGATGGGATCTGGGTGACACCCCGTCCCGGTGTCCGCATGCCCTTGTGCCGGTGTCGATAGAACCACGTTGTCATATCAGGTCATTCGGCGCGGGGCGGCTCGGCGCATGTCCAGCGCTCGTCCCGCGGCCGCGCCCGGCACAGTTCCAGCCCCGCTCGTCAGTCGATCCCCACCTCGCGCTGTGCCCATCGCACGTAGGCAATGATCTTCCGCAGCGCCGCCGAATCGACCTGCGGCTGCGGTGGCATGTTGCCGAACTGCCAGTGGTGCGCCACGACGCCTCGCTGCGCGGCGAGCACGAACGCGGCGTCACCGTGATGGCTGGGCTCGTAAATGATGTGAAGAAGGGGGGGGCCCTGTTCAGTGCCGCGCGCCGATTCACCGTGACACTGAGCGCAGTGAGCGGTGAAGAGCGAATCACCTTCACGATGCTCGGCCGGTGTCGGCGCCAGCTCGATTCTCGCGAGGACCTCGCGCTCGCGCTCCCCGCCGCGACAGGCAGCGGCCATCGCGGCGCAGACGACCGTTAGGCACACTCCTCGGAGCACTCTCACTCGTCCCTCCCCGAGACGATCTTCGCTGTCGTGATCGCCTGACCCACGTGGCGGGTGGTATGCTCGGCCGCGTGGAAGAGGAGACCGAGGACGGTCGACGGCAGTGCCTTGCGCCCGACGACGCGTCGCTCGAGGAGCTCTTCGCGTCGAGTGGCCCGCAGCTGCGTGAGCCCGGCCTCGATGGCGCCGCGCACGTGGCTGACCAGGCTGGTGACATCTTCGGGCGGGTCGCCCGGCTCCATTTCGATCTTGAGGGCCATCTGCTGCCGATCGTCGAGCTGTGCGCCGCGCGCGTACGTGAGCAGACGGTCGAGGCTCCCAGCGAGATGTCGCAGATGATATCCAAGGCTGGCGGCGCCCCCGGGGCGCGTCCACAGCTGTTCGCGTGAGATCCCCGTGGTCGCTACGTCGAGGTCTTCCCGCGCCTGCACGAGCGCGTGGGCCGCGGGTTGGAGATACGCATCGACCCCTTCGATTGGCCCTCGGAGCCACGCTTCGGGCATCTCTAGCCTCCAGGACGGGTTGCCGGTACTGTAGGAGGAGCGCCTGCGACGCCGCAAGCGCACCCTCCAAAAAGCTGCCGCTGACGCCTCGCTGACGCTACTCGCGCTTCATGCGCGGCATGATGCCCCACCGGAGCATGGCGCGATGATACGCGTACGGGCACTCGGCCAGGCCTCCATCCAGATCGACACCCTCGTCCTCGGTCCTGACGCCGAGGTCGTCTTTGCGGCGCTGCTGCTGCTCACCGTCGAGCCCGGCCGGCGCTTCTCTCGGAACGAGCTGTTAGGCATGCTGTGGCCGAACGCGACTCGGGGGCGGGCAGGCCACTGTCTCCGGCAGACGATTTATCGGATGCGGACGCTCGGCGTCCCGCTGGAGGTCACTCACACGCACCTCAGCGTGCGCGCGGAGGCGGTCGATTGCGACGTCGATGGTTTGCTACGAGCTCGTCGGACGGACGACCTCGAGCACGTCGCTGATACCATCGGCGGACCGTTTCTTCCGGGTTACGCGCCGACGTTCTCGGATCCGTTTCGGGATTGGGTGGAGCGCCATCGCGATCTCGTAGCGGCGAGTGCGAGGCGCGTTTTCGTCGGGGCGCTGATCACGCGGAAGGCTCGTGCCGAATGGGCCGACGTGGAACGTCTGGCACACCGATGTCTGGCGATCGATCCCCTGAACGAGGAGGCCACGCTCGCACTCGCGGAAGCGGCAGCGCTGCACGGCGGGAAGGCAGAGGCGATGGGCATCCTCGACCGGTATCTCCGTGAGATGGGTCCCACGGCGCGCGAGCTGCGGCTCCCCGCGATAGCCCTTCGCCGCCGTATCGCGGAGCCGGAGTTGGAGTTCCCGCTCGCTCCGCCGCTGCATGTGCCATTCGTGGGGCGGAGTGCCGAGATGGCCACGCTCGCGGGCGCGTTGCGCAGCGCCCGCGGTGGCACGGGCAGCGTGCATTTCATTCACGGTGAGCCGGGCATCGGCAAGACGAGGTTGCTCACCGAATTCTCACGCGCGGCATCGCTCGAGGGAGCGCGCGTGGCCGCTGCGCTGTGTCAGTCGAGCGATGCGCGGCGTCCGCTGTCGGCATTCGTCGATCTCGTGCCGAAGCTGATGACGATGCCAGGTGCTCTCGGGTGCAGCCCACAGTCACACAAGTATCTTCGGCGGCTAATCGAGCAACATTCCAGCGAGTCTCCGCCGAGCCCGGATTGCGTCGAAGCAGACATGCTTTACGCGAACGTGCGCCGGGCGCTGTTTGACTTGTTGGACGCGATCTCCTCAGAAACGGTCGTGATCATCTCGATCGAAGATGTCCATTGGCTCGATGCATCCTCCTG
>DATFBS010000124.1:0-3032 GCA_035253695.1 Gemmatimonadaceae bacterium
TGGTGGCGGGACTCTTTCTCGTAGGCGTTGCATACAACGTATTCGGTCCCGAGCCGAATCCGACGGAAGCGATTGGAGGCGCCGTAATCGCCGCCGTCCTCGTCGGGCTTTTCCTGCTCACTCGATACTACCAGAGGCGGGCCACGGAGCTCGAAGCGTGGCTCACAGACAATCGAGCCGCCATCCAGGGAGGTGGTGCCGTTTACGAGAATCAAGTCCTCATTACGCCCACAACCCGCCTCACACGATATCAGCTGGTGGTGTCATTCCTGATCGTGAGCTTCAAGTTCCCGACGCGCATCTATGTCGTTGGGCATCACACCACGGGCTTCATCGCGGCGATGTGTACCGTGGTCTCACTAGCGTTGGGGTGGTGGGGAATACCGTGGGGCCCTATCTACACCGTGCAGGTGGTGTCCCGGAATCTTCGCGGTGGAATGTCGCAAACTGTTGCCGAACGATTCGCGACTGTTCCGGCTGCAGCGCGTGCCGGGCCGCGCGTGCGTGATACTGCCGAAGCGCCAAGTGACTCGAGACAGTGAGCTGAGAGAGCGTTTCACGAGCTGGCCACCCTCGCTGGCGGCTTTGCGCGACCTCGTCGAGCGGTACGCCTCACGCGGCGTCGTGAAACGCGCCGACGGCGCCATCCAGATCGCGCCAACCCCCTGGGTCGGATCTGAGGCCTTTGCCGTTGTCATCTTTCCTCCCGCGGAGCCAACGTGGATCGCAGACGCTGCCGAGCGGATGGGGGTGCCAATTCCCGCGCCATACGCCGAGATCCTGCGCGCCACGAATGGCTGCTTCGCGTTCGACCTTTCGTTGTACGGGTTACCGTCAGCGGGGCAAGGGGCAACGCCGCGGCTCGATCGCGCAACGCTGCAGCCTTTCGACCTTGAGCGCGCGAACCGGTCCTGGGCTCGCGAGTATCGCGCACGGCCGAACGGCCTGTACATTGGCGGACGGAGCTGGTCGCGCGAGGCGAACTGTGGCTACTTCCTGGCAGACGACGGGTCGATCCGTTCGGTGCTGCGCTCGGGAGAGTCGGTCGGAACGTGGCCGAGTGCCGAGCTCATGCTCGCCACGGAGCTTCCGATTGCCGAGCGCGGCATGTTGAATCAGGCTCCCGCCGGGACGTGGAGCACTCCACCGGCACGACCTGTCGTATGAGGCACGGCGTTAGGCATCTCTCTGGGCTGGAGAGAGCAATCTCGTCCTTGCGAACTCGGTGAGATCTTCATGAGCATCGCCACCACGGCGGGCGGTCGACGTTCCGCGAGCCGGCCCTGGATGTGGATCGGCATCGTACTCCTCGTCCTCGGGCTGCTCGGCCATCTGTACGCCGCGTACGCCATGGGTGGAAGTCGAGTGGCCTACACCCACCACGTGGTCGGCTTCTTCCTGATTCTCGTGGTCACAGGCGCCATCATCGCGGCGCTGGGGTGGCGCTTCTGGAGATCCCGCCCTGACATCACCGTGCTGACGGTGGGCGCAGTTCAGGCACTCTTCGGCCTGCTCGTGGCCCTCGAACCGTTTCGCGCGGCCGCGGGCGGGTGAGCGCGCGGGGCGTTGAAGCCAATGGATGTCGCCTGATTCGGGATCCGGCACCGGCAGCCTAACGTGTATTGCACCGAGCTTAGGTCCCCATTGAAGCCGCCCTACCGGGAGGAACAATGACAGGGCCGGCGTTACTCTTCGGTCTCGCGTGGTTCACCATCGGCTGGGTGATGGGTGCCTGGCCCATCACCGCGGCTATCGCGCTCGGCGCGATGGTCGTCGACCGCAACGTCGACGCGCCGCCCCGTCTCGGGCGATGGAAAGTGTTCTCGCCCCTCGCCGTTACCGCTCTCACGCTAGTCTGGGCTAGTGTCTTCTACAGCCCGGCCCACGCGCCACCGCCGCAGCTGCCGTGGTACGCGTACGTGGTGGGGGGGCTCTATGCGCTCCAACTTGTGCTCGCGGGGCTTTTAGTGCGGGAGAGCGTGCGTCGCGGCCATACGCTGGCTGTGGTCGTGCTCCCCCAACTCTGGGTGGGGTTGCTCGCGAGCTTCGTGTCGGTGTGGGCGGTGACGAGCGGCGGGACGCTTGGAGCTCTGTGATAGGGAGTGGGACGGGCCGGCGTGGAGTGCGTCGCCTGCGTCAATCCCCAGGGAAGGCAATCACCCCGACCGGCATCAAGAACAGAGAGTTTAAAACGGATGAAACGGATCGATCGGAAGCGACCGGATCTGCATCCCGTGCCGACCGCTCTCCTCGACGGCAACAACAGACGATGATGCTCTGGGACGTGAGAGGAGAGTTCCTCGTGCGGGGAGCGATCAGGGGGCTTCCGTTCAATCCGTTTCATCCGTTTTAAACTCTCCGTTCTTGATGCCAGCCAGTCACAGTCCTTGGCTCGAGAACTTAGAGCCAGTCCGCTCGATGGCGGGCTTTCCTTCACCGTCCCTTCCGGCGAACGTTGAAGGCTTGGAGACCGATCTTCGCGAGCAGCTGCAAAGCACCCTGAGCGACGCGTATCACCTCGAACGCGAGCTCGGCGGCGGCGGAATGAGTCGTGTGTTTCTCGCCGAGGAACGCGCGCTCGGCCGTCGGGTGGTGGTCAAAGTGCTTTCGCCCGACCTCGCCGCCGGAGTCAATTTCGACCGCTTCAGGCGCGAGATACTGCTCACCGCCCGACTCCAGCACCCGCACATCGTGCCGGTGTTCGCCGCCGGTGAGACGGAGGGGCTGCCCTACTACACGATGCCCTTCGTGGAAGGGGAGTCGCTGCGAGTGCGTCTCATGCGCACCGGAGCGATGCCGGTAGCGCTCACCGTCAGCATTCTCCGGGATGTCGCGCGCGCACTGGACTTCGCGCACGGGAAAGGTGTCGTGCATCGGGACATCAAGCCCGACAACATCCTCCTCGTCGGCAACACGGCGACCGTCTCGGATTTTGGAATCGCCAAGGCGGTGCTGGCTTCACGCGTCGAGTCCGGCTCGGCGCCGATGACGGAGCTCGGCGTCGCGATCGGAACACCACAGTACATGGCACC
>DATFBS010000125.1:0-22035 GCA_035253695.1 Gemmatimonadaceae bacterium
GCTGGTACCTGGGACCCGATCGCACCGCACCGATCGATTCGAGCGTCGTTCCAGCGAGTGAAGTTCAGGAGTCGTGGGGGGCAAGCGACATCGCCAGTGGCACCACGCAGGAAGCGCGATGGGCCGTCACGGCGGGCATTCCCTTCGGCGTCGTGATCGAGTTTCGATATCACCCGTCAGGCGGTGGCTCGAAGCGAGCGACGGTCACGTTCAATTGCGGACCGAGTGTTACTCCGGGCACGCCGCCGCCGGCGATCACGTCGCTGTCCGTGCGTCCGCCCTTCAGCCCCGCCGAGCCGGGCGATACGCTCGTCGTCGACTATTCCGTGACTGCGGCCGGGGGGCTCTGGCTCACCGCTGTTGTCCTGAGTGGGCCCTGCGAGTCGGAGCAGATCTTCTTTGACAGTCTTCGCACGTCGGTCACACGGTCCGCACGCCTTCCGGTGCCACCGGGCTGCGCGCTCGGACGACCGATCGTCGCCACGGTGTTCGCCATCGACGCCGCCGGCGAGGAGACGTCGAAAAGCATCAACACCCAAATTTCCCTGGTGGATAACACACCGCCCGCCGTCGCGGTGTTCTTCGTCCCGCCCGGCGGGCTCCCATCGGCGTCGCTAATCGGAAACTTCTTCGTCGGAGATACGATCCAGGTTCAGCTCCAGGCCTCTGACAACCACGCGGTTCGTACACTCGTCTGGGAGGTGCTGCCGGCAGGAGCGCACGATTCCGTTCTCGTATCCGGAACCGCGGCGACCCACAACTTCTCCATCCCCCTCGATCCGTCTACGGTGGGAAGCCTGCAGCTCCGCGTCTCCGGTCGTGATTCCGTCGGCAACGTCACCGTCGTTCTCACCGAGCCCAATGCGATTCGCGTCTACCCGACCATTCAACGCCCCACCCGGACGGCGACGATCAACGGCGACCTCCAGGAGATCGCTTTCGACATCCCGCGCGGCGTCATCTATCTCCTCCTGTCCCAGCAGCGGCGCCTAACGGTGGTCTCGTCCGCCACGCTCGACGTCGTGCGGTCGGTCGACCTGCCCTCGCATCCCTCCGATCTGGATCTCTCAGCGGGAGGTGATTCCCTCTTCGTCGTGCTGCCGCAGGATCGTGCGCTCGCCATCTATGATCTTCGTACCCCGGCGGCGGCTCCAACGGTACTTCCGCTCATCAGTGTCGACACGCCGACGGTTCAGCGCCCGCTGAACGTTCGCGTCGCCTCCAATGGTAAGGCCATCATCACGTTTCGTGACGTGAACGCGCGGCTGCAATCCGTCCTCGAGGTCGATTTCGCGACGGGACAGCAGCGCGGACGGCCGGAAGCCCGAGGCACCAATGTCGTGAGCGATGCACAGCTTACGCGCTCCCCGGACCGGTCCGTGATCATGCTCGGGAACGAGGCGTGGTTCTTTCAGCGCTACGACGCCGCGACGGACACGTTCAGTCCGCAGCGACAGCCTCGGCGGTCCGGCTTGCTGTCGCTCGATCGGGGTGGCTCGATTACGGCGATCGGCACCGACATCTACGATGCGGCGATGCAGTTCGTCCGGACGGTGGAGACGCCAGGCGGAGGCGGCTCGGCAAACACTCTCCTTTCCGTTGACGGCCAGTTCCTGTATCTCCCCGATTGGCGCCTCGGGATCGTGCGCTCGAGGGTCAGCGACGGTCGTCTGGCGGACCGCACACCGATTCCGATCCGGCCGAATCACATTCGAGTCTCGCCTGACGGTTCAATGCTCGTCATCATCGAGCGCCAGATCATCGGATCGAGCAGGATCAGCACGGTCGATCTGCGCTGACCCAATTCTCATCTTGACATTTTCGGCGGGCCGTGTAGTATTCGCGCCCCTGGGAGTCGCGTCCCGATGTCGTCGCTGTCCTCCGCTCCATGATTTGGGGCGACAAGACCACGACCATCGTGACGCGATTCTCGTTTCAGGGGTCCAACGAACAGGAACACGACACACGCCGTATCCGACACGCTCCATGACCGCTCACTCGACCTTCCAACTCGGTACGTGCCGCCTGGCTGGCAAGAATCAGCCAGCGGGACGCCCGTGCGCGCTGGCGCGAATTCCCTTCACCAGGGAAGACGCCCGGCGAAGCGACGCGCGGATGTCGAGAGACCACATTGGCGCAGGATGCGGAGATGGGAGGAGCTCGGCCTAACAGCGGAGCATCCGACACTCCGATCGGGGCCGGCAGCATCGCCCCACCTGCGCAAGCACAGCAGGTGGGGCGATTTCTTTTGTGGCCGGCGGGGGCGTGGCGCCCGAGGTGATGGCGAACGCGACTCCCAGCACCGAGGGCGATTCTGCCTTCCGCCGTGTCACGCCGTCGGAGTGAGAGGATGAACCGGATTGCACAGTACCTCAGTAACGAGGAGACGCCTGACGAGGAACAGCCGGTTGCGCGCGACTACTGGATAGTCCGCTGCGGGAACGGGTGGTACTACGTGCGCGTGGCAGACGCGGCGCGCGTGCAGCGTACGCTGGATCGGCGCTGGCGTCCGCGCTGGGTGGAGTTCCGCGACATCACCGGCTCGCGCATTCGCGTGCTCACGTCGGACGTGCTCGGTCTGAACGAATGCACCGCCGAGCAGCGCGCGAAGGAGCGCCGTCAGGTGCGCTTTCTCGAGGCTGAGGCGAAGTCGGACAAGAAGCCCTGGGATGATTATTGAGATCCCAGCTCGCAGTTCGCAGTTCGCAGTTCGCAGCTCGCAGTCCGCAGCTCGCAGTTCGCAGTTCGCAGTCGTTCCCGGCGGGGAGAGGCCCGCGGTGTAAAGGCTCATACACCTCCTCTCCCCGCCCATGCAGGAGGACAAGACCATGTATACGCGATTGGCCGAGCTCTACGACGTGATCTACGCGAAGAAGGACTACGCGAACGAAGCGCGACTCATCCACGGCGTAATCGATCGCTGCGCGCGCACGCCCCGCCGCGAGCACCGTTCACTGCTCGACGTGGCGTGCGGGACGGGAGTCCATCTTTCGCACCTGCGCACCTGGTACGACGTGGAGGGTGTGGAGCTGTCGCCTTGGATGATCGCTATCGCGCGTCGCCGGCTGCCCGATGTGCCGCTGTTTCAGTACGACATGCGGTACTTCGACCTCGGCCGTCGCTTCGACGCGGTCACGTGCTTGTTCAGCGCGATCGGCTACATGCGGAACGTGAGCGAGCTTCGGCGCGCCATCGCGACGATGGCGCGGCACGTCTTGCCCGACGGTCTCGTCATCGTGGAGCCCTGGCTCACACCCGATCGCTTCATCGACGGGCATCTGCACGTCGATGTCGCCGAGGGTGAGGGAATGAAGATCGCGCGCGTCGGCGTGAGCCGGCGCGAGGGCGAACTCTCCGTCCTCGACATGCATCACATGGTCGCGTCGGAGAGCGGCGTCGAGCGCTTCTTCGAGCGGCACGAGGTGCGGTTGTTCACGCACGAGCAGTACCTGTCGGCGTTCACCGCGGCCGGTCTCATCGCGGTCTTCGATGAGGAAGGACTCAACGGCCGCGGCCTGTACGTAGGGCTTGCCAGCGCACGCACGAGCGCGCTGGCAGCCCGACGGCACACGTCTCGCGCGAAAGCGAGCGCGTGACGTATGCGGGAACGACCGTTTCAGGAGATGAACCGATGCCAGTGCGCGACCTTCTGCTTCCGGAGCTCGAGCTCGAAGCCGCGTTCACCCGGAAGCACCTCGAGCGCGTTCCGATGGAGAGTCTTGGATTCAAGCCACATAGCAAATCGATGACCCTTGGTGAGCTCTCGACGTTCCTGGCCGTGATTCCGACGTGGGGACAGTTCGCCCTCGCGACCGACTCTCTCGATGTCGCACCAGGAGGCGAGCCGCTTCCGCAGCAAGAAGTCGTAAGAACGCATCAGGAGCTGCTGGACATGTTCGATCGAAACATGCTCGGTCTCCGCGCCGCACTGACCAAGGCGAGCGATCCACACCTGCAGAAGCCATGGTCACTGATCGCGAACGGCAGCGCGCTCTTTACGCAATCTCGGTATCTCGTTTATCGCACGCTGTTCTTGAACCACATGATCCATCACCGAGCTCAGCTCGGAACCTATTTTCGCCTCCTCGGCGTCCGCATTCCCGCCGTCTACAACGATTCGGGCGATGAGAAGGGCGGAATGTTCATGAAATGAGGTTGTCGAGGGTGTCCAGGTCGTCCAGGTGATCGAGGCGACTTCACCTCGATTACCTGGACACCCTGGATCACCTCGACACCCTCGCACTTTAAATGAAAATCTTCGGCCAGCACGACGAGCAGACCATCATCCAGCTCCAGAAGGTGGCGCAGACCGCCGAGCGTGTCGCGCTCATGGCGGACGGCCACGTGGGCTACGTCATGCCCATCGGAGGAGTAGCCGCCTACCGCGACAAGGTCTCGGTGGTCGGCGTCGGCTTCGACATCGCGTGCGGCAACGCCGCCATTCGCACGAGCCTCACGCTCGCCGATCTTGGCGAGAGTGATGCCGCACAGCGTGGGGCGCTCGCATCGATCGCGGACGAAATCGCCAACACCGTCAGCTTCGGCATCGGTCGGAAGAATCTCGCCGATGACGCGCCGATCGATCACGAGCTCTTTCACGACGCCGCCTGGGAGGCCGCGCCTCCGCACGAGCGCAAGACACTCGTCAACAAGGCGCGGACGCAGCTCGGCACCGTGGGAAGTGGCAACCACTACGTCGACGTCTTCGCCGATGAGACCGGTACGCTCTGGGTCGGAGTGCACTTCGGCAGCCGCGGCTTCGGGCACACGGTTGCCTCCGGGTTCCTCGCGTTAGGCCAGGGAAAGCAGTGGGGTGAGCGTGTGCCAGAGCGTGAGGCGCTACTCGACATCAACGCGCCGCTCGGCCACGACTACTGGCACCTCATGAATCTCGCCGGCCGGTATGCCTACGCCGGACGAGAGTGGGTCGCGCGCAAGGTGGTGTCCATCCTCGGGGGTCGCGAGATGGAGCTCGTGCATAACCACCACAATTTCGCGTGGAAGGAGACCCACGACGGCGAGGAGTACGTGGTTGTGCGGAAGGGTGCGACACCGGCGTTTCCCGGTCAGAAGGGGTTCATTGGCGGCTCGATGGGCGATGACGCCGTCATCGTGCAGGGTCGTCAGGACAGTGACGTCGCCGAGGTCCAGCGTCAGGCGCTGTTTTCGACCGTGCATGGGGCGGGACGCGTGATGTCTCGCTCGCAGGCCGCCGGGAAGAAGAAGGGATGGGGGCCAAAGGCGCGCATCGTCTCCCCGGGTCGCGTCACGCCCGAGATGATGAAAGAGTGGGTGGATGCGAAGGGCGTCATCCTGCGCGGCGGTGGGCTCGATGAGAGCCCGCATGTCTACCGTCGTCTCCCCGATGTGCTGACGGCGCAGGAAGGCACCGTGGAAGTGCTGCACACGCTGCGGCCACTCATCGTGGTGATGGCTGGCGCCAACGAGTTCGATCCTTACAAGGACTGACTCGCTGGCGTCAGCGCGCCGAGGTCCTTGGCGTACACGCCCTTGTAGCGACTGACCTCGCTCCGTTCGCGATCGAGCTCCGGGATGTGTCGAATATCGTACCCGCGCGCGCGAAAGAACTCCTCGTTGCTGCTGACGGCGAACACGGTGGTGTATTCGCGACGGCGGGCCAGCTCCTCCGCCGCCTCGACGAGCGCGATACCGATGCCTCGCCGTTGGTAGGCGGGATCTACGGCCAACGATCGCACCTCGACGAGGCTGGGCGAGTACTCATCGAGATGCACGCATCCAACGACTCGCCCGTCCTCCTCGGACACGAGAAAATCGATCACGCGCTCGGCGATGAATTCCGGGGTGCGTGGGAGGAGGGTGCCGTCGGCAACGTACAGACCGATGAGATCGGAGATCGATTGGGCGTCGCGAACGCTGGCTCGACGAACAGTAGCCATGGATGATGAGGTGAGCATCCGGAGACGTCAGATATCAGACGTCAGACGTCAGTTGTCAGAAACAACGCCATTCGGCGGGCGAGGTTTCTGCTTCCTGACATCTGACGTCTGAAGTCTGACGTCTCCAGGTGTCAACTGGAATAATAGGCCGCATTCTCCGAGATGTACCCCGCCGACAGATCGCAGCCGAACGCCGTCGCCTCCCCATCGCCAACCCCGAGCGCGACCAGAATGTCCGCCGTGTCCGTGGCGAGCGCGGCACGAACAACCGCTTCGTCGAAGGTCGTGCGCTCGCCGTGGTGCACCACCTTTTGACCGTTGATCCAGGCGTCCGTCGCCTCCACGCGAATGGTGCACTCGAAGCATTTCCCGATCGCCATCAGGAGGCGTCCGACGTTTGGATCTGCCCCATGGACCATCGTCTTCACCAGCGGAGAGTTCACGATCGACTTGGCGATCCGGCGCGCCTCGACCGTATTCGCGGCGCCGCGCACGGTCGCGCGCAGCAGCTTGGTCGCCCCTTCCCCGTCACGCGCAAGGATCTCGGTCATTCGGAGTGACCCCGTCCTGAGCGCCTTCCGAAATGCCTCGCGATCGACAGGTCCCGCCAGTCCGTTGGCGAGAATGACGCAGGTGTCCGACGTGCTCGTGTCGCTATCGACGGAGAGCATGTTGAAGGAGACATCCACGACCTCGCGAAGGAGACGGTCGAGCTGGGGCGCCGCGATCGCCGCGTCGGTCATGATGTAGGACAGCATCGTCGCCATATTCGGCTCGATCATCCCGGAGCCTTTCGCTACCCACGCAATGGTGGCGTCCCCTACGGTGAGCGACAGCGCCTTCGGATGAGAGTCGGTGGTCATGATGCCCTCCGCGCCCACCAACGGGTCGTCGACCAGATCTGCCGCGATCCCGGTCAGCCCTCGCTCGATTTTCTCGATCGGAAGCGGAATGCCGATGACTCCCGTCGAGCTGACGAGAACGCGATCCGCCGACGTGCCTAACGCCTTGGCCGCGGCGGCCGCCATCCGCCGGGCGTCGCCCAGTCCGCGCTCGCCGGTCGCGACGTTGCTCACCTTGCTGTTGACGACGATCGCACGGAGCACGCCCCCACGAATTGTCTCGCGGCCGAGGATGACGGGCGCACCCGGAAAGTGATTGCGGGTGAACACTCCTGCGGCGGCGGCATCGACCTCGCTCACGAACACGGTGAGATCCTTCGCCGACGGCTTGAGGCCGCAGTTGCGGCTCGCCGTGCGAAAGCCGCGAGGCAATCGGGGTGGGGCGTGGAACATCGTGCGGGAAGAATACTGCGAACGGCCTCTCGTTGCCTCCCCGCCAGCTGGCCAGTCTCTCCTCCAGCCCTTTCATCTTACGCGAGCGGTAAATGCGAACGGACGATTACGAAGACGACGGCAACGAGCTCGGCGACGCGCTTCCTGTGGAAGTCTTCGAGCAGATCGCGCAGACCATCGTGGCCCAGATCCGGACCATGATCGAGCACCGGGCCCGATACGAGCCCGTCAACGCGTCCGACTTTCCCGAGCGCGACACGAGCTTCTATGACGGCGTCGAGGGTGAGCTGGCGGCGGTGGGCTTCCAGACGATAGGCGACTTCGAGGATGCCGCTCAGATCCTGACCGATGTCTCGAAGAAATCCTTCGTGCGGTTCGCCCTCGGAGCCCATGGCGCCATCGGCGCCATGTGGTTCGAGGTGCCGAATGAGGACGCTCCGCTGCACTGCCTCGTCCTGCACAGCTGGCTTGCAAGCGGCCCGGTTTTCGTAACGGCGCGTGGGACGATCGACAATGGTCTCCCGATGCCCCCGGAGATTGCCGTTGAACGCGTCGATGGGGCCGTGGACACGCGCTCGACGCTTCGAATCCACGGGGAGCGCGTCGCCGCGTCGGGCAAGGCGCCCCAGCGACTGACCGACGCGAGCGAGCTCTTCGCCCGCTACGCCAACGACGAGCGCACGCTGTCGGACTTCCGACGCGCCCTGGGGGTCGAGCTCTTCGAGCCGATGCTACGCACCATGCTTGGCGAGAGCTTCGAGATCCAGGGCGAGCCTATCCTCGATGCCATCCAGCGTCATCCGGAATGGATGCGCGGCGAGATCAGCGCTGCCCCAGCTCAGCTTCGCATGGGGGCCGCGCGCGAGGACACCGTCGATCGCGAGCGCTTTCCGCATCTCGTCGTCGCGCGCATGCCCGAGCATATCGAGCCGATGGAGCGAGGGGCGCGGTACGAGGATCCGGTGCAGGACGCGCTCAGCATCCGCATGCTCGGTGGAGTCACCGGTGGCGGTTCCCAGCTCACATCGGCAGCCGAGATCGGCTACGTCGAGGTCGAATTGGCGCTCGCGAATCTCGACGAGGCGCTCGACACGGCTCAGCGCATTCTCGAGGAGGCGGGCGCCCCCGTGGGCTCGGTGTTCCTGTTCGAGCAGGATGGCGTGGATGTCGAACGGCCCTTCGGCGTGCAGGAGGGAGTGGCGGTCTACCTCGACGGTACGAGCCTGCCGGAGGAGATCTACGCGGAAACGGACATCGATGCGTTGATGGAGCGGCTCGGCACCGCGGCCGACTCTGCTGGCGGCGAGCTGCGCAGCGCGTGGAATGGACCCACCGAGACCGCGCTCTACCATTTCGGGCCGAGCGCGGACGCGATGCTCGTCGCGCTACAGCCGGTGTTCGATGACTTTCCGATCTGTCAGAACGCGCGCCTGGTCATCCGACAGGGTGCCGACGGCGAGACGCGTACGCTGCGAGTCCCGAGACGCAACGCTGCCTAACGTCCACCGCGGCGTTCAGGAGACCACGAGCACGCGATAGCGCACCACGAGCGGTCCGTCATCTCCCGGCCGCGTTTCGGGCCAGATGCGGAGCGTCGAGCCACCGGACACGGGAACGTACAGTCCCTGGGTCGGCAGATCGGTCGTCAGCCCGTGGGGTGGCACCAGTGTCCCCGCTGGCATCTCGGCCAGCGCCGAATCCACCGTGCCGCCGAAGATTTGCGGAAGTGTGGCGCGCAGGATCGCCTCGAACTTTTCCGGGCGTCTCGTGCGCGCCGCCGGGGTGTCGAAGAGCACCATGATCTCGTCGCCATGGCGCTGCGCGACGATGCCATCGCGCAGTGACGTCTTTCCTTCACCAATGGTGGGCGCGAGCTCTGGTACGGGTGGGGTGGTCACGCTCGCGACGCTCACCACGGTGCTTTTCGGGGCGACGGACACAACTGGTACGGTATCCGGCGCCGACTTCGGTACGCTCTGCGGCTCAGCCACAGAAGGCGCCGAGGGCGCCGGCGCTTCCGGTATCGAGAACCCGGCTGCGCGCAGCTCGCTGTCCAGCATTCCAGCTGCACCCGCGGCACCGATGGTGGCGATGCCAAGGGCGATGGCGGCGGTGGCAAAAAGCGCGCGACGGCGGCGCTCGCGCGTCGCCACACGGTTCTCCTTACGACAGCGTAGACAGACTGGTATGCCAGGCCCCACGTCGTGGGGACATGGCGGGGCAATTCGTTCGGACATTTGGCGGGGCTCTCGAGGCGGGGGGACGTCGAGGAGACGGCAGGATCTCATGGGTGACGACCAAGCCCCGGGCGAGCAACGGCGGGGGTAACAGCGACTGCGGACTGCGGACTGCGAGAGAAACCCTCGGAGGCTACCGTAGCGTCCCGAGGATTTCTTCGCAGTCCGCAGTCCGCAATCCGCAGTGCTCAGTCCTCAGTCCTTACCCCGAGTACCGTCCGAGCGACTCGGCAAGGCTCCGCCGATCGACCTTCCCCGTCGATGTCGTCGGCAGCTCGGACATCATGACGAACAGCTCGGGAATCGCGTAGCTGGGGAGCTTCGTCGCGCAGTGGCTGGCCAGCTCCTGCTGCGACAGACCATTGGCCCCCTCCACGACCACCGCCGCACGGAGTCGCGCGCCCACTTCGTCGTCGGGGATCGCCACCACCGCCGCGTTCCGGATCCGCGTGTTCGCGTGAAGGACGTGCTCGATCTCCTCGAGCTCCACCCGATATCCGCGGGTCTTCACCATGTGGTCGAGCCGCGCGATGTACTGGAAGGAGATGCCGTCCTCCAGCACCCGCACCAGATCCCCGGTCCGGTAGATGAGGTCGGTGAAATCCTTGTGCAACGGATTCGGCGTCAGGTTCTTGGCCGTGCGCTCGGGAAGCTTCCAGTATCCGAGCATGACCCCCGGTCCGCGCGCCACCAGCTCCCCTTCCTCGCCCGGTCCCGCCTTGCGGCCGTCACTCGTCAACGCAAAGCAGTCGAAGTTCTCGCACGATTTGCCGATCGACAGCTCGGTTTCCTGCACCAGCGGCTTGGGGACGTGCATCCAGGTGCAGACGTTCGTCTCGGTGGGACCGTAGAGATTGTACCACTCCGCTTTCGGAAAGTGCGGCATCACCTCGCGCAGGTGCTTCACCGGGAAGACCTCGCCGGCGAAGAGAATCGTTCGCAGCGACGCGTAGTCGAAGCGCTCGAGCTCGCCGTGCTTCAGCAAGCGAATGAACGCCGACGGCACCATGTACGAGACGGTGATCCTCTGCTCCTCGATCCACTTCGCGAATTCGGCGGGGAACGGTGCGATGCGGTCGGGCACCATCACGACGCAGGCGCCCGTGCCGAGCGCGGCGTAGATATCGAAAACGGAGAGATCGAAGTGCAGCGGGGCGTGTCCCGAGAGGCGATCCTCCGGGCGTATGTCGAACGTCGCGATCGTCCACTCAATGAACGTGAGGGCGTTGAGGTGGCTGATCACCACACCCTTTGGCGTACCCGTCGAGCCCGACGTGTAGAGCATGTACGCCGGGTCGCTATCGACGGCGTTGGAAATCGCGGGCGCGTCTGCGACGGGGACGACTCCGCCCCAGCCAATCGTCGGGACCGGGGTGGACGACAGCTCGGTGCCGGGGTCGTCCACGACCAGCACCGCCCGGATCGAGGCAAAGGCCGCGATGTGCTGCGTTAGCGAGGCCAGGAGTCGCCTCGACGTCACGAGCACGGTGATGTCGGCGTTCCCGAGAATGAACGCGGCGCGCTCCACCGGCGCTTGCGGGTCCACGGGGACGTAGATTCCCCCGCACTTCGAGACACCCAGCATGACCGCCACCGAGCGCGCCTGCTTCGGCATCCACATGCCGACGCGGTCGCCACGCGTTAGGCCGTGCGCAGTCAGGAGACCGGCGACCCCATTGCTGAGCTCGTGCAGCTCGCGATGCGTGAAGGTCGCATTGGCATCCTGCACCGCCGGACGGTCCGGAAATCGACGCGCACTCTCGGCGGGCGCGTGCCACAGGAGATAGTTCATGTCGTCAGGCGGGGGTGAGTCCAAGGTGACGCGCGATGAGCATTCGCTGAATCTCCGACGTCCCGGAGTAGAGGGTGCCGCCGATGGAATCGCGCAGCTGCTGCTCCACGTGAAAATCCTGCATGTAGCCATAGCCGCCGTGCAGCTGCACGGCGTCCAGCGCCGACGCCACCGCGGATTCGCTGATGTAGAGCTTGGCCATCGCCGCTTCCATCGCGCTCCCTTCAGCGGCACGGGAGAGCTGCCAGGCCGCGCGATACAGCAGAAGCCTCGACGTCTCGAGCCGTACCTTCATGTCGGCGATCTTGGCGGCCACGAGCTGGAAGCTCCCGATCGGCTTCCCGAACTGCTCTCGCTCCTTTGCGTAGCGAACGCACGCATCGAGCTGTTGCTGCATCCGACCAACCTGGCTGGCGAGGATGCAGCTGCGCTCCCACCCCATCGAGTGGTTGAAGATGCTTGCGCCCTGGCCTTCCTTTCCCAGCCGGCTGGTGACCGGAACGCGGCAGTCGTCGAGCACGACCTCTCCCATCGGCGACGTCGTGAGACCCAGCTTCTTGAAGGGACGGGAGACGGAGAGGCCGGGCGTTCCCTTCTCGATGAGAAACGCCGTCACTCCCCACATTCCGCGCTCAGGCTTTACCGTGGCGAAGACGACGAGCAGGTCGGCGACCGGCGCGTTCGTCACGAACGTCTTCGTCCCGTTCAGTACATAATGATCGCCGTCCCTGATGGCGCGCGCGCGCATCGAATAGGCATCGGAGCCGGACCCCGGCTCGCTGATGCCATGGGCTGCGACCCACGAGCCGTTCACTAGACGCGGCAGGTAGCGTTCCCGCTGCTCGGGCGTTCCGAAGGCGATGATCGGCGTCACCACCGCCCACATGTGCGCGTGCATCGAGAACAGCAGGCCATGATCCTGACATCCCTCCCCGAGCGCTTCCATGGCCACCGTCGTGGTGACGATGTCATGGCCACTGCCCCCGTACTCGGCAGGAACAGGAAGGCCAAGGATGCCGAACTCCCCGCAGCGCTCCCACAGGTCACGCCGGAATCCAGCCACCGCCGCGGCGCTTCCATCCGCCTCGACGCTCAGACTACGGCGGGCGAAGTCGAGAACATTGTCGCGGAGCTCGACCTGCTCCGCGGTCAGCGCGAAATCCACGGCGCGCCGTGCGTCTCGTTAGGGAAGAAGGAGGCTGGAGCGCCGCCAGCCGCGGCACGCTGACGGATGTCGCCGGTTGGCGCGAACGCAGCGGTGGAAATCCTGGCGAACGATCTCGAGCATTTTCGGCAGCCGTCCGGGAAACTAGGCACGGGCGTTATCGCCCCTGCGGAGAAACAGCGCGAGCTCCCTGGAGGCTCCTGGGAGCTCGCACGCGATGGGAGGGTCTAGCGCAACCGGCGGGCCATTGCGGGGTGGTTCTAACCGATTCACCGAGGCTGACTTACGTCAAGTTTATCCCTCGGCGACTCGCGTCTGGCGATGGACCCGCGCGACAGTCGATGGCCGACTACCACAACTTGTGGCGCCCGGGACTCAGCCGGACATCGTCTGCATCCACGCCTCGGCGGCCTTCCGCGTCTCCTCCGGGCTCAGGTCCTTCACCCGCGTCGCGATACCCCACTGGTGCCCGAAGGGATCGGTGACTTTGCCGTAGCGATCGCCCCAGAACGCGTCCTCGAGCGGCTGGGCAACCTCGCACCCGGCATCGAGAGCGCGAGCAAATGCGGCGTCGGCATCGTCGACGTATATGTGAAGCGACCCGTGGACGCCGCCGAGGGTGAGCGGGGACTTTAGCCCCCACATCGGATTTTCACTCCCGAGCATGATCTTCGAGTCACCGATGCGAATCTCCGCATGCATGATCGAGCCGTCGGGCCCTTCCATGCGCTCCACCTCCTCTGCACCGAACGCCTCCTTGTAGAACTCGATCGCCTTCGCTCCGTCGCTGACGGTGATGCCCGGCGTGACGGTGTGATAGCCCTTGGGGGGATTGGCCATGGGATCCTCGCTCGTAAATGGTTGCACGGGGCGACCAATGTAGAACCAGTCTCGTTGCCCGGCCACGCTCGAACCTGTAAAAAGTTCCGCCCCGAACAAATGCCATCGCCGTTTCCACACTGACCCCGCGCGCGTCAACCAAGGGGCGCAGGCTGGTCATCGTGCCCTCTGAACTCCACACCGGATTTCTGACTTCCCGACGTCTCTGCCAACCGGCAAGGACCCGCTCATGCGTACTCCCATTCGTCGCGTCGCCACGCTCGTTACGTGCATTGCGCTCGCTGCCTGCTCGTCGGGCACCGTGTACGTCGTGCACCGTCCCGCGCCGCCCCCGCCGCCTCCGGCACCTCGCCTGCACCCGCTCGAGATCACCCTGGCGCGTCCTGTTCGGGGACAGCTGGTCGTGCAGACGAACCGCCCTTCGTACGTGGCACTGTTCGAGATCGTGCCCGAGCGCGGCGTCGCCCTGCTGGCGCCATCCTACGCGCACCAACGGACCTGGATGCTCGCGGGACTGAACTGGGTGCCCGTCTCGTGGAAGGTGCAGTCCACGATGTACTATGGCCGTCCATCGGCAACCGCGGTTCCGGCGCGATGGGTGTACGCGATCGCGTCCGACGAGCCGCTCCGACTCCCGGATGAGGCGTTCCACCCGAGCTACATGCGGCGCGTCCTCGGGCCCGCGGCGTATAGGGGCACCAATCCATACGTGACGATGCGCGCGATTGCCCGCGCGTTCGTTCCCTCGGTGATCGACGAAGCGTGGGCGGAAGATGCCTACGCGCTCGCCGCGACGTACGCGAGCGATCCCTATCGCACGGTTCGCATCTACTGCGCGAACCGCACGGTGTACGAGGTTCCCGAAGAGATGGCCGACCGCGCCTGGTGCCCCGTTCACGCGCCATCGGGCGGAACGATCGTCAGGTCGGTCCCGACGCGTCCGGATTCGATCGTCGTCGGAAACGGACAGCGCGTGCGTCGCCGGATGCCGGAGACGACGCCAGTTCGGTCGCCGATCGATCGCGTCATGGAGCCGACACGCCCCGAGTATGCGCCGGTCGTCACCGACAATCCACCGCGTACCGATAACGCCAACAATGGCGTGACGGACGCGAAGGAGAAGGAGAAGCGCAACAACGGAAACGCGTACGGTCACACCGACGATCCCAACGTCAAGGGCCGTGGCATCGAGAACGAGAAGCAGAACGATCCTCGTCGCCAGCCGCGAGTCGATACGCCCGTGAACGTTCAGACGGAGACGGACAAGCAGGCCGAGAAGGTCGAGGCCAAACAACAGCGGCTGGAAGAAAAGCAGCTTCGCCAGGACGAAAAGCTGGAAGAGAAGCAGGTCCGTCAGGAGCAGAAGCAGGAGCAGAAGTCCGACCGGGCCGAGCAGAAAGCGGAGCACAAGGCTGAAAAGGCCGAGCACAAGGCTGAGAAGCCGGAGCAGAAGCCCGAGCAAAAGCCCGAGCACGCGCCAGCGATGACGGTGGAACCGCCCCGTCAGGCAGAACCTCCGGTCGCGAAACCCGAGACGGCCCCGGTACAGAAGCAGGAGGCGCCGGCTCAGCCAGAGGCCAAGCCGGAACAGGACTCGAAGCCCGAGGCAAAGGCGGAATCGAAGGAAGAGAAAGCCGAGGCGAAGGCCGAGGACAAAGCCGGCGGCAAGCCCGAGGAGAAGACGCAGGGCAAGCCGGACATGCGACCACCCGGCATAAAGAACCAAAAGAGCAAGCCGTAGTAGCGCGACGAAGGGCCTTCCAAACGGAAGGCCCTTCGTGTCGTATAGAGCGCCATGACCGAGTCACGTCGTGGCGCAATCACCACCGCCACCATCGGCGCCGCATTTCTGATGGCGACGTCCGCCATCGGCCCAGGGTTCCTCACCCAGACCGCGGTCTTCACGGCGCAGCTCGGGGCGAGCTTCGGCTTCGCCATCCTCGTCTCGATCCTGTTCGACCTGGGCGCCCAGCTCAACACGTGGCGAGTGCTGGCGGTGGCGCGCCGGCGCGCGCAGGACGTGGCGAACGATGTTCTTCCAGGCCTTGGCCACCTGCTCGCCGCGCTCGTGGCGTTAGGCGGGCTCGCCTTCAACATCGGCAACATTGCCGGAACGGGGCTGGGGCTCAATGCACTGGCGGGCATCGACGTGAAGGTCGGTGCGGCCGGTAGCGCAGCCGTCGCGGTCGGATTGTTCCTGATGCGCGAGGCGGGGCGCGCGATGGATCGATTTGCGCAGGCGCTGGGCGTCGTCATGATCGCGCTCACCGGCTACGTCGTGATCAGCGCGCAGCCGCCGATCGGCGAAGCGGTCATTCGCACGTTCGCCCCGCTGGAGATCGATCCGCTTTCGATCGTGACGATCGTGGGCGGCACGGTGGGAGGCTACATCACCTTCGCTGGAGCCCACCGGCTCATCGACGCCGGCCTCCACGGTCGCGAGTCACTCGGGCGCGTAACCAGGTCCGCGGCGTTGGGTATCGGCGTCGCATCGCTCATGCGAATTCTGCTTTTCCTGTCGACGCTCGGCGTCATCACCCACGGGGCAACGCTCGATCCCGCCAATCCACCCGCCTCCGCCTTTCAACACGCCGCGGGCGACATCGGCCAGCGGCTTTTTGGCGTCGTGATGTGGGCGGCGGCGATTACCTCCGTCGTTGGATCCGCCTATACCTCGGTGTCCTTTCTGCGCTCGGTGAGCCAGCCCATCGACCGCGCTCCAGGACGCGCGATCATCGCGTTCATCGTCATATCGGCGGCGATCTTCCTCGCCGTCGGTCGACCTGTCACCATTCTCGTGCTCGTGGGCGCGATCAATGGGATGATTTTGCCGCTGTCCCTCGGAGCGATGCTCGTCGCTGCCCATCGCGTGCGCATCGTGGGAGAGTATCGTCATCCAGCGTGGCTCACCGTCGCCGGCGTGATCGTCGCCATCGCCATGGCGGCGCTGGGCGTCAGGGCGATCCTGTCAGTCGATCTCTAGCGCCGGAGCCAGACGAGCGCCACGCCCTTCGTGCACGCGTGCGCAAAGCCGGTCTCCGCGCGCTGGCACTCGCGTTCGATGGTGGGATAGTCGGTGCGCATGAGGGCGAGTCGCGATCCGATCGTCTCGTAGCAGGCAGCTTTGCCCGCGGGCGCCACGACGCCGCAGAACGACATGGCGCGTTCGACGGTCCACATCTCATCGAGATACGACTCCACGGCGCCCGAGATGCACGAGGATCGCTGCGCAACGGGGACACGGTTGCACAGCTCGACGACGCGGCGCTGATCCTCCCACCAGCCTGAGCCCTGCTTGCCGATGCCGAAGTAGCACTCGTCGTGGTACGCCGCCGGTGCGCGGGCGCATGCGTCGAGGGTTCGCGCCGGATCACCACGCGTCTCCTCCGTGATGATGACCGGCTGGTATTTCCAGCAGGCCGCCCGATAGGGCTCAGCGCTTTCGCTGCAGGGGAATGCGAGGTCGCCGCGCCGCACGAGCGGCTTCTGCTCGCGATTCGCGGCGCCCGCCCTGACGGCTGCATCGCCCACGCGCATGTCCGCCGATGTCGTCCCGCGAACGGCGTTCTCCATGAACACGCCGTCGTGGCACTCATCGCGTGCATCGCGCTGCCTCAAGTGATCGCAGGCGCCTAACGCGCGAGGTACGTCGCCACGATACAGAGCCAGAAGCCCGTGCCCCATCCCATGCGAGCACTCGAGCGACACGAGCCTGGCCGCCGACGGGCGGGTGATGCGTGCGCACAGCGAGTCGAGCGCGCCGGGAGTGGTCGCGTCAGCCTGCATGGCGCGCGGCGAGGTAAAGTAGCCTTCCATGACGCCGTGATTGCAGCCCGCCTGAAAGACCTCGCGACACTCGGCGTAGACCGCTGGATCGCCATCCCGCTGTGCGACGACGAAGCGCCCGAGCGCGTGCGCGACGACGTGCCCCATGTCCCGGTAGGAGCTGTCTGCCGAAGCCAGCGACTCGAGTGCGCGGAGCGCCTCCGCAGCGCCCTGACGCCGCGCGATGATGAACAGCTCGGCGATGGCGAGGTCGCGGTCCGTCACACGCGTCCAGTCCACCGCGGGCTGCGCCCTGTCGTGATGGCCGCCATGATCGGCATGCGCCATCAACGCGGCGCTTGGCGATGCCGCGCGGCGATCGAGCGTCCTGCGCACGATCACCAGCCCCACCACGAGCGAGGCGAGCAGAGCAACCAGGACCTTGGACGCGAAACTCAAGGCGTATGCCTCAGTACTTCGCGAGGTAGCTCTCCAGCTCCCACGGAGAGACTTGCGTAATGTAGTCGCGCCACTCCTCGCGCTTCGCGGCGAGAAAGTGGTCGGTGATGTGGTCGCCTAACGCATCCCGAATCGACTTGTCCTTCTCCAGCTCGTCGCACGCCTCGTTGAGATCATGCGGCAGGTCATCGATTCGCAAACGGCGCTTCTCCCGATGCGACATCTCCCAGATGTTGACGTTCACCGGCTCGCGCCAATCCGCCTCCGTCTCGATGCCCTCCAGTCCGGCCGCGAGCATCACCGAGAGGGCGAGATAGGGATTCGCGGCAGGGTCAGGCATACGCAGCTCGACGCGGGTACCCTGACCTCGCCGCTCCGGAATGCGAATCAGGGGCGACCGATTTCGCATCGACCACGCGACGTTCACCGGCGCTTCGTATCCCGGCACGAGCCGCTTGTACGAGTTCACCAGCGGATTCGTGATCGCGCAAAATCCGCGCGCGTGCTTCAGCAAGCCGCCGATGTAGTGCAGCGCCGTTCGCGACAGCTCCCACTCGGCCTGCGGGTCCCAGAATGCGTTTTCGTCCTCGCGGAACAGGGACTGATGGGTGTGCATTCCGCTGCCGTTCTGGCCGAAGATCGGCTTCGGCATGAACGACGCGAACAGACCGAAGCGCTGCGCGACGTGCTTCACGACGAACCGGAAGGTCGCGATGTTGTCGGCGGTCGTCATGGCATCCGCGTAGCGGAAATCGATCTCGTGCTGTCCATGGGCGACCTCGTGGTGCGCGGCCTCGACCTCGAACCCCATTTGCTCGAGCACGTCGACGATCGCCCGTCGCGCGTCTTCGCCAAGGTCGGCCGGCGCGAGATCGAAGTAGCTTCCGACATCATGCGTCGTCGTCGCGGCCTCTCCAGCCGTCCCCGGCTTGAAGAGGAAAAACTCCGCCTCCATGCCGGCGTTCATGACGAATCCCATCTGTGCGGCGCGCGCGATCTGGCGCTTCAGCACCGCTCTCGGGTCCCCGGGAAAGGCGGTGCCATCGGGAAGGTTGATGTCACAGATCACGCGAGCGACCCGGCTCTCCGCATCGCCCCACGGAAACACCCGAAACGTCGAGAGGTCGGGGGCGAGCAGCATGTCCGATTCCTCGATGCGAACGAATCCCTCGATCGACGAGCCGTCGAACATGATGTCGCCGGCAAGCGCCTTCTCGAACTGGGATGCCGGCACTTCGACGTTCTTGTTGATCCCGAGAATGTCCGTGAACTGGAGGCGCAGAAAGCGAACGTGGTGCTCCCGCGCGAGCGTCAGAATGTCGCTGGCGGTCGCGCCGCGGACATCAGGCAGCGTTGAGCGTGTCTGTCGGGGCACGGAGCGTATCGTACGGGGGGACGACGGGAAGAGGGAAGTGGGACAAGTCAAGCGGGAAGAGCCGCCCTTCCCCGTCGCGTTCTGGCAAGCGGATTGCGACTGCGAAGCGTGTCCCGAGCTAGGAGTCGAGCACCATGAAGGCCAAAGATATCATGACGAGGAAGCCGAAGTCCGTCACGCCCGAAACGTCGGTTCGCGAGGCGGCGCGGCTCATGAAGGAAGAGGATGTCGGCGTCCTCCCGGTCGTCGACCGCGACGGCTCGGACCGGCTCATCGGCATCGTGACCGATCGTGACATTGCCATTCGCCACGTCGCCGAGGGGCACGACTCGTCGAGCTGTCCGGTGAGTGAGGCGATGACCTCGAATGTTCGCACCGCTCGCGAAGACGATGACGTCGACTCCGTGATGGACCTCATGGGGAAAGAGCAGGTTCGTCGAATCCCGGTCGTGGACGAGCGTGGCGGGCTCGTCGGCATTGTCGCTCAGGCCGACATCGTGCGCGAAGCGCGCGACGACAAGAAGGCGGAGCGCACGATCGAGAAGATCAGCGATCCGGGCGGTCGGCACTCGAACTAACGAGGAGGAACGAGGAACGAGGAACGAGGTAGTGGCTTGACAGCTCCGCAACACCGACTCGCCGCGCAACCGCTTCCTCGTTCCTCCTTCCTCGTTCCCTCGTCAGTCGTCTATCCCTTCGACCAACCCCCACAGCTCACTGGCCGCGAAATCGTAGAAGCGCTCTTCGACGTCGCGGGCGGTCCATTCCAGGAAGATCCACGCGCTCGTGCGCGTGCGAGCACCCGCCACGAAATGAATGCGACCGCGCGTTGCACCATTCGCGCGGTCGCTTTCACACTCGAGAAATACGTCCCACGACGTAGCTCCGCGTCGTAGCTCACCCATCCGCTTGGAGCCAACACCCGGGAAAAGCCGGAGCTGGGGATCGGTCATCTGAAAGGCGCTAAGGGCGCTAAAGGCGCTAAAGGCGCTGAAGGGGAATGCTAACGCAGCTATCGCCACTCATCAAAGTTGTTCAGCGCCCTTAGCGCCCTTAGCGCCCTTAGCGCCCTTAGCGCCCTTAGCGCCTCCAGCGCCTCCAGCGCCTCCAGCGCCTTCAGCGCCTCCAGCGCCTCCAGCACCTTCAGCGCCTTCAGCGCCTTCAGCGCCTTCAGTACATTCCCCCCATGCCAGCGCCCGCCACCACCACGTGCCCCTCGTGCGGTGCCGCCGCCGAGGGACGCTTCTGCGCCAACTGCGGCACGCCTCTCGAGGGCGCGACGTGCAGAACGTGCGCATCACCGCTTACGTCGGGCGCCCGGTTCTGTCACCACTGCGGCGCCTCCGTTGGCGCCGCGAGGGCGCAGCCCGCCCCCGATCGGGCCACCAACGCCATCCCGTGGGTCGTCGCCTCGATCGCGCTCGTCTCCCTCATTGCTCTCGTCGCCGCGCAGCGCTTCAGCACAGGGGGAGCAGCCCAGGCGTTCCCGCAGACGCCGTTGAGTGAGCTGGCTCCAGATCGACCCATGAACCGGGCTCCCGACATCTCACAGCTCACGCCACGAGAGCGGGCTGACCGTTTGTTCGATCGCATCATGGGACTGCACGAGCGTGGACGCACCGACAGCGTCCAGTTCTTCGCCCAGATGGCCATTCCAGCGTACCAGATGGTTCAGCCGCTCGATCTCGACGCGCGCTACGATATGGGCCGCATCGCCGAAGTTGCCGGCCTGGCCGACTTCGCAAGAGCGCAGGCCGACACCATTCTTCGCGCCGAGCCGAACCATCTGCTCGGCCTCGTGCTCGCCATTCGCGCCGCGCGACTCGCTCGCGACGAGTCGGCTGCAGTCGCGTTCGAGCGCCGCCTCGTCGCGGTCGAGCCCGCCGAGCGGCGACGAGATCGGCCCGAGTACACGCGCCATCGCGCCGACATCGACGCCGCGCTCGAGATCGCGCGAGTGGAGGCGCCCCGATGACCAGTGCACGTCGCGTGATTCATGTCGCGCACTCTCCCGATTCCGACGACGCGTTCATGTTCTACGCGCTCGCGGCGGGAAAGATCGACACCGATGGACTCACCTACGAGCACGAGCTTCAGGACATCGAGACGCTCAACCGACGGGCCCTGCGCGGCGAGCTCGAGGTGACCGCGGTTTCGATTCACGCGTACGCGTACCTCGCCGATCGTTATGCGCTGCTCCCTCACGGATCGTCGATGGGCGACGGGTACGGTCCTCGCCTGGTCGCGCGCGCGCCGCGATCGCGTGACTCACTCGCCGGCGCTCGCATCGCGATCCCCGGCACCCTGACGACGGCGTATCTCGCGCTGAGGCTGTGGCAGCCCGACTTCGTTCCGGTGCCGACGCCGTTCGATCAGATCGAGGACGTCGTCGAAGGGGGAAAGGTCGACGCCGGGCTGTTGATCCACGAGGGCCAGCTGACCTTCCAGGACCGGGGTCTTCACCTTCTCGCGGACATGGGCGAGTGGTGGTTTCAGGAGACCGGGCTTCCTCTTCCGCTCGGCGGCAACGTCATTAGGAAGGACCTCGGGCGCGAGCTTATCGAGACCATATCACGACACTTACACGCCAGTATCGCGTATGGGCTTGAGCACAGAGCGAACGCGCTCGACCACGCCATGCAGTACGCGCGCGGGCTCGACACCCGCCGCGCCGACACCTTCGTCGGCATGTACGTCAACGAGTGGACACTCGACTACGGGGAGCGCGGCCGCAGCGCCGTCCGTCTCCTGCTCGACGAAGGGCACAAGGCCGGGATCATCCCACACGCGGTGACGGTCGAGTTCGTGGGGGATTGAGCAGCAGGTCGTCGAGGATGTTCAGGTCGTCGACCTCCGACGTTGCCGGGATCCCCTCGACGACTTCGACGACCTCGATCGCTCAAGCCGTTGATTAGACGAATCTTAGCCTGACATAAGCGGTTACACCGTTTTCCGGTGGCTCGTCTCATTCCGGCGGTCGGAGCGCCCGACCGGCCGCGATACGCCCCCTCGAGCCCGCCGCCAGCCTTCATGGTTCCTCACGCGCGCCTCAGCGCCTCGACCGTCATCGGCTCCGACGAGCTCGATGCGTTGAGCTTGGGCCTTGCCGTGGTCGATGCGCGATGGGGGATCATTCGATGGACGCACGCCCTCGCCCAGCTCACCGGCGTGTCGACGCAGGAAGCGCTC
>DATFBS010000126.1:0-27740 GCA_035253695.1 Gemmatimonadaceae bacterium
CGGCGTTGCCGCCTTCTCGGCCGCCGCCTGCGCATCGCGCACCAGCTGGTAGATCGCGCGCTGGTCGGCGGTGAAGGTGCCCGAGACGGGGATCGTGCGAGTGACATCGGCGGCGTAGCCGCGATAGGACGCGCCGATGTCCATCACCACGACCTCGCCCGCGCGCATGAAGCGGTCGTCGGCGTTGTAGTGCAGCGTGGTGGAATTCGGTCCGGAGCCGACGATGGTCGCGAACGACGGACGATCGGCGCCGTTTCGCCTGAAGGTATACTCGATGAGCGACTGGATCTCGAACTCGTTCATGTCGGGCTCCATCGCCTGGAACGCCTGACGATGCGCGTCGACCGTGATGTTGACGGCCGTGCGAATCAGCTCGAGCTCGGCGGGAGACTTCCTCGAGCGAAGCCGCAGCACGATCGGTGTCGCGTTGGTCAGTGCCAACGAATCATGACGTCCGGCGATCGCCCGCATGACCTCCTGGTCGAACGACATCCCCTGCTCGCTCGGCTCGAGCGGATCCTCATCATCGGAGAATTCGCCCACGACGTAGATCGTCCGCACGGCGCCGGCGAGGGAGTCGATGACCGGCATCAAATCCTCCGACGACCGCGCGACCAGACCGGTCCGCGTCCGTGCCGTGTCGAGTCCCATCCGTGCCCCGGTCCACACTTCAGCGGCGGGATCGTTCGGCTGCACGAAGATGGTGCCGGTCGCGCGGCCGCCCCGCTTGACCACGACCAGCGCCGCGTTCGGCTCGCGCACGCCGGTGAGGTAGAGGAAATTCGGCTCCTGATAGAAGGACAGATAATCCTGCTGGGGCTCGCGAGCGCCGAACACGACGAGCGCGCCATCCTGAATTTGGGAGACCAGAGAGTCTCGTCTGGCAGCGTACTCTTGTCGGGAGATTTGCGCTTGCAGAGATCCCTGGAGTGTGAGGGCGATCGCGGCGACGAGTATTAGGATTTGCATAGTGAAGTCAGGTTAGCACCCGAAGACGTCAGACGTCAGATATCAGATGTCAGATTTCAGAAAGGCATCGCGCAGTGGGGAATTCTGACATCTGACGTCTGAAGTCTGACGTCTGATGTCTTCGGAAGTTCCCGTTATTTCAAGAGCAGCTTGGCGATGGTCTGCAGCTGCATATTAGAAGTGCCTTCGTAGATCGTCCCGATCTTAGCGTCCCGATAAAACTTCTCGACGGGATACTCCTTGGTGTACCCGTAGCCTCCGAAGAGCTCCACGCACAGCGAAGTGACTCGCTCCGCCACCTGGGATGAGAAGAGCTTTGCCATGGCGGCCTCGGCGGTGAAGCTGTGACCACCATCTTTTAGCCTCGACGCGTTGTAGACCATGAGGCGAGCCGCTTCCAGCTCAGTGGCCGCCTGCGCGATCTGGAACTGCACCGCCTGGAAATCGGCGATCGGCTTTCCGAACTGCTTCCGTTCCTGCACGTACGCCATCGCGGCGTCGAGGGCACCGCGCGACACGCCGATCATCTGCGCGCCGATGCCGATGCGCCCCTCGTTGAGCGTCTCGATCGCGATCTTGTAACCTTGCCCCTGCGTGCCGAGGAGGTTCTCCTCGGGCACTTCGCATCCGTCGAGGATGAGCTCGGTGGTGCTCGAGGCACGGATGCCCAGCTTGTCTTCCTTCTTGCCCACCGAAAAGCCGGGGAAGTCGCGCTCGACGATGAACGCCGTGATCCCCTTGTACCCGGCCGACGGATTCGCGTTCGCGAACACGACGTAGATGCCGGCTTCGGCGCCGTTGGTGATCCACATCTTGCGTCCGTCGAGGATCCACGTGCGTCCCTGCTTCGTGGCGCGCGATGCCATGCCGAACGCGTCCGACCCCGAGCCGGGCTCCGACAGCGCGTAGGCGCCGACGGTATCCGACGTTAGGCGCGGGAGGTATCGCGAGCGCTGATCGTCGGTGCCATAGCGGAGGATGGGATAGTTCGCCAGCGTGTTCTGCACGTCGACCATGATCGATGCCGACGCGTCGACGCGGCTGATCGCTTCCACCGCGAGCGTGACCATGAGCAGCGAGCCGCCGGCGCCGCCGAGGTCTTCCGGCACCTCGATACCCATGAGCCCGAGCTCGAAGAACTTCGGGATGAGGTCGGGATCGAGCTTCGCCGCCTGATCCATCGCGTGCACGCGTGGGCGTACCTCTTCCTCCGCGAACGTCGCCACCGCGTCGCGGAACATGATTTCTTCTTCCGAGAGGATCGTCAGTGCGTTGTGCCGGCTGTCGACCTCGGTGCTCATGCGTGCGCGGGGGTCACCACACCGGTGCGCTCGAGAACGACCTCGGCGAGCTTCTCGTGCACGCCGAACGCGTCGGTGACGCGATAGCTGACGCCCGGGAACGCCGCCGCCGCTTCCGCGACCAGCCGAGGGATGTCTCTCGTGGAATGCTTTCCCGGCGACAGCATGTATGGAAAGGCGATCACCTCGGTGGCGCCTTCCTCGACGCAGTGACGAAAGCCGCTCGCGATGGTGGGCTTGGCCAGCTCCATGTGCGCCGCCTGCACGATGACACCCGGCCCGGCGATCTGCCGCACGAGCGCGGCGACGCTCTCGAGCATGTCGTTCGCTTCCTGGCGAACGGAGCCATGGTCAATTAGCAGAATAGCCTTCATGGGTCGGAACTTATCGTGCGGTGGACGGCAACGACAGACTGGATGGCAGCCCCACAGGCCAGCTAGGCAACCGACGAAGCCGGCGCCAAATGCTCGCGAAAGACCTCGAGAGCGAGCTCGACCTTCCCGAACGGCGCCGACACCTGCACCCCCTGCACGATCGGCCGCACGCGGTCGAGCATCTCACGCGCGATCGCGATGCCTTCGGCCACCGCCGCCTCCTTCGACTTCTCGTTCGCTCGCTTCATCCGGGAGATGATCTCCGGCGGCACCACCACACCCGGCACCTCGTTAGCGAGGAACTCGGCGTTGCGCGCCGAGACCAGCGGCCAGATGCCCGCGATGATCGGAATCCGGACGTGCGAGATCCGCTCGAGGAAGCGCTCGAGCTGCCCGGCATCGAACACCGGCTGCGTGATCGCATACTCGGCGCCGGCGTCGACCTTCCACTCGAAGCGCTTGATCTCGTGTGCGACGTCGATCGCGGCCGGGTTCACGCCCACACCGATCGCGAACGAGGTGGGCGTGCCGATGGCGTTACCGCCGGGATCGAGACCGCGATTCAGGTTTCGGACCAGGTTCGTTAGGCCGATCGCATCGATGTCGAACACCGCCGTCGCGTTCGGATAGGGGCCCATCTTCGGCGGGTCGCCGGTGATGATGAGCATGTTGCGCAGCCCCATGGCGGCGGCGCCAAGCAGGTCGCTGAGCATGCCGAGGAGGTTGCGATCGCGGCAGCAGTAGTGCGTGACCGTCTCGATGCCGATGCGCTGCTCGATGAGCAGGCTGGTGAGCAGCGCTCCCATGCGGCTCTGCGCGCGCGGGCCATCGGGGACATTGACGGCGTCGACCCCGGCGCGCTTCAGCGCTTCGACCCCCTGGAGCATTTTCGTTGCATCGACCCCGCGCGGCGGCACGATCTCGACCGAGGACACGAACTCGCTACGCGCGATCTTGGCCGACCACCGGGAACGCTGCGCGAAGGGCATCGGGTCGACGCCGGCATCCTGAGTGCTGCGCGCGGCATCGGTATCGGTCGCGGGGTGCGTCGATGGGCGCGTCGCGCGCAGCCGCGGGACGAGCGGGCGGATCCCCTCCACGAGCGCCTTGATGTGCTCCGGCGTCGTCCCGCAGCATCCACCGATCACCTTCACCCCCGCGTGCACGAGGTGACGGCCGTAGCTCGCGATGTATTCCGGGCTGGCCATGTACATCGTGCGACCGCCCACCTCGCGCGGCATGCCGGCGTTCGGCTGCGCGCTCAGCTTTCGCGTCGTCGCCGGCGTCATCCGCTCGATCGCCTCGAGAATTGCCTGCGGTCCCACGGAGCAGTTCAGCCCCACGACGTCGGCGCCAGCCGCGGTCAACGCGCGGGCGATGTCCTCGGGCGACGCGCCGTACGGGCTGAGGCAATCTGTGCCGATCGTCATTTGTGCGATCACGGGCACACTCGCGTCGACGTCGCGCGCGGCCTGAATGGCCTGCTCGATTTCGGCGAGGTCGGAGAAGGTCTCGAGGATGAACACATCGGCGCCGCCCTCGCGCAGCGCGCTGAGCTGCTCGCGGAAGATCGCGCGCGCTTCGTCGGTCGCGGTGGGACCATAGGGCTCGAGGCGAACTCCGAGCGGGCCGACGGCGCCGGCGACCCAGGCGCGATCGCCGGCAGCCTCACGAGCGATTTGGGCCGAGCGGACGTTGAATTCCCGGACCTGCGCCTCGAGGCCGTACTGTGCCAGCTTCAGCCGGTTGGCGCCGAAGCTGTTCGTCTCGATCACCTCCGCCCCTGCCTTCACGTACGCCCGATGAACGTCCCGCACGAGGTCGGGCTGGGAAACGCTCAGCTGATCGTAGCAGACATTAATGAACGCGCCCTTGGAGTAGAGCATCGTCCCCATCGCGCCATCGAAGACGACGATCCGATCAGGATCCAGCAGCTCTCTGGCGTCTCTCAGCGTTGGCGAAGTCATGATGGCGACCCCGCTGCGAACTGCGAACTGCGTGCTGCGAGCTGACCGTCGGCGCGCGTCCCGCCCTCGGCGCGCACGACGTAGTATTTGGCGGCGGGATGATGGACCACGATGGCCGCCGTACTCTGCTCGGGGAGCAGCTGAAACGATTCCGTGTAGTCCATGCCTAACGCCTCACGCGCCGGCAAAATCTTGAAGAGCTCGGCGTGGCCCTCGAGATCCGGGCAGGCGGGATAGCCCCAGGAGTATCGTTTTCCCTGACCCGCCGGCAGCCCTAGCTCCTTACGGACGCGCGCGTGCATCCACTGCGCGACCGCCTCGGCTGTCTCCACCGCGAGGCCGTGAGCGAAGAACGCCTCACTGTAGTCGCCGCGTGCCTGGGTTGCCTCGAACCGGCGCGTCGCCTCGTCGCCGACAGTGACGACCTGGAAGGCCGCGACGTCGACATCGCCCGACTCGACCGATCGGAAATAATCCGAGAGTGCGAGGCGCTCGCGCCCCTCCTGCCGCGGGAAGTTGAAACGTGCGATCTCGCGGAGGGAGCCGCCATCGCTGCCGTACGCCGCGGGGTCGTAGACGATGAGGTCGCGGCCGTTCGACTGGACCGGGAAGTAGCCGTATACGGCGCGCGGCACGAGCCACCCCTCGCGCTTCGCCTCCTCGGTCAACCGATCGAGCGTCGGCTTGAAGACGTCGCGCACCGTCGCGTCGTACTCAGCGCCCGATCCGCGGCCGCCCCACTGCAAGCGATACAGCTCGTCGAGATCGAGATGGCGGAAGACCTCGTCGATCGGGATGTCGCGCAGCACTCGGGTGCCCCAGAAGGGCGGCGCGGGAATCGGATTGTCGGCCGGGACGTCGCTGCGCCGGTCCTCGACGTCACCTGCTTTCTGATCCTTGCCGACTTGCGTATGCAGAAAGACATCCTCGCGCGCTTCATCGATCACTCGCTTCACGAGGTCGGGGCGCCGCTCCTCATCGACGATGGATTCGACGGTCGAGAGTCCCTCGAATGCATCCTTGCAATAAAAGACGCCCGGCTCGTAGGCCCGCTCGCCCTCCACGAACAGCGCGCGTCGCCCAAAGCGTCGATTGATCGCCGCGCCACCGATGAGCACCGGGAACTTGAGGCCGCGCTTGTCGAGCTCCTTCACGCACAGCGGCATCTGCTTCGAGGTCGACACGAGCAGCGCCGAAAGTCCGATCGCGTCGGCACCGACCTCGACCGCCTTGTCGATGATCGTGTTGACGGGCACCTGCTTCCCCAGGTCGAAGACCGTGTAGCCGTTGTTGGAGAGGATCGTATTGACGAGCGACTTCCCGATGTCGTGCACGTCTCCGTACACCGTGGCGAGCACGACCTTCCCCTTCGTGTAGCCCTCCTTCCGCTCGAGAAACTGCTCGAGGTGCTTTACGGCCTTCTTCATCACTTCGGCCGATTGCAGGACGAAGGGCAGAATCAGCTCGCCGGCGCCGAACTTGTCGCCCACCTCCTTCATGGCCGGAAGCAGCACGTCATTGAGCACACGGACCGGATTCTCGCGCACGCCCGCGTTATCGAGCGCCTCCTCGATTCCTTCCTTCTTGCGGTGGAGCACTTGCCAGTGAACGCGCTCGTCAGGCGCCATCGTCGCGGTGGGATCGACGGCGGCGTCCTGCGCTCCATCGCGCCTGCCGGCGCCCTCGAAGTGCGAGATGAATCGCTGCAACGCATCGGGCCGGCGGTTGAAGACGAGATCGTCAGCGAGCTCTCGCTCTTCAGCCGAGATTTCCGCGTACGGAGTGACGTGCGCCGGATTGACGATCGCGGCGTCGAGCCCGGCCGTCACGCAATGATGCAGGAACACCGAGTTCAGCACCGAGCGAGCCTCGAGCGAAAGCCCGAAGCTCACGTTGGAGACGCCGAGGATGCACAGCACGCCTGGCAGCTCGCGCTTGATGAGACGAATGCCTTCGATCGTCTCGGTGGCCGAGTCGACCCACTCGGCATCGCCGGTGGCGAGGGTAAAGGTGAGCGCGTCGAAGATGAGATCTTCCGGCGCGAGCCCGAACTCGTTGACGGCGATGTCGTGAATCTTGCGAGCGACCTCGAGCTTGCGCTGCCGCGTCTTCGCCATGCCGATCTCATCGATCGTGAGGGCGACGACCGCCGCGCCGTATTTCTTGACGAGCGGCAGAACAGCCTCGATGCGCGCTCGGCCATTCTCCATGTTGATGGAGTTGACGATCGCGCGCCCCGGTACGCGCTGCAGCGCGGCGTCGATGACATGCGCCTCCGTCGAGTCGATCATGAGCGGCGTCTCGACGGTCGACGATAGCAGCTTGACGACCTTGGCCATCTGTTCGGCTTCGTCGGCGCGCTCGGTGAGCGCGACGCAGACGTCGAGCACGTGCGCCCCCGAATCGACCTGATCGCGCGCGACGCCGACGATCCCTTCGTAATCATCGGCGAGCAGCAGCCGCTTCACCTTGCGCGATCCCTGCGAATTGACGCGTTCGCCCACGAGGAGCGGGGGCGGGTCCTGGTGGAGGGTGATCGCGCGCATGGCGGAGGAAACCCGGGGGACGTGACTGCGAGCTGCGAACTGCGAGCTGCGAAGGCCGTCTTCGTAGTTCGCAGTTCGCAGTTGCTTCACGATCTCCTTCAGATGCTCCGGCGTCGTCCCACAGCACCCACCGACAATCCGCACACCGAACTCGGAAACAAATTCCCCAAGCGCCTTCGCCATCGGCGCCGGCTCCAGCGGATAGACCGCTTCGCCCACACCGGTGTTGATGGGAAGGCCCGCGTTGGGTATGACCGAAATCGGGCGCGTCGCATGCTCCGTCAGATACCGCACCGGCTCGCGCATGTGCTCGGGGCCGGTGGAGCAGTTGAGGCCGATCACATCCACCGGCAGTGACTCCAGCGTCGTCATCGCGCTCGCGATGTCGGTGCCGAGGAGCATGCGGCCGCTCGTGTCGAGGGTCACCTGCGTCTGGATCGGGACGCGCCGTCCAATTTCCTCGAAGAGCCGCTCGAAGCCGGCGATGGCCGCCTTCACCTCGAGGATGTCCTGCGCCGTCTCGACGAGCAGCACGTCGACGCCCCCTTCGACCAGCGCCTTGGCCTGCTGGTAGAAGTTCTCGCTCAGCTCGTCGAAGGTGATCGCGGAGAGCGTGGGGTCGTCGCTCGAGGGGAGCATTCCCGTCGGCCCGATGGAGCCGGCGACGAAGCGCGGCTGCTCGGGCGTCGCGTACTTGTCGGCGGCCGCGCGGGCGAGCTGGGCCGCTTTCACGTTCAGCTCGCGAACCTTGTCGCCGAGTCCCCATTCATGGAGGCGGCGTGGCGTGCTCTGGAAGGTGCAGGTCTCGACGACGTCGCATCCGACGGCGAGGAAGGACTCGTGGATCTCGCGGATGACGTCGGGGCGCGTGAGCACGAGGTTGTCGTTGCACCCCTCGAGGTCCCGCCCTCCGAAGTCCTCGGCGGTCAGCTTGTACCGCTGGATGTTGGTTCCCATCGCGCCGTCGTAAATGAGGACGCGATTGGCGAGGGCTTCGAGGTAGGTGTTCGAGCTCTTCATGGCGTGCGAAATAAAAAGGCGCCTAAGCCGTCCCGGCTCTGCGCCGGCGCTTTAGCTGTTGATTAACGTGGCCGCAAGTTGCCGTTAAATCGCCACGGGTTCAGTTGTTAGCTGCAACCTAGCCGGTTGCGCGGGAGCGGGCAAGCGAAGAAGCCAGGGTCCTCAGGGTCCTCAGGGTCCTCAAGGGCCAGCGTCTGTACCTGCTCCGCTGTTACTCCGTCGATCTCAACGACTTTTCGGCGAGATGTGGCGCCCGCGACAATGCGAATATCGCGCCTCGGTACGCGGAGCGCCTTCGCGAGCGCTTCCACCAGTGCCTCGTTCGCTGCGTTGTCGACGGGCGGAGCGGTCAATCGTACGCGCAGCGCTCCGTCGCGCTCGCCCGTGATCTCGCTCCGCGAGGCCCGTGGCTGAACGTGAACGCCGAAGCGGACTGTCCTTCCCGTCGTGGTGATGGCAATAGGCATTTCCTAAGGGTGCTCAGGGTCCTCAGGGTCCTCAGGGTCCTCAGGGTCCTCAGGGCTCGGTGCTCAGGGTGTTCGCACGCTGAGGACACTGAGGACCCTGAGGACCCTGAGGACCCTTCTAAGGAGCTCTCTGCTCCGGCGGCGTGTCGGTTCCGCGAGCGCCGCGGCCCGTCACCCGCGCGCGTTCCTCGATGCGTTGGATCAGCGCGAGCAGGCGGTGTCGCTCCAATGGCAGCGTCAGCTCGGCCATCACCAGACGCTGGACGGCGAGCGACAGCGCGCCGTTGGCGGCGGACTCGGCGCCGGGTCGATACAGCAACGTCGCGCCGCCGACCGCGAGCGGAACACGCAGCGCAGCGGGATCCGAGACCGCGAGTGATCGCTCGACAACGGCGACGAGCGGGACCTCGGTTCGCGCGCGAACGTGCGCATCGGCTACGCCGTGAAAGACGCGAGGCTGATGTCCGGCGGCCGCGAGCGTCTGCGCGATGCCCTCGAGTAAGGCGTCCTCGGACCCAATCAGAAAAACGATCGCCATGGGTTCACCGGATTCGGTCGGCGCTCAAAGGATACTCAGAATCCCGCGCTCCAGCAGGGCCAGCAGAAGCCACGCCACCAGCGGGGAAAGGTCAATGGTCCCCGCGAGAGGCGGGATAACTCTCCGCAGGGGCCGTAGCAGCCATTCCGTCAGCGGAATCGTCCAGCGAATCCATTTCGACCACTCCGACAGCCGCACCCATGTCGAGATCACGCGGATGATCAGCGCGAGCTGCAGGATCCCGAACGCCCACGTCACCAATACTGCGATGATGCCGCGTGGTCCCGCACGCCCCGCGCTCGCCGCGAACTCGATCTGTCCCCTAATGAACTCGAGAAGCGCCAGCACGACGAGGCCGCCGATCACAATTGCGATGAGCGCCCACCACGGGGCGCTCGATGGCAGGCCGCCCGCGCGCACCACGCGGCGCTCGATCGGGACGATCAGCGGATCGACGACCCGCCGGAAAAAGCGCGCGACCGCTCCAAACGGGCTGAGGCGGCGCGTACGCACGAGCCAGTCGATCGTGAAGATGATGAGCGCCACGGCGGCGATGATGAACACGACCAATCGCAGCACGCCCAGGACCGCGTCGAGCACCTCGACGAGACGAAGCATGGCGGGAACCTAGCGGACTGATGGGGCGATGAGGATAGGCGCTCTCGACTAGATGGGGCGCGCCTTCGAGAACAGCATCCGGACCGATCGCCACGCACCACTCACGCGGTCCGCCCACGTCCGGCCGTGCCAGAAGCGAGCGAAGGCGTCGATGTTTCGCGCGTGATCCTCGCCGTACCCGAACCACCAAGGCTGACGCCACCGCGCGAACAGATCGACGACAATGGACTTTTCGCGAACGCACTCGCGAAGTCCCGCGTCCCCATGGATTCGCCCGAAGCCGCTTTCCTTTATACCGCCATGCGGAACGTCAGCCATTCCGACGACGGACACGACGTCGTTTACGTGCACGGTTCCGGCGGCTAGTCGCTCCGCGACTCGCTCTGCCCGAGCGAGATCTCGGCCCCACACACTCGCACTCAATCCGAACGGCGTGGCGTTGGCGATGGCTACGGCGTCGTCGTCATCGCGCGCTCGCATGACAGCCAGCAGCGGCCCGAATGTCTCCTCGCGCGCGACACGCATCTCGGCCGTCACCTCGGCGACGACGGTGGGCGCAAAGAATTCGCGGGAGGTGCGGGCCGCGCCATGTGCCTTGGCCCCCCGCGCCACGGCATCGCGGAGCTGCGCCTCGAGGACATCGGCCTGCCAGGGACGAATCAGCGGCCCGACGTCGCTCCCCGTGGATCCCGCGCCCACGACCAATCGCTGTGCAGCCTGCTGCAGATGACCGAGGAACTCGTCGTAAACGGAATCGATCACGATCGCGCGCTTCGGCGCGACGCACGTCTGGCCCGCGTTCGTGAATCGTCCCCAGAGCACGCCACTCGCGGCTGTCGCGAGATCGGCATCGTCGAGCACGATCGCCGGATCGCTTCCGCCGAGCTCGAGGCAGCAGGGAATCAGTCGCTCGGCGCACGCGGCCGCGACCTTCCGGCCGGTCGCGGCGCTGCCGGTGAACATGATCTTGTCGACCTGCCCGCTGGCAAGCGCGGCCCCCGTCGCCCCATCTCCAGGCAGCACCTGAAAGATCGCGTCGGGGACACCCGCATCGTGCAGGAGCTCGCCGAGCCGCACCGCCGTCGAGGGCGTGAGCTCCGAAGGCTTGAGGATCACGGCGTTCCCGCAGACGAGTGCGGCCAGCGATGCGCTCGCGGGAAGCAGCAGCGGGTAGTTCCACGGCGAGATGATCCCGATGACTCCATGCGGCTCGCGTACGATCGTCACCCGTTTGCGCCACAATGCGATGTTCGCCGGCGTGAACGTTGTCGGACGAAGCACGCGGGAGGCGGCGCGCTGGCAGAACCGTGCGACGTCGAGCGTCGTGAGGATGTCGGCCGCCATCGCCTCGGCCGCGGGCTTGCCGGTTTCCCGCTCGATGAGCGAGGCGATTTCCCGACGGCCGTCGCTCAAGGCGAGGCGGAATCTGCGGAGGATGCGCCGGCGTTCGCCTAACGGCCGAGCTGCCCACTCGGGCTGCGCCGCCCGAGCGCGCACCACAGCGGCGTCGACGGCGGCGGGATCCGGCGGTGTCCAGGTGCGCCATACCTCGCCCGTGACGGGATCGAGCGACTCGACCGCGCGCCGGGTGGCAGCGTGTAAGGGCATCGGTTCCCACCATGAGAACTGGTCCACACTCGCGCAACGCCGTGCGCGGAGTCGACCTATCTATGGTAGGAGCGTTTGTGCTCCGCTAGTGGTGCTCAGCGCTGATTGTTGCGACCGTCGGGGAAGGAGAGCGCCGTCGTGTGCACGCTACCGCGCGAGCGGAACTCAGCGCGAAAGCTCAGTGTGATCTGAGGGGACATGCTGATCAGGCCGCCGAACCGCCGTGGCGGGCGTATGCCCCAATCGCGCACATCGACCGAGGTCGTCCCGCTCGCGATCACCTGGCGACCACTCACGTTGGCTTGCCCGAAGAATGCGACGGGGCGCGTGACTCCGTTCATGGTGAGCCGCCCGTGCACTGCCCACGGCCCCACGTCGGTTCCGCGCTCGACGGAATCCACCTGGAAGGTGATCGTAGGGTGGCGATCACCGCCGAACAGCCGCAGGAGGTCCCGGGCTTCCACGGCCGGGTCTGTTGCGATCGAAGCGACATTGAATCGCACGTCGCCGCGGAGCGAGCGCACGTCGCTGCCCGACATGACCACTCTGCCGGCGAGCTCCTCGCTTCGTCCGATGATCTGTTGGATAAAGGCTCGACCGCGAAACATCACGCGGGAGTTGGATCGATCGAGCACGTAGGCCGATTGGGCGCATACGTCTCGGGCCAGCGGCATGACGCCGGCGACGGTCGCGATGAGTGCTATGAGTGTGCGCATACAGGGGGGAAGGGTCGGCGCATCATTGCACGGGACGAGGCAGGTGGTGGGGCGTAACAACAACCGCTGTGCAGGTGTGGCGGATCTGCCACAAGACCGTGCCGCGGGGACTCGCGCCAGCGGCGAATTCGCTCGTCGCTATCCATTGCCCCATAAGTGCTTAGGACAAAGGCTCACCCCCGCGCGCAGAGTGGGTTCGGTGGCAGGCTAACTGCGAGTGCGCCGCCCGGCCGCCACGGTCCCCCATCCCAATTCGATGCCTCGATCCGATCCCGCTCCCCATCCGCACATCTTCTCGGTCGACGTGGAGGAGTACTTCCAGGTCAACGCGTTCGAGGGAGTGGTATCACGACAGGACTGGCCATCGTACCGGTCGCGTGTTGACATCGGGGTGGATGCGATACTGGCCCTTCTCGATCGCCACGCTACGACCGGCACCTTCTTCTGCCTCGGGTGGATCGCCGAGGCCAATCCGAAAATCATTCGTCGGATCGCGAATGCGGGGCACGAGATCGCGTCCCACGGGTGGTGGCATCGCCGGGTCGGCACGCTTTCGCCGCAGCAGTTTCGCGCGGACGTGCGCGATTCCCGGCGCCTGCTCGAGGACATTTCCGGGCAGCTCGTTCAGGGATTTCGCGCGCCGAGCTTCTCGATCGTACCGGGGCTCGAATGGGCCTTCGAGGTTCTGCTCGAGGAAGGGTATCGCTACGACTCCAGTCTCTTCCCGATCCGCCGGCCGGGATACGGGTATCCGGCTGCGCAGACCGCGCCTCACCTGCGGTCGACTCCCTCCGGAGTCATCGTGGAGTTTCCGCTGACCACCGCGCGGGTCGCCGGCCTTCAGATTCCCGCCGCCGGCGGGGGATACTTCCGCCAGTTTCCGTACGCCCTCACTCGTCATGCCTTTCGGCAATGCCAGCAGGAAGGGCGAACCGGGACGTTCTACATCCATCCGTGGGAGCTCGACACGGCGCAGCCGCGATTGCCCGTCTCCTGGGTGACCGGGGTTCGTCACTATCGCGGAATCGCCGACACGCCTGCGCGACTCGAGCGGCTCCTCCGTGACTTCCGGTTCACATCCGCGGCGCGTCGATGCGAGTGGCGCGATCTCACCCCGCGAGCGTCGCGCGCTGTCGGAGCCGCCACAGCGTGATCGCCCGACGTCAGCCGCCCGTCCATTCGCCCGTTCGGCCCGTCGCTCTCATCAGAGCGATGGGTGCCGCCGTCGCGGGCGGTCGTGCGCACACCGACGTCGCGGCGACGCTGGCGGAGCGATTCGACGCGGCCGGCATCGCGCTCACCGACAGTGGCACGTCGGCGCTGATCCTGGCGATGCGCCTAACGGCTGGCGTGGGCGGAACGGTCGCGCTGCCGGCGTACGGGTGCATCGACCTCACCGCCGCGGCGGTATTCGCGGGCGTTCGCGTTCGGCTGTACGACATCGACCCGGCAACGTTGAGCCCCGATCTCGAGTCGGTGGCTCGCACGCTGTCGCGAGGCGTCGACGCGATCGTCGTCGTCCACTTCTACGGCTACCCGGCCGATGTTCCGGGCGTCGCGCGGCTGGCGGCCGAGGCGGGGGTGAGCGTAATCGAAGACGCGGCCCAGGGTGCCGGCGGAACGCTCGACCACAAGCGACTCGGCGGCCTCGCTGCGCTTTCCATTCTGAGCTTCGGACGTGGAAAGGGAGTCACCGGCGGGCGAGGCGGTGCGCTGATCCTCCGCGAGACGGCGCTCGCCCAGCGCGCCGCGGCGCTGCGCCTTGGGAGCCCGTCGCGTGGGTTGCGTGATGCCGCCGTCGCCGGCGCGCAATGGCTTCTCGGACGGCCGTCCCTTTACGCGCTTCCGGCCAGCCTCCCGATGCTCCGTCTCGGCGAGATGGTCTATCGTCCGGCGCACGAGCCGGCTGCTCTTTCGAACGCGGCCGCTGCGCTGGTGAGAGACGCACTGGCCTATGACGACGCCGAGACGCGCATTCGGCGACGGAACGCCGACACGATGATGGCGGGTGTCAAGGAAACCGGTATCGAGCCGGTGCGCGTCATCGCGGGCGGACAGAGCGGCTTCCTTCGCGCGGCGGTGCGTAATTTCCGCGACTGCGCAATCGAGCCCCGGTTGGGAATGGCGCCAGGCTATCCACAGACGCTCATGGAGCAGGCCGAGCTTCGGCCGCAACTCTGCGTCGATGAGCGGGAGCATCCCGGGGCTCGCGAGCTACGACGCACTCTGGTAACGCTTCCCACGCACCGCCTTCTGTCGGTTCGGGAGCGCGCGCTCCTCGCCCGGTGGGTCCGCGGCTCGGACGTGTCACTGACCTCATTTGATCGCAGAGATAACGCGGATTCGCGCGTCTCGGACCCCGCTACCCCAGCCCACGTCCATGCTGCACACGTCAGCTGAACCGGCAACGCTCACGGAGACGCTTCTGTGGCCGGCGCCGCGAGTGCGGCCGACGCTGATGGTCGACGACGTGCACGTGTGGGCGGCGTCCCTCGAGCAGCCGGCTGCCACCGTACGGGTGCTCGAGTCGCTGCTGTCGATCCAGGAGCTCAACCGGGCGGAGCGGTTTCGCAACGAGCGCGACCGGCGTCGGTACGTCGTCGCGCACGGCATCCTGCGTGACGTGCTCGCCGGATATCGCAAGGCTGCTCCGCGCACGTTGCGGTTCACCGTCGACAAGAACGGAAAACCGGCGCTGTCCGATGAAAGAGGTCCCACGGCGCTGCGCTTCAACCTGTCGCACACGGCAGACATGGCGCTGATCGCCGTTACGCTCGGTCGGGAGATCGGAGTGGACGTCGAGTGCATACGGCCAATCTCCGAGCTCGATTCGATCGTCGAGAGCCACTTCACGGCTCGTGAGCGCGACACGCTGCGCACGATGGCAAGCACCGCCAAGCCATCCGCGTTCTATCGGTGCTGGACGCGAAAGGAATCGTACGCGAAAGCGACCGGCGAGGACCTGTCCGCGACGCTTGGCGGCTTCGACACGATGCTGTCGTCCGGCCCCGCGGATCTCTCCCTCGCGGACCCGCGACGGGCGTCTGGCTGGAATCTCCATGAATTGCTTCCCGCCGACGGTTATGTCGGTGCGGTCGCGATCGCCGGGCCCGTCGGTAGGATTTTGTCCTGGCGATGGGCCGAAGGCACCTATCAATGAAGGCAGTCGTTCGATCCGAGTCGGCGAACGCGTTGTCAGCGCGCGTCACTCGCTCACACATCCCGGTGCTCGATGGATTGCGGGGCACGGCCGTCCTCACCGTGATGGTCCTTCATTTCACGCTCGTGAATGCGGTGACCACTGCCGAGCACGTCTTCTTCGACGTCACGCGAATGGGGTGGGTGGGGGTCGACCTCTTTTTCGTTCTCTCCGGCTTCCTCATTACGGGAATCCTGTACGACGCCAAAGGGGGCGCGCACTTTTTCCGCAATTTCTACATGCGGCGGGTGCTCCGAATCTTCCCCCTGTACTACGCGTTTCTCGTTTTTGTGCTGGTTCTGCTGCCAGCCGTTCGTCCGGCGGCCGCGGTTCCCGCCGAGACGCAGTTTTGGCTCTGGACCTACCTCAGCAACATCCTCTTCGCGAGAGCTGGTTGGGAGGGCGTTCCGGGTCATACGACCCATCTCTGGTCTCTCGCGATCGAGGAGCAGTTCTACCTGCTGTGGCCGCTCGTCGTTTTCTTCGCGAGCCGGCGACGCCTCGTTCAGATCTGCATTGGGGCAATCATCTTCGCCGAGCTGACGCGCATCGGCCTTCATTACACGGCTCCGGATGGCATCGCCGGCTACGCCCTGATGCCGGCTCGAATCGACGCGCTTGCCGTTGGGGCGCTGGTGGCCGTGCTTGCCCGAGAGCCATCGGGTGCGGCGATGCTGCTCCGCTTCTCGCGGCCCGTGATGTTCGGTTCGGCACTCTGGCTTGCCATCGTCATCGGATGGACACGCATCGCCGTTGGCGGAACCCTGCCCCCGCTCGATGTGCGAGTCCAGCTGGGAGCCTATACGGCGATCGCGCTTCTTTTCGGTGCCCTCCTGGTGCGAGCGATCGCGGCCCCCGATTCCTCACGGAGGGCGCGGGTACTGAGCTCGGCGACACTCGCCGCGTTCGGACGGTACAGTTACGCGCTATACCTCATCCACATCGTGGTCCGCAACGTCTTTCACGGGCAGCTGACGCAGTTGGGAGGAAAGCTCCCTACCGTGCTTGGCTCTCAGCTACCGGCACAGATTGGCGTACTGCTGGCCGGGATAGCCATCTCCTACGCCCTCGCCTTCGCCAGCTGGCACCTCTTCGAAAAGCATTTCCTGGCGCTGAAGCGCTTCTTCAACTACGAGCGGCGGGGGGCCGCGGGCCCCTCGGCTTCTGACGCCCCCGTCGCCATCGCGGCCGGTGCGGATCTGGCCGGCCTGAGCTCGAGCGTCGCACCGCGACTTCCGGCAGTCGGGTTGATCGACGAAGGCCGCACCGTCCGGTAGCGGTGACCCTCGCCGCGAGGCGGCGACGCGGGAAGTGTGGAACCCCCTCATCATGTGTTGCGCGGTATTGGCGCTCGTTGCACACCCGCCACACGGGCCTGCTCGTGGCATGCATTCCGGCGTGGTCACACCGCCGATATCACTCGATTCGACAACGACTTAGACGGCCCCCAACACAGTGGTCGCCGAGCGCTCGCTTCTTGCGAAACCGTCGCGCGCGGCATCGGTGGCTATCTCAGCGCCGATCCCGGCGTCGCACGATCCTCCCGTCCCCCGCCTCAACCGCAAGCGACATGGGCGTCACCACACTCGACACCGCGTACCGGCTGTCGCCGATGCAGCAGGGAATGCTGCTGCACAACCTGGACGCCCCGCAGTCCGGCGCGTTCGTTCAGCAGACCGTCTTCACGGTCAACGGCGACCTGCAACCCGACTTGTTCCGCCTGGCGTGGGAACGGGTCATGGATCGGCACGCGGTTTTGAGGAGCTCCTTCCGATGGGAAGGTGTCGAGGTCCCCGTGCTCGACCTTGGTGCTGGCGTGACCCTGCCGATCGAGCTCGAGGACTGGCGGGGCGTTGCCCCGACCGAGCACGAGTACCGCCTCGAGAGCTATCTGCGGGTCGACCGTCGCGGCGGCTTCGACCTCGCGGTCGCCCCGCTCATGCGGCTCGCGATGTTCCGCGTCGACCAGAGCGAGTGGAAGATGGTCTGGACGTCGCACAACGCGCTGCTCGATGGGCGGTCGCGCCTGATCGTCCTGCGTGAGGTGTTCCTCGCGTACGACGCGCTCGTCGAGGGAGTAGAGCCGATGCTGCCCACGCCGGCTGCCTTCGAGTCCTACCTCGGCTGGCTGCAGCGGAAGGATCTTGCTCGCGCGGAGACGTATTGGATGGAGCTGCTCCGCGGGTTCCAGGCTCCGACCCCGCTCATGGTGGCAAGAGCGCCGGGCGAGCTGTTGGCGTCGGACGGGAACTTCGGCGAGCAGCAGCTGCGACTGTCGGATGGTGTGACGAGCGCGCTCCGGTCGCTCGCGCAGCGACACGGCCTCACCCTGCACACGATGGTGAAGGGTGCCTGGGCGCTTCTGCTCAGCCGATACAGCGGAGAGGCCGATGTGGTCTTCGGCGACGCGCGCGGGCGGGCGCGGTCGCAAGTGGACGGCGGCGATTCGATGGTGGGCCTGTTCCTCAATCCCGTTCCGCTGCGAGTTCACGTCGATCCGGAGTCTTCGCTCCTCGAGTGGCTGGTTGCCTTGCAGCGTCAGCAGGATAGCGCTCGCGAGTTCGAGCACGCCCCGCTGTCGCGCATTCAGGAGTGGTCGGAGATCCCGCGCGGACGCCCGCTGTTCGAGAGCCTCATGCTCGTCGAAACGGGAATCACCCAGGGCCTGCGCGCGATGCTCGGCGCTCGCTGGGGTCGCCAGGACGTGCGGTCGATCGAGCAGATGACCGATCCGCTCACGATCTTCGCGAGCCTCGAGCCGGACGTCGTGATTCGCATATCGTACGACCGGCACAGGTTCGACGACGCGACCGTTACGCGCATGGTCGGCCATCTGCGCACGCTGCTCGAGGGCATGGCCGGCGACCCGGGTCGCACGCTCAGCGAGCTGCCGCTGATCACGAACGAAGAGCGTCAGCGCCTTCTCATCGACTACAACGACACGCGCCACGAGCGCACGAACGTGGCGCTCGTCCACGAGGTGATCGCGCAGCACGCCGCGCACACGCCGGATGCCCCAGCTGTCGAGTTCGATGGCGCGGTCGTTTCTTACGGTGAGCTCGACCGCCGCGCGAACAAGCTCGCTCATGCGTTGTGCGCGGCGGGCGTAACCCCGGGCGCGCTCGTTGGTCTCGCGGTCGAGCGTGGCCCCGACATGATCGTCGGCGTGCTCGGCATCCTGAAGGCGGGTGCGGCGTACGTGCCCTTCGATCCGCGCTATCCGCGCGATCGCAACGCCTACGTGCTTGCCGATTCCCGCGTGGTCGCCATGGTCACGCAGCAGCGGGTGCTTTCGGCGCTCCCGGAGATCGAGGTACCGGTCATCAGCCTCGATGATCCGAGCGCGCTGGCCTCCGAAAGGGAAGACGACCCGCGCGTCGCGACGACCGCGGATTCGCTGGCGTACGTCATCTACACGTCGGGCTCGACCGGCGCGCCGAAGGGCGTCATGGTCACGCACCGCAACCTGCGCAACTACGCGCAGGCGATGCGTGCCACGCTCGGGATCGCGACGAGCGACCGCTACCTGCACACCGCCTCGATGGCGTTCTCGTCGTCGGTGCGGCAGCTGGTGCTGCCGCTCACGCAGGGCGCGACGATCGTGATCGCCTCGCCGGCGCTGCTCGGCGACCCGGTGGCGCTGTTCGAGACGATTGCTTCGCGTGGCGTGACGGTGATCGACCTCGTTCCCTCGTACTGGCAGCATTGCATTCAGGCGCTGCGCACGCTGTCGGCCGATGCACGTCGCGCGGTGCTGGACAATCAGCTGCGACTGATTCTCACGGCGAGCGAGCCACTGCCCTCGGAGCTGCCGCGGATCTGGTCCCGCGAGTTCGGACATCCCGCCCGCCTGATCAACATGTTCGGCCAGACGGAGACGACCGGTATCGTCACCGTCTATCCGATTCCCGCGATGCTCGAAGAGAGCGTCAAGATCGTGCACATCGGTCGGCCAATCGCGAACATGCGGGCCTACGTGCTCGACGCGAAGCTGCGCCCGCTTCCGATCGGTGTGCCCGGTGAGCTGTGCATCGCCGGAGACGGCGTCTCGGTCGGATATCTCAATCAACCTGAGCTCACGGCGCAGCGGTTCATCGCCGATCCATTCAGTGAGTCGGTCAATGGGCGCCTCTACCGCACCGGTGACCGCGCGCGGCTGCTCGCGGATGGAATCATCGAGTTCCTCGGACGCTCCGACAATCAGGTGAAGATCCGCGGCTTCCGCGTGGAGGTCGAGGAAGTCGAAGCGGCCATTCGGGCCCATCCGGCGATTCGTGAAGCGGTGGTCACGTCGCGCGAAATCGCGCCCGGCGACCGTCGCCTGATCGCGTACATCGTCGCGGCATATTCGCCGGCCCCCGCGCCGACCGTGGATGAGCTGCGTCGCTTCGTCGGCAGGACGCTGCCTGATTACATGGTGCCGTCGGCGTTCGTCGCGCTCGACGCCGTGCCGCGTACCCCGAACGGCAAGGTCGACCGCGCGCGCCTCCCGGAGCCCGACCTCTCCTCGCTCGAGCTTGGTACGGGTTTCGTCGCACCGCGTACGCCCGTGGAGGAGATGCTCGCCGCGATCTGGATGTCGGTACTCGGCATTGATCGCGTCGGTGTCGAGGACAACTTCTTCACCCTCGGCGGCCATTCCCTGATGGGGATGCGCGTGATGGCCCGCGTGCGCCAGGCGTTCAACGTCGACGTGCCGCTGCGCCGACTCTTCGAGGCGCCGACGATCGCGCGTCTCGCCGAGTCGATCGAGGTGGCGAGCCGGGCAGCGGCAGGGCGGGCAATGCCGCCGATTCGCCGCGTGTCGCGCGATCGCGCGCTGCCGCTCTCCTTCGCGCAGCAGCGGCTCTGGCTCCTCAACCAGCTGGAGCCGGACAGCGCAGCGTACAATCTCTCGGCGGTCATCCGCTTGCAGGGCGAGCTCGACCTCGCGGCGCTCCAGCGTGCACTCAGCGAGATCGTTCGCCGTCACGAGTCGCTCCGCACGGTGTTCCCATCAGTCGACGGAACGCCCGGCCAGGTCGTTCAGCCGCCGCGTGACGTGGCTCTTCCGGTCAGCCATCTCGACGCCACCGACATCGCGGGTATCGAGACCGAGGTTGCACGTGTCACTCGCGAGGAGGCCGCGCGCCCCTTCGATCTCGAGCGTGGGCCGCTTTTCCGCGCCCTGCTCGTGCGGATCACTCCGCGAGATCACCTCCTCGTGCTCACGATGCACCACATCGTGTCGGACGGGTGGTCACGCGGCGTGCTGTACCGCGAGATCGGCGCGTTGTACGAGGCCCTCGCGTCTGGCCGGCAGTCGCCGCTGAGCGAGCTCCCGGTTCAGTACGCAGACTACGCGCAGTGGCAGCGCGAGTGGCTGCAGGAAGACGTGCTCAGCGAGCAGGCTGCGTACTGGAGCAAGCAGCTCGCGGGACCGCTTCCCAAGCTCGATCTCCCGACCGATCGTCCGCGTCCGAGCGTCCAGACGTTCCGGGGTGCGACGCACACGTTCACGGTGGCAGCCGAGATCATCGAGACGCTGCGCACGGTGAGCGCGGCCGATGGCGCGACGCTGTTCATGACGCTGCTCGCATCCTTCCAGGCGCTGCTCGCGCGCTATTCAGGACAGGAAGACATCATCGTCGGCTCGCCGGTCGCCGGCCGCCGCCGCGTGGAGGTCGAGGAGCTGATTGGGTTCTTCGTCAACACGCTGGTGATGCGTGGCGATCTGTCCGGCGATCCAACGTTCCGCGAGCTGATTGCGCGGACTCGCGAGGCGGCACTCGGCGCCTACGCGAACCAGGACATTCCGTTCGAGCGGATCGTCGACGCGGTGCACCCGGAGCGTGACCTGAGCCGCTCGCCGATCTTCCAGGTGCTGTTCATTCTCCAGAACACGCCGCTGGTGCCGCTCGCGCTCTCGGAGCTCACGCTTCGCCAGCTCGACGTCGACGCCGGCGCGGCGAAGTTCGACATCACGTTGTCGATGGTGGCGGCCGAGGCCGGCTACACCGGCCACATCGAGTACAACACGGATCTGTTCGACGCGGCGACCATCGAGCGGATGGCGGGTCACTTCGTCACGCTGCTCGAAGGCGTGGCGGCGAATCCGGAGCTCCGTCTGTCGCAGCTGCCGGTGCTCACGCGCACCGAGCAGCGCCTCATGCTCGAGGAGTGGAACGACACGACGACCGTCGTTCCGGCGGACGAGTGCATCCACCACCAGTTCGAGGCGCAGGTCGAGCGCACGCCGAACGGCGTCGCGGTGGTGTTCGAGGCCGACGAGCTGACGTACCGCGAGCTCGATGCGCGGGCCAACCAGCTCGCCCACGCACTCCGGAAGCTTGGCGTCGGTCCCGATGTCCTCGTCGGCGTGTTCGCCGAGCGGTCGATCGAGATGATGGTCGCGTTGTTAGGCATTCACAAGGCTGGCGGCGCCTACGTCCCACTCGATCCAACCTATCCGAAGGATCGCCTCGCGTTCATGCTGGCCGATTCGGGTGCGCCGGTCGTGCTCACCCAGCGCCGGCTGCTCGATCGCCTGCCGGAGAACGATGCCAAGGTGGTCTGCCTCGATCGCGACTGGGATTCGATCTCGCGCGAGCGCGAGGAGGCACCGGCCCGCGACGCCGGCGCGAGCAACCTGGCGTACATGATCTACACCTCCGGGTCCACGGGGAAGCCGAAGGGTGTGATGATCGAGCATCGCAACGTCGTCAACTTCTTCGCCGGGATGGACCAGCGCCTCGGTGCCGACGCGCCGGGGACGTGGCTCGCCGTCACCAGCATCTCGTTCGACATCTCGGTGCTCGAGCTGTTCTGGACGCTGACCCGCGGCTTCAAGGTCGTGATCCAGGCTGAGCAGGATGCCTCGCGCATGGCGGCACAGGCAGCGGAGCCGTTCGTCGATCGGAAGATCGGCTTCAGCCTCTTCTACTTCGCCAGCAACGAGCAGACGGCGGGCACCGACAAGTATCGTCTCCTGATGGAAGGCGCGAAGTTCGCCGACGCGCACGGCTTCGAGGCCGTGTGGACGCCGGAGCGTCACTTCCACTCGTTCGGCGGGCTCTATCCGAACGCCGCTGTGACGAGCGCCGCCATCGCTGCGATCACGAAAAACGTGAAGATTCGCGCGGGCAGCGTGGTGCTCCCGCTCCACAACCCGCTGCGCGTCGCGGAAGAATGGTCGGTCGTCGACAACATCTCGGCCGGGCGCGCGGGGATTGCCATCGCGTCCGGTTGGCACGATCGCGACTTCGCATTCGCGCCCGACAACTACGCGCGCCGTCGTGAGGTGATCTTCGAGTACATCGAGACGGTGCGGAAGCTGTGGCGCGGAGAGGCGATCACGACGAAGGGCGGGTCGGGCAAGGACGTCGAGGTCAAGACGATGCCGCGTCCGGTGCAGAAGGATCTGCCGATCTGGATCACCGCCGCGGGAACGCCCGAGACCTTCCGCAAGGCCGGCGAAATCGGCGCGAACCTGCTCACGCACCTGCTCGGCCAGAAGATCGAGCAGCTCGCCGAGCGGGTCGCGATCTACCGGAAGGCATGGCGCGACGCCGGGCACCCGGGCGAAGGCCACGTCACGCTGATGATGCACACGTTCGTCGGCGGCGACATGCAGGTGGTGAAGGACAAGGTGCGCGGCCCGTTCCGCGAATATCTCCGCACGTCGGTCGATCTGATCAAGGATCTCGCCGAGGGTCGCGGCCAGGACATTCGCTCCAACGCGCTGACACCCGAGGACTGGGAAGCGATCCTGGATCACGGGTTCCACCGGTACTTCGACACGAGCGCCCTCATGGGGACGCCGGACACCTGCGTCCGGATGGTGAATCGCTTGAAGGGCGTGGGCATCGACGAGATCGCGTGTCTGATCGACTTCGGCGTCGATGAGGACTCGGTGCTCGAGAGCCTCGACATGCTCGCGAACGTCCGCGAGCGGAGCGCGCGCGATGAGGCGCGCGACGCCGAGAAGTGGTCGGTGCCCGCGCAGCTGGCGCGCCACAAGGTCACGCACCTTCAATGCACGCCATCGATGGCGAGCCTGCTGCTCGCGCAGGACGAAGCGCGCACGGCGCTCGGATCCCTTCAGAAGCTGATGATCGGCGGCGAAGCCTTCCCACCGACGCTGGCCGCAGAGCTTCAGGCGCTGACCCGCGCCGAGATCGTGAACATGTACGGCCCGACGGAAACCACGATCTGGTCATCGACCTATCACGTGAACGGCGACGCCGGCTCGATTCCAATCGGCCAGCCCATCGCGAACACGGAGTTCTACATCGTCGACCGCAATCTCCAGCCAGTACCTGTCGGCGTGCCCGGCGAGCTGTTGATCGGTGGAGCCGGGGTCGTGCGCGGCTACTACAAGCGCGAGGAGCTCACCGCCGAGCGCTTCGTGCGGAACCCGTTCCGTACGAATGGCGGTCGCCTCTATCGCACCGGCGACCTCGCTCGCTTCCGGGCTGACGGCGTGGTCGATTTCCTCGGCCGTCTCGATCACCAGGTGAAAATCCGCGGACATCGGATCGAGCTCGGTGAGATCGAGGCACTCGTCGCCCTACAGCCGGGTGTTCGCGAGGCGGTGGTGGTGGCGCGCGAGGACAGTCCGGGTGACAAGCGGCTCGTGGCGTACGTGGTCGCCGTTCCCGGTGAGACGATCGACCAGGTGGCGGTCCGTGAGGCGCTGAAGACCCAGCTGCCCGACTACATGGTGCCGTCACACGTCGTCGTGCTCGAGGCGTTCCCCCTCACGCCTAACGCCAAGATCGACCGCAAGGCCCTGCCGGCGCCGGAGAGCGGCGTATCGGCGGCCGCCGCGCCGACGTTCGTGGCCGCGGACAACGACCTCGAGCGCACCATCGCCGCGATCTGGCAGGAAATTCTCAACGTTCCGCGCGTTGGCGTTCAGGACAACTTCTTCGACATCGGCGGTCACTCGCTGTTGACGGTGCGCGTGCACGCCCGGCTCCGCACGGCTGTCGATCGCCAGGTGTCACTCACCGACCTCTTTCGCTTCCCGACGATCCGTTCCCTCGCCAAGCACATGGGCGGCGGCAGCGCGACGGCGAGTGTGGTGGAAGAGAGTCTCGATCGCGCGGAGACGCGCCGACAGGCGATGATGCGCCGCCGGCGTGGACCAGCTGCGGCCAGCTGGGAAGAGCTGGCGACTCCTCAGGAACGGCAATGACGAATACGAAGGGAATGACGGTCGCCGAGACGGATATCGCCGTCATCGGGATGGCGGGACGCTTCCCCGGGGCGCGCGACCTGGCCGAATACTGGAACAATCTGCGCGACGGAGTCGAGTCGCTCACGCAGCTCACCGACTCGCAGCTCGAGGCCTCGGGAATCGATCCGGCGCTGCTCCGCGATCCGGAGTACGTGAAGGCCGCCTTCCTGCTGCCGGAGATGGAGATGTTCGACGGCGCGTTCTTCGGGTTCAGCCCGCGGGACGCCTCGATCATGGATCCGCAGCAGCGGCATTTCATCGAATGCAGCTGGAGCGCGCTCGAGCACGCCGGCCACGTGCCGGAGACGTTCGACGGCTCGATCGGCGTGTACGCCGGGTGCGGCGCCAGCATGTACATGATCAACAACCTGCTGACCAATCCACAGCTGGTGCAGCAGGTCGGCTTCTTCCTGCTTCGCCATACCGGGAACGACAAGGATTTCCTTGCCACGCGCGTCTCGTACCTGATGAACCTGACGGGGCCGAGCGTGAACGTGCAGACGGCGTGCTCCACGTCGCTCGTCGCGATCCATCAGGCGGTGCAGAGCCTGCTGAACGGCGAGTGCGACATGGCGATCGCTGGCGGATCCACGATTCGGCAGCCGCACACGGCAGGATACATCTACAAGGAAGGCGAGATCGTCTCGCCCGACGGGCACTGCCGCTCGTTCGACGAGAGCTCGCAGGGCACCGTCTTCGGGAGTGGCGTCGGAGTCGTAGTGCTGCGTCGCGCTGTCGACGCGATGGCCGACGGCGACACCATCCACGCCATCATCAAGGGCTCGGCCATCAACAACGATGGCTCGATGAAGGTCGGGTATCTCGCGCCGAGCGTGGATGGCCAGGCCAAGGCCGTGGCGGAAGCGCTCGCGATCTCGGGTGTCGATCCCGAGACCATCACGTACGTCGAAGCACACGGCACCGGCACTCCGGTCGGCGACCCCATCGAGATCACCGCGCTCACCCAGGCGTTCCGCGCGAAGACGCGAAAGTCCGGCTACTGCGCGATCGGCTCGGTGAAGTCGAACATCGGTCATCTCGATACCGCGGCCGGTGCCGCGGGACTCATCAAGACGGTTCTGGCGCTCAAGAACAGGCAGATCCCCCCGAGCCTGTTCTTCGAGCGGCCGAACCCCGCCTGCGAGTTCGAGAGCAGCCCGTTCTTCGTCAATACGACGCTGCGCGAGTGGACGGCCAATGGAGTGCCGCGGCGCGCGGGCGTCAGCGCCCTGGGCGCCGGCGGCACCAATGCCCACGTGATTCTCGAGGAGGCGCCTAACGCCGGTCCCTCGGACGAGCCGGCGCGGCCGCAGCAGCTACTGGTCGTGTCCGCCAAGACGCCGACGGCTCTGGACGCCGCAACGGCGAATCTCGCGCGGTTCCTTCGTGACAGCGACGCGCCGCTCGCCGACGTGGCGCATACCCTTCAGGTCGGCCGGCAGGCGTTTGCACACCGGCGCGCCATCGCCGCCGTCGATGCGGCCGAGGCGGCCGAGCTGCTCGAAAGCAACGATCCCAAGCGCGTCGCAACGCAGCAGGCCGGCGAGGAAGCACCGGCGGTGGCATTCATGTTCGCCGGTGGCGGAGCACAGCACGCGACGATGGGCGCCCACCTCTACGCGGTGGAGCCCGTATATCGTGCCGAAATCGATCGGTGCTTTGCATTCATGAAGGCGGAGTACGGCGTGGACCTCGCGCCGCTGGTGTTCCCGCTTCTCGACGAGGCAGAGCAGGCCACTCGCGAGCTGGAGCGTCCATCACTCGCGCTCCCCGCGCTGTTCAGCACACAGCTCGCGCTGGCGAAGCTGCTCATGTCGTGGGGAATCAAGCCGCAGGCGATGATCGGCCACAGCATGGGCGAATACACCGCCGCATGCCTTGCCGGTGTCTTCTCCGTCGAGAATGCGCTCGCGCTCGTCACCGTTCGCGGTCGCCTGTTCGAGCGGCTGGCCGAGGGTGGCATGTTGAGCGTTCCCCTCGCCGCCGAAGAGCTGCGCCCGATGCTCCCTCCGGAGCTGTCGATCGCGGCGGTGAACGCGCCTGAGCTGTGTGTGGCGTCGGGACCGGTGAAGGCGATCGAGACGCTCGAGCGCGCGCTCGCCACGCAGGAGATCGACTGCCGGCGCATCCACATCAACGTCGCGGCGCATTCGGCGATGCTGGAGCCCATTCTCCAGGAGTTCGGCGCATTCGTACGTCGTATCTCGCTCAGCGCGCCGAAGATGCCGTTCGTCTCCAACGTCACCGGGACGTGGATCACCGACGCCGATGCGACCGATCCCAGCTACTGGGTGCGGCACCTTCGCCAGACGGTTCGCTTTGCCGACGGGGTGGGTGAGCTTCTCGCTGATCCGCAGCGTGTGCTCCTCGAAGTCGGCCCTGGCCGCACTCTGACGACGCTCGCACGCCAACACTCGGCGAAGCAGCCGTCGCACGGGATTTATCCGTCGATGCGCCATCCCGACGAACAGGTCTCCGACGTCGCGTTTGCGCTCGGAGCGGTGGGCCGCCTCTGGACGCACGGTGTCGAGGTCGATTGGCGTGCCCTGCACGGGGAGGAGCGTCGTCGTCGCGTGCCGCTGCCGACGTATCCATTCGAGCGCCACCGTCACTGGATCGCCCCTGGCAAGGGCGTGTCGAGCGTAGTCGCAGAAGATGGCCCGCCGAGGAAGCGTGCCGACGTCGCGCAGTGGCTGTATCAGCCCTCCTGGAGGCGAACGACACCGTCCGCCGTAGTCACCCCGGCCGAGAATGGACCCGTCGTTCTCTTTGCCGACGGCGGCGGCCTCGGAGCGAAAGTCGCGGAAGGTATGCGCGCCGCCGGACGCGATGTGTGGACGGTTACGCAGGGAGCCGGGTACGCGCGCATCGGCGAACGCGATTTCACGATCGCGCCGGCCGACCGCGACGGCTACGAGATGCTGTTCCGGGACCTCGGAGCAGCGGGAGTCGCGCCCGTCGACATCGTGCATTGCTTCAGTGTCACACCGCCGGGCGCCGTGCTGTCGGCGGAGCGCGTACGCGACCTTTCCTTCCACAGCCTGCTCCACCTCGCGCAGGCAGTGATCGCTGAGGATCTATCGCATCCGATCCGGCTGACCGTCGTATCGAGCGACATGCAGCAGGTGGCCGGCGAAGCGATTCTCACGCCCGAGAAGGCCCAGCTGCTCGGTCCCTGCAAAGTGATCGGGCAGGAG
>DATFBS010000127.1:0-5943 GCA_035253695.1 Gemmatimonadaceae bacterium
GGCGACGACTATCTCGTCAAGCCGATCAGCGACCGCGAGCTGCTGGCCGTCGTGAGGCGTTACGCGCCCGGCACCCGCGGGCCGGACTCCTAGCCCCTCACGCGCTCCACTCTCGAAGTCACCGTCGTCGTCATGGGAATCGCCATGCCGCTCGCAGGGAGCGTCACGACGCTCTTCGACGTCTGCATCAGCGCGGAGCCGAGGTACGTCCCGTTCGACGTGATGTAATCGGTGCGCTCGCCGGTCCCGGTCCCCTCGATCACCAGGGCCATGTTCTGCTGCTCGCCCGCACCCGACAGGGTGAACACGAGGTTGCGCTGAATGCGCCAGGCCTTTTCGCCGCCATAAGTGGTGTCGGCCGCCATCGTCGACGTCACAATGACGGTGGTGTTCACGTCGATTCCGCCGCGATTGCCCTTCACCGTTAGGGTGTCCACCCAGCTGTCACCGACCTTCTTGTTCGCGGCGGTCACCACGGGAAGGAACAGCTCGAACTCCGCCATATCCGGCATCCCCTCGGCGGCCGTGCCTGGGTTGAAGGAATACATCTTCCCGGTAGCTGACGCGAAACCGGACGCTTTCGTCCCGCCGATCTTGGACAGGTCGGGCGCCGGAATACCAGGAGTCGTCGAGACGCTCGCCGAATCCCATGTGTAGCTGAGGGCGAGCGTGTCCTTCGCCTTTCGACCGATGGCGAGCGTCAGCACGTGGCGTGTGTTGACCTCGCCCTCGTTCGTCTGACCGTTGACCTCCTGGACAATCTTCGTCGTCGACTGCACGCGATACTGCGACGCGCCGGGCGCGTAGGAAAACGAAGCGGATTGGGCTTTCGCGGACGGCGCGACGAGGAGCGCCAGCGTCCCCAACGCGAGGGCAGCGTTACGAATGCACATGAGGGCGGGCTTGAGGGTTAGGCGGGAGTGCGATAGCGCCCGAAGTCTAATGGGCTGCACCGCGTTTTGCGCTGGCGCCCGCTCGCGCGCCTTCATATCGTTCGCGCCGCGATGACATCCGTTCGCCTTCCGCGCGCCGTGCGCGTTCCGAAGGAGCTGCGCCGGCGCTTCGGCGGTCGCCTCCGTGCCTGGTTCCGCGCCCACGGCCGCGATCTCCCGTGGCGCCGCACGCGCGATCCGTATCGCATCCTCGTCTCTGAGCTCATGCTCCAGCAGACGCAGGTGACACGAGTGCTCGAGCGATATGACGGGTTTCTTCGGGAATTCCCCAGTCTCGACGCCGTCGCCCAATCGCGTCCCGCTCGTGTCATGGAGGCGTGGTCGGGACTCGGCTACTACGCCCGGGCGCGCAACCTCCACGCACTGGCCCGCACGGTGAACAGGGGAGCTGGCACACTCCCGTCGGATCCGGTCGAGCTACGCCGGCTTCCCGGCATCGGGGCGTACACCGCTGGCGCGGTCGCGTCGTTTGCGTACGAGCGTCGGGCTCCGCTCGTCGACACCAACGTCGCGCGGGTCCTGCGCCGCGTGTTCGCTCCGCGGCTCGATCCACGGAGCACACATGGACAGCGAACGATCTGGGCGATCGCCGAAGCGGTTTTGCCGCGCACAGGCCGCGCGACGTGGACGCACAACCAGGCGATCATGGAGCTGGGCGCGCTCATCTGCACGGCGCGTATCGCACGCTGCGGCATCTGCCCTGTCCGCGCGATGTGTCGCTCCGCCGGGCGAGCGGACCGCGCTCGGGTCACGTGAGCGTTCGCGCAGTGCGGATCGAGCTGCCCGAGTGGATCGATGATGTCGTCGATTGGGCACGCACATACGCGGACGACGAGTCCCGCATGCGCCTCGCGATCGCACTGGCCGCCGAGAATGTGAAGCATGGTGGGGGTCCGTTCGGCGCGATAATCGTTGAGGAGAAGACCGGCCGTCTCGTGTCGGTCGGGGTAAACCGGGTCGTTCCCGAGAACAATTCGATCCTGCACGCCGAGGTGCTCGCGTTCATGGTGGCGCAGCGACGCGTCGGCAGCTACACACTGGGTGCGCCAGGCCTGCCGGCGCATACGGTCGTCTCGTCGTGCGATCCGTGCGCGATGTGCCTCGGCGCTACCCTCTGGAGCGGCGTGCGGCGGCTGGTGTGCGGCGCAACGCGCGACGACGCGATGCGCGCGGGCTTCGATGAGGGCCCGGTGTTCCCCGAGTCATACCGATACCTGGAGGATAGGGGAGTTACGATCGTGCGCGGAGTATTGCAGGAAGAGGCCCGCGCGGTGCTCGAGCAGTACGCTGCGTCGGGAAAGATCTATAACGGGTAAGGCAACGGCACAGACGGGAGATGTCCGATCCTGAATTCTGTCACCCGTTGGGTCGATCGTCGGCCAAGCGGGCCAGGGTATCCCGGTCCATCCTGTGCCCGCCATCGAAGTCGAGAACCCGCGCGCGAATCCCTGCCTTCTCGAGCCTCTCCTGCTCTGCCCGCGGCTGCTGTTGCGCGAGCATCTCGTCCCTCGTTCCGTGCACGAGAATCAGGTCCGCCGATGCCAGCCGCTCACGGTGGGGACCGAGGGGATCGATCTCCGGCGGGAGAAGGCCGGCCCACAGCACCACACGGTCGAGCTTCGTGGCGCCATGCGCGAGCCATCGTGCCACCGTCGCCGTTCCCTGAGAGAAACCGAGCGCGGTGACGCGAACGTTCTGCCCTCGATGCCGCTCGACGATCTCGCGGTGGAGGTCGTCGAGATAGCGCACGTAGTCGTCGATTTCCGCCAGCCGATCTTCGCGCGTCATCCAGGTTGCCCCTACCCGTGCGTTCGCGCCGGCACGCCCGCCCTCTCGATTCAGGTAGAAGCGGTTGAGTGCCTCCGGCGCCACGATCAGTCGGTTGGCGCTCGCAATGGCGCGAAACTCCTCAATGAAGGCGCGCGCGAGCTGCGCAAACCCATGACAGACGATCCACACCTCGGTCGGGCTCGCCGAGGGATCACCAAGGGTGCAATACCGCGCCGTGCGCTTCACCGTCAGATGATGCTCGACGATGGGAGGCTCGCCGTCACTCCGAGGAATGTCAGCCGAAGAGGAGGAAGACATCATAGAGCGCGTGCGTCCACGCGGTGATGCCGAAGCCGCGCGTGACGAAGAGGGCGCTGAAAAAGATGCCGGCGATGAGGCGAAAGGTGAACGAGCCCGCCTCGAGCCGGTCGCCGAACGGCCCGATGTAGTGAAATGCCGAGAAGATGACCGCCCCCAAGCCCACGGCGACCACGTTCGCCGTTCGGGGACGCCATCCGAAGCCGCGGATGCCTAACGCCGCGATCGCGCCGACGAGGAGGACCCTGAAAAGCAGCTCCTCGTACAGGCCCGCGCCGAGCGAGACCATCAGCTGCGTCATCAGATCCAGCTGGTGCATCGGCGTTTGCGCGAGCGCGGCGAAGGGCGCGAGCACCCGCGTCGTGATCGACGACACGACGATGCCGAACGCCAGCGCCAACGCGATCGACTCCGCCATCATGACGGCGAAGATTCGCGGTGACAACCGCGAGCCATGGGCTCGCATGTCGCGGATCACCAGCCACAGCGCTACGCCGATGAGCAGGATGCCGAACACGAGTGGCCCGTGCGACCCGAGCAGGGCCAAGAAGGCGCTCTTGAGAAGAACATCGGCGCCATTGCGGATTGCTTGCGTTTCGCCATGGCCGAGGATGGCGGCCATCGCCTCGTAGAGGACGAGGAGCGGAAGAGCGAAGAGCAGGCTATAGCGGTGGGATCGACTTTGCCGCCAGTAGATCCGCGGCCAGGATGGCGCGATGGAACTCATGCGGGCATTACGCACCGCACGCGCGAATGGTTCCGGAAGGCTGGCGGGGGCGCGGGACGGCGCGCCCACCGCCCGTGCGGATCAGCGCCCGGACTTCCCTCGCTTCCCCGCGCGTTTCTTCCCGGGCTTCTGGGACTTGGCGCGATTCGATGGTTTGCGATTCTGGCCGGGAATCATCTCTCGATCCTGTGCCTCGCTCCCCGCGAATTCGTGCTTCTCCCGCTCGAGCACACCTTCGTCCTCTGCCCGCCACTTGCGATCCGTGGCCGGCGGCTCCTTCTGCCAGAACTGACTAGGCTTGCTCCCGCCCATCGAGGTTCCTCCGGATAATGTCCGACATGGCGTTAGTACACGAAGCGTGCCCGCACGTGCGCACCGAGGGGCGCGCTACCTCGCAGCGACGCCGCGGGATAAAATGAGTGATGCGATCCCTTCGCGGCCGGGCACTGCCCGTCATCGCGCTCGTTCTCATCGGGCCCGCGGTGCTCTTCGCGCACGGGGTGCTGCGAAAATCGGAGCCGGCCAATGGCGCGCTCCTTCGAGTCGCCCCGCGCGTGATCCGGCTCACGTTCAGCGAGCCGCCGCAACTCGCCTTCACGGAGGTCGAGCTGATTGGGCCCGATTCGCAGCGTGTCGTGCTCTCCGAGCTCCGCGCTGCCGCACCGGACTCCACCGCCATCGTCGTCGCCGATGTCATGGGCCCGCTCCGCGCCGGCCGTTACCGCATCACGTGGCAGATTACCAGCGCCGACGGTCATCCCGTGCGCGGCACCGTGGCGTTTCGGATCGCGGCCGATGCCTCCGGTCTCGCGCGTTCACCGATGGATTCGGCGGCCACCGCCGCATTACCAGCGGTCGCTCCGGACACAACCGCACCACCGGAAGCGACCTCGGAGACCGCACCCTTCGGTGTAGGCTCCTGGCCCTACGCCGTCATCCGTCTGCTCAGCTTCGGCGCGATCCTCGTCGTCATCGGCGCGGTGGTCTTCGCGCTGATCGTCGTCCCGGCGACGCATCACCGCGTCCCCGACCTGGGCGCCGACTTTGTGGTCGAGGCCCGTCATCGCGCCGCGCGAGCCGCACTCGTGGCGACGAGCGCACTGGCACTGCTCGTCGCGGCACGATTCATCGCGCAGTCGTATGCCATACAGGGCGCGTTTCCCGACGCGTCCTTTTTTTCGGCCGCGACACGCACCCCGTGGGGTTGGGGTCTCATGCTTGCCGGCGCGTCCGTTGCCGCGGTGGTCATCGCTCTCGCGCGCCCAGCCCGGGCCAGTTGGTCGATGGCCGCAGTCGGCATTCTTGGACTCGCGCTTGCGACAGCGCTGTCGGGGCACGCCGTTGCATCGGGTAAGTGGACCGTCGGCGCGGTGCTCGCCAGCGTGGTACACGTTCTCGCCGCCGGGGGATGGCTGGGCGCACTCCTGCTCGTGTTGGTCGCGGGCGTCCCGGCCACTGCGCGCCTCGAGCCGTTAGGCCGTGGACTGGCAGTGCGCGGAATGGTCGATGCCTTCTCGCCGATGGCGCTGACGTTCGCCGCAGCTCTGGCGATCACGGGAATCGTTGCCGCGGTGCTCCGGATTGGAGCGTGGAGTGCACTTACGACGACCGACTACGGACGAGTATTCCTCTGGAAGATCGGTGGCGTCGTGCTGGTGCTCTTGGCCGGGGCGTACAACTGGAAGCGCCTGCGGCCGGCGATCGACGCCAATCGGGTCGGCACATTGCGCCGAACCGCGGCCCTGGAGCTTGCGCTCGGATTTCTCGTCCTGATCATGACTGCCTGGCTCGTCGCGACGCCTCCTCCCACTGAATGAGATGAAACCCTCCGCAGCCGAGTCCCCCGCCTGTCCGGCGTGCAATACCCGCACGGTATGGTGGGATGTCGGCCACGACACCGTGCTGGCGAAATGTCCCAGCTGTGGCCACATCGTGCGCGATCTTCGGTATTCGAGTGGGCCGGTGCGCGGCCACGCGTGGGGCGGCAGCGCGGCATTCGACAAGGTCCGCATTGCGCTGACCACGCAGCGCATGAGCCCGCTGATCACCACCGGCAGGAAGGCGCGGGTTCTCGAGCTGGGGTTCGGACGCGGGCTCATGCTCCGGCAGTTTCTCGACGCCGGACACGAGGTCCATGGCATCGAGGCAGGCATGCTCGACGTCGACATCGACCCG
>DATFBS010000128.1:0-50427 GCA_035253695.1 Gemmatimonadaceae bacterium
TAGTTACGTAGTGGTAGTATATGTTGGAAGAATGGGGAATGATGGTAGTAAATGGAGATAGCTTCATAGAAGTTGGGGTCTATCTACAGTGGGATCATTAGTGACTTAGGGATTATTTAGTGACTTAGAGTCTCTAATTGAGATCTGACCCTTTGAACCTTGGCCTGGAATGCGGTGTCCGCTTTAAGCTCTTCTTGGACTCGCTCTAAGCTGTGGATGACGGTTGAATGGTCACGCCCACCAAATGCGATTCCGATCTCTACGAGCTGGAGTCCCAGGAGATCCCGGATTAGGAACATTGCGACCTGGCGAGGTACTGTTAGGGTCTTCGTCCTTACCTTGGACCGAAGTCCGTCTACGGTTACCCCCCATTCCTTGGCCACTGTGCTCTGAATGGTAGGTACTGATAGGGTGGTCTGAGTGCTATCTGGGGTTTGGCCTGCTGTTCGGAGCAGCTTGTCGCGTAACGCCTCTCTAGCCAGTTCGACGGTTATTTCTCGATGACGCAGGGATGCGTATGCCAGCAATCTGATTATTGAGCCCTCCAACTCCCGGACGCTCGACCGCACGTTCTCGGCGATGAACCCGATTACGTCGTCGGGTATGGTGAGTTCGAGATGATCCAGGGCTGCCTTGTTTTTCAGGATGGCTGTCCTGTGTTCCAAGTCCGGCTGCTCGATGTCAGCGACCATTCCCCACTGGAAGCGGCTCACCAATCGTGCTTCTAAGCCTGGGATCTCTGATGGCGGCCGGTCACTCGTCAGAATGATCTGGCGTCCAGCCTCGTAGAGAGCGTTAAAGGTGTGGAAAAATTCTTCTTGGGTTGCTTCCTTGCTTTTCAGAAAGTGAATGTCATCGACCAGCAGCAGGTCAATTTCACGGTACCGCCGGCGGAACTCTTGTGTCGTTCGGCTTTGGATCGATGCCACCAGCTCATTTGTGAACTGCTCCGTGCCAACGAATGCAAGGCGTGTCTTTGGGTTCCTCTGTAGGATGTCGTGAGCCACAGCCTGCATCAAATGCGTCTTTCCGAGGCCTGTTTCTCCGTAAATGAACAGTGGGTTGTAGACTTTTCCGGGAGCCTCTGCAACAGCTTGCGCCGCTGCCGCGGCCAGCTCGTTCGATTTCCCGATCACAAAGTTGCTGAATGTGTAGCGTCCGCTGAGTTGGCTATTTGGTAGCGATTGGGACTCGGACCTCGCTCCCTTGTCAGGAAGAGGTGCCACGAAGAAGTCCATCTGCGGTCGCGTTTTTTGCTCGTCGTGGACTCGGAATACGACGTTCAGCGGGTGCCCCAGCGCTACTGGTGCGAGCGACGCGAGCAGTTCCCCATGCTTCGACTCATTCCAGTCAGCCGCGAAGCGATCGGGCACGCCTACGAAGAGTGTATTTCCCTCGACCTTGAGGGCTTCCGACGGCTCGAGCCATGTTCGGACAACTTGGTCAGGGAGCTGACGGCGCGCCTGGTCGAGAAGCCGGGTCCAGACATCGGCGGGAGCCAGAGACATTGGATGTGGAAAAGTGGGAGGGGCGCCGAAGCTATGAGCAGAATGTGGAAATGTCAACGATAGGTGTTTAAGGCCCAAGCCTTCGCATCTTGACCTATGTTGCTGTAGAGGCTACGTTTACGGTTCTCTACTCGCCGTTACCTGAAGGTCGGAGATTTCATGGGCAAGCCAACCTACCGTCCCCGTAATAAGCGCCGTGTGAAAACCCACGGGTTTCGCACGCGTATGTCGACCCGATGGGGAAGGGAGACCTTGAGTCGTCGTCGGAAGAAGGGGCGGAAGCGCCTCACCGTTCAACTGCCTTCGAAGTACGCCAGCGCCTGACAGATTTCGATTTCCGCCTACTCACCGGCTGACCGGGAAAGCGGACCTCACAGCGGTTTTTAAAAAGGGGAAGCGTACTCGGACGAGGTATCTCGACGTCCGAGCCATTGCTTCCCCTTTGGCTCATCCCCGAGTCGGCATCGTCGTTCCGAAACGCCGTCGTGTGACAGCTGATCGAAACCGGCTGAAACGTCGGCTTCGAGAGCTTGTTCGCCTCCACATCCTATACGCTCTGCCTCCGCTCGACCTCGTGATCTATGCACGTGCTGAGGCATATGAGGCGTCCTTCCAGGATCTACGACAGGATGTGCTCAGGGCAGTGCACCGAGCAGCTGACGTAACGCGCCAGGTCAACGAGGCTGTGGAGTAATGCTTCGCTGGACATTAATCGCACTCGTTCGCGGTTATCAGATCGTCCTCTCGCCTCTCCTTCCGGCTGCTTGCCGTTACTATCCAAGCTGCTCTGCTTACGCCGTAGAGGCACTGGAGAGACATGGTGCTCTTCGTGGTGGCTGGCTGGCCATCAAGCGCATTGCACGCTGCCATCCCTTCCGACCGGGTGGATACGATCCCGTCCCATGACTTTTTGATTGCATAATGGATAGACGATTAGCACTAGCTCTTCTCCTCTCGGGTCTGGCTGTGGTCATAAGCTCGATGCTTTTTCCTCCAGCTCCCCGACGTGCTCCTGTACAGCCAGCACGAGTCGATAGCTCTCAACTAGAGCCTGCGCCTACTCCCGCCTCACAGCAGCCTGCGGCAGTACCGCCCTCACCCGTAACCCTGGCAGCTGCAGACACGCTGACAGTGGAAACACAGCGTGCCATTTACCACTTCAGTACCGTTGGGGCGGCGCCTATAGGAGTCACGCTTCGTGACTACAAGGCGCTGAACAAGGACTCCGGCAGCGTCCAACTGGTTCGTGATTCCGTCCCGCTGGTCGGATTTCAGCTCCTCGTCGGCAGCGATACAGTTTCTCTCGAGCGGACCGTCTTCAATGGTACACGAAGTGATGATGGTTCCAACACTGACGGTCTCACCTTCCAGGGCGCGACTCCTATAGGTGAAGCAACACTCACCTACCGGTTTGATCCGGAGGGCTACCTCATACGGATCGATGGACAGGTTCCTCCTGCAGCTCGTGAGCTCATCATTACTCTTCCGCGGGGTCTGCGCTCTGAGGAGGCGGATATCGAGGACGATCGCCGGTACTTAGCCTTCGCCTTCAAACCTGTGCGTGACGATGCTCATAGCGTCGGCTTCTCGAAGCTCGACTCTGGAGAGCGACGCCAAGAGACCGGTCCATTCACCTGGGTGGCGAGCAAGAACAAGTACTTTCTCCTCAGTCTGCTCACGCCAATCAACAGTTCTACTCCCTTCTCGAGGGCTCACCTCACCGGAGCACCACGGGTTGGCGGGTCTGCGACAAGCGCCGATGCCCACGTCGTCCTTCCCATTGAGAACGGTCGATTCTCCCTGGAGATCTATGCCGGTCCTCAGGAGTGGCGTCGTCTTCGAGCGCTAGGCCGTGATATGGAGCACGCCAATCCTTATGGCGGCTTTATGAAAGGCGTTGTTCAGCCGTTCGCGACCATCGTTATGCGCGCACTCCTGTGGATGCACGACGCACTGCGCATGTCATATGGATGGGTGCTCGTCATCTTCGGCATTGCCGTGCGCATCATACTCTGGCCATTGAACCAGCGTGCGATGCGAAGCAGCCTGAAGATGCAGGCCATTCAGCCAGAAATGGCGGCGGCTCAGAAGAAGTATCGGAACAATCCGCAAAAGCAGCAGGAAGAGATGGTCCGGATCTATCGCGAGCATGGGATGAGTCCCCTCAGCATGTTCAGCGGTTGTCTGCCGATGCTCATTCCCATGCCGGTGCTGTTCGCGCTCTTCTTTGTATTTCAGAACACGATCGAATTCCGTGGCGTGTCCTTCATGTGGCTCGAGGACATCTCGCTCAAGGACCCGTACTACATTCTCCCGCTCATCATGGGCGCTTCGATGTACGTGCTGTCCTGGATCGGCATGCGCAATGCACCACCGAATCCTCAGGCGAAGATGATGAGCTACATGTTCCCGGTGATCATGACCGTCGCGCTGCTCAACATGGCGGCTGGCCTCAATCTGTACTATGCAGTACAGAACATTGCCGCGCTCCCCCAGCAGTGGCTGATCGCGCGCGAGCGAGCGCGACATAGTGCGTCCACGGCGCGGCGATGAGTGCAGGGAGGGCACTCCCCTTCACATCGGAGGCAGCCCCGGGCGTTCTCCCGCTCCGTATCACGTATATCGGCCATGCCACGCTGTTATTAGAGCTCGCCGGCGTGCGGGTCCTCACCGATCCTCATTTTGGGGCGCGACTCGGTCGCTTCCTCCCAAGAGTTAGCGCGCCTGGGATCGCCATTGCCGACCTTCCGCGCATCGACGCACTGCTCCTCACACATGCCCACGCGGATCATCTTTCGTTCGCGTGCCTGGATGCGCTTCCCCGCGACATTCCACTCCTGAGTCCCCCTGCAGTCGCACGCTGGCTGATGCGTCGAGGCTACACGCATGCGCAGCCGCTTGCTCCAGAGGAGACTGCCGTCATTGGAGGCCTAGCCATTCGGGCTGCGCCTGCAAAGCATTACGGCAGCCGGTATGGTGTAGACCGATGGCGTTCTGCGGCCAACATGTATCTCCTGCTTGCCGACCGCCATTCAGTCTTCTTTGCCGGGGATACTGCCCTCACCGAAAAGACGGACGCAGTAGTTCACGACCAGGTGACGAACAAGGGGCGACAGCTCGATGTGGCACTGCTGCCAATTGGACACGCTCCGTGGTGGAAGCCGGGATTTCGACGGGGGCACCTCACCTCGGCTGATGCCTTGAGTCTTTTTGAACGAACGAAGGCCCGACACTTCGTTCCCTTCCACTGGGGGACCTTTCACCACGTCAGCGCCAGTGCCTTCGATGCAATCGATCGCCTCCGTGCGCGACTTCCCAGCTACGAGCACCGTGAGCGTGTACGCATCCTCGAGCCGGGCGACACACTAACCCTTCCCTGAGACGCTGTGGCAACGTCCGACCTTCCAGGTGCGGATGACACGATTGCCGCAATTGCGACGGCACCGGGGCGTGGTGCGATTGCAATCGTCCGCATGAGCGGTCCCGAGGTGACACAAATAGCCCGTCACGTCATTCCGAGCTTCGAGGCGCACGCTCCTCGAGTGGCTCACCTCGCTGCAGTTCGTCACCCCACTGATGACACTCTTCTCGATCGTGCTCTGGTCACGCTCTTTCCTGGTCCTCACAGCTATACCGGTGAAGACGTCGTAGAGATCTCGGTCCATGGAGGAACGCTCGTCTCATCCCTTGTCCTGGATGCTCTCATCGCTGCAGGTGCACGACAGGCGCTACCAGGAGAGTTCACACGACGGGCTGTGGTCAATGGTCGCATGGACCTTCTGCAGGCTGAGGCCGTCGCCGACCTCGTTGATGCGCGGTCCCGCATCGCGCACCAGGTCGCACTCAGTCAACTCGACGGCGGGCTCTCACGCCGCTCGAACGAGCTGCGTGATGCAGTGCTCGACCTGGAAGCGCTCATTGCGTACGACATAGACTTCCCCGAAGAAGACGAAGGGCAAGTCGATCGTGGACGCGTCGGAGCCGCATTAGCACGAGCCATCAATGGACTGGAGACACTTCTCGCGACCGGCGACACCGGAGAGATGCTTCGTGAGGGAGCACTGGTCGTCATCGGAGGTGCGCCGAATGCCGGCAAGTCCTCGCTATTCAACGCATTGGTCGGCCGTCAACGTGCCATTGTGACGGACATTGCGGGGACAACTCGGGATGCTATCGAATCGCTCATCGAGCTTCGCCGCTGGCCAGTGCGCCTCGTCGATACCGCCGGCCTCCGCGAATCAAGTGACGTCGTCGAGCGCCTTGGAATCGAGATCAGTGAGCGCTACCTCAGCGAGGCCGACATCGTTCTCCTCTGTGCCGAGGACCTCATTGCCCTGGACGCGCTTCATCGCCAAGCGCGAGCGCTCACATCGAGGCCAATTCTGCCCGTTCTGACGAAGGCAGATCTCCATCCCAACGAAGGCGGAGCCGAGCAAGAAGGGACCGTCCGCGTAAGTGTCATCAGCGGAGAAGGTCTCGAGGTACTGATCGCCCGAATCTCGTCGCTCCTCACCGAGAAATTCGGTATGGCCACGAGTGAGACGCCACTGCTGACGAGAGAGCGACATCGGGAAGCCGTCAGAGCAGCTCGCGTGGAGCTCATGGCATTCCGTGAGGCCTGGGAGGCCAATGATCCGCCCAGCTCCGTGGCCGCCATTCATTTGCGTGAAGCAGCGCACCATCTGGGCGAGCTCATCGGCTCGATCGATGTCGAGGATGTCCTAGGGCGGGTCTTCTCGGCCTTCTGCGTCGGAAAGTAGCGGACGCCGTTAGGCGCTGGCGCCGGCAATCGCGCTCCGGCTGGATTCCCCGAGCTCGTGAGCGCTCGCTCTGACTGCCCAGGCCAGACCCCGGGCGGCAATGGCTGGCTCGACCATGCGAGCGCCGAGGTAATACCCGGCGCGCTCCGGGATGACATGGCGCTCGTCAATGGCGCGTGCACCGTCGCTCATTCCGCCCGAAAGGTATTTCAATCGCAGCCCCAGGCCGGTGCGATCGAGGTCCTCCGCAACTGCACGAACGAGCAGCGGCTCCATTTCGCGTACGCGGGCATACTGGCGCCGTGCGTAGCCAAAATATTCCCATTCGGCGTGACCGGGGCTGACAGCTCGCGCAGTCTCCACGGCCAGCCCTTCATTCAGAACGAGCTCGCGCAGGGTCGCACGCCGCCCGGTCTCCCAGTACGAGTAGTATCCGTTCGCATCCTCGATCAGTGTCTTCATCTCACTTCGACTACTTGGCGAAGTGTATCGGACGCAATGCGCGATCTCGTGGGCCAGCCAAAGCGGGATGACTTCCGGATCGAGCCCGAGTCCCTGTGTATCGGGATTCTGGACACTGGTGAAATGCTCGAGGCACACGAATGCGATTCCGCGGTGCTCACTCACTAACTCTCCGGCGTTCGCTGCGCCGACCCCCACCATGAGCACCGCGTCGATCTCGACATCGATGCTCAGGAGCTCCCTACACCGCGCCTCGGCATCACGGGCGAGCGCTTCCACGTCCGTGCGCTCGAGCATCGCGTGCAAGTCGTCGCGGTCGGCGTGCACCGCAGATCGAACGACGTCCAGAAAATGGGGCCCTTCCGGATCGACGACGTAGTTGTGCCAGTACGGCTCGAGAATTCGACGGTTCGTCGCGTAGTACCGGAGGTAGGCTTCCACGCGGTCGCTGGCGCTCAAAACCGCGAAAAAGTCAGGCAGCAGATTGATCAGCATCAGTGCCCGGAGCGCTGGAAAGCTGTCGGCGGAGGGAGGTCAACCGGGCGGCAAGATACCAGCCCCTGTCGGCACCAACAAGGGGAACTGTTGCCGTGGCACGCGATTTTCAATACAGGCCGCAGGCGGAGGTTAGCGAGAGGCCCAATGACTACGCTGCGACAAATAGAGCTGGCCTGTCCGATCTGCTACAATCGGTTCAATTCACAGGCCGTCATCTCCACCAACTCGTTCGGTGGAAAGCGCACCGATTTCCATGAACGGGCGGCCGGTGCACAGCCGCTGCCCTTCTTCATACACACGTGCTCGCGCTGCGGCTACTCCGGTAGCGAGCGGGACTTCACGGAGGAAACCGACGTGAGTCCTATCCTGAAAGAGCATGTGTGGGACGAGTTGGCGCCGAAGCTCTCGTCGGGACCAGTGGGAGGCTCCGACAAATACGAGTTTGCAGCGAAGGTCGCTCTTTGGCAGGGGTCTGAGCCGCGTCGAGTCGCCGATCTGCTCCTCCGCGCCGCGTGGTGCTGCGTCGACGAAGGCGATATCGAGGCAGAGCGCTATTTCCGTCGTCAGGCAGCGTGGATGTTCGAGAAGGCCCTCTCGACCTACGACGGGGTCGATCGGGACGAGCGTGCGGTGCTGACTTACCTCGTGGGTGAGCTCTGGCGCCGTGTCGGCGACAACGGCCAAGCGAACGAGTGGTTCGATCGCGTGGGCAACGAGATCACCAATGCGGAGACGCAGCAGTGGATTCTCGACGCGGCGCGACAGCAGCGCGATTATCCGCGCGAGTGGTTCGGCTAACTCACTGACGGTACGCGTCGGGCTGGGAGCGGGGAGAGAGAACGTTACTTCGCAGGTGGATCTCGCTACCGGGTCTTCTCGCTTCCAGCCCGACTGTTTTCTCTTCTTCCGTTTCGCGGCGATCTAGCGCGTTCCAAAGAGACGATCGCCTGCATCCCCCAGGCCCGGCAAGATGTATCCGTGTGTATTGAGCTCGCGATCGAGCGCTGCGCAGTACACCGGCACATCCGGATGCGCCTTCGCGAGCCGGCGCACTCCTTCGGGCGCAGCCACGAGACACAGGAAGCGGATTCGCGTTGCACCGGCGCGCTTCAACGAGGTCACCGCGGCGGCTGCACTCCCACCGGTGGCCAGCATGGGATCCAGGACGAAAAAGTCTCGCTCGGCTGCGTCGCTCGGCACCTTGAAGTAGTAGTCAACCGGCTCGAGGGTATCGTGGTCCCGGTAAAGTCCGATGTGTCCCACACGCGCTCCCGGGACGAGACGCAGAATTCCTTCGACCATTCCGAGCCCGGCACGGAGAATCGGCACCAGCGTGAGCTTCTTTCCGCTCACCTGCCATCCCGTCGCTGGCTCGAGGGGCGTCTCGACGGGAACTGCCTCGAGCTGCAAGCCACTGGTCGCCTCGTACGCCATGAGCATGGCGATCTCGTCGACCAATTCCTTGAAAATCTTGGTCGGTGTTCGTCGGTCTCGCAGTATCGTCAGCTTATGCTGGATGAGCGGATGCCGCGTGATAGAAAGGGTCGGGAACGCGGGCGCAGTGTCCATTGAGAGGTGCCGGGGATTGCCAAACGAGAGCGCTCGGGGATCAGTCCATTATGGCCGAGCGCGCGGTCTACCCGCTACCCGCAGCCGGGAGTAGCTTCCCGCCATGAACGAATATCAAGCGGTCATCCTCAAGCTTACGCGTCACGTGCAAGAGGATGAAGACGCCCTTACCGACCTCCTCAACGAACGAAGCCGGGGTGGGTGGGTGCCGGCGATGATTGCTCAGGGGACCACACGCCTGACGGTCGTCTTCAGCCGACGAGCGGCGGCTCCTCCTAACGAGTGAGTCGATCCGGGTACGCCCGCATGATCGGTCGGGCTGGCGAACCGCGCGCCACCTCCTCAAACCCTGCCGCACGGAATGCCGATAGTGTTCCAGTCCACGCGAACACATCAGGCATCCGGCCAGCGCGTGGAATCACCGGGTAGCCCTCCACGATCTCGGCGCCCTCATCGCCAGCCATCCTCACAGCCGCACGAAGCAGCTGGACCGATATACCGCGGCCGCGATGTGCCCTTGCCACTAGCAGACAGGAGATCGACCAGACCAGGCGCCCGTCTATCGGGCGGAGCACTCGCGATCGGGCCAGGTACTCGTATTCTGAACGCGGCGCGATGGCGCACCATCCGATTGGCTGTGTTTTCAGATAGGCGAGGATTCCAGGCGGCCGGCCTGTGCCCACCCGTCTCATGAACGCGGCGCGATTGCCGGCGCCTTTTCCAGCTTCATACTCGGCGCGCGGAACCCGCCACGTCATGCACCAACAGCCTCCGCAGCCACCGCGTTCTCCGAATAATGTCTCGAGGTCGGCCCAGCGGTCGCTCGTCAGGGGATGGAAGGTGAGCTCAGCCTCAGTTGCGCGCGTCGACGATTTCGCGAAGGGCTTCGACGGCAGCGTCGACCTCCTGGAGAGTGTTGTAGTAGTGCGGGGATAGTCGCAAGGCTCCGTCCGCCTTCTTGTCGGCCATGTCGATCAGGCCATACCAAGCAAGGGACGCCGATGTGTTGATGTGTCGCCGACGTAACTCGGCGACGAGGTGCGTCGGATCATGGCCGGCGATGGCCGTCGTGACGATCGCGCATGGGTCGCGCCCACGATCGAGCACGCGCGCCCCATTGATGGCGCTCAAGCGAGCGCGAAGGTGGCTCGCGAGCGAGATCGCGCGTCTCCCTGCGCGTGCCACGCCAATCGACTGGGCGTATTCCACGGCCGCGCCGAAGCCAAGTACCAACGCGTACGCGAACTCCCAGTCCTCGAAGCGGCGGGCATCGTCAACGAGCGAGAACTCATCCGGCCCGGCCCACGTTGCTCCGCGCATGTCGACGTACAGCGGATAATCACCGCGCGCGAGCGCCCGGTCGGATACGTAGAGGAACCCGATTCCGCGCGGACCACGCAAGAACTTCCGAGCGGTCGCCGAGAGAAAGTCGCATCGAATGCGGTGGACATCGATCGGAATCTGTCCGGCTGCTTGACATGCATCGACCAGGTAACGCGTGTCGAGCTCTTCGCAGATCTCTCCGACGGTCTCGACGTCCTGGACGAGCCCGGAATTCGTAGGAACCCAGGAGATGGCGACAAGGCGGGGTCGCATCCGGTGTATGAGGGCGCGAACCGAGTCGGGATCGACGCCGCCTTCGGGAAGATCATCCGCTCGGACTACGCGCACCTGGTGGCGGCGAGCGAGGGACAGATAGTGAAGCTGGTTGGATGTGTAGTCGCATCGTGAAGTCAGAATGACGTCGCCCGGCTGAAAGTCGATGGTCGACAATGCCTGGATGAACGCCGCGGTCGAGCTCGGAGTGAGGGCAATATTTTTCGGGGTGGCGTTGATCAGAGTGGCAATGGAGTCGTACACCTGGTCGGTCTCGGAGACTCGCTCGTCGGCGGCCTCATAGCCCCCGATCGTCCCCTCCAGTCGTACGTGGCCCTCGATAGCTTCGATCACCGCTGAGGGCATCAAGGCGGCACCGGCGTTGTTGAGATGATTCCGATGCGCGCATCCTGGCGTCTCGTTACGCCAGCGCCCCAAGTCAGGCTCCGCGCCAAGGGCGGGAGACGAACGGGTATCGAGAGTGCCAGAGGTCATTCGAGTGCTCCAGTGGGTGCGGCGACCAACGTATCAGCAGAACGTTTGTGAGGTACTCCTGTTCCGGTGGCCTTTACACTCCGGGGCTGGGGTGCGACACTGAGCCTCCCTCAGCCGAGAATGCATGGACATCACGTTCGCGGGCGCAGCCCGGGAGGTCACCGGATCGTGCCACATCGTGCACGTCAATGGAAAGAACATCGTTCTCGACTGCGGGCTCTTTCAAGGTCGCCGGAACGAGACGCATGAAAAGAATCTGCGGCTACCTCTCGAGGTCTCGCGGATCGATGCCGTGGTCCTGTCACATGCACACATCGACCACGCCGGGCGTATCCCGCTCCTGGTGCGCGAAGGGTATCGAGGCACGGTGTGGTGTACCGCCGCGACTCGCGACCTCGCGGTCGTAATGCTCGCCGACTCGGCGCACATTCAGGAAAAGGATGCCGAGTACCTGGCACGGCACCGCAAGAGTGTCGTGCCCCCGCTGTACTCGATGGTCGATGCAACGCGTGCCGCCGAGCTCATGGCGGGCGTACCGTATGACAAGACCTTCGATGTCGTTGCGGGCGTTCATGTGACGTTCGTCGACGCCGGCCACATCCTGGGGTCGGCGTCGGTCGTTCTCGATGTCGATGAAAACGGGCGACGCCAGCGGCTGGTGTTTTCGGGAGATATTGGCCGGAGTGGACTTCCCATCATTCGGGACCCCAAGCCACCTCAACGCGCAGACGTCGTCATCATGGAATCGACGTATGGCGATCGCGATCACGCCCCGTACACTTCCGCGCGCGAATCACTGGCGAGAATCGTCACGGAGACAGCCGCGCGAGGCGGACGCGTGCTCATCCCCGCGTTCGCCGTTGGCCGTGCCCAGGAAATCGTCTACGACCTGCACTCGTTGGCGCTGGCGGGGAAGATTCCGGCGATCCCGATCTACATCGACAGCCCGCTCGCCATCGAGGCGACGGCCGTGTTCGAAACGCATCCGGAGATTTTCGATCGCACGGAGGACTTCGTACAGCAGGTACAGACGCTTTTTCGGTTTCAGCAGGCCCACTACACACGACGGGCGGAGGAATCCAAAGCGCTCAACAACGCGGTCGGTCCAATGGTGATCATCGCGCCGTCGGGAATGGCCGAGGCGGGGCGCATTGTTCACCATCTCAAGATTGGCGCACCCAATCCGCGAAATACGATTCTCATCGTAGGGTTCCAGGCGGAGCATACGCTCGGTCGACGTATCGTGGAACGACAACCGATGCTCAAGATCCATGGAGAGGACATTCCGCTGCGTGCGCAGGTCGAGGTGCTCGATGGGTATAGCGCGCATGGTGATCGCACCGAGCTGAAGGCGTGGCTCGACGCAGTACGTGCGACGTCTCCGGCGCTCCGCGATGTGCACCTCGTTCATGGGGAGCCCGGGCCGCAGGATGCGCTGGCAGAGCGGCTGCGCAGTGCAGGCTACCGAGTCGGTTGTCCAGAACCGTTTACGCGAGTGAGCAGTTGACGTGACCACCACGCCTCCCTTCCCGCATCCCGGCGCGCGGGCGCGTCCGGTTGCGACGGAGCGCATTCTGAAGGCAGCGGCTACGCGTCTGGCGGTGTCAGGTGCCAGCGCAATGACCATGCAGGAGGTGGCCGAGGAAGCGGGCGTGAGCAAGGGGCTCATTCACTACCATTTCCACGACAAGGACACATTGCTCGTACGCCTCGTCATGTGGATCGCCGAGGGACTCGTCAGGCGCGAGCGCGCGGCGCTGGCGGCCTCCACGCCGCACGGCGCGATCGATGACCTCTGGCACTGGCTGGAAGCGGAGCTCGCACGCGGTCATGTTCGCGCGCTCGTGGAATTGGCGGGTTGGCGTGGGGGAGCCGTGCGCTCAGCCGCTGCGGATGCGATGCACATGCGCCGAATGGCCGCCACCGCGAGCGCAGAGCGCTTGTTCGCGCTTTTGGCACTGCGCCCGCGAGTGCCCTCCGTACTTCTTGGGGATGTGCTCGTCACGTTCCTCGACGGGCTGGCATCCTCCCCTGGCGGCGCCGGAGAGGCGGACGCTCGGGCCGCATTCGACGTGCTCTGGCTTGCGCTCCTCGGGCTTGCCGAATAGCTCGCGCGGCGAGGCTTCACCGTATGCGCGTGCCATCGTAGCTTCCCCCCATGCCGAAGCCGCGCTCCTACCTACGCGTGACGTTCGCGGTTGCGAGCGTCGTGGTGGTCGCGTGGGTGATTTCCATGATCATGGTGGACCGGGTCGGGCGGCGTGATGAAGCGCAGCGGGCAGATGCGATCGTCGTTTTGGGCGCGGCGCAGTACGTCGGGCGGCCCTCTCCCGTGCTTCGGGCCCGTGTAGACCACGCCGTAACCCTTTGGAAGCGCGGCTTGGCCCCGACCTTGATCCTTACGGGCGGCACTGGGGTAGGGGACACGACCAGCGAGGCGGCGGTCGCGCGAAAGTACGCCATGTCCCGCGGCGTGCCTGACCGGGCGATCGTCGTGGAGATCAAGGGTCGCACAACGAGCGAGTCGATGCGGGCAGTGGCGCGGATCATGGACGACCGTGAGCGGAACTCGGTGATTCTGGTGAGCGATCCCTTTCACATGCTCAGACTGTCTATTCTGGCGAGGCGGTTTGGACTCGAGCCCTATACCTCGCCCACGCGGACGAGCCCGATCACGTCGAATCGCGAGGAGCACTGGAAGTACATGGTCAGCGAGTCGGTGAAAGTACCACTGGCGTACATTTTCGAACGGAGGTCTCAGTGAGACACGCGATGTTCGCGATGGCGAGCTGCCTGCTTGCCGCGACGAGCGCAGCTGCGCAGGGCATACCCCCGCTCACTCACGAGCGGTACACGCTGGACAATGGATTGACGGTCATTCTGCACGAGGACCGGTCGACGCCAATGGTGGCGGTGAACGTGTGGTATCACGTTGGATCGGGCGACGAGCGTCCCGGCCGTACGGGGTTCGCCCACCTCTTCGAGCACGTGATGTTCATGGGCTCCCAGCACGTGCCAGAGCGTGCTTTCGATGAATGGCTGGAAGCAGCGGGGGCCAATAACAACGGGTCCACGTCACAGGATCGAACGAACTACTTCGAGTGGATGCCGTCGAACGCGCTTCCGCTCGCACTGTGGCTCGAAGCCGATCGAATGGGCTGGCTTCTTCCGACAATGGACCAGGCAAAGCTCGACGTGCAGCGCGACGTCGTCAAAAACGAGCGCCGCCAGCGTGTCGACAACGTTCCGTATGGCCGTGCCTTCGAGACGATGCTCGCGGCGGTCTTCCCCGCTGGCCATCCCTACTCGTGGTCGACGATCGGATCAATGACCGACCTGTCCGCGGCATCGCTCGAGGATGTCACGCAATTCTTTCGGACGTACTACGCGCCGAACAACGCGACACTCGCCATTGCTGGTGACTTCAACCGCGATTCGGTGAAGGTATGGGTGCAGCGATACTTCGGCGAGATTCCACGCGGTCCGGCGATGCCCGCGCGACCTTCGGTAACCCAAGTCACGATCCCGAAGGACACCTTCCTCGTCCTGGAAGACAAGGTGCAACTCCCACGCGTGTACTATGCGTGGCCGTCGGTCAAGGCGTTCCATGCCGATGATGGCTCCCTCGACCTGCTGGCCTATGTGTTAGCGGGGGACAAGAACTCCCGGTTGTACAAGCGACTCGTCTACGAGATGCAGGTCGCGCAGGACGTGAACGCATTCCAGATGAGCGGGCGGCTCGATGGCATGTTCTCCGTCGCGGTCACGCCGAAGCCGGGACAGAGCCCGGCCCGCATGGCGCAGCTGGTCAATGAGGAAATTCGCAAGCTCAGTGCGCAGGGTGTCACCGAGCGCGAGCTCGCGCGGGCGCAGAATACCTATCGCGCGCAGTTTCTGGATCGCCTGACGAGCGTGAACGGCAAGGCGGACCAGCTCAACTTCTACGATTACTACGCGGGAACACCGGATTACGTCCGCCAGGACGCGGCACGCTACGATGCCGTGACGGCGGCGGATATCCAGCGCGTCGCGCGCGACTACCTCGGCAAGCCCAAGGTCATCCTGACCGTGGTACCCGAGGGCAAACCCGACCTCATGGTGAAGGAGATGGGCGATGTCCGGATTCCGTAACTGCCTAACGGTCGCGGTCCTCGGCGTACTTGGGGGCGCGTGCGCCGGGACACGGGCGCCTGAACCCGTCCCGCCTCCCGTCACCCCACCGATCGCGGTGGCGGTGGACACTCCACGGGCCCCTGCATTCGATCGAACGAAGCCACCGGCCCTCGGGGCACTCGGCCAGCTGACGCTGCCTCCGGTGACGCGTCGGCAGCTCGAGAACGGCCTGGAGATTCTCGTGGTGGAGCATCACGAGCTCCCGATGGTCGACATGATTCTGGTCGTCAAGACGGGTGGCGAAGGCGATCCCGCGAACAAGCCGGGAGTGGCCACGCTGACCGCATCGATGCTGGACGAAGGGGCTGGACGACGCACCTCGCTCGACATCGCGGATCAGGAAGCCTTTCTTGGCGTGCAGGTGGGAACCGGCAGTGGATGGGATCAATCGATCGTGTCGCTGCACGCGCCGGTCGCGGTACTCGACAGCGCGATGGCACTGTTCGCCGACGTCGCACTTCGACCCACGTTTCCGATAAGCGACCTCGAGCGGTTGCGGAAGGAGCGACTCACGGACCTGCTGCAGCTGAAGGACCGCGCGCCTCAAATCGCCGATCGCGCCTACGCATCGATCCTCTACGGCGAGCGTCATCCGTACGGCCGACCACTGACCGGCACCGAGGCCTCGACGCGCGCCATCGCGCGTGCCGACATTCAGCGCTTCTATCAGACATACTATCGCCCGAATAACGCGACGCTCATCGTCGTCGGCGATGTCACGGTGGACGATATCGAGCGCAGGGCGCGCACGCTGTTCGGGAATTGGGCCCGAGGGAACGTGCCAGCACCTCGATTCACAGACCCGCCGGCTGGGTTGGCCACGGCGATCTACCTCATCGACAAGCCAGGAGCCCCTCAGTCATCGGTCCGCATTGGCTCGATTGGCGTCCCCCGCTCCACCGATGACTATTTCGCGATCCTGGTGATGAACACGGTCCTCGGCGGAGCCTTCACGAGCCGGCTCAACACCAACCTGCGGGAAACCCACGCGTACACGTATGGCGCCGGCTCCGGCTTCTCCATGCGTCGCTCGGCGGGACCGTTCACGGCCCGCGCCGAGGTGGTGGGTGCGAAGAGCGACTCGTCGCTGATCGAGTTCATGAAGGAGCTTCGCGCCATTCGTGAGGCCGTGCCCGAGGCCGAGCTGGAGAAGGCGAAGCGTTACTTGCAGCTCCAGCTGCCGGGCGAATTCGAGACGACCGGCGACATCGCCAACCAGCTGGTGCCGGTCGTCATCTATGGATTACCGCTGGACTACTACAACTCGTACGTCCAGCGCATCGAGGAGATCACCGTCGCCGATGTGCAGCGTGTTGCACAGCGATACGTCGATCCATCGAAGCTGGCCGTGGTAATCGTGGGTGACCGAAAGGCAATCGAGGCGGGGCTCCGCTCGCTCAACCTCGGAGAGGTCTCGATCCGCGACCTCGCGGGGCAGCCCGTTAGGCGATAGATGAACGAGGAACGGGGAGCGAGGAAGAGGCCTTCACCCGTCGGCGCGCCGGGGTTGCCCAGGCGACTTCCTCGTTCCCCGTTCCTCCTGCTCATCGCGGCCTCGGCGTGGGCGCAGGAGCAGGCTGCACCAACCACCCTGCCTCCAGTCGTCGTCACGGTTACCCGCGATGTGGCGCGCTCGCCGCTCGAGCTGCCGTTCGCGATCACGCGCGTCGCGCCGGACAGCCTTCGACCGGGGCAGCGCAACCTTGCCGCGGACGAGACACTCATGCTCGTTCCCGGCGTCTCAGTGGCCAACCGAAACAACCCCACCCAGGATCCGCGCATCGCCGTCCGCGGCTTTGGCGCCCGCGCGGCGTTCGGCGTGAGAAGCGTGCGCATCCTGCGGGATGGAATCCCGCTGACGCTTCCCGATGGACAAACACCGACGGATTACCTCGATCTCGCCTCGGTCGGCTCGGTCGAAGTGATTCGCGGCAGCGCATCCGCGCTGTACGGGAACGCAGCAGGTGGAGTCGTGGAGTTTCGGTCGAGCGCGCCTCCCGTTTCGCCCGTCGTCGTGGACCTTCGCGGACTGGATGGAAGCGATGGCCTCCAGCGGTGGAGTGCCGGAGTCGGAGGGACGTTGACTCCGCTCCGGTATCAAGCGCTGGTCACGCGTACGGAGCAGGACGGCTATCGGCGATATGCTCGGCAGAAGACCACTCACGGGACAGGTCGGGTGCTTCACACGCTCGCCGGCGCCGAAGTGGCGTGGCAAGCTCAGCTCTTCTCGATGCCAGTCGCCGAGAATCCAGGGGCGCTTACCGCCGCCGAGATGGCGGCAGATCCGCGGCGAGCCGTGGCGTTCTCGGTGACGAAGCGTGCGCGGAAAGAAGTCAGTCAGAGCCAGCTGTCGGTGACGGCAACGCGGCCGCTCTCGGAGGGTGAGCTCACGGCATCGCTGTACGGGGGAACGCGCGACCTCGATAATCCCTTGACGTTTGCGGTGGTCGCGATCGATCGCACGACGTTCGGCGGATCGGTGCGCGTGACGTCGGCCGCGTCGCCGTTCGGCGACCGGCACCGACTCAGTGCCGGGGTGGACCTTCAGCGACTCGATGACGATCGGAAGAACTTCGAGAACTGCAATGGGGTGACGACGGCGACCGCGGCCTGTCCCCGTGCCGACACCGTCGAGCGTGGCGCTCTGCGACTCGACCAGCGCGAAGTGGTGACGAGCATTGGCCCGTTCGTGCGCGACGAGCTGACCATCGGCGAGCGAGTTCACCTGCACGTGGGGCTTCGCGCCGACTACGTGATCTTCGATATCGAGGACCGCTTCGTCATCTCCGCGGGGCCGGGGCAAAACCCGGATGACTCCGGACGCCGGACACTGCGGGCGTGGAGTCCCATGGCCGGCGTGCTCGCGCGCGTGGGCACTCTCACGTCCGCCTACGCGAACATCTCGACGGCCTTCGAGACGCCGACCGCAACGGAGCTCGGGAACCGACCGGAGGGTGCGGGAGGGATCAACCGGGATCTGGAGCCGCAAACAGCGACCACGCTCGAGGTCGGGCTCAAGGGGATTGTCGGGACGCGGCTTCGCTACGACATCGCCGGATTTCTCACCGGCGTGAAGGACGAGCTCATTCCCTTCGAGATTCCCGGTGGCGCGGGGCGTCGGTACTTCCGCAACGCCGGCCGCACGATTCGGCGCGGACTGGAGGCGGGACTGGAGCTGAGTGCCGGGCCGGCCACGTTCGCCTCCGCCTACAGCTACTCCGATTTTCGCTTCGATGAGTACGCGGTTACGACCGGGACCGTCACCGAGCGCTACGACGACAATCGCATTCCGGGCATCCCGGTGCATCAGCTTCAGGGGAGCGTCACATGGCGGTGGAGCGGCCTTTTCCTGACGGCGGAAGGAATCGGAGCGAGCCGGATGCTGGTCGATGATGCCAACACCAGTGCCGCGGCGGGATGGGGAATCGCGAACGCGCGCGTCGGCGGTCGAATACGCCTGGGGGCGACAACCATCGTGCCGGTCCTCGGGGTGCAGAACCTGTTCGACCGGCGCTACGTGGGGTCGGTCGTGATCAACGCAGCCGGCGGCCGCTATTTCGAGCCGGCCCCGGAGCGCACGGTTGCGGTCGGGCTCAGCCTAACGACAGGCCGTTAGGTCTTCTTCACGAACGGGCGCTTGGTGCCGCGGAGCGGGCTGTCGGTGGCCGGACGCCACACGGCGACGCGCTCGATCTCGCGCGCGAGCGCAATGTCCTTGTCGGTGATCCCGCCGGCGCTATGCGTCGAGAGACGCACCACCACCTTCGCCCACGACACCTCCAGGTCCGGGTGGTGGTCCGCCGCTTCCGCAACGAAGCCGATGGCATTGACCAGCATGAGCGTCGTTCCCCAGCCTTCCGTCTCGTACGCTCGGCTGACGGCGCCACGCTCGACCCGCCACGATGGAAGCCCCTCGAGCGCGCGCGACGCTTCCTGTTCCGAATAGACCCGCTCCGGCATGATCATGCCCTCCGGGGCCGCGTTGGCTCGACGCCGTCCGCAAGCAGTAACTCACGATACGTCGCCGACTGGCCGAAGTTCTCCTCGACCTCGAGCTCGATGGCGGTCAGGGTTCGGACGCCGAGGTCGTTCATCGCCGTCCGCACGCGTGCCGCGAGGAACTGCGCGAGCATTTCAACGGTCGTGTTCGGTATATCGAGCAGCGCGCAGTCCTCGACCGGGAAAACGTATTTCTGCTTTCCCTCGTAGGCGACCATGACCGACCCCTCGCGCTCTCGCACATCGAGCTTCGGATTTCGCAGCGGCAGGAGCACCTTGTGGTCGATCTCGTCGCAGAGCTGGCGCATGATGCGCTTGAGCTCGGAGAAATCGACGACATACCAACTCTCTTCATCGAGCGCTCCCTCCAGGACGACCGCGACGCGGTAGTTATGACCGTGCAACGGCTCGCACCGATGACCCGCGAAGGTGATGAAGTGCGCGGAGGCAAAGACGAGATAATCCTTGGTGACGGCGACCTTGAAGGAGCGCATGCGCATTCGGATGGCGGACCGCGGATTGCGGAGGGTGCGCAATCGGCATTTCCAATGTCGCCAATTCCCCATGTGGGGCAAGGCTTCGGGGTTCCAACTACGCACCGGTGGTGATTACTTAGAATCATGCGTATTCCGATCGAGACATTTCGGCTCGACAACGGCCTGCTCGTCACCCTGTCTGAAGACCATACCGCGCCCATCGTCGCCGTGAACCTCTGGTATCACGTCGGCTCGGCGAACGAACGCCCCGGACGCACCGGATTCGCCCATCTGTTCGAGCACATGCTCTTCCAGGGATCGGCGAACGTGGCCGCGAATGAGCATTTCGAGCTGATACAACGTGCAGGTGGGACGTTGAACGGGTCGACGTGGCTGGATCGTACCAACTACTTCGAGACGCTTCCCTCGAACCAGCTCGCACTGGCGCTCTGGCTGGAGGCGGATCGCATGGGCGCGCTGCTGCCGGCCATGACGCAGCAGAAGCTCGATACGCAGCGCGATGTCGTGAAGAACGAACGGCGGTGGTCAGTCGACAATCAGCCGTATGGCACATGGTGGGAGCGGCTGCCAGCGCTCGCGTATCCGCCAACGCATCCATTTCATCACTCCCTCATCGGATCGATGGAGGACCTGACCGCGGCGAGTCTGGAGGACATCGAGCACTTTTTCGCGACCTACTACACGCCCGACAACGCCGTTCTGTCGATTGCCGGCGATTTCGATCCGGCAGAAGCGAGAGAGCTCGTCCGGCGGTTCTTCGGATCGATTCCTCGGGGAGGACGGAAGCCTGCGCTGCCCGAGATGTCGCTGCCCGATCGCTTCGGAACCTGGCTGCGGGCGACGGTGCCTGATGAGGTCATGGTGCCGCGGCTCTTCCTGGCATCCCGTTCTCCCGTATTCGGGAGTCAGGAGTACTACGTCGCCAGCGTCGCTTCGGCGATCCTCGGCGTCGGCAAGGGCAGTCGGCTGCAGCGAGTCCTCGTGCGCGAACGGGAGATCGCCAGCGAAGCGACGGCCTTCACGTTCGATCTCTCAAAAGGTGTGGATTTGCTGGTGCTCGACGTGACCGCGCGACCGGAAGTGTCGGGTGAGCTGGTGGAAGGCGCGGTGGGGGATCTTCTCGATGGGATGCGCAGGAACGGCGTCTCGCCCGAGGAGGTCGAGCGGGCGGTCGCACTCGTCGAAACAGCCTTCGTCACCGCCATGCAATCAGCGGGGGAACGCGCCGACAAGCTCTCGATGTTCGCCACGTACTTCGGAGATCCGTCGCTCGTGAACGAGCAGGTCGATCGATATCGGGCAGTTACCGCAGGCCAGGTGACCGAGTTCGTGCGCGCGCGACTCGGAGAAGACAACCGGGCATCTCTGCTGTACGTCCCAGCGAATGCCGTACGTACCATGGGGACAGACGCGCGGACGACGGCGGAGGTGGTGTCCTGACAATCTCCACCACGACGCCGGCGAAGGGGTCGGCCAAGCGTCCCGCGCCGGGGCCGGCGCGCCCCTACCACTTTCCGCAGTTCGAGCGCGCCACGCTCGACAATGGGTTGCCGGTCATCGTCGTCCCTGTGCGAAAGCTCCCCGTCGTGACCGTGTCCCTCGTGACGGATGGCGGCGCAGTCGCTGAGCCGGCGGGACAGGAGGGGATCGCGCGGCTCACGGCCCGAGCACTGCTCGAAGGTACACGATCCCGTACCGGTGATGCGCTCACGGAAAGTCTCGAGCGGCTTGGTGCATCGCTCGACGCGGATGCGGACTGGGACAGCGGCGCACTGACCATGACAGTGCTGACGAGTCGCCTGTCGGACGCCATGGCACTGGTGGCCGAGGTCGTGCTCGAGCCGGCGTTTCCCGAGCGAGAGCTCGAGCGGCTGAAGGCTGAACGGCTGGCGGAGATCCTGCAGCGACGCGCGGAGCCACGAGGGCTGGCCGACGACATGTTCGCGCGTTTTCTCTACGCGAGCAACTCACGATACTCACTGCCCGACGGCGGTTCCCCGGCATCGGTGTCGGCCATCGACCGCCGCTCGGTGATGGCGTTTCACGCTGACCGATACCGTGCGGGAAGCACGACGGCAATCATCGTCGGAGACGTCGGCGTCGACGATGCCTTACGAGTGATGCGCTCGCGGTTCGGGGCGTGGCCCGCTCAACGCGCCGCTGCGGTCGATGCCGACGATCGACCGGCACGGCGGACACGCGCCGTACACCTGGTCCAGAAGGCCGACGCGCCGCAGTCGGAGCTCCGGATCGGGCACGTTGGGATTCCGCGCGTGCATCCCGACTACTTCGCCGCACTCGTGATGAACATGCTGCTCGGCGGCCTGTTCTCGTCGCGCATCAACCTCAACCTGCGAGAAGCGCACGGATACACGTACGGCGCCTCCTCCTATTTCGATTGGCGTCGGCAGGCGGGGCCTTTCGTCGTCGCGAGCGCGGTGCGGAGTGACGTCACTGCAGCAGCCGCGCGCGAAGTGCTGGCCGAGATCGACCGCATGCGCGCGGAGAAGGTGACCACCGAGGAGCTCTCCCTCGCGACAAGCTACCTCGAAGGGGTCTTTCCGATTCGGTACGAGACAACGGCGGCCATCGCCCGCGCTCTGACCGCGATGGTCGTCTACGGTCTTCCCCCGGACTACTTCGACACCTATCGGGATCGGGTGCGGGCGGTGTCGGCGCCGGACGTCCTGCGGGCAGCGCGCGAGTTTCTCCACCCCGAGGAGCTGCAGCTGGTTGCGGTAGGGGATCCGGCCGTGATTCGTGAACCGCTCGATGCCATGGACCTGGGACCGCTCCAGTCGTACGACACCGCGGGCGTCGGGAACCAGGAGTCAGGGGTCAGGGGCGATACCTGAATTTTCCTCCACGCCGCCCACCCCTGTGACTTTGACGAGGAGCCGAGGGTGATTAAGCCAGGCGCGCTGGAGAGTCGACGGGTTTACACAGGCAAGGTCCTGAACCTCGACATCGACCGGGTACAGTTCCCCGACGACTCGGTCGGCGAGCTCGAAATCATCAGGCACTCAGGGGCTAGCGCCGTCGTCCCCTTTCTCAGCGACGCAGCGGGAGAGGATCCGCACCTCCTGCTGATCAAACAGTATCGGTACGCCGCAAACGGCTATCTCTACGAGCTGCCGGCCGGCCGGCTCGACCCGGGAGAAGTCCCAGAGGAATGTGCCCGGAGAGAGTTGCGGGAGGAGACGGGGTGTTCCGCGGAGCGAGTGGAGTACTTGTACACGATGTACACTACGCCCGGGTTTACCGACGAGCGGATCCACCTCTTCATGGCGTCCGGCCTGACGCACGGGGAAACCGGGCACGAATCCGACGAATTCCTGACAATCGAGACGGTGCCCTTGTCGCGAGCATTGGAGATGATACGAGACGGCGTGATTCAGGACGCGAAGACAGCGCTCGGCATCCTCTACGCGGCGGGGTTTCGCGCCGGACGGTGAGCTCCCGAGTCGACTCTTGGCTCGGCGTGGATGTCAAATAGGGAAAACTGTCGCGATCGATGTCACGGGAAGTGGACAGTTCGGCCTTTGTTCGCTACATTCCATGGAACGGACCAGGCTCAGAAGTCGTTGATTGTACGGCGATTACGAGGTGCCATGCCAGCTTGGGCACTTCGGCATGTCCCCTGCTTTTCCCCATACCGTCCGAGAAGAGGAGCGTGAATCACCTGAACTTTTTCGTCGAACGAGTCACCCTTTCGCTGTCGAGGGACGGACCAATGGCTGAAGTCGCGCTGAAGCACACTGTGCCGGCGCAGAGTGCAACCGTTCGAGAACGGCTGCATTCCACGGATGATGCGGGGGTGGTGGGGGCCTTTCTGGGCGGGGAGGAGCGAGCGTTTCAGGAGCTCGTCGAACGATACCAGACTCGTCTCCTGAACTTCGTGTTCCGCACCATCGGCGACCGGGAAAGAGCGGAGGACCTCGTGCAGGAGGTTTTCATCCGCGTGTACCGGCACCTGCACCGTTTCGACCAGTCGAAGAAGTTTTCGACCTGGATCTACACGATCGCCTCCAACCTGGCGAAGAACGAGCTGCGGAACCGGTCGCGGAATCCGCTGGTGCTCTTCCAGGCGATTCGGCGACCGTGGCAGGAGGATGACCGGCCGCTCCAGTTCGAGGACACGACCGCGCGTCCAGATGACTTGTATCGCAAGCGTCACCTGAGGGAGCTGGTAGAGACCTCGGTGGCTCAGCTTCCGGAGCATCACCGGCAGGTGTTCGTGCTTCGCGAGCTGGAAGGGAAATCGTACGAGGAGATCGCCGAGATTACCGGCTGCAATCTGGGAACGGTGAAGAGCCGGTTGAATCGAGCGAGGAATTCGTTCGCGGCGATCATCGAGCCGGGATTGGAATAAGAGCTGCGAGCTGCGAGCTGCGGGCTGCGAGCTGCGGGCTGCGAGCAAAACCCCCGGGGGGCCGTTGAGAGGCTTCCTGGGGGTTTTAGCTCGCAACTCGCAGTTCGCAGCGTGCAGCAGTAGGTTATTTCAGGAACTCGCCTGGTCCCATCGGGTACTTCCAGCAGCCCCGAACCAGCCGACTCCAACCCTACGCCATGCACTGCAGCGAATTCCGCAAACGTCATCTTCCGTTCGTCGATGGCACCATGTCCGAAGCGGATATGGTCGCGATGCAGGGGCATCTCAGCGAATGCGAAGAATGCATGCGGCACGACACCGCGCTGCGTCGTGGACTTCTCGTCTTCCGTAACCTCGCGCCGGTCGAGCCGTCCCCGGATTTCGCGACGCGTCTGCACGCGCGTCTGCTGGCGCTACGTCAACCCGACCAGCGTGCGGAGCTCTTCCGAGCACCGGGCATGGGTGCCTTCGTCGCCGCGGCGAGTGTCGTGGCGCTCGGCTTCGTCGCCGCGTCGATGCTGCACTGGACCGAGATGCGCCGTGATCTCATGCTCGACCCGGTGATCGCCACCAGTCCTGCGCTGCCGCCCCCGATCGTCGACTACCCGTTTGTCGCCGCCTCATCGACGGGTATGCCGATGTGGCCCGCGGCCGTGCTCGCCGAGCAGGCGAGCGCGCATTTCGTGCACGCGGAAGCACACTTCGCGACACTGTCGCGCTGACATAACCGAATCGCGCGCGTAGCTTGACCCCTCGGGATGCCACGGCATCTTCCGAGGGGTTTGTCGTCTTCCCTCCCATCCTTCCGCATGTCTCTCTCGCGCCGCGAGGCATTGAAGACACTCGGCGCGCTCGCGGCGCTTCGGCTCAATCGGACAGCGCTGGGGGCGGTGCAGCCACAACGCGCTGCGCCCAACATCGTGTTCATCATGACCGACGATCAGCGCCACGACGCGCTGAGCTCGGCCGGGAACACGATTCTCAAGACGCCGAACATCGATCGCATCGCGACGGAGGGTGTGCGCTTCGCGGATGCGTTCGTCACCAATGCGCTCTGTGCTCCGAGCCGCGCCAGTGTGCTCACCGGTCAATACTCGCACGCGCACGGGGTGATCACCAACGGCGGCGGGCCCCAGTACTACAACCAGCCCGGTCTTCGTCCCGAGCAACCGACGTTCGTCGACCTGCTGCGCAGCGCAGGTTACCACACGGCACTGATCGGCAAATGGCACCTCCGGTCCGAGCCGCGGGGATTCGATCGGTGGGTCGTGTTTCCCGGACAGGGCGCGTACCACGATCCGGAGATGATCGCCAACGGGGTGCGACTCAAACTGCGTGGACACGCGGACGACCTCGTCGGCGATCAGGGACTCCTGTTCCTGCGTGACCGGCCGCGAGATCGTCCCTTTTGCCTGCTCTACCAGTTCAAGTCGCCACACCGCGCGTGGATGCCGGCGGAGCGCTTCGCGCGCACCTACGAGGACGTCGACATCCCCTTGCCGAGGACCTTCGAGGACAAGCTCGTGGGTCGGCCCGAGGCGCTGCGTCGCGCAGAAATGGCGATCGCGGAGATGCCGGACTTCCGCGATCGCGGCGTGGATCCCTCGCTGCCGCCTGACGAGCGAAAGCGCCTGAACCTGCAGCACCTGGTGAAAAACTACTACCGTGTGCTGCTGTCGGTCGACGAGAACGTCGGACGCTTGCTCGAAGTGCTCGATCGCGATGGCCTCACCCAGAACACCATCGTCATCTACACATCGGACAACGGGTTTTTTCTCGGCGAGCATGGGCTGTTCGACAAGCGACTGATGTACGAGCCCTCGATCCGGGTACCGATGTTGGTGCGCTTCCCGGCGCGGGCCCGCGCCGGTGTCGTGGATCGCTCGCACATGGTGCTCAACATCGATGTGGCGCCCACGCTGCTCGAGCTCGCGGGCGTACCCATTCCGGGGTGGATGCACGGACGTAGCATGGTGCCGATGCTCAGCGGCCAGCCCAACGCGCCGTGGCGAGATGCGTTTCTCTACGAATACTACGAGTATCCGGCAGAGCATTGCGTGCGAAAACATCGTGGTGTTCGGACATCGCGGTGGAAGCTCATCCACTTCTGGGAGCATCCGGAGGAATGGGAGCTCTACGACCTCGCGAGCGATCCCGATGAAGTGAACAATCTCGCTGCACGCCGCGAACACGCTCGAACGGTGCGTGAGCTGCGCGCGCGCATGGAAGCGCTTCGCGAGGAAGTTGGCGATGAGGACCCACCGGGTCCGGCACCAGTCGCTGCGCCATGCGGGAACGGCGTGAATACGGGCTACGGTCCGCCCTAGCGCGCTATATTCCCCCGCATGCCCGCCCCGGACGCCGAAAAGGCGCTGCGAAAGGCCATCCGCGCTCGTGGTCCGTTCGAGCCCGTGTATTACCTGCACGGAGCGGACGACTACCTGAAGGAGGATGCGCTGCGCGATCTGCTCGCCAGCGCAGTGGATCCGGCTACCCGCGACTTCAACCTCGACATCCGCAGCGCATCGGAGCTGGACGCCGAATCACTCGGCTCCCTGCTCGGAACGCCGCCGATGATGGCGGATCGACGCGTGGTCGTGCTGCGCGATGTGCAGGCGATGAAGAAGGACACGCGGAGTGCGCTCGAGCGCTACCTCGCTCGGCCGGCGCCCGATCTCCTGCTCGTCATGGTGGCGCCGGCGGGCGAATCCAAGCGCAGCGACGACCACCTGCGGGGGCGCTCCTATCCGGTGGAGTTCGCTCCGCTCGATGATGACCGCCTGCCGAAGTGGATTGCGCATCACGCCAAGGAAGAGCATGGCGCGACCATCACGCCGGAGGCGTGCGCGATGCTGCATAGCATCGTCGGTAACGACTTGCCAGCACTGGCGGGTGAGATCGACAAACTGGCGAGCTACGCATCGGGTGCCCCCATCGACGAGGATGCCGTCGCGGCGGTCGTAGGGGTACGCCGCGGCGAGACGCTGGCCGATTTGCTCGACCGCGTCGCGCAGCTGGATGCCGCGGGGGCGTTGGCCGTGCTCCCGCACGTCATGGAGCAGCCGAAAATGGGCGGGGTGCCGGTCGTGATGGCCCTCACCGCACAAATGCTCGCCCTCGGCTACGGTGCGTCCCTCCGTGCCGCGGGAACTTCCAGCCGGGCACTGGAGTCCGAATACTGGAAGTTTCTGAAAGCCGGCGGGGGTGTGATGACGGGCCGTCCGTGGGGCGATGCCATACGAGCCTGGGTGCGCGACGTGGAAGAGTGGAACGTTCGCGCCGTGGATCGTGCGCTCGGGCTCCTGTACGATGCCGACATTGCGCTCAAGGATACGCGGGTCTCGACCGAGGACCGCGTGATCGCCACGACGATCCTGGCCATCTGCACACCCGATCGCGCCGCCGCCTAACCAGTCGCCCTCAACGTCCCATGCGTCGTTTTCTCGCCATCGCCTGCGTGTCGCTCGCCCCCCTCGCGACTCTCGCCGCGCAGCAATCGGACAGCACCCTGACCGACACGACCTTTCTCGCGGCGCAGCGGCTGGTGGTCGAGGGACGGGGCCAGGAAGGCCGCGCGATCATCGCGCGCGAGCTCGCGGCGGCGCCGGAGGGATCGCCACGCTATGTCGAGGCGCTCTACTGGCGAGCGGCATTGGCCGCCACCGCGGCGGATGCGGAGCGTGATTACAAGCGCATCATCATCGAGTTTCCCGTGTCGCGGCGGTCGGAGAGTGCCCTGGTCGGGTTGGCGCAGCTCGAGCTCGCGCGCGGGGACCGTGCCCAGGCTATGCAGCATCTCGAACGCGTGGTCCGGGAGCACCCGACGGGTCCGTCACGCGCCCGCGCGAGCTTCTGGATGGCCCGGGTCCACTTCGATGAAGGAAACTTCCCGCGCGCCTGTGCACGGCTCGGGGACTCGCGTCGCCACACGCCCAGCGACGCCATCGAAATGCGGAACCAGCTCGAGTACTACTCGCAACGATGCGAAGGTGTCGACACGACCGTCGTCGTGCGCGCGTCGGCCGCGGAGTCCACACGGGCAATGCCCTCGCGTCCGGGTTCTGTTGCTACGCAGCCAACGCGACGACCGCCAGCAGCGCCGGTGCGGACTGGAGCCGCGTACACGGTTCAAATCGGCGCGTACGAGAACCGCGGCGATGCCGATGCCAAGCATCGCCAGTTGACTGCGCAGGGTCACGGGACCCGAGTCGTGAAGGTTGGAGATCTGTGGCGTGTCCGAATGGGTCGGTACGCATCGCGCGAGGCCGCGGCCAGCGTGGCGCGTACCCTCAAAGCGAAGAAGATCGAGGCATTCGTGACGGAGGCCGAATCGCCGTGACGACGCGGGAGGTGTCGACGCCCCTCATGCAGCAGTATCGGGAGATCAAGGCGCGTCACCAGGACGCGATTCTTTTCTTCCGGATGGGTGACTTCTACGAGATGTTTTACGAGGACGCCGAAGTCGCCTCCCGCGTCCTCGGCCTGACGCTGACCGCGCGACACAACGGCGGTGCTTCCGACGTCCCGCTCGCCGGCGTGCCGGTGAAAGCGGTGAACGAATATCTCCGGCGACTCGTCAGGCAGGGGTTCCGGGTTGCGATCTGTGAACAGGTGGAAGACCCGCGACTGGCGAAGGGCATCGTCCGTCGCGAGGTGATCGAGACGATTACACCGGGCGCTGCCTTCGCCGACGACCTGCTCGAGGGCGCGCGCAACAACTTCCTTTGCGCGATAGCTCTGACCGACGCCCGCGTCGGACTCGCTGCCGCTGATGTCTCCACGGGCGAAACACGTTTGGCGGTCATTCGCCCGGCTGACCTGGACGCCGTGCTCGCGCGGCTGTCCCCGACCGAAATCGTCGTGGCTCGGGGTGGGCGCTCCCCCATCGCAATGCGGAATCCCACACGCGAGGAAGACGCGCTCGTGACCGAGCGTGAGCCTTGGGAGTTCGACCCCGATCTCGCCCGGCCGGAGCTCGCCCGGCAGTTCGGGGTGCACTCGCTCGAGGGCCTGGGAATCGAGCCCGCCGACGACCTCGCTGTCGGCGCAGCGGGGGCACTGTTGCGATATCTCCGCGAGCTGCAGCCTGCCGGGGTTCCGCATCTCGCGCGTCCGGTCGTCGAGCGCTCCGGCGCGACGATGCCGATCGATGAAATGACGCGACGCAACCTCGAGCTCGTCGAGTCCATGCGCGGAGACGTTGCTGGCACGCTCCTGGGCGTCGTGGATCGGACGATCACGCCGATGGGCGCGCGACTGCTTCGTCAATGGATACTCGCCCCACTGGTCAGAAAGCCGGCAATCGATCGTCGCCTCGATGGCGTGGAAGCGTTGGCCGGAGATCTCATCGCGCGGCAGGCTCTTCGCGAGGCGCTCGACGGCGTACGGGACGTGGAGCGGCTGGCGGGAAAAGCCGCTGCTGGGCGCGCGACTCCCCGCGAGATCGGTGCGCTCGGCGCGTCGTTATGTCGCATGCCGGCGGTGGAGGCTGTGGTTCGTCGCGTAGGCCCGAAAGGCGTGCTGTCGGACATCCTGGCGACGTGGGATGGCTGCGCCGAGCTCGCCGAGGATGTCGCGCGTACGCTCGTCGAGCGGCCGCCGGCGACCATTGGGGATGAGCCGGCGGTACGCGCGGGCGTGGATGCGGAGCTCGATGATCTGCGAGCGATTCGCGACGGCGGGCGCGACGGCATCGCGGGCATCCAGGCGCGAGAACGTGAGCGCACCGGCATCTCGTCGCTCAAGGTCGGCTTCAACCGCGTCTTCGGATACTACATCGAGATCACCAACTCGAACGCGCATCTGGTCCCGGAGGACTATCAACGCCGGCAGACGCTTTCCGGCGCCGAGCGGTACGTCACCCCTGAGCTGAAAGAGTTCGAGGAGAAAGTGCTGACGGCGGCCGAGCGTATCGAGGCTCGGGAGCGACGGCTGTTCGAGGGATTGCGTGAGCGATTGGGGCGCGGGATCGCACGCTTGCAGCGCGCTGCGGCAGTGCTCGCGCAGCTCGACGTGCTCGCGACGCTCGCCGAGGTCGCCGAACGAGAGGGCTACACGCGACCGGAGATGACGGACGATTTCGCGCTGGAGGTCACGGCGGGCCGCCATCCGGTGGTGGAGCGCATGATGCCGCGCGACAAGTTCATCCCGAACGATCTGACGCTGACCGAGGACGCTCGCCTCATCGTACTGACGGGCCCGAACATGGCCGGGAAGTCGACCATTCTCCGGCAGGTGGGTCTCATTGTGCTACTCGCGCAGATGGGCAGCTTCGTGCCTGCCCAACGTGCGCGAATCGGTGTGGTCGATCGCCTGTTCACACGGGTCGGAGCCAGCGACAATCTCGTTCGCGGTCAGTCCACGTTCATGGTGGAGATGGCGGAGACGAGCGCCATTCTGCACACGGCAACGGAGCGAAGCCTCGTCCTTCTCGATGAGATCGGCCGGGGTACGTCAACGTATGACGGGGTGTCCATCGCCTGGGCGGTGAGTGAGCACCTGCACAATGCCGTGCGCTGCAAGACGATCTTCGCCACGCACTACCACGAGCTCACGCAGCTGGCCGATGAGCTGATGGGCGTCCGGAACTACACCGTGGATGTGCGGGAGGTCGGCGACGACGTGCTGTTTCTCCATCGGTTGCGGCCGGGAGGCGCGGATCGCTCCTACGGCATCGAAGTGGGCCGGCTCGCGGGACTCCCGGCACCGGTGCTGACGCGCGCGCGGGGAATCCTGCGTCTCCTCGAGGGTGGACACCTGGTGGCGTCGAATGCGCCGTCAACGAGGACGCCACGAACGGCTGACGAACAGCTGAGCTTGTCTCTCCCGAGCACGTCACATCCTATCCTCGAGCGGCTGCGGTCGCTCGACCCGAATGCGATGACGCCTCTGCAAGCCATTCAGCAGCTGGCGGAGCTCGTCAGTGAAGCGAACGAGGAACGAGGAAGGAGCTGAACGAGGAACGAGGAAGGAGGAAGTGGTTGTAGGCCAGCCGTGCGGGGCCGAGTCTGCCCGTCCTCGTTCCTCCTTCCTCCTTCCTCGTTCATTCACATCGGGTTACGCCTGTCTCAAGATTCCGGAGGCAGCTCCTCGTTCCACGAGAGCTCACGATCTCCACTGACACGATCGCGGTGCCGTTGAAGGTGGTCGTCTCGCGCCAGCGCTCGCTGTGCGTCTCGCCATCGCGTGTGAGTGTGACCGCGTGCTCGCGAATCACTCGGCCCGAGAGCGGCCAGCGGCGCTCCGGCAAGATCCGCCCGTCGCGTCGGATCACGGGAACCACTACCGCGACAGTGCGATTCGAAAACTCCACTACTGAGCTCCCGGTCCCTTGATCGGTGGAGAGCTCGCTCTCCCGCCGTCCGACCTCTCGTCCATCGAGGATGTGCGTCGTCTCTTCGCCGAGAAGGCCGCTGACGGTCATCTCGCCGGCGCTGCGGATGTGAACGCTCGCGTTCTCGCGCTGGAGCGTACCAAAGACGGCATTGCGCGTGTTCGTCGCGGCGGTGAGCAACGGGTCGTATCGACGCATCGGGGCACCGGCGCCATCGACATAGGCGAATGAGCGCCGGAACGTCAGACCATCGCGCGTGACCGGTACGCATACCCACCGTCCCTCGGCGTCATCATATCGACAGGGTTGACGTGTGGTGCCAATCGGACCGGAGCCTGTCTCGCGATCTGCGTTCGTTCCGGGAAGCCCCAAGCCTTCGGCAAGGGCAAGCGCTTCAGCGGTTGCATCGACCTCATCCCCCGATGGTGCGGTCGCGTCATTCGCGCACGCGCTGACGCCACCCAGAAGCAGGAGAGAGACGAAGAGGCGGACTGACCTACGCATGGTACCGTCCTGGTGGAAGGAAGACGCTCGGGTAGACGCGTCGTCCGGCGGGGGCGTTAAGGATGGCGAGCGCACACCCACGTTAGGTTGTCCGGCGGGGTGGCGGCAAGCCGAACATCAGTTTGTGACGGGTTTTCCTCGGGCGAGAAGCTGCGCGACCACCGTGGCGAGCCATGCGAGCACTGCCGGAAATACCAGTGTCACCACGAGAAGCGCCACGCCAGACATTCCCATGGCGCCACCGGCGATACGGCTGAACGACCAAACGGACCCCTCGATCGAGCTCCATGCGAGAAGCGCCGCCCAGGCAAGGGCCGCCGCGAGGGCCGCGGTAATTCCCTGTCGACGGACGTCGCGGGCCAGCACACCGGCGATCGCGGCAAACAGCGGCACAGCCCACCAGCCGAGAATCCAGGTTCCAATGGCGAACGACAGAGCGAGCAAGACGATTCGCGCTGCCACGAACCTGCCCGTAGGGCGCACCTAATTCTCCCGCCGCAGGGTCAGGCGAGCAGCAATGCGGCCTGGCGGGATCTCCGCTTCCGTTCGTGGAAAGAGTGCGCTGTCGAGCGCTCCAGCCGACCATCGCGACACGCGATCCGCATAACGACTCGACGCGGCGTTACCCGACTGCCCGCCTGGATAGATGGTCCAGGCGCGCACGTCGGATCCTAGCTCCACGACCATGCGCCAGCTCGCGCCGAACCGACCCTCACCCGATGACGGGCTCAGCGTCGACGGGCCACCCTGGACTGGTACATCGAGCCGAGACAACGGCTCCAGACGGAGAAGGTGGTAGATGTTCGCGTGGTGCGCACGATCCCAGCGCCAACTGCCCGAGGTGGGATCACCGTAGCGGTCACGCGCCCGTCGATATCCATCGCGCAGTGCAGCCACGAGAATGTCATCGCGTCGCTCCACTACTTGTTGTGTGCTGCGCACGTCCCACCAGGGGCTCGACGGATCTCGTAGCAGGATGGTGAGCATCTGATCGGCCGGGGTGTCGACGCGGCGTGGCGCGGTGCGCACGCGCACTCCGCGACGGCGCTCGCCCTGAATCACATCGTGCGCTGCGCGGGCGAGCTCGTCCCAGACGAGGTCCTGGAGAGCGGTCATGACGGACTCGAACAACACGGCGCGGTCGTTGTCCTTGGTGTAGCGGCGGTCCCATTCGCTGAGTAAGCGCGCCGCCGTATCGGCGACGGGATCGCCGCGCCCGGACGCGCGGACGGCAGCCGCAGCGCCGAGCAATGCCGGAACGAACACATCGGCGCGCGCACTGCCCGGATCCGTCTGATAGCGCTCCATCGCTTGTGGCGTGACGCTGGAATCCGCGCGCAACAGGGCATTGATCCGCATCGCTCGCCATGGCGAGTACCAATGCGCCCCGAGATACGTCGAGTCGATGCGAGGATCGAGCGGCTGCTGGTTCGCGGAGACGAGATACCCCTGGGCGGGGTTCATTGCGAACGGGTAGCGAGAGACGGGCAAGGCCCCGCGCCAATCATTGGCTGTCGACGATCCATCCTGCAGCCTGTCGCCGCGCGCACCCGGCGCGCGCACGGGAAAGCGCCCTATCGAGCGAATCGCGATCGTTCCCGACCGATCCGCAACGATGCCGTTTTGCGCCGGCACCGAGAAGGCGATCATCGCATCGAGCCATTGCTGCACGGAGTTGCTGCGCGCGGCCTGGACCAGCGCATCGCTCTCGTTGGTCGTGTCGTGCGCGGTCCAGCGCGTGGAGATCCAGAGGAGGCCCTCGCGATTCAGCGGTCCCCGGTGTGTATACCGTACCGTATCCGTGGCCACCACGTCGCCGCTCTTGTCACGATAGGTCTCGACGCGCATGTCCAGCGGCTTCCAGACACCATCGAGTCGGTAGCGTGTTGGGTGTCGCGGGTCATCGACAACCTCGACGAAATAGTCGATGACATCGGATTCCACGTTGGTGAAGGACCATGCGACGTCGCGATTGAATCCAATGACGATGCCGGGCGAGCCGGGGATCGTGACGCCGTAAATATCGATCTCTCCGGGCACGACGAGGTGCGCTTCGTACCAGATCGACGGCAGCGTCAGCTCGAGGTGTGGGTCGCCGGCGAGCAGCGCACTGCCATTCCGCGTGCGCCGCGGAGCGACCGCCCAGTTGTTGCTGCCGAGCGCGTCACCCAGCTCATCGAGTCCACCCCTCGCGACACGAAGCCGCTCTCGAGCTTCCTCGAGCGCGCTGATGACATTGGCTTCACGCGCATCCGGCATTCGTGGAGCGGGAAGCGTCGATAGATCGACTCGCGGCTCTCGCCGCCCGTTGGGTACGATCGGCTCCTGTATCGGGCTGTTGCGAGGAAAAAGCGCCGATGCCGCTTCGCGCCCAACGAGCGCCTCGACCTGCCGTACTCTCAACTCCAGGTCACCATGCGCAAGCGTCCATGCCATGCGGTTCAGCAGATGAATGGACTGCACGGGCTCCCAGCGCGATGGCCGCACGCCAAGGAGATGGTACTCGAGCGGCACGTCCTCCACGCGCATTCCATCGATCCATGCATTCACCCCTTCGGCATAGGCCCGCATGAGGCGCCACCCAGCACTCGAGGTATCGATCGCCGCCAGCTTCCGTTCAGCGGCCCAGGGCAGGCCCAGCGATCGCTGCGCACGGTCCACCTCCAGCGCGCGGTCACCGGCGAGCTCGGTGAGCCGTCCAGCAGCCGCGCGAGTCGCGAGCTCCATCTGGAACAGCCGATCGCGGGCGACGACGAAGCCGAGCGCACGGGTGGCATCTTCGACGGTCGTCGCAAAAATGTGAGGAACACCGCGGTCATCGTAGGTAACACGCACCTCGGCGCCTAACGTCGGAAGGCGCGCGGCATCCCGGTTGGCGAGGCTTGCTCCGCGCGCGACGGCCCAGACGCCGCGAACGGGATCGAGGAACGGACCGAGCGGGGGTGCCGGCGCGAAGCCACGGAAGCCAATGAAGAGCATGAAAGCAAAGGCTGCGAACTGCGAACTGCGAACGAACGACCCTGGCAAGCTCATACAGGCAGTCTTCGCAGTTCGCAGTTCGCGGTTCGCAGCTCTTTCACCGTGCCATCATCACTTGAAGGACGTCCGACCGCGTGACGATACCCGCGAGACGACCGCCGCTGCGGACGAGCACCGCCGGATTCGCCTTCGACAAAAGCTTGGCGATCGCGTCGACGGATTGCGTCGAATCGACGACGGGGAAAGGCGCGTCCATGATGTCGCTCACCGTGGCATCGAGCAGCTTCGTGTTCTCGAGGCTCTTGGCCGACAGCGACCAGTCACTCACCGAGCCTACGCAGCTCTCGCCGTCCATCACCGGCAGCTGAGAGACATCGTGAAGCGTCATGAGGCGGAGCGCTTGGCGCACCGTCGCGCCCGCAGCGATGCTGACTACCATCGGTGTGTCGCCATCCTTCCGCGAAAGCAGTGACTGCAGGGTGAGCTTGTCCGGCTCCATCATCTGGTTCTCGCGCATCCACTCGTCGCTGTACAGCTTCGAGAGGTAGCGCTCGCCCGTGTCGCACAACAACGCGACGATCACGGCGTTCGGATCGTCGATCCGGCGTGCGACGTTGAGCGCGACGTGCGCGATGAGCCCGGACGAGCCGCCGACGAACAGCCCTTCTTCTCTCGTGAGGCGACGCGCCATCGCGAAGGAGTCCCGATCGCTGACCGTCTGATATTCATCGATCACCGAGAGATCCAGCGTGCCGGGCAGCTTGTCCTGGCCCACCCCTTCGACCTTGTAGGGGACGCCCTCCGGCTTCGTCTGTCCCTTGCTTCGCCACAGCTCGGCGAGGATGGATCCCACCGGATCGCCGACGATGATCTGCACCTTCGGATTGCGCTCCTTGAGATAGCGTCCCGCCCCCGTCGTCGTGCCGCCCGTCCCCGCGGACGAGACGAAATGCGTGATGCGTCCTTCGGTTTGCTCCCAGATCTCCGGGCCGGTGGTCGCGTAGTGGGCTTCCGGATTCGCGTCATTGTAGAACTGATTGGCCAATATCGCGTTCGGCGTCTCCTCCGCGATCCGCTTGGCCATCATGACGTAGTTGTCGGGATGATCAGGGGGAACCGCGGTGGGTGTGATGATGACTTCGGCCCCGAACGCTTTCAGCAGGCGCACTTTCTCCTGCGACATCTTGTCGGGCATCGTGAAGATGCAGCGATAGCCCTTGATCGCCGCCGCGATCGCGAGCCCAACGCCGGTGTTTCCGCTCGTTCCCTCGACGATCGTCCCACCCGACTTGAGCCGACCCTCGCGCTCGGCGCGCTCGATGATCGGCATCCCGATACGGTCCTTCACCGAACCACCGGGATTGAAGAACTCCGCCTTTCCGTATACGCGCGACCGAATGCCGCGCGTGATCCTGTTCAACCGGATGAGCGGCGTCCATCCGATGGTCGACATGACGTCATCGTAGGGACGCCGATTCCGCTCGACGCCGACCGATTCAGCGTGGACGATCATTGGCGCTGGCGGGTGCGGTTGAGGAGCGTGTCGCCGGGAAGCGGTGGCATCTCGGGATGGCGAAAATATACCGGAAGCAGAATCGACACCCCGATGGGATTCCCGCCGAGCATTGCCGGGCGATAGCGCAGCGCCTCAGTGCCCTTCACGGCGGCCGAGTCGAGTCCGGGATACCCTGATGTTTCCTCGACCGACGTCGAATCAGCGAGCACCGTCCCAGTGCTGTCGATGAAGATGCGGAGCGTGACGTTGCCCTGGACCTTCTGCGCAAAGAGCGCCGGCGGGTAGCGAAACGGGAGTGTCTGGTTGAGCATGGCGGGCATCACGTCCGGGCGCGGGCCGGAGCCGCCAAGCGACTCCAGGGCCTTCTGCGTGGTCGCTTGGTCCATGCAGCCCACGAAGGCCAAGGCCGTGACTGATAACGAGATCGGCGAGAGACGCATCGGCAGAAATGTACACGCCGCTTCAGGCCACCGCGACCGTTACGACCCCCCAGCGGCCTTCGTCATTCCCGCAAGACCCCGCCTCGAGATCAGATGCGCCGTTTCCTCCGACATCTCCCACTCATTGCGCTGGCCGGCTGCGCCACGAACCTGTCCGGCGGACAGGCGCGCAGGCTCGCCTCGGGCAGCCTGGGATGCGAGCGCGCGGAGCATGGCGCGGTGGCACGCGCCATCGCGATCTACACGCGTGTCGTGGCGGAGAGAGTCTGCGTCGTCGATGCGTCGGGGCAGTGTCATCCGCGCGTCGATGGGGGGAAGGCGACCGCCGAGGTTCGACTTCCACAGACGAGCAACGCCGCACCGGTCGAAATGCTCAGACGAGAGCTTGGGCGTCGCGGCATCCTCGCGCGCATCGCGCGTCCTCGCGGCCCGAAGATGTACGCATCACTCGGCGGTCAACCTGGCGACGGCGGACTGCTCGTCCTCGAGCTCGGAGAGATCGGTTTCTCCAATGACGGCGACATCGCGCACGTCATGGTGCGCGCGTCGGGCACGATGGATGCGAGCGACTGGCGCGATGCGCCGACCGGCGATCTCGTGCGCCTCGCGCGCACGTACGAGAGTACCGATGAAGGACTCTCGCGGCGGCTGACCTCGCCGGCACGCGCGTGCTGGCGAATTCAACGCAGCACCTCGAGCGCGCTCGCCGACTGATCCGCGTGTGCATGCGGCGGTGTCGCTTGCCCGCCCCGTGCGCTCCGAACATTCTTCCGCAACCATGAAAATCACGGTACTGATGGGCGGCACCTCGGCCGAGCGCGATGTCTCGCTGGCCTCGGGGCTGCGGATTGCGCAGGCCCTGCGCTCGAAGGGCCACGAAGTCACATCCTTCGACACGGCGCGCGGCGCGATCGATGAAGCCGAGGAGCAGCAGCTTCTCGCGGCAGGCGTCGTGAAAGTCGCGCCGCCGTCACTCGATGCGCTCGCGCAAATGACGCGGACCTCGCTCTCGCCGTCCCTCGGCACGATATCGGCAATACGGGAGGCCGATGTCGTCTTCCTTGCACTGCACGGTGGTCAGGGTGAGGACGGGACGGTGCAGGCCTTACTCGATATGGTGGGTGTGGTGTACACAGGAAGCGGGCATCTGGCGAGCGCGCTCGCCATGGACAAGGATCTCTCGAAGCAGCTCTTCCGCGCAGCGGGGGTTGGGACGGCCGACTGGCTGATGGCGCCGGCGACCGCTCCGGACGTCGAGTCGACCCTGGGCTTTCCCGTGATCGTGAAACCGTCGAAGCAGGGCTCGACGGTCGGGCTCACGCTGGTCAAGGAATCCACACAGCTGAAGCCCGCGATCAACGAAGCGCTCAAGTACGATGATGAAGTCATGATCGAGGCATTCGTGCCCGGTCGTGAGCTCACCGTGGGCATCCTCGGCGATCAGGCGCTTCCCGTTGGAGAGATCATCCCGAAGCACGAGATCTACGATTACGAGTGCAAGTACACGAAGGGGATGGCTGAGGAGGAATTTCCCGCCAAGCTCTCCCCCGGAGAGACCATGGACGTACAGCAGCAGGCACTCCTCGCTTTTCGCGCTCTCAAGCTGGGAGGCTACGCGCGCATCGATTTTCGCATGACGCCTCAGGGCAAGTTCTTTTGTCTCGAGGCGAACACGCTGCCAGGGATGACGGAGACATCGCTCATCCCGCAGGCCGCCGCGGCACATGGTATTCCGTTCCCGCTTCTCTGCGAGCGCATCGTCCGCCTGGCACTCGAGGCGAGGACGAAGAAGTGACGCCGGCACGCCGGAACGCCGCTACGGCCGCGCTCAGCGGCATTGGATCAGGCGTTCAGGCGTTTGGGGTGTGGGCCGGCTACCGACAGGTGTTCGTGCGGTTCGCCGGCGAGGCCGAGACGGCGACGATGTACACGCCCGACACGATGATCAGGCACATGGATCGCGCGCTGGAGCGGTCGCGTCCGCATTCCATTTCCCTGGCGGGCCGCGACCCGTTGGCGGGCGTCAACTTCCTGCTGGCGACATTTCAGCAAAAGGCGCCGCCGCTGCCGGTAATGCTCGATGCGGATGTCGCCCGCCCGGAGGGGGTGGCGGAGCTGGCGTTCGCCTTGACGATGGTTCAAGTGACGATTGACTTCGGTGCACCGTCAGCATCAAGTGACCGCGCGCTCGAGATGCTCGCCGCGGCCGCTCAGGCGAAACTGGAACATGCCCTCGTCCTGCCGCTCCGCGAGGGCATTGCGGATCAGGTCGTGCTTCGATTGATCGAGCAAGCCCGCACGGTTAGTGTGGGCACGAAGATTGTTGTGCATCCCCTCCCCGGCGAGGAAAAGCGGGGTCTCGACCGGCGTTACGCTTCGCTTCTCGAGCAGGCGGCGTCGGTGCATCCAGACGTTCGCCTCACCCTCCCCGTCCCTTCGCCGATCGGCGTTCGCTGACCGGCTCGAGGGCCGCGCGGGAACTCACGGTCGAACGCGCGGTTATTAGAGGCACGAGCAGCGCAGGAGCAGCGGCATGTCGTTCACCGTCACGGATGATCTCGAGCCACCGCGGATGACGCCCGCGGTGCGGTGGCTCATCGCGATGAATGTCGTCGTCTATTTCCTCCAGATGACGATGATCGATCGCGCCGACATCCAGGCTGGGCTCGGGTTCCACGTGCGCGATCTGACCGAGCAGCCGTGGACCGTGCTGACGTACATGTTCGTCCACGGCGATTTCCTGCACATCTTCTTCAACATGTATTCGCTGTGGCTCTTCGGACGGCGCGTCGAACAGGCGTGGAATCCGCGGAGCTTCGGGCTGTACTACGTATGGTGCGGACTCGGCGCGTGGCTCATGCATCTCATGATCACGCGAGACGGCACCCTCGTCGGCGCCTCGGGTGCGGTGTACGGCGTGATGCTCGCCTATGCGATGCGCTGGCCAGATGACGAGGTGCTGTTCTTTCTGGTGCCGGTCAAGGTGAAGTGGCTCGTGGCCGGCCTCGCGGTGCTCGATCTCACGCGCGGCTTGGGCGTCATCGGCGCATCGCCAAACGTGGCGTATTTCGCCCACCTTGGCGGGTTCGCGTTTGGCTGGCTGTATCTGCGCTGGATTTCAGCCGGGGTGAGCCTCGAGCGTCTGCGCGAGCGCATGTCACCGCTGCCGGACGTTCCCGACGAGCCGCCTCGCGCGATTCCGCGCTCACGCCCCCGTGATTCGGAGCGCCGCGAGGGAATCGACGAAGTGATCGCCCGCAGCAACAAGGCGCTGGCCGCGCCGCGCCGTCCGGCAACGGCGACGCCCGTCGCCCATGCTCGCGACGCCAAGACCGAGGCGCTCGATCGCGTGCTCGACAAGATCAGCGAGAAGGGTCTTTCGAGCCTGACGAGCGAAGAGCGGCGGCTGCTCGAGGAGATGAGTAAGCGGCTGAAGGATCGCTGAGGCTAGCGGAAGGAACGAGGAATGAGGAGTGAGGAAATTGATTGGTGCGTGGTTCCATCCCCAATCGAATTCCTCACTCCTCGTTCCTTATTCCTCTAGTCGATTAAGAAAAGAGCCCCCCAGGCAAACGCCTGGGGGGCGGTACCGCCACGCCGTTCACGCGGCGGCGATGGCAGGTGCAGAGAGCGCCTGCCTTTTTCGATAGTATTGCCAGGAGCGTGCCTTGTAAATGGGCGCCGCTATGGAGGATGTTCGGCTCCCGTGTCCATCGGACACTGGCGAGCAATCGTCAGGCATTGTACCCTAACAAAACCGTGACCCAAGCCGCCTGACGCGCGTCGAGGACGACGTGGGGGCGACGATCGTCGGAATTGTAGCCTGCCGGCCAGCTCACCTCACACCCTGGCGCCACGTGCTCGAACCGTGGCCCCACATCTGACGCACATGTCGCCCTCGGCGACACACATCCCGTCACTCTTCCGAAGGACGCCCATGCGACCGCTCCGTGCCGCCTCCCTCATCGTCGCCGCTCTCCTCTCCGCCAGCGCGGTCGATGCGCAAAAGAAGCCCAAGGAACCCAAGCGACCGAAGATGGAAGCGGAGCGGGATACCAACGCGGCTGCCGCATACTACTACTGGGGTCTCGGGCAGATGCGAGGGAACCCGAGAGGCGCTCAGGACGCCTTCTACTGGGCGTCGCGTCTCGACCCAGCGTGGGCGGATCCGCTCTACGCGCAACGCATCGCGTATCACCTCTCCGATCTCGAGCGATTCTGGAAGTATCTCACCGGGACGAAATACATCCTCCGCGCTGCTGAGACGAAGCGCATCGATTCGCTCCTGTATCGCGCGATGCTCCGCGACCCGTTCCTCTTCAGACGGCACGACAGAATGCTCATCGATCGTCTGATCAACGAGCTGACCGATGGCTACGGCGGGCTCATGGGCTCGAGTCCCGAGTTCCTGGCATGGATCGCGTATAGCGACACGAAATTTCCGCAGGCTGTCGAACTGTACGCCAAGGCAATCGAGAAGAAGCCCAAGGACTACGATCTCCACGCCGAGCGCGCCCGCGCGTTCTTTCACATGGGCCGGTTCGACAGCACCGTCGCGGAGATGAACCGTGCGCTCGAGGGATATCGCAAGGAAGACGACAAGGATCTCGTCGTGCTGTACGAATCGAAAGCCATGTACGAGTACAGCATCGCCAACGCCTACATCCAGGCGGGAAAGCTGGCGGAAGCACGGGAAGCACTCGGACGTGCATTGGCCGAGGACCTTTCGTTCTACGTCGCGCATCAGAAGATGGCGGCGCTGGCCCTCGCAGCAGGTGACACTGCGACCGCACTCTCGGAGTACCAGCTTGCCGTCGAGCTGAATGACGATGACGCAGCCCTCCGCGCGGAGTACGGCACGGTGCTGGTCGCGCTCGGCAAGCACGCCGATGCCGAGCCGCATCTACTGCGCGCAATCGAGCTCGAGCCCTGGTACGCGCGCTCGTACGCGCTGCTGGGCGCGGCGTACGAAGGCCTTGGGAAGACCACCGAGGCGGTCGCGCAGCTCAACCGATTCATGACGCTCGCGTCGCAAAAGCACGAGATGAGGCCCTTGGCGCAGGCGCGGCTGACGGCGCTCTCCTCCCTCGGAGGGAAGTAGCGGTGCGCAGAGCTCTTTTCGTCGCGGGCGTGCTCGCGGCGCTCGCGCCCGCCGTCCGCGCGCAGGATACTGCGCGCGTGGTCCGGAAGCGCACGATGTACGAGGATCTGCAGCTGTTCAGCCAGGTCCTGAACCAACTTCGCGTCAACCATCCCGATTCGCTCGACTCTCACGAGCTGATCATGTCGGCGATCCGGGGGATGGTGGCGGCGGCCGACCCGCACTCGTGGGTTTACGCCTACTACCGGATGACGCCGGAACGGGAAAAGGCGTATCGCGAGCGAAAGATGCATCCCGTGCCGGTAAACTTTGGCATGGTCGAGGGTGCTCCGGTGGTGATCTCAGTGGCACCCGGAACCGATGCGGCGCGGAGTGACATCCTTCCCGGTGATGAGCTGATCGCCGTCGATGGAAAGCCGGTGCCGTGGGAGAGTGCGGGCGAGCTCGAGATCGCGTTGGCGGGCGCGAAGAACTCCAAGGTCCGGCTGACCCTCGAGCGCCGTCGCCTCGATGGCTCGCGCGTCGTCCTCGACCGCGAGGTGAAGCGCGAGCGAGCCGGGGAAGAGAGCGCGGTGGTAGCGTCGTTCCTTCTCGATCCAACGACGGGATACGTCCGACTCATCTCATTCGAGTCGGAGAAGGTCGCCGACGATCTGCACGACGCACTCTCCACCCTGGAGAAGGCGGGGATGCAGCGACTGATCCTCGACCTTCGCGACAACGGCGGCGGCATCGTCGGCGAGGCGGCCAAGGTTGCCGGAGAGTTCTTGCCGAAGGGCGCCATCGTCTACACGCAGCAGGGCCGGAAAGCGGAGGTGAGCGACACCGGTCGCGTGGGTCGGTCGTTCTGGAGTCGTGAGAAGCGGTACCCGATCGTGGTGATGGTGAACGACGGTACGGCAAGCGCGGCCGAGCTGGTCGCCGGCGCGCTTCAGGATCACGATCGCGCCCTGATCGTCGGCCGTCCGAGCTTTGGGAAGTCACTGCTCATGCAGGGGTTTCCGCTGACGGACGGATCCATCGTCATGCTCGTCGTCGGCCATGTGCGGACGCCGTGCGGCCGCGTGATTCAGCGGCGCTATCACGGGATCAGCCGCCGCGACTACTACCGGCTTGCCGGCGTGGACCGTGACACGGTAGGCCGGCCGTCGTGCAAGACGACGGGCGGTCGGGTCGTCTATGGTGGCGGCGGGATTTATCCGGACGTCGTATTCCCCGAAGCGGACCCAGCACCGCTTTGGCTAGCGCGCGTACAGGAAGAGCGGCTCGATCTCAAGTGGATCGCGGGTCACCTCACCGCGGCTGGTGATGCGTACGCCTCGCTCGATGTGGTAGCGGCATCGCCCAAGGCGGCGCCGGGCGCGGTGGCCGCATTCCGGAAGTTCGCCGCGGAGCAAGGCGTCACGATTCCAGAAGGCGTGGACGCCGACGCACGACTCGAGCGGGCGATCGTCAGGTGGGCCGCGCTGGCGAAGTGGGGCGACACGGGATATTACCGGCTCGCCGCGGTGCAAAGCGGCGACGTCAAACGAGCAGTCGAGGCGTTCGCGAAGGCCGAGAGTATTCTGAAATAGAACGAGGAACGAGGAACGAGGAAGCCGGTTCGAGTCGCTGCACTCGAACTACTTCCTCGTTCCTCGTTCCTCGTTCCTCGTCTTAGAAGCTGTACTTCAGCGTCAGCTGCATCCGGTAGAAGTTGTTCTGATTCTGCTGGTCCTTCCGGTATGGGCCACTCGCCTTCGGAACGGGCTCGAACGTGTAGTTGGGCTTCGACTGACTCATCGGACCCGCCGTTCGGCCCTGCTGCCGCAGGATGGACTGCTGCGGGAAGTTCTGGTTGGCACTTGGCAGGCGGATCTGGCCCCAATCCTTGTTGAGCAGATTCAGGAAATTCACGACGTCGAGCTGCACGGTCAGGCGCTGACCGCGAATCGTCGGAAGGTGTTGGCGAAGGGCGACGTCGAGGCGGTTCTGCCAGGGACTGCGGCAGCTGTTGCGCTCCATGATCTGCCCGCGCTGATCGTCGAGGCAATCCTGGCCGGCGAGAAATCTTTCCAGCGTGTCGGCCTGCGCGGCATTGTACGCCCAGCCCGTGCCTGACCCGACACCGACGCGAATTTCCGTGGAGTCGCGTGCATCCCGCGGGATGTAGATCGGATCGTTTGCGTTGTTTCCATCGCCGTTCAGATCTCCGACCGCGATGTACGTGAACGGGGTGCCGGACATTCCTTCGTAGAAGGCCGAAATCTGAGTCGTTCTCCACGGGAGCGTATACGAGCCGTAGAGAATGACCCGGTGGGGCCGCTCGAAGTAGGACGTGGTCACGTCGTCGACGTCGTTTTCCAAGCCGGCGAATACGCGCCCATTTCGCCAGTTGGAGATGGCGCGATCCGACGTGAGGCTCTGGAAATCCTTGGACTGCATGTACGTGTACGCCGCCGACAGGCTCAGCGCATCGCCAAACCGACGCTTGAGCTGCGTCGACAGCGTGTAGTTGTAGTCCGCCGACTGGTTGGTGACCTGGATGATTCCCTCACCAAAGTTCACGCGCGGGGTTCCGAGCGAGTCGATTACTCGCAAGCTGCCACCGCGCACGGAACCGGTCGTCGTAATCGAGTCGGCGTAGTAGACGCGACCGTTGGGGTCGCGCGAGATCTGACCGCCGACCATGCGCGGTCCGCGGAGGTTTCTGTCGACCACCGCGAGGCCGTTGATCGCTTTCCGATACATGGCCTCGAAGGTGAAGATGAAGTCGTAAGGCAGGAGACGGTCGAAGCCAGCCGTCGTTACAAAGTTCTGCGGATACTTGAAATCCGGATCGGTGATGTTGACGCCAGCCGTCCCCGCCGCGCCTGGTGCCGGATTCGGTGCCGTGCCGCACGAACGCGGAAGTTGCGACACGTTCGTCTGGAAGACGGCCGGACGTGTGGTGGTGTTGGGCCGGGTGCACAGCAGGGTCACCAGTCCGAGACCCGTATTCGCGTACGAGTTGCCGATCATGATGAAGGGAGGCGGCCCGGTGAAAATGCCGACGTTGCCGCGTACTTGATTGCGATCCTCACCCCCGGGATTCCAGTTGAAGCCGACACGGGGAGAGAAGAGCACACGAGACTTGGGCACGACCGACGTGTTGAAGCCGGCGCGGCGCTGAATGCTGTCGTTGTACGCGGGATTGTCGACGAGCCGCGGGATATCGGCTCGGAGACCGAACGTCAGTCGCAGATTGCGCGAGTAGTCCCACTGATCCTGCGCATACAAGCTGTACTGCTGAGTGCGAAAGTTCGCCGGGATTCCTCCGCCGTTATCGTAGCCCAACGAGTAGTTGGTGGCGCCACCGGCGATCAGCGAATCGATGTTGGCAAAGATGTAGTGGCCGTACAGCCGCTGCGCGAAGTTGTTGAAGATCTTGGTATGCTCGAATCGCGCTCCGAACGTGAACGTGTGCGCGCCCCAGGGGAGCGTGAAATTGTTGGTGAGCTCGGTGATGTCCTGCTCCAGGATGTTGTTGGGAGAGAACTGCTCGGTTCCGAACGTCACGACGCCGACGCGCGAGGTGTCGCCGATGCGTGTTACGGCGACGCTGATTTCCGGCGTCGCGATCGGAACAATGCGAACGTCGCTGATCTTATTGTACGCCGCCGAAAACTCGTTGGACGAGCCGCTGGCGAAGTTCGAGAATACCTGAAGTGCAGTCGATTGGTTCTTGTTTTCGCGATTGAATGAATTGGAGCCAAGCCGGAAGCCGGAGTTCTGCGTTCCCACCTGGGCATTGAACGCATTCGCGTTCCGCGAAAACTCGAACTGTTCCGCCTTGTTCCACAATTGGCGGAGGACGACGCGAGTCGAAGCGGACGCCTGCCAGTCGAGTCGCCCGAACAGATTCGTCAGGGGGTTCTCATTGGTCGTCTGCTCCGCCGTGCCCACGTCGAAGCGACTGGCCATCGCTTGCCGGATGCGTGCGATCGTATCGGCAGAGATGAGCCCGGCCGTTCCGGCGGCCGCTCCGAGATACGGTCCCGAGGAGGGTTGATTGCGCTCCTGAAATTCCGGCGCCACAAAGAAGTGCAGACGATCCCGCATCAGCGGGCCGCCGAGCTGGAAGCCGTATTGATGAATCGTCAGGTCGGCGTCGCGGAGGAAGGCGACATTCTGCGCCATGCTCGAGTTGCGATAGCTGTACGTCGCGCCACCATGCCATTCGTTGGTTCCGCTCTTCGTCACGGCATTGACGAGCATGCCGGCGAAATTCCCCTGCCGAACGTCCGTTGGCGACATCAGGACCTGGAATTCCTTGACCGCGTCCATCGAGATGATGCGCCCACCCGTCGCGCCACCCGGGACCCCCTCCGAGGAGCCCAGATTGAATCGATCATTCTGGTTGGCGCCGTCGACCGTGTAATTGTTGAGACGGTTGTACGCCCCGCCCGCGCTCGGCGCATCGGTCGTGGGCTGCGAGACCTGCGGCGTCAGCTTGGTGAAGTCGGTGAAGTCACGACCGAGTGATGGCAGGCTTTGCAGCACGGAATCGGTGACGATCGTCGCGACGCCCTGACGCGTTGGCGAGAAGTCCGTCGGCGGTGCGGTGACCGTCACGCCAGCGAGCTCCGTTGCCTGACGAACGAGCCGAATGTCGACCGGCGTCGCCGTTCCGAGCACGATGCGAATGTTCTCGACCGTCTGCGGCTGGTAGCCGAGCAGGCGAACGGTGACCGCGTACCGATTGCCGACGTCGAGTCCCTGCACGAAATACCGGCCGCCGACTCGCGTCAGGCCGCCGGTGGTATATCCGGTCGCGCGATTCGTGACCTGAATCTGCGCGTTCTCGACGCCCTGCCCGGATTCGTCGGTCACCACGCCGGTGACGGCGCCCGTCGTGACGCCTTGCGCGACGACCGTCGAGGGCGAGAGTGCAGCCAGCGCGGCGGCTACGCCGAGCGCGGCGATCGCACGGAGTCTGAACATGCGGTGCATCCTCGAGAGAGTGTGGCGGGAGCGCTCTTGAACGGGAGGAGCGCCGGGGAGCGGCGCCGGGGGGTGCTGGCGCCGCCAATACGGTAACGCCAACTCACGAGGGAAAGCAACGATCTTCAGGTGGACGTCGAGGGGCCGTGGCGAAACGGTTACGCGGACCTGAGAAACGCTCCAAACCCTGCCTCGGAGCGCGCTGTCCAACCCGGTGTTGCCATGAACCCTCGAGAACGCCCGCGTCGTAGAGGGAACGTAAAGACGAGAAGCGGTGTGGCTGCTGTGACGTGCTTCTCGTGCCCTATATGGAGGCCATTGCCATGAACGCCGCTTTCTTCGTCGTACTGGTCGCGCTTGCACCCTCCCCCGTGATTATCGATGAAGCCAGGCCTTCCCGCGTTCGGGAGTACGACGAGCCGCGATCGGCTCGCGTGAACGCTCGTGGCGCGACGCGCATCGTCATCGTGGGTCGCGCCGGCTGGCTTCGCGTTGAGGGGAAGGACGGAACGACCGAGGTCGTCGCCGAGGGGACGGCGCGTGCCCCCCGCGCGGACTTGCTTCGAGAGATCACGCTCACCGGAACGCGCGAGGGCGATGTCGTCCGCGTGGTCGTGGACATGCCGAAGCTGGAGCATCGCGACTGGGACTCGAGCTGGGATAACGGTCCCGCTCTCGATCTCACCGTCACCGTTCCCGACAATATCCCGGTCGAGATCGAAGATTCCAGCGGCGATCTTCGAGTACGGGGCACGGCGGCTCTCGATATCGATGACAACTCGGGCGGAGTCGAGATTCGCGACGTGGGCGGCGCGTTGCGTGTACGCGATGGGTCAGGCGAGCTGGAGATTCAGAACGTACGCGGCGACGTGACGATCGATGATGGCTCGGGCGAGATCGACGTGCGCGACGTGACCGGCTCGGTGACGCTGCGTGACGGCTCCGGCTCGATCACCGCTCGCACCGTCGGGGGATCGGTGCATGTGGAGCGGGACGGCTCGGGCGGGATTCGTGTCGACGATGTCGGCGGGGATCTGACCGTCGAGCGCAGCCGGAAGCGCGGTGTCAGCTACTCGGGTGTCAGGGGAAGGATCAGGGTCGAGTAAGCAGGGTCACGGGCCAGGGGCCAAGGGCCACGGGGAGGGTCAGGGGTTCAATGTCGTCCCCTGACCCTCCCCGTGGCCCTTCGCCCCTGACCCCCGACCCAGCCGTTAGGCGCCGGCCGCCGTCAGCGGCGCGCACGCCACGACACGGCTCGCCGAGCTCTGCGAGTCGTGGACGTCGACATAGAACTCGCCGGAGTTCGGCGTCGTGAAGGGGAGCGTCACGTTGATGTCCCCACGTCCGTCGTTTCCAGCGACGACCGGCGTGTAGAGCTCGGGCGAGCCGATGATGCCGCGATCGTTGCCGCAGGTGCCCAAGTGGATGTGCCAGGCGTGCGTCGATCCGGGCGCGGCACCGAAGATCGAGAGCATCGCGCGCGTTTCCACTGAGCTATTGCCCCGCATCATGCTCCCGCGGCCACCGAGTGTGACGGTGGTGGCGCCGGTGATAGCGGCGGAGTCGCGCACTGTGGTGACCGGCGCGAGCGTGGCGACCCATCGAGAATCGATCAGCACGTCGCCGGTCTCGACTTCGACCTGTCGTTGGGCACACGCGACGAGCACAGCCGCTGTGGCCGTGAGCAGGTACCGAGGGTAGCGCATCGAAAGCCTCCCAGGAGGATAGAGAGAATCGCTGCATAGGAAGGGCCAGAGGAAGGGTCGTCAGGGTCGGCAGGGTCGGCAGGGTCGTCAGGGTCGTCAGGGTCGTCAGGGTGGCGCGATCCTCAACGCCTTCGAAGAGCGGTTGCTGGACATATCAATTGTGGCTCATATATTCCGAGGAGATGACCACTCCGCTTCTCAGGGCTGCGCCCCTCTTCGCGGCGCTAGCCGACTCGACCCGCCTCGCTATCCTCGACCGACTTCGATCGGGGGAGCGCAGCGTCAACGAGCTCTGCGAGGAGACCGCCGCTCGGCAATCCCTAATGTCGTTTCACCTCAAGACGTTGCGGGAGGCCGGGCTCGTCTTCGCGCGCAGGGACGGACGCACGGTCTGGTATGCGCTGGACCCCAGCGGAGTCTCACGCCTGGAGCGACTCGTGACGCTGCTTCAACGGGGCGATGACGACCCCTCCGTCGCCTCCAAACGACTCGACCTCGAAATGTGCATGGAATACATCAACGGAGATTGATGTTTCTATGTCCGTGCGTGTTGCCGCCGCTCCAGCGACGCATCCACGATCCCTCCGACCAGAACCGCCAAAGCCGACAGAAAGAACCAGATGAGCAACGCCATCACGGTTCCTATCACCCCATACACTCGGCTGTAGTCACGGATGCTCGCGAGGTACACGCTGAACAGGACGGTCGCGAGCGCCCACAGCAGCGTGGCTGTCGTCGCGCCGAGGAACGCCTCCCACGTCCCGCCCCGGCGCCCGCGATCGGGAAGAAGGTAGAACGCGAGCCACAGCGCGATCAGCGGTAACGCGGCGGCGAGCGGCCAGCGCACCACGTCCCACACTGCAGAGAGCCCGAGCGCGCGAAGCGCGGAGACGCCGCCGACGACAATGAGCGTGCAAAGCACGATGAGGACGGAGCCGACGGCGAGGATCGCGAGCGCGAGAGCCCGTCGGCTGAACCATCCTCGCCCTTCGGAAACGCCGTGGATGTGGTTGAGCGCATCGGTCAGTGCAGCGATTCCGCTCGAGCCTGCCCAAAGAAGCACGAGTGCCCCGAACGACAGCATGCCGGGTCGACGCTCGGTCGCGAGCTCGGCGAGGAAGCGGTGCAGGAACGCGGTCGCATCAGGCGGGGTGAGGGTGAGGACGATCGTCGTTATGCGGGCGAAGGCGCCGTCGCCACCGATGAAGCCGGTGAGCGCGAACACGAGGAGCAGCGCGGGAAAGACGGACAGAAAGAAGAAGTACGCCATCTTCGCCGCCTCGCCGATGAAGTCGTGATCGATGAGTCGGCGTGCGATATCGCGTCCAAGAGGTGGGAGGCGCTCGAGCTGGCGCGCGACAATGGGATGCAGAGTCGGATGAGATATCGGGTTGAGTGGAAACGGCCGTCCGGTTAGTTTGCACGGTCGGGGCCAGGTAGCTCAGTTGGTAGAGCAGCGGACTGAAAATCCGCGTGTCGGCGGTTCGATTCCGTCCCTGGCCATGCACGTAGGACAGCCGGTTACGCTCGGTACTCGCGCCGGGCGCGGAAGGAGCTCGCGGTCGAACTCGCGGGTCCACTCCGTGTCCGGCACGTTTTGTCTCGTATTGCCACCAGGTTCGCGGCAGGCTCCGCGGCGCACAGCGGGTCCACCTGCCCGGTGCGCGGACCACGACACCTAACGACTCGACGCCGGTCACCGGAAGATCAACCGGACGTGTGGGAGGGCAGCCAGAAGCGGGCATCCTGGGCAGCGGCCACGCTCGTCGGGAAGCGAAACGGTCGCCCGTCGGATAGAATGCTCGGGATCAAGCTTGGGTGACCACATCTCCGCCTCGCGGTGAGCTTACTCCCTGCCGATGACCGATCGAGCGACGCCGTTGTCCACTCTTCGCGCCGGTGCGGCGGACTCCCTGGAGGTCGCCCCGGACGCCACGCCGCGCCGCGGCCCCAGCGG
>DATFBS010000129.1:0-109592 GCA_035253695.1 Gemmatimonadaceae bacterium
CCGCTCCCGCTCCTCCGGCGCCTTGTCGATCTGATCGTACGCCGTGAACTGCGCCAACCCCTTCTTCGCCTGAATCGCCGTGATCGCCGCCGTCAACGTCGTCTTCCCATGATCGACGTGCCCGATCGTCCCCACGTTCACGTGCGGCTTCGTCCGCTCGAATTTCGCTTTAGCCATTGGTGATCAGTCCTGTCAGAAATGAGGAATGAGCAGTGAGGGGTGAGGAAATCGATTTCCTGCTTTCCTCGTTCCTCGTTCCTCGTTGTCCTACTACAGAGCTCGCGATCGGGATTGAACCGATGACCTCACCCTTACCAAGGGTGTGCTCTACCAACTGAGCTACGCGAGCAACTCGCCTGCACGACACATTTGTTCATGCCGAAAGCCGCCGTGCCCGCGGCGGCTTCCGCGATCGATCATCGAGCTGACGCTGCAAGCGGCATCGACACCGCCCTTCCATCCCTAACGACAATACCCAAGCGGGAGACGGGGCTCGAACCCGCGACATCAAGCTTGGAAGGCTTGCGCTCTACCAGCTGAGCTACTCCCGCGACACACTGCGACAGTGGTGGGGGAAGGATTCGAACCTTCGAAGGCGTTAGCCGACAGATTTACAGTCTGTTCCCGTTGACCGCTTGGGTACCCCACCGATCGGATCACGCCGACCGCCCCGCGTCGAGCACCCTGACGACTCGCTCAGAGCTGACGGCGAGAATCGAACTCGCAACCTGCCGCTTACAAGGCGGCTGCTCTGCCATTTGAGCTACGTCAGCGCACGGCAGTTTTTTGCGAGACTCTTAGGATAACCAAGGCGGAAAAGGGTGTCAATATGCGGCGAGACAGCGACTTAGCCGCCACGCACCACCCGCCACTCCGTGCCTGCCGGGCCATCCTTCACCTCGATCCCACGCGCCTCGATCTCCTGCCGAATGGCGTCGGCAAGCGAGAAGTTCCGGGCCGCGCGCGCCTCTCGCCGGGCGGCAAGCCGCTCCTCCACCCATTGGGCGAGCTGCTCCCGCTCCAGCCGGGCGTTGTCGTCCCCGTCGACATCCTGCGGGCGGGGGGTCAGGTCGAGCACGCCATCGATGGTCGCGAATACCGCGCGCGCGCGGTCGAGCGCCTCTCGATCAGAGCCGTTTCGATCGAGTTCGGCGTTCCCACTTCGGATGAACGAAAAAAGGGCGCCCACGGCTTTCGGAGCATTGAGATCGTCAAAAAGCGCCGCGCGCACGTCACGCTCGGCGTCGTCCGCCGCTCGCGCCAGCTCCGGGGTGCCGCCGCGCGCCTTTGCCAGTCGATCCGCGAACTCCCCGATGCGCCGGACCGCCTGGACCGATGCGTCGAGCGACTCGTCCCTGAGATTCAGCTGCTGGCGATAGTGGACGTTGAACATGAGGTGCCGGACCGCGACCCCGGGAACGTGTCGCTCACGCAAATGCTCAATGGTGACGACGTTGCCGACGCGCTTCGCCATTTTCGAGCTCTCGATCAGGAGAAACTCGCCGTGGCACCACATTCGAGAGAACGGGACACCTGTCGCGCCTTCTGATTGCGCAATCTCATCCTCGTGATGCGGGAAGATGAGATCGACGCCGCCGCAATGGATGTCGAGCGTCGTCCCCAGATACTTCATCGCCATGGCCGAGCACTCGAGATGCCATCCCGGGCGCCCGCGCCCCCAGGGAGAGTCCCACGCCGCACCGGTGCGCTCGTCCTCCGGCTTCGCCGACTTCCAGAGCGCAAAGTCGCGCACGTCTTCCTTGTTGTAATCATCGGCGGCGACGCGCGCCCCAGGCTTGATGGTACGGGAATCGAGACGCGATAGCCTGCCGTAGTCGGCGAACTTCGAGATCGCGTAGTAGATCGATCCATCGTCGGCGCGGTACGCGAGCCCGCGGTCCATCAGCTGTCCAACGAGCGTGACCATCTCCGGAATGTGGTCGGTCGCCTTCGGATATACTTCCGCGTCTTCGATCCGCATGTAGCGGCGATCGCGGTGAAAGAGCTCCGTGACTGGCTCAGTGACCTGCTGGATGGAGCGCCCCTCGTCGTAGGCGTGCTTGATGATCTTGTCGTCGACGTCGGTGAGATTCATCACTTGCGTCACCCGCCACCCACGAAGGCGTAGCGTGCGCCGAAGCAGATCCTCGAAGAGGAAGGTGCGGTAGTTCCCGATGTGTGCCGGTTTGTACACCGTGGGGCCGCACGTATACATCCGCACGGTCTCGCCGTCCGCGGGCGCGAACGACTCGACACGGCGCGTCATCGTGTTGTAGAGGGCGAACTCCGGCATTTTGCGGAAGCTAGGGAGCGCCCAATGGACGGTCAACGGACGGGTGCGTGCTCCTCCGCGACGCGCGCGCGCGCGAGACTTCCTACCATGACGACACGCGAACCGTGGACGGCGATTCCGAGTCGACGACACTCCGCCAGCACTTCCTCGGCGGACGCGCCACCAAGCGCGACCCGGACGGTGCTCGGCCCAGCGGAGCGCGCGGGACGGTGACGTCCAAGTCGTGACGCGACGCGTGGAGCGTGATCAACCGTGAGCTCGAGCGCGCGCGGGAGGGGAGCCGCCAGCGGGCGAAGGCGGCCCTCCTCCAGCGCAAGCACGCGCGATGCCGCGGCCGCGAGAGTGCGCGCGCTGGAAGTGGACGCGAGCACCGTCACTCCGCGCGCGGCGAGCCAGCCAATGACGTCCGGAATCACGCGCCCCCGCTCGGCGTCGGGCTCGTCACCTATGTCATCGAGCAGGGCGATACGCGGCGGCGACAGGACGAGCTCGGCGAGTGCGAGACGACGCAGCTCGCCCTCAGCAAGACGGGAAAGGCGTACCGACGCGACTTTTTCCATTTCCACGCGCTCCAGCGCGCGGCGCAACGCATTCGCGGTTGGCGTGACGTCGCGCCGCAGCATCGCGTGCGTGAGCGATTCCGCAACGGTCATGCACCCGTAATGAGAGGGGACGGAGCGGTAGATGACTCCGGGAGGCCGCCCCGCCGGCGATGCGCTCTCGCCGAACCAGTGCACGCGCCCGCGATCCGGACGAAGGAGGCCGGCTGCACACATCAACAGCGTGCTCTTGCCGGAACCTGGCGGGCCGGTAATCACCACCACCTCTGCGGGGCGGACGTGCAGGGTCACGCCTCGAAGCGCTTCGACCGTAGCCCGACAGCTGCCAAGGCCGACGCGATAGCGTTTATGAATTCCGAAGAGTCGAAGGGCGTGCGACATGGGGCGACTGGAGGTGCCCCAATGTGATCAGCGAGACGCCAAGCTCCGCATCATCGACGTGCCGCGCGGCGCGAACTCGCGCGCTTGCGCTTGCGATGGAAGCGATCGATGGCTTCGACCACCGGCGCCGGATCGAACCGCACCGGATCGGTCGTGGGGAGACCCGTCTCCTTCTCGATGGCCTTGATGGCGGCTTTTGCCTTCCGCTCGGAGAGATCGTAGGTATTCAACGAGACGGCGATCACCGGCGCGGGACGCAGATGCCTGACGAGCGCTTCGTGCAGCTCGATCAGATCGCCGAGCGGCGGCAGCTTCACCCACGGGTTGTTGTTGACGTGCACGCGCGACGGTTGATGACACATCACCATTGCATGCGGCAGAGAACCGTGCATGAGGCCGAGTGTGACGCCGGAGTAGCCCGGGTGAATGACCGATCCCTGCCCTTCGACGAGCACGATGTCGGCGTCCTTCGCCGACTCGAGCACGAGGCGCTCGGCGGCACCGGCAATGAAGTCGGCGATGACCGCGTCGACGGCGATGCCGCCGCCGTCGATGAGGATCCCGGTTTGCCCCGTGCCCGCGAAGGCAACGCGATTCCCGCGGGCCGTCAGTCCGTCCCGCATTTGAAGCGCCGCCGTCATCTTTCCAATGTTGCAGTCCGCGCCAACGGTGAGCACCACGGTCGCGTCGACCGTGCGAACGCGGCCGCCCGCGACGGGGAGATCTGTCGGTGGGCGCCGGAGGTCATGAATCGCAACGCCCCGCTCTTCGGCAAGCGCGCGCAGCTCCGCATCATCGCCGATGAACGTGTGCAGCCCACTCCAGATCTCCATCCCGTTTTCGATCGCCCGACGAATCGTGGCTCGCCACTCCTCGGGGAGGCGGCCGCCTTGTGGTGCGATACCGATGAGCAGCGCAGTCGGTCCGAGACGAAGTCCTTCCTCGATGTTGGCGAGAACCGGGATGTCACCGCCGAACCCGAGGATGTCGTTCGCGGTCTTGCCCGCGCGCCGGGAATCGATCACACCGACGACGTTGTCGGGTGTGTATCGGATGCACGAGTTGGCGGTCTTCGACGTGAGCGGCCCGAACTGTCCTTCGGCGAGGATGAGGAAGATCGGAGTCGAGGGATCGCGGCGACCTGGTGTCGAAGCTCTCACGCGCGATGCTGGCTGTGCGCTCTTCCTGGCGCGGTCGCTGGACATCTCGATCTCCGAAGTCCTCATGCCACCCGCTCCCGTTTGGCCTCCGCCAGCGTGAGCGCGTCCACCCCCGGAGGGGGTGGGACGAGCACGCCACCCTTCGCGGCGGGCACGCGAATCACCAGCACACTATCTCGCGTGGTGCGCCGGAAGCCCTGGCCCTCGTAGATCCGGCTGATGAGGATCCGACGCACCACGACCATGATGACCGCGAGCGTGGGCACGGCCACGATGAGGCCGACTGGCCCAAGAAGCTTGCCCATGATCAGCACCGCCATGATCGTGAGCACCGGCGGCAGATCGATCTGCTTCTGCATGATGCGAGGCAGCACCACGTTCGCCTCGATGACATGGATGACGACACCCAACGCCGCCACCAGCAGTGCGTGCGTGAAACCGCTGAAGCCCCAGATGCCGTTGCCCGCGATGACGAACAGCGCCGGAAGCACGGTCGAGACGAGACTTCCGAAGAACGGCACGACGGCCACGACGCCGGTGAAGACGCCGAAGGTCAGCCAGTAGGGAACCTTGAGGAGATACAATCCGAGCGCGGTGAACGCGCCGAGAATGAGCATGGCGAGCAGCTGGCCGACGATCCACGAGCGGAGGGTGCTCGCGAGATCGCCAAGGACGTCCCGCACGAGGTCCCGGTGCACCGGCGGGAACATCGCGATCATCCACTCCCGGTAGAGCCCGGGGTGGAGCGCCAGGTAGAGCGACATGATCGCCACGGCGAACACGTTGATCGCGCCGTGGAGCACGCCGAAGAACTTCGGGACCAGATCGCCGAAGGCGCCGCTCACTCGCTCATACACCGCGCGGAGGAGCGTATTCTCGCCCGGACGAACGGCCTCCTGTAGTGCCGGGAATCGTGAAACAAGCCGCTCGAGTCCGCGCTCCCAGTTCTGGATGTACTCAGGGAGGACGCGAATCAGCGCTTGCGTCTGGTCGATGACGGGCGGAACGAGCACCCAGAAGAGCGCGACGACTCCGGCCAGCGTCGAGACGACGGCGATCGCGAGGGCTACACCTCGCGACAGATGGGCGCGATCCCGCAGCCAATCGGCGGCGGCGCCGAGATACAGCGAGATCAGGATCGCGATGAACAGCAGGATGAACAGTTCGGCCGCGTGGCCGAACAGCATGATCAGCAGAACCGTGATGACGACTGCGGTGAGAATGGGCGCGAAACGAAAGCGCCCCACCGTCAGGGCGCTCACTTCTCCGGCTTCTCCTTCCTCGGCAAGTCGTCGATCTCCGCGTGAACCGTCTCCTCGTGGCGCACGCCGGCCGCGTCAGCCGCACCCTTGCCGAGCTGCCGCGCCTGTGGTGCGGCTCCGCCGGGGAGCATGCCCATCTTCTGCTTGAGCTCGAGGAGTCGCGCGTCGACGTTGGCGTTCGCGTTCCCCTTCTCGAGGCGCTTGAACTCATTCTGCAGCTTGTCGCCGGTAAACTCTTCCTCGATCTCCGCGCTCGCGATCAGCCGCCGCTCGTTCTGCTCGATGCGCTCTTCCATGCGTGAGAACGCTTCGAAGGCCGACGTCTCGCTCATCGAGGACATCGTCTCCTGGATCCGCTGCTGCGCCTGCGCCCGCTTCTGCCGCGCGATGAGCAGGTTCTTCTTTCGCTTCGCCTCCTCGATCTTGTCGTTCAGATCGCGGAGGGAATTCTTCAGCTTCTCGGTTTCGGCGCGATGCGTCTCCCACGTCGTCTCGAGCTGCTGCGCGTAGGTAAAGTGCTCGTTGTACCGTACCAGCGCCTGCTTCGCGAGATCATCGCGTCCTTCCTGCACGGCGAGCATCGCGCGGCGCTCCCAATCCTGCGCGTTCCTGAATTCCCCGTCGGCCTGATCGCGCAGCCGCTTCTCGTCGGCGATCGCGGCGGCGACCTGTTGCTTCGCCTTCGCGAGCTGACCCCGCATGTCGATGATGATCTGATTGAGCATCTTCTCGGGATTTTCCGCCGAGGAGATGAGATCGTTGATGTTCGACCGGATCAGCGTGGAGAGACGATCGAAGAGGCCCATGCTCAGCGTGCCTCGCGATAAGGCGCCAGCTCGCGCAAATGCGACGCGAGCGCGAGTGTCATGCCCTCGAAGCTGGCGAGAAACTCCTCGTAATCGAGGTGAGCCAGCTCGAGCGCTTCGGTGAGCACGATGGCATCGGACTGCACGCCGTACGACCCGTGTACGAGATCGGACGCGTTGAGCTCCAGCAGGCGTCGCGAGAGACCAGCGGCAGTTCGCTCATCCCTCGGCATCTCCATCACCTTTACGCGGAGCAACACCACGGGTGGGGAGTAGTTGACGACGACGTCGGCGTCGAGCATCCCACCGGGCTTTACGATCCAGAGCCCTGGCTCGACCTCGGTGTAGCTCGCACCTTCGCTGGCGAGACGGTCCAGAAAGCTTTCGATGTCTTCTCGGGTGACCATGAAGCACCTGGGGGTGTGCGGGCGGCATCGTCGCAAAGACGTGCTGACTTCCTTACGCACAACGCGGTCCGACTGTTTCCGCGTTGCTCTGCGGGGAAGATAGTCTTCAACTGCTAAAGGCGCTAAGGGCGCGGGAGGCGCTAAAGGCGCCAAGGGATGCTCCGGTACAGCGCCTTCAGCGCCTCCAGCGCTTTAGCGCCTCAGCTCTTCTTCAACTGCACCAGCCGCTCCCGCGTCAGCCGGCGACCAGTCGGGGTAGCGGCAAGCCCCCCGCCAGCGGTTTCGCGGTAGCGCACGTCCATGCTCCGACCTATCTCCCCCATTGTGTCGATGACCTCGTCGACGGGAATGCGGAATTCGATCCCGGCCATCGCCATCTCGACGGCGGCCATCGCGATCGCGGCACCGGTGGCGTTGCGAAAGACGCATGGGATCTCGACGAGCCCGCCAAGTGGATCGCACACGAGTCCGAGCGTGCCTTGCATGGCGAGCGCGGTGGCGTGGCCCACCTGACCGGGCGTGCCCCCACACATCTCGGTCGCCGCGCCAGCCGCCATCGCGGCCGCGGCGCCGGTTTCGGCCTGACAACCGCCTTCGGCACCCGAAAGCGACGCGCGCTCGGCGATAACCGCACCAATGAGCCCCGCCGTCGCCAGCGCGTCGACGACGCGCTCGTCGTCAATGCGACGCGATGCCGCGAGCCCTGTGAGAACCGCTGGCAGGACGCCCGCTCCGCCGGCCGTAGGAGCGGCGACGATCACACCCATCGCGGCGTTGACCTCCTGCACGGCGAGCGCACGTGCGAGCACATCGCGAAAGAGCGTGCCCTCGAGCGGTCCGGCCGGGCCGTCGCGAAGCTTCGCCGCATCGCCACCGACCAATCCCGACGCCGAGCGCAGGTCGCCTTGCATCCCGCGGTCGACTGCGCCGCGCATGATCTCGAGCGCTCGCCGCAAGGCTGAGCGGATGTCGTCGACGGATCGCCCTTGGTCGCGTGACTCCGCCTCCAGCGCGACGCGCGCGAGCGAGACGCCTTGCGATTCCGCGGCGGCAATGGCCGCATGGAGAGAAGAAAACACGCCTAGCCGGCGACCTTCTCCAGAGCGCGCGTCATCTGAACCCACTCGAGCTTTCGAATCTGCGACAAGGCTCGCTCGCTGGGCGGATCGTCGAGCTCGAGGACCATGAACGCGTCCCCACCACGCTCCTTTCGAGTGACGCGCATGGTCGCCAGGTTGACGCCCTCCTCGGCGAGGATGCCACAGATCCGTGCGATCGACCCGGGCTGGTCGCGGGCGACGAGCACGATCGTCCACAGGGCACCGCTGACCTCGACGGGGAAACCATCGATGCGGGTGAGGCGGACGCGGCCAGCGCCCAGCGACTCCCCCACGACCTCGACGCTGGATCCGTCGCGCTCGAGGGTAAGACGCACGGTGTTCGGGTGCGCGTCCTCGGCGATCGTCGTCTTCTCCACTCGATAGGCGAGCCCTTCGCGATCCGCGATATCGAGCGCATCGCGGAGGCGCTCATCGTCCGGCCGAAAGCCCAGCAATCCGCCCACGAGGGCCTTGTCGGTGCCGTGACCCTCGCCCGTGCGCGCGAACGAGCCGTGCAGCTCCAGCTTCGCGCGCTGGGGCGTACCGCCGACGAGGGACCGCGCGAGAAGTCCGATGCGGCACGCTCCCGCCGTATGCGACGATGACGGCCCGACCATGACGGGGCCGATGATGTCGAGGAGCGAGACCATGCGCCGGCGCCTGCGGCGTTAGGCGGCGGGTGTGCGCGCGTCGCGCAAGCGCTGTCCTCGCCCGCGCGAGCGTTGGCCGACGACCGGCTTCAGATATCGACCGGTGTGCGAGCTCTCGACCTCGGCGACGTCTTCGGGCGACCCTGCCGCCACGATCGTGCCTCCGCGCGTTCCACCCTCGGGGCCGAGATCGATCACCCAGTCCGCCGTCTTGATCACGTCGAGGTTGTGCTCGATCACGAGCACCGTGTTGCCCTTGTCGACGAGTCGGTGGAGCACCTGAAGGAGGAGGCGAACATCCTCGAAATGCAGACCCGTCGTCGGCTCATCGAGGATGTACAGCGTCCGGCCGGTATCGCGCTTCGAGAGCTCGGACGCCAGCTTCACCCGTTGCGCCTCCCCGCCCGACAGCGTGGTCGCGCTCTGGCCGAGGTGAATGTATCCAAGCCCGACGTCGACCAGCGTCTCCAGCTTCTGCCGGATGCGCGGCTGGTTCTCGAAGAACTCCAGCGCGTCCTCGACCGTCATCTCGAGCACGTCGGCGATGCTCTTCCCGCGGAAGCGCACTTCGAGTGTCTCGCGATTGTAGCGCTTGCCTTTACACACTTCGCAGGGCACGTACACGTCGGGGAGAAAGTGCATCTCGATCTTCACCAATCCGTCGCCCTGACACGCTTCGCAGCGCCCCCCTTTCACGTTGAACGAGAAGCGCCCGGGTCCATATCCGCGAATCTTCGCTTCCGGCAGCTCGGCGAACAGCTCGCGAATCGGTGTGAAGAGTCCCGTGTAGGTGGCCGGATTGGATCGCGGTGTCCGACCGATCGGGCTCTGATCGATGTCGATGACCTTGTCGATGTGCTCGAGGCCGGTGATCCGCCGGTGCGCGCCAGGAATCACTCGCGCGCGGTAGAAGTGGCGAGCCAGCGCGCGATGAAGAATATCCTCGATGAGTGTCGACTTCCCGGATCCCGAGACGCCGGTCACCGCGACGAACAAGCCGAGAGGAATCTCGACGTCGAGGTTCTGAAGATTGTGCGCCGTCGCGCCTTCGATTCGAATAGCCTGACGCGCGCGCGCCGCGCGCCGCTGCTCGGGCACGGCGATCTTCATCTCACCGGTGAGATAGCGCGCCGTAATCGACTCCGGATGGGCCGCCACCTCGGCCACCGTTCCCGAGGCTACCACGCGGCCGCCGTGCCGTCCAGCTCCCGGACCGAGGTCGATGAGGTAGTCCGCTTCCCGCATCGTCTCTTCATCGTGCTCCACCACGATGACCGTGTTTCCGAGATCCCGAAGCTGCTTCAGGGTCGCGAGGAGTCGTGCGTTGTCCCGCTGATGCAGGCCAATCGACGGCTCGTCGAGGATGTAGAGGACACCGACCAATCGCGAACCGATCTGCGTCGCGAGGCGAATGCGCTGGGCTTCGCCGCCCGATAACGATTCCGCCGACCGGCTCAGGGTGAGGTAGTCGAGACCCACGTCGACGAGAAAGCGAAGGCGCTCGCGCACTTCCTTGAGAATCGGACCGGCAATGTCGGGATCGAGCCCCGGACGCCCGGGCGCGCGAAGCGGGAGCGACTCGAAGAATTCGAGTGTCTCGGTAACGGGCATCTCCGTCAGCTCGCCGATGTTGCGTTCAGCGATCGTAACCGCGAGTGACTCCCGCTTGAGGCGCCGTCCCTGACAGTGCGTGCACGGCGCTTCGATCATGTACTCCTCGAGCTCCTCGCGAACCGAATCCGACGTGGTCTCCTCGTACCGTCGCTGGACGTTGGTGAGCACGCCTTCCCAGGCGGTGCTGTATTCTCCGCGGAAGCTTGGCGACTCGTACCGAATAGTCGATTGGCGCCCGCTCGCACCGTGCAGAATCAGCTCGCGAACGCGCTGCGGCAGCTTGCCCCACGGCGAGTTCAGCTCGAAGTCGAATTGCTTGGCGAGGGCCGGCAGAATCCCCTTCCGGAGATGTCCGCTCGGCTCCCCCCACGGGAGGATGACGCCCTCGAGGATGGAGATGCTCGGATCGCCAAGGATCAGCTGCTCACTCACCTCGCGGCGCGTGCCGAGCCCTCCACAGTGCGTGCAGGCGCCGTACGGGGAGTTGAACGAGAACTGACGAGGCTCGAGCTCGGGAAGCGAGATGCCGCAGTTGGCGCACCCGTACTTCTCCGAGAACAGCGAAGAACGCGTGCTGCTTTGCGGACTGCCGGGAATGGAGGGTTCCGTGCTGTGAGCGTTCACCTCGATCAGTCCGTCGGCGAGCTTCAGCGCCGTCTCGATAGAGTCGGTCAGGCGCCCGCGATCCTCGGCGCGCACGACGAGGCGATCGACGACGACGGAGATCGAATGGTTTTGCCGACGATTCAGCTTCGGTGGATTCGCGAGCTCAACGGTCTCGCCATCGACGAGGGCGCGGATGAAGCCCTGCTTGCGCACACTTTCGAACAGATCGCGGAACTCCCCCTTCCGTCCTCGAACGAGCGGCGCCAGGACCTCGATGCGAGTGCCATCCGGCCAAGCGAGGATGCTCTCGGCGATCTGGCCAGCGCTCTGTCGCTGCACGGCCCGACCGCACTGAGGACAATGCGGCGTCCCCGCGCGAGCGTACAGCAGACGTAGATAGTCGTAGATCTCTGTCACGGTCCCGACAGTCGAGCGAGGGTTGTGACCGGCGGTTTTCTGCTCGATGGAGATCGCCGGGGACAGCCCTTCGATGGCGTCGACGTCGGGCTTTTCCATGAGCCCGAGGAACTGGCGAGCGTACGCGGAGAGCGACTCGACGTAGCGGCGCTGCCCCTCGGCGTAGATGGTATCGAATGCGAGCGAGGACTTGCCCGACCCGGACAGGCCGGTGATGACGGTCAGTCGATCGCGAGGGATCGTGACGTCGACGTTCTGGAGGTTGTGCTCGCGGGCACCCCGGACGATGAGTGCTTCTTCTGCCATAGCCGGTGAAAGGTCACAGGCGGGAGGGCGGGATTCAAGAGTCCCAGGGTGCTCGGGGTGCTAGGGGTCCTCAGGGTCCTCAGGGTCCTCAGGGTCCTCAGGGTTGCCGCGATTAGATATCTGTCGCCTAGCCGCACCCTGAGGACACTGAGGACCCTGAGGACCCGGAGGACCCTTTCATGCCGCCCAATGCCGTCGTCGTTCTCACCACCGTCGCCTCCGTCGATGAGGCGGTCGCTCTCATCCGCGCCCTTCTCGACCGACGGCTGATCGCCTGCGGCAACATCCTGCCAGAGGTTCGGTCCTTATATAGATGGGAAGGAAAGGTTGCCGACGAGCGGGAGGTAATCGTCCTCCTGAAGACCAAGGGGACGCGCGTCGAGGCCCTCGAGATGGCGTTCGGGGAGCTGCACCCCTACAAGCTGCCGGAGCTGGTGGCACTTCCGGTATCGGCCGGTTTACACAAGTACCTGGAGTGGATCGACGACGAGACCTCGCTCGCCTTGAGCTGAGGCGCGCCGCGTTCCGCTCCTTCGATCGTGGAGCGGATGCGACATGTCGATCGTTTCCTGCTGTATTGACGGGGTCTCCCGATGATCCGCCGCGGCAGCGTCGCAGCGGTGATCCTCATCGCGTGGCTGGGCGGTCTCGCGATTCTCGTTCGGCGCGAGCTCTTTCGCACCGACGCGGACCGCATGCGCGACGCTGGCGCCCGCGTCGATCCCGGCACCGCCTATTACCGGGTGATGCAGGCCGGTACACAGATCGGCTTTGCGTCGTCCCGCATCGACACGACGGCCACCGAAGTCTCGATGAGCGACCAGCTGCTCTTCGACGTCGACGCCGATCGTCGTTCGCATCGCGGCTCGGCTCGCCTCTCGTCGCGCCTCACGCGGTCCCTCGAGCTTCGATCGTTCTCGCTCGAGCTCAGCCCCGAGATTGGCCCACTTCGCGCCACGGGCGAGGTGAGCGGCGACACCCTGCTGACGCTCTCGATCCGCATGGGTGACGAGCCACCGGAGGTCCGCCGCATCCCGCTGACCCAGCCGCTGCTGCTTCCCACGCTGGTGCCGATGACCTTCGCCCTGATGGAGCGACCGACGTTAGGCGCCAGACGAGCATTCTCGGTGTTCGATCCCCTGTCCATGGCGCCGGGCGAAGTGACGGTGGCCGTGCGCGCGGAGTCGCTCTTCGTCGTCAACGACAGCGCGTCCTTCGATTGGGACCGCAAGCGCTGGGTTCCCGCGCGGCGCGACACGGTTCGCGCCTGGCTCGTGGAGCAGGAAGCCGGGGCGATCTCGGCGTGGGTCGATGCGCACGGCCGCGTGGTCGAGGCGATGCACCCCGGCAATCTGTACCTCGAGCGCGAGGCGTACGAGGTCGCGTTCGAGAACTGGCAAAACTGGAATGCGCGTGCGGTGGAGGGCGCCGCGGACCGCGACATTCAGGAGGCTACCGCGATCGCCGCGTCGGCTCCCATTCGGAATCACCGCGCGGTTCCCCGCCTCGTCGCCCGTCTGGAGGGCGCTTCCTTAGACGGATGGGCGCTCGACGGCGGGAGACAATCGCTCAGCGGAGACACCCTCAGTATCCAACGAGAGAGCGCGAAGAGCCTCATCCCCGCGTATCTGCTGCCAATGCAGCGCGGGGGCCGGCACGAGGAGGCCCTGCGCCCAGAGCGACTGCTGCAGTCGGGGGATTCGGCCATCATCGCCCTCGCGGTACGTATTCGGGGTGACACGCGGAACCCGCGGGTTGCCGCCGAGCGGCTCGCACGGTGGGTCCACGACTCCCTGGAGAAGCGAATCAGCTTCTCGATTCCGAGCGCCACTCAGGTGCTTCGCGCGCGCGCCGGTGACTGCAACGAGCACACGCAGCTGTACGTGGCGCTCGCGCGCGCGATTGGCCTTCCCGCGCGCGCGGCGGCGGGGCTCGCGTACGTCGGCGGCAAGTTTTACTACCACGCCTGGCCGGAAGTCTTTCTGGGGGATTGGGTCGCTGTCGACCCGACCTTCGGGCAGTTCCCCGCCGACGCGGCGCATCTGCGGTTCGTCATCGGTGGATTCTCGAAGCAAGCGGAGCTTCTCCGCCTCATCGGCCGACTGCGCATCGACGTCGTCTCCACCGACTGACACCATGATCGAGCTCAAGGCGCTGACCAAGCGCTACGGCGGGTTCACTGCCGTAGACGCGATCGACCTCACCGTTCCCAAGGGCGAGCTGTTCGGCTTTCTCGGGCCTAACGGTGCCGGCAAGACGACCACTCTCCGCATGATCGCGGGCATCCTGCAGCCGTCCGCCGGTACCGTTCGCATCGCGGGGATCGACATCGCGGCTGATCCCATTGCCGCCAAGGCGAAGCTGGGCTTCATCCCCGATCGCCCATTCATCTACGAGAAGCTCACCGGCGCCGAGTTCCTGCGCTTCGTTGCCGGCCTCTACGATCAAGGTGGCGAAGCCGTCGAGCGGCGCATGACCGAGCTGCTCGCGCTCTTCGACCTTCTCCAGTGGAAGGATGAGCTGGTGGAGAGCTACAGTCACGGGATGCGTCAGAAGCTCATCATCTCGAGCGCATTCCTGCATCGCCCCGAGGTCATCGTTGTCGACGAGCCGATGGTCGGCCTCGATCCCAAGGCCGCCAAGGTGCTGAAGGATCTCTTCCGCGAATACACGCGTCGTGGCCACACCATCATGATGTCGACGCACACACTCGAGGTGGCGCAGAGCCTGTGCGATCGCGTCGCCATCATTCAAGGCGGGAAGATTCGTGCATGCGGGACGATGACCGAGCTCCGCGCACACGCGGCCGCCGGTGAGGAGGGCCTGGAGGAGATCTTCCTTCGTTTAACCGGCGACAACGCGGCGCGTGCGGTCGTCGAGGTCCTCAATGCCTGAGGTCGCCCGCCGCCAGAGTCCGACTCCATCCGCGGATGGCGTGCGCGAGGCCATCACCCTCGTCTCCGCCCTTCCCCGAGTTCCACTGCTGCACCTGCTTCGTCCGAAATGGCTCACCGCCCGGGTGCGCGCGCGAGGTGGCGAGCGCGGCCGCGGTGCGCGCATAGCCCTCCTCGGCATTACCGGGGCCCTCTTCTGGGCGTTCGTGCTCGTCGTCGTCTTCCGGCTGCTGCTCTATTTCCGTCGCGTGCCGGACATCGGCCCGCTCCTGGCCGGAAAGCTGCTCGGCATCATCTTCGTCAGCTTTTTCTCGATCCTGCTTCTGTCGAACATCATCACGGCGCTCTCGAGCTTCTTCGTGGCGCGAGACCTCGATCTTCTCGTCTCCGCGCCGGTCGATTGGCTGCGACTCTACGGCGCGAAGCTGCTCGAGACGGCGGTGCACTCGAGCTGGATGGTCGTGTTGATGGCGGTCCCCATCTTCGTGGCCTATGGTGTGGCATACGACGGCGGCGTGTTGTTCCCCCTCGTGGCGCTGGCCACGTTCATACCGTTCCTGCTGATCCCGGCGGTGGTCGGAAGCGCCATCACGCTGCTGCTCGTCAGGGTGTTTCCCGCGCGACGAACGCGGGACATCCTCAGCGTCATCGCCGTCCTCGCAGCGGGGGGGCTCGTCCTGCTCTTTCGGATGGTGCGTCCCGAGCAGCTCGCTCGCCCGGAAGGATTTCGCTCGCTGGTCGACTTCATCGCGGTGCTGAAGACGCCAACCTCGCCGCTGCTGCCGAGCGAGTGGGTGCAGCGCGCCGTGATGTCGTCGCTGCTGGGCATTCCCGACGTGCTGCCCTACTATCTTCTGTGGTCCACCGCCGCCGCGTTCGTGGTGTTGGGGGCATTGTTGCACCGGTCTCTGTATGCAACCGGCTTTACCAAAGCGCAGGAAAGCAGCGAGCGCTGGGCGCGCGGAACACTGCTCAAGCGCATCGCGATGGCGGTGCTCGCTCCCCTCGGCACGGTTCGCCGTGAGCTGGTGATGAAGGAGACCCGCGTCTTCTTTCGCGACACCACCCAATGGTCGCAGCTCATTCTGCTCGGCGTTCTCGTGATCGTGTACGTGTTCAACATCAAGTTTCTCCCGCTACGCGGGGAGGGTGTGACGTTCTTTCTCGTGAACGTCATCCCGTTTCTCAACCTCGTGCTCGCCGGATTCGTGCTGGCGTCCATCGCTGCCCGGTTCATTTTCCCCGGCGTCAGCCTGGAGGGACGCACGATGTGGCTGCTGAAATCGAGCCCGCTCCGCATGCGGGAGCTGCTCTGGGCCAAGTTCTGGATCGGAACGCTTCCCCTGCTCCTTCTGGCGTTGGGCATCGTCTTCGTGACCAACGTGCTGTTGCAGGTGACGCCGTTCATGATGTACGTCTCCCTGTTCTCGATCACGCTCCTGACCTTCGCGCTGGCGGGGCTCGCGCTGGCGTTAGGCACGCTGTTCCCGCAGTTCGAGACGGAGAACGCGGCACAGATTCCCACGTCGTTCGGCGGGCTGGTCTATATGATGAGCGCCGTGGCGCTGATCGGCGCGGTGGTGGTGCTCGAAGCGCGGCCCGTCTATGCGTATGTCAGCGCGCGAGCCTTCGGAGGATCCGCTGACGCGGCGGAGATGATCCTCGGATTCGGCCTGGCGGCGGCACTGTGTATCGGCACGCTCGTCGGCTCGGTCACGATCGCCATACGCAGGCTCCAGGCTGTCGAGCGCTGACATGTGGCTGGCACCGTTCCTGTCACAGGTCGCAAACGCAGCCCTTCGGGTGTACTACCGCCTCCATCGGGCGGGCGCTGAAGTTCCACGGACGGGACCGGTCCTGCTGGTAGCCAACCACCCGAATTCGCTGCTCGACCCGGCCATGGTCGCGCTCGCCGCGCGTCGCCCGGTACGATTCCTGGCCAAGGCTCCACTCTTCAAGGATCCCCTGGTCGGATTCCTGGTGCGCGGGGCTGGATCGATACCGGTGTATCGAAAGTCCGACGATCCGTCACAGGTCGGCCGGAACGAGGAGATGTTTCGCGCCGTGCACCAGGCGCTGGCCAATGGCGCAGCGGTGGGAATCTTTCCTGAAGGGCTGAGCCACAGTGATCCGTCGCTGGCGCCCCTCAAGACCGGTGCCGCCCGCATCGCCCTCGGAACGTTGGCCGGACATGGCATCCGCGTTCCGATCATCCCGATCGGATCCGTGTTCCGAAACAAGAACGTGTTTCGATCGGAGGCGTTGGTTACGGTCGGCCGACCGGTGGCGTGGGACGATCTCTCCCCAGATGCCGAAGGCGACGGGCATGCCGTCCGCGATCTCACGCAGCGCATCGACCAAGCGCTTCGCGATGTCACGGTGAATCTGGAACGGTGGGAGGACGCGGCACTCGTCGAGCTCGCTGAAGCGATCTACGCCGCCGAGTTCGGCAAGGCGGCCGATGCCGCCGACTGGGTGTCGCGTTTGCGAATGACGACAGAAACGTTGTCGCACCTGCGGCAAGCGGGCGATGGCTCCGTTCCGCTGGCGAAGGACATCACACGACACGGCCGTGTTCTGCAGCGCCTTGGCGTGCGTCCGCAGGATCTCGTCGAGGATCCGAAGCGTCCCGGGGCGGTCTGGTGGCTGCTGCGCCGCCTGCCGTTGGGAGGCGCGATTCCGCTGATCGTCCTCGCCGTCGGGACGCTGGTCTTCGCGATCCCCTATCGCCTAACGGGCATCGTCGAGAAGCGGGCGCGCCCGCGCGATGACGTGCGAGCGACCCACAAGCTGCTCGCTGGGGCGATCGTGTTCCCGCTCTGGATCCTCATCCTCTCGCTCGGGCTGGGCGCGATCGCCGGGCCTCTCGCCGGCCTTGCGGCGCTCGTCGCCCTTCCCGCGCTTGGTCTTTTTACCCTTGGTCTGCACGAGCAGTGGCGCGAGGCGGGTGAGGAGGCCAGACGCTACGTCACCGTGAAGCGCCGACGCGACCGGATCGAGCCGCTCCGCGACCAGCAGCGCGAGCTCGCGGTGCGGCTGAAAGCGGTGCTCGAGCAGCAATCAGCTCAGGTGCCGCAGCCGCGGTCACGCCCTCACGCGAGCGCTCTCCCGCACCGCGAGCAGTAGCGGGCCGCGGCCTCCGGCCGCGGGCCACATACGGGACACACTCTCAGCTGTGCCCGCGCTCGGCGGATCTCCGCCTCGACGGCATCCTCGACGGACGCCTCGGGGGCAGGAGGGGGCTCGAGTTCGTGGGCTGAGTCGGGGTGAGCTTCGCGGACTTGTGGAGGTGGGGACGTAATCGCAGGACGCCGTTCCGCCGCCGTGATGATTGGCCAGAGCACGTAGACGAGCGCCACGAGAGCGAGCAGGGTTCCCACAATGAGCGCCGTCATTACGCCCTCTCCGCGCGAATGGCCGCAGGCGGCCACATGGCCATGCTTCCCCCAATCGCGATGGCGATTCCGCCGATCCATACCCACACCCGAAAGGGATGGAACGCGATGCGCACCTCGGCGCGGTCATCCACGACGTTCGTAAGAACGACGTACGTGTCCTGCAGAAGCGAGTGGTCGATTCCCGCTTCGAGCGATGGACCGAATATCGCTGCGCCCCGGCTGTCGACGTACTGCCGGCGCTCGCTGCTGATGAGTCCATGCGACGCGCCGTCTCGCGTGACGCGTAGTGCGATCGCTTCGACGGCGCGATTGCGCTCCGGAAAGTCGGACACGCCTTGGCTGGTGAACGTCCAGGTGCGGCGAAACGGATCGACGAGCGTCGCACTTTCCCCCGATCCCAGCGAACCGGTGTGTCGCCGACTGAACGGTATGCCGACGAGCGCAAGGACGACGACGGCCGCGCCACCGATCGCGATGGCGACACCTCCCCGCCGGCGCTTTCGAACCACGGCCGACTCGTCCGCGCGCGGCGTTAGGCGGAGTCTGGGGTACCGCCCGGCGAGGGCGCCGAGGATCGCGACTCCCAGCCAAGGCACGACGGCACCGCTTCGAACGGGATTCCACGCCCAGCGTTCGTGTCGGCCGGGGTCGGCGTACTCCCACCACATTCCGGTGACGATGCCAAGGGTGAGGAAGAGCCACGCAATCGCCAGCCAGCGCTGCAGGGGGTAGGCCCAGTCGGCGTCGACGCGACGCGTGACGAGAGCCGCGAGCGCGAACGCCATCGGAGTGACCGTCGCGGCGTAGCCAAGAGAAAGAGATGGCGGATGAATCACCATCGCCAGGTGCTGGAGCTCAGGAGCCATCCCGCGCCCCTCGGGCGGAATCGGCGCGATTCGCTGATATGGACTCGCGTAAAAGCACAGCAACACGAGGAAGACCAGCAACGCGATCGAAAGCAATCCGGCGACATACGGCATGAGCGAGCGGTCCCCGGTCCGGTTCGTGGCAACCGCAATCGTGGCGCACGTCGAAAGGCAGAGCGTCCAGACCAGCAGCGCGCCCGCACGGTCCGCCCAGAGCGCTGCGATCTTGTAGCCGATCGGCAAATTCGCAGCGGTGAACGACGCCACGTACGCCAACGAGAAATCCGAGGTGACGAGCGCGACGAGGAGGCCGGCCGTGGCGAGAACGACGCCAGCGAAGGTCGCGACGAGCGCGCGTTCACCGCTCACGACAAGCGCTGCGTGATCCGCGCTCGCGCCGGCAAACGATACGATGGCGCCCCAGGCCGCCATGAGAAGGGCGATCCAGAGCGCCAGCTCTCCGACCAGGATCACGGGGTTCGCGTGCGCGAGCCCTCGCGTGACTTACTGCGGCTTCGTGTGCCCGCGCGACGCCTCGTCACGCACGCGTGCCATGATCATCTCCAGCTGCTGCTCCGCCTTGGCGCGCTCATCGGGATCCCACGTTGCCGCGTGACGGTTCAGCTCGCGCACTTGCTGCAGCATCTCATCGATGAGCGCACGCAACCCAAGCTGCGAGCGGCGGTCATCCACCGATTGCTGGGTGTTCTGTTCGTCGTTCACGCGTGCGCTCCGCAGGAAGGGACCGGGATCACCGCCGCAATATAGGGGGCCACGGGACCGCCGTGTAGAGCGTGAACGGCATACCTACCGATGCGATCTCTCGAGCACGACCGTTGCCGCCCCTGCCCCGAGCAAATCCCACATGAGATCGCGACCATCGAAACCTCGTCCCGCACGCGCGTCATAGACCTCTTTCGCCACGCCGACCGCCACCGTCGTCGCACTCGCGGCCACGAGCGCCCGGTCGTGTTCCACGCCACTGAGACGCAGCGCCGAGTACGAGGCGCTCTGAATGAACGCCGACAGGAAGAAGTGCTTGATCTTGTCCGGCGCGACGGTCACGCTCGGCGGACCGTGCAGCGACAAGGCGAACGCGAGGACCACTTCCATCACCGCCTCCCGAGATGGCGTTAGGCAGATTGCCGCGCGGCCATGCGCGACCGGCCGACACCGAGGTCGGCGAACGCCCTCCGAAGATGCTGGAGCGCGCGATCGAGGAGTGCCCGGTTCGCCGGCAGGTTGACCCAGCTGCTGGCTCCCGATGGATGGGGCAACGGGATGAGTGCAATGTCGCGGCCGCGAACCGGCGCGCTGTGCACACGACCGACCAGCCGATCCAGGGGCTCCGGGTCGAGGAATCGATCGATCGCCAGCCGTCCGACCGGTATGATCAGCGCCGGGCGAATGAGGTCGAGCTCCGCCTCGAGCCAGGGAGCGCAGTGCGCCTGCTCCTCGAGCGACGGTACACGATCGCCGCGTCCCGACGGGCTCGGACCGGGATAGCATCGGGTGATGGCCGCGATGTAGACCTCACGACGGAATGAAGCCTCGTCGAGCCCGGCTCTCTCCAGCCACTTGAACAGCGTGCGCCCGGCGCGACCAGCGAACGCTCGCCGATCCTCGATCTCGCTCTTCCCCGGCGCCTGACCGACGAGCATCACGCGCGGCCGCCGTGCTTCCGAGATGATCGGGAGGACACGCTCGTCCGCATGCCCACAGCGCCGGCAGCCGGCCAGCGCCTCGCGATGCGCATCGAGAAGCGTGGGAAGGCGGCGTCCACTCACGAGTCGTCGCGGGCCCAAGAAAGCGCGGCGCGGACCGCCCGCGCCCAGCCTGCCGCCCCCGCGCGGGCCGCGTCCTGACCGACGCCTGGCTGGAAGCGCGTGAACCTCCGTGTCGCCTGAAAGTCATCGACGTTCGGCCATACTCCGGCCGCAAGTCCAGCCAGGCCGGCCGCCCCAAGGGCGGTGGTCTCGATTTGCTCGGGCCGTTCCACGGGAATGCCGAGCACGTCCGCCTGAAACTGCATCAACCAGTCATTCTCGGTCGCGCCGCCATCGACGCGCAGCGGCGCGTCGCGACCCGCGGAAAATCCACCTGCTCCTTCTCCCGCACGCGTTCGCATGACGTCGAGTACCTCCGCCGTCGAGTACGCCATCGCTTCGAGCGCCGCGCGAACCAGATGAGCACGGGTCGTTCCGCGCGTCAGGCCGACGATGGTGCCCCGGGCGCGTGGCTCCCAGTGCGGCGCCCCCATGCCCACCAGCGCCGGGACGAAGTACACGCCGTCGGTCGACGAGATGTCGCGTGCAAGAGCCTCGCTGCCGGCCGCGGTCTCGAGGATTCCGAGACCATCACGAAGCCACTGAATCGCCGCGCCCGCGATGAAAATCGCTGCCTCGAGCGCATAGGCCGGTCCGCCCTTCGCATCGCAAGCGATGGTCGTCAGCAACCCGCCGCCACCCTCCGCCCGCTGTGCCCCTGTGTTGAGAAGGAGAAACGCGCCTGTGCCGTAGGTGTTCTTGCTCATGCCCGGCGCGTGGCAGCCCTGGCCGAATAGCGCCGCTTGCTGATCGCCGGCGACCCCCATGATGGGGATGGGTTTGCCGAGATAGCTCGCGTCGGCGACCCCGAAGTCTCCACTCGAGGAACGCACGCCGGGGAGGAGCGCGCGTGGGACGTGGAGAAGCTCGCAGAGCTCTTCGCTCCACGCTCGGGCGTTGATGTCATAGAGCATCGTGCGCGACGCGTTGGTGGGATCGGTTGCATGCACCGCCCCTCGCGTCAACGACCAGATGAGCCAGCTGTCCACCGTCCCGGCAGCGAGCTCTCCTCGCATCGCGCGGCGCCGGACGGACTCGTCGCGGAGCATCCATTCGAGCTTGGTGCCAGAGAAGTATGGATCGGTGACGAGTCCAGTCAGTCGGGCGATCCGCTCCGCATCGGGCGCCAGCTCGCGACACCGCTCTGCGGTGCGGCGGTCCTGCCAGACGATCGCGCGCCCGATCGGCTCACCGGTCGTTCGATCCCACAGGACAACGGTCTCGCGCTGATTGGTGATCCCAATCGCATCGGGCGTGACGCGCGCCTTCTCGATTGCTTCACGCGCGGCATCCACCGTGCGATCGAGCAAGTCGCGCGGGTCGTGCTCCACCCATCCAGGTTTGGGATAATGCTGCGGAATCTCGCGGTATCCCCGGCCGAGAATGCGGCCATCCCGAGCGACGACGAGGCAGGTGGATCCCGTGGTGCCCTGATCGATGGCGAGGATGGAACGCATGGCGTTAGGTGCTCGAGGTGCTCGAGGTGCTCAGGGCGTTGGCACCTCGATCACCCCGGAAGTCGAATGGTCTACGGAACACGCCCACGTCGGTCACGATCCCCGTCACCATCTCGGCGGGCGTAACATCGAAGGCCGGGTTGTCGATGCCCGCGCCTTCGGGCGTTAGGCGCACGTCGTCAAGGCGCGCGAGCTCGGCGGCGGGACGGCGCTCGATGGGGATCGCGTCGCCGTTGGGCAGTGACGGATCGAGCGTCGAGGTGGGCGCGGCGACGTAAAAGGGGATGCCGTGGTGCTGGGCCGCGAGCGCCGCGGCGTACGTGCCGATCTTGTTCGCGACGTCGCCGTTCGCGGCGACCCGGTCGGCGCCGACGAGGCACAAGGCGATTTCGCCAGAGCGCATGAGGCTCGCAGCCGCCCCATCCGCGATCACGGTAACCGGGATGCCGGCGCGGGCGAGCTCCCAGGCCGTGAGCCGGCTGCCCTGAAGGAGAGGGCGTGTTTCGGGGACGAAAACGTGCACTCGGCGTCCGGCTTCATGCGCGAGGTAGATCGGAGCGAGCGCCGTCCCGATGCCGGCGGTCGCCAGGGCGCCGGCGTTGCAGTGCGTGAGGATGCTCGCGCTATCGTCGATCAGTGGAAGCGCATGCTCGCCGATGCGGCGGCACATCGCACGATCCTCCTCGAGCAGCTCGGTCGCTTCCTCACGCAACCCGTCGAGGATCTGCGGCGCGTCACCCAGCAGCTCGCTCGCACGGGCGAGCATCCGGTCGAGCGCACGTGGCAGATTGACGGCCGTGGGACGTGTCGCTCGTATGCGCTCCGCGTGTGCCAGAAGGCGAGGGGCGAATCGCTCCCGCGACTCGCTCGCGAAAGGTAGCAGCGATGTCACGAGGCCCATCGCTCCTGCAATGCCAATCGCCGGAGCACCACGCACCGCCAACCGCGCTATCGCATCGCACACGTCATCGATCGAGCGGAGATCACGCTCGATGAGTCGCGCCGGAAGCTGTGTTTGGTCGATGATCCGCACGGCATCGCCTTCCGGCGACCAGCGGACAGACTCGATAACGGCCATGGGCAGGGAACGTAGCACGCTCCCCGCCGCAGGGGCTACGCCGCGGCGGCTGTCTCCACCGGCTTCGGACGCGGCTTGCGCCGGCGCTCGGGGAAGTGTCGATCGAGGAATCGCAGCAGCGCTCGCTCCTCGGGGTGGTGACGAGCCACCCCCTGCTGCGGGACGACGCGAGCCATTCCACGCGCGATGGTGTCGCCCGCATCGAGGTAGCGCGCGATCACGATCGGATGGACGTATGACTTGCGACACACGGCCGGAGTGTTGCCCAGCTCCGCGGCGACCATCCGCACGGCCATGACCACGTTCCGCTTCGCTTCACGTTCCGTATTGGCCGGGCCGAGCTCGGCGAGGACGGTGGCGAGTCGCAGCGTCCCGCCCCAGGTGCGAAAATCCTTTGCCGTGTAGCGGACGCCGAGGTTCTTGCGGAGGTAGTGGTTCACGTCGCGCGCATCGACGTCGCACCAGGTGCCCTCGTCTCGATACCGGAAGAGCCGGCGTCCGGGCGCTTCGAGCAGCCTCGCTACGAACGCCGCGAGCTCGGCATCGACGACCACCTGCCGGTGCTCAATGCCGCGCTTCCCACGATACTCGAAGATCAGGCAGGGTCCATCCACGCGCACGTGCGACTTGTGCAGCGTCGAGATACCGAAGGTGCGATTCTCCTTGAGGTAGCGCTCGCTTCCGACGCGAAAGAATCCATCTCCGATGAGCCGTACGACCGCCGCGAGGACGTGCTCCCGGCAGAAGTCATCCCGGCAGAAGTCCCGATAGAGGGATTCCCGAATGCGCGGGAGATCGCGGGCCAGCGCGCGGACGCGAAAGAACTTCGCCGTCTCACTCCGCTTGATCGCCCGCTGATGGTAGCGGTACTGCTTGCGCCCCTTGGTGTCGATGCCCCACGCCTGGATGGCCGCGCGCTCACTCAGCGCGATGTGCACGGAATTCCAGCCTGGCGGGATCCGAAGTGCATCGATGCGCTCGAGCGCCCGGGCGTCCCGCACCGGGCGTCCGCTCGGATCGCGATACTGAAAGGCCGTGCGCTTCGAGCCGTGTCGGGTGATCCATCGCGGCATGGGCACATTCCCGCCAAAAGCAAAAAGGGGTCCGGTCCATTAGATTCTGGGACGGCCCCACCGTCCCTACCCGACACGACGAATGCCCTTCCAGAACATAACGTTAGACGTCAGCGACCGGGTGGCGACGCTGACTGTTAATCGTCCCGATAAGCTCAACGCTCTCAACGACTTAACGATCACTGAGCTCTCGGAGGCCGTGGAGGAGATTCGGCGCCGCGCCGACGTCGGCGGCGCCATCCTCACCGGGAGCGGAAACAAGGCCTTCGTCGCCGGCGCTGACATCGCCGAGCTCGCGAAACAGGGCCCCGCGGAGGGGCGGGAACGGGCCCGTCGGGGACAGGAGGTACTGCGACGAATCGAGACCTCTCCCAAGCCTTTCATCGCCGCTGTGAACGGCTTCGCGCTTGGCGGCGGCTGCGAGCTCGCCATGGCCTGCCACGTTCGCATCGCGGCCGAGAACGCGAAGTTCGGTCAGCCGGAGGTGAAGCTGGGGATAGGGCCAGGGTACGGCGGGTCGCAGCGTCTTCCCCGCCTGGTGGGACAGGGACGCGCGCTCGAGCTGATTCTCACCGCCGAAATGATCAGCGCGCAGGAGGCGTATCGGATCGGGCTCGTCAACGCGGTCGTGCCGGCCGCCGAGCTGTTGACGCATGCCGTCGCGATGCTGCGCAAGATGCTCGCGAATGGTCCCGTTGCGCTCGCTCTGTCGATCGAGGCCGTGGTCCGCGGAATGGAGCTTCCCCTCGATGATGCGCTGCGCCTCGAGGCCGATCAGTTCGGCCTGCTCGCCGCCACCGACGACATGCGCGAGGGGATGCGGGCATTCCTCGAGAAGCGCGCGCCCAACTTCACCGGTCGGTGATGCGGCGGGGAACCTCGATGCTCGCCGCGGCGCTCGCCGCGGCGTTAGGCGGCTGCTTCGATGAGCGCGAGCGCCTGGACACGCCCGTCGTCGAGCTCGTTCTCGACACGCGCGAGGTCCCCGCGGGTGACTCGATTCGAGGCATGCTGCACGCACGCGACGCGAGCGGTATCGTCGACTGGATGGTCGTGGCGAGGAGCGCATACGATACCGTGCGCGCCTTCGGCGACGCCCCGGAGCTTGGCTGGATCGCCGCCGAGTTCGACTTGCTGGTGAATGACACGATTCCTCCGGGCACTCGCGTCGTGGTGGAAGCGATCGTCGAGGACGATCAGAACTTCGCCATCGCTCGTGCCGACACCGTGACGATCGTCCCGTGAGCGAGACGGCGACGGTGATGACGCCACAGCGCACAGCCCGCGCGCATGTCGAGCGCCTGGCGGTACGCGACTTTCGGAACCTCGCGCCGATGGACGTCGCGCTGCCAGCGGATGGACTCGCGCTCGTCGGGGAAAACGGTCACGGGAAGACGAACTTTCTCGAAGCGATCTATTATTTGCAGATCCTTCGCTCCTTTCGCGGTGCGCGCGACGTGGACCTCGTCCGCTTCGGCGCGCCCGGCTTTCACATTGCCGCAGCGTTAGGCGACGCCTCCGCTCGCGAGCTGGCGGTGGGATTCGAGCGGCAGACCCGGCGCAAGAAGGTCACGCTGGATGGCGGGGAGCCTTCGCGGCTCGCCGATGCCATAGGTGCGTTTCCGGCCGTGATCTTCTCGCCCGCCGATGCCGAGCTCGTGGCTGGGGCGCCGAGCGAGCGCCGGCGTTTTCTCGATGTGATGTTGTCCCTCACCTCGCGCGCATACCTCTCGGCCCTCCAGCGATACCGAGCGGCGCTCGCGCGGCGGAACGCGGCGCTGCGCGACGCCGCCGGCGGTCGCGCCGACAGTGCGATCGATGTCTGGGAGCCGACCCTCGCGGAAGCGGGCGCCATTCTGTCCCGCAGCCGCCGTACCTGGGTGCGTACCCACGCCGACACCTTCGCCTCGTTATGCCTGGCGATCGGCGAGCAGGGACGAAGCACATTGCGCTATGTGAGCGCGCTCGACTGCGACGACGATGAGATCGAGGAGGGCTTGCGGGAGGCACTCGCCCGCCGCCGTACGCTCGATCTCCAGCGCGGGATGACACACGCCGGGCCACATCGGGACGATGTCGAGCTCACGCTGCAGAATCGCGATCTGCGGACCTTCGGGTCGGCGGGCCAGCAGCGCACGGCGGCGATCGCGCTGCGATTGCTCGAGGCGTCCACCCTGCGGGCCGCCGCCGGCGCCGAGCCGATCGTGCTGCTCGACGATCCCTTCGCCGAGCTCGATCAGAGGCGAACCGCGCACATTCTTCAGCTGCTGCAGGGCGACGGACGTGGCCAGACCATTCTCGCCGTCCCGCGTGCGACGGATATCCCGCCTGACCTCACGCGCCTGGATCGCTGGCGCGTGCAGGACGGCCAGCTGGGAGCGAAGTCATGAAGGATCGCCGAAGCGAGCGAAAGAAAGACCGTCCTCGCCCGATCGGCGAAGCGATCACGAGCTTTCTCGAGCGCAGCGGAATCTCTCGGCGCGTGGAACAGGCGTCGGTGATTCCGGAGTGGCCGGAGCTCGTGGGGTCGCAGATCGCGCAGGTGACGGAACCCCTGTCGATTGCTCGCGATGGAACGCTGTTCGTCGCTGTGAAGACCAGCGCGTGGATGAACGAGCTCTCGCTCCTCGAGCCTCAGCTCCTCGCCTCGATCAACGCGAAGGCCGATCGGGCGCTGGTCGCGCGGATACGCTGGCAGATGATGCGCTAACTCCTTGAATGTTGGGAGTTTAAGGTTTACATTCCCCTGTTCCCTCCGGCCCGCCGATTCGGTATATTTTCGGTATCCCAAGCATGGACGTACAGAGCGAGATGGCAAAGCCAGCGACCAAACCGGACGGCTACAACGCCGGCCAAATCCAGGTCCTCAAAGGGCTCGAGGCGGTACGTAAACGTCCGGGCATGTACATCGGGTCCACATCGGCCCGGGGTCTCCATCACCTCGTGTACGAGGTGGTCGACAACTCGATCGATGAGGCGCTGGCCGGCTTCGCGAACCGCGTCTCCGTCATCTTGCACCGCGATGACTCGGTCACGGTCGAGGACAACGGCCGCGGCATTCCGGTCGACGTGCACCCCACGGAGAAGATGCCGGGTGTCGAGCTCGCGCTGACCGTGCTGCACGCGGGCGGCAAGTTCGACAAAAACAGCTACAAGGTGTCGGGCGGGCTGCACGGCGTCGGCGTTTCCGTCGTCAACGCGCTTTCCGAGACGCTCAAGGTCTGGGTGAAGCGCGACGGGCGCGAGCACTATATGGATTTCTCGCGCGGCAACACCGTCACCAAGCTCAAGATCCTTGGCAAAGTCGGCGCGAAGGACACGGGAACGAAGGTGTGGTTCAAACCCGACAACCAGATCTTCACGGAGCTGCTCTACGACTTCGAAACGCTCGCGACGCGGTTGCGGGAGCTCTCGTACCTGAACAAGGGTGTCACGATCACGCTCGCCGATGAGCGCGAGGGCAAGGAGCGTACGGAGACCTTCCAGGCGCGCGGCGGCCTGAAGGAGTTCGTGCAGTTCCTCAACGGGACCAAGAAGACGCTGACATCCGAGGTCTTCTACGACGAGACCGAGCGCGATGGCATCGGCATTGAGCTGGCGCTGCAATACAACGACGGATACAACGAGAACATTTTTTCGTTCGTCAACAACATCAACACGCACGAAGGCGGCACGCATCTCACCGGCTTCAAGGCGGCGCTCACGCGCACCATCAACGCCTACGCACAGAAGGGGAATTTCCTCAAGAAGGCCGATTTCACGCTCACGGGCGACGACGTTCGCGAAGGGCTGACGGCCGTCCTGTCAGTGAAGATTCGCGAGCCTCAGTTCGAGGGGCAGACGAAAACCAAGCTGGGCAACTCGGAGGCGGAGAGCGCCGTCAAGGGCTTCGTCAACGAGCGGCTCGGTCAGTACCTCGATGAGCATCCGCGATTCTCGAACATCGTCATCGAGAAGGCGGTGTCGGCGGCGCGCGCTCGTGAGGCGGCACGCAAGGCTCGCGACCTCACCCGCAAGAAGTCCGCGCTCGACGTCGGCAATCTGCCGGGGAAGCTCGCCGACTGCTCGCTCTCCGATCCGTCGCTGTGCGAGCTGTATCTCGTCGAGGGGGATTCGGCGGGCGGGTCGGCCAAGCAGGGCCGCGACCGAATGTTCCAGGCCATTTTGCCGCTTCGCGGCAAGATCATTAACGTCGAGAAGGCGCGCATCGACAAAGTGCTGTCGAACGAGGAGATCCGGACGATCATCACCGCGATCGGCACGGGGATCAAGGACGAGTTCCAGCTCGAGAACGCGCGCTATCACAAGATCATTCTGATGACGGATGCCGACGTCGACGGCGCGCACATCCGAACGCTGCTCCTGACGTTCTTCTTCCGGCAGATGCCGCAGCTGATCGATGCCGGGTACATGTACATCGCGCAGCCGCCACTCTTCCGCGTCGCCAAGGGGAAGGAGGAGTATTACGCCTATGACGACCAGCAGCGCGACGCCCTGCTTGGCCGCCTCGGCAACGGCGACGGCCGTGGGAGCGTGGTGATCCAGCGCTACAAGGGCCTCGGTGAAATGAACAAGGAGCAGCTCTGGGAGACGACGATGAATCCCGAAAAGCGTACGCTGCTCAAGGTCGACATGGAGGACGCCGTCGAGGCCGACCGAATCTTCACGATGCTCATGGGCGACGAGGTCGAGCCGCGCCGGGATTTCATCGAGAAGAACGCGAAATTCGTCAGCAATCTCGACATTTGATTTCGAATGAGGAGTAAGGACTGAGGAGTGAGGAATGCGATTGACTGGGACTCGTCAATCCGTTTCCTCACTCCTCAGTCCTCGTTCCTCATCGGCACAGACTCAGCTCTCGTACGGCTCCACTCCCGCCATCGTCACCCGGTGCGACACGAGCGGGAGCGGCGGCTCAGCCTCATCGGCGATCGCGATTGCCTCACGCAACGCCGCTCGACCCGTCTCGATTCCTGCCGCATCGCGCGCGAAGATCGTCGCAAGCGGTTCTCCCTGCTCTACCCAGTCGCCCGGCTTCGCCGTGATCACGAAGCCCACGGCCGGATCGACCACGTCGTCGATCCGCTGGCGGCCTCCCCCAAGCGCGACGATCCCCCTGCCCACGGCGCGCGGCTCAACGCGGGCCACGAAGCCACGCCGCGGAGCGTCGAAGAGCTCGCATGCGCTTGCCTGCGGCAGCACCGAGGGATCGTCGACGACGCTCCCATTACCACCCTGGGCGTCGATGATCTCTCGCATCTTCTCCGCCGCGCGTCCGCTCGAAATGGCGACCTCCATGTCGCGCCAGGCCGCGTCGCGCGACGCGGCGACACCAGCGATTTGAAGCATCTCGGCGCCCAGGGCGTACGTCACACGCATCAGGTCGGGAGGCCCCTCGCCGCGGAGCGCGTGGATCGCCTCTTCGACCTCCAGCGCATTGCCTGACGCGCGACCGAGCGGGCGGTCCATCGCCGTGACCAGCGCGACCACCGGGCAGCCATGATCAGCGCCAAGCTCGATCATCGTTCGCGCGAGATCGAGGCCTCGCTCCAGATCGGGCATGAACGAGCCCGAGCCGCGCTTCACGTCGAGGACGAGACCGGTGAGGTCCTCCGCGAGCTTCTTGCTCATGATGCTCGAGGCGATGAGCGGAATCGACTCGACGGTGGCAGTGGCGCTCCGCAGGGCGTATAGCCTCTTGTCCGCGGGCGCGATCTCTTCCGTTTGGCCGATGAGCACGCATCCGATGCGCTCGAGCTGAACGATCGACTGTCGAATCGTCAGGTCGGTGCGCATCCCGGGGATGGACTCGAGCTTGTCGAGCGTTCCCCCGGTGTGGCCGAGTCCACGGCCGCTCATCATCGGCACCACGACGCCGAGAGAGGCGAGAAGCGGCGCGAGCACGATCGAGACCTTGTCTCCCACACCGCCCGTGGAGTGTTTGTCGACGCGCGGTCCTGTCAGATGGGAGAGGTCGAGACGCAGCCCACTGGCCATCATCGCCTCGGTGAGGGCCACCGTCTCGGCGCGATCGAGACCGCGGAGGAAGGCGGCCATGAGCAGCGCGGCCATCTGATAATCGGGCACATGGCCAGCGGCGTAGGCGAGGACGAGCGCACGCCACTCGCCCGGCTCGATGCGGCCCCCGTCGCGCTTACGCTCGATCAGGCGCTGCGCGAGCATTCGGCGGCCTGGGGGGTATGACATTCGGCATTGTTCGCTCGTCGCATTGAGTGCTCCACCGCCGGTCGTCGTCGAATCGCCGCACCATCGTGGCGCCCCGATGCGGCCTCCGCTAGTCTCCGCCATGCGCAAACTCATTCTCATTGCAGCGCTTCTCCTGCCATACGCGCCCATCGCGGCGCAGTCGAACGATCATGTGATTCGGGGGGACGAAGCCTACGCCGCCCTCAAGCCCATTGATGCCGTCGCGCATTACGAGGCCGCCGTCGCGCAGGACTCTGGCGGCTACGAGGCGCTGTGGAAGGCGTCGCGATCACTCGCCGATCTGGCCGAGTACGAAGGCGACAAAGCGAAACGCGCCGAGATGTATCGGCGTGCCGAGCGACTCGCGCGGCGGGCTGTCCAGGTAAATCCGGAGGACGCCGAGGCCCATTTCCACCTGGCCCGCGCGGTAGGGCGGGTGGCGTTGTCGCACGGGCCGAAGGATCGCGTGAAGTACGGGAAAGAGGTTCGTCAGATCGCGCTGGAAGCGCTTCGACTCGATCCCGATCATCCCGGAGCACTTCACGTCATGGGAATGTGGCACGCGGAGGTGCGCCGGCTGCCCGGCATCGCGCGATTCTTCGCCAAGAGCTTTCTCGGCGGGCAGATCTTCGGATCTGCGAAGTGGGATGAGGCGGTTCGTCTGCTGTCACGCGCCGTCGAGGTGGATCCGCAGCGTCTGGCCCATCATCTCGATCTGGCGCGGATCTACCGCGACATCGACCAGCCGGACAACGCGCGGATTCACTATCAGCACGTGATCGATGGCGCGCCGACGGACTACAACGACGAGCACTATAAGGCTGAAGCGCGCGAGGAGCTGGCGAAGCTCGACGAATGAGGAACGAGGAACGAGGAAGTGACGAGCCAGGCCGTTTCCTCATTCCTCATTCCGCGTTCGTCAGTCCAGCATATCCTCCACCTTCCATCGCCCCCGCGTCGCGGCGCGGCGGGAGCGGCGACGCAGGCGACGCAGCTCGTCTCGCAGATCGTCCCAACTGGCATCTGCCCGGCTGCCGAGACGGCGGGCACGATTCGCGATATGCTCGCGTGTCTCCTCGCCACTTTGCGGCGCGAACAGGAGGGCGACACCTGCGCCGACGAGCGCACCGGCAATAACGCCAAGGCTGAGAATGCCCGCGCCGCGCCAATCGCGCTCCTCTTCCCAACTCTGGCCCACGGGCTCGGGACTCAGAGCAACCTCGTAGCCATCTTCCTCTTCGCCTGCGTACTCGGCGCGTGAGCGCCCTTCGGTCTCCGCGGTGCGAAGAAAGTCAGCGGATCGAGCCATGTAGCGCGTTCCTCCCTCTGGTAAGAATCTTGCTGCTCCTCGCGCCGATGCGCGGCGCGGGGTCGTTGGTTTTGATACCCGGGTTGACACGGCGGCCGGTCTGGCATGCCGTGGCGTATCGTCCTGGTGAATACGTGGTGCCCCCAATCACCTTCGTCGTCGCCTTCCCCGTGAATGGCACGAGGTCGCCGCTCCGGCCGATCTCGGTTTGAGGACTCGCATGACCGACAACTCCAAGACGGTGCTGCTCGTTGAAGACAACGAAGACAACCGCATCGTTTATTCCACCATCCTGCAGCACTTCGGATATCGGGTCATGGAGGCGCTCAACGGTGAGGAAGGCATCGCGAAGGCCCGCGCCGAGAAGCCCGATCTGATCCTGATGGACATCTCCATCCCGATCATCGACGGGTGGGAAGCCACCCAGGTGCTCAAGCGGGATCCCGACACCAAGCATATCCCGATCATCGCGCTCACCGCGCACGCGCTCGCGTCGGATCGCGAGAAGGCCATGGAGGTGGGGTGCGACAGCTACCTCGCCAAACCTTGTGAGCCGAAGGCGGTGGTGAGCGAGGTGCAGAAGTTCCTCGGGAAGCGCGATGGACGCTAACTCGAGCTCGCTCGCCCGAGTTCTCATCGTCGACGATCACGAGGATAACGTCGAGGTTATCCGCGCCCGCCTGGAGGCCAGCGGATACCAGGTCGAGAGCGCGGCGGATGGCGAAGAAGCGCTGGAGCGGGTGCGTCGGTCGCCCCCCGACCTGATCCTGCTCGACGTCATGATGCCCCGCATCGATGGCATGGAGGTGGCCCGGCAGATCAAAGCTGACGAGACCCTCCCCTTCATTCCGATCATCATGCAGACCGCCCTCGATACGGTGCAGCACAAGGTCGAGGGGCTCGGCGCGGGCGCGGATGACTATGTCACCAAACCGATCAACTTCGCCGAGCTCGAAGCGCGTGTGAAGTCGATGCTGCGCATCAAGCTGCTGCAGGATGAGCTCACGGCCGCGAATGAGCGACTGGCGCGCGTGAACGAGGAGCTGCGGCGGGTCGCGGTCACTGACGGGCTGACCGGACTTCATAATCGCCGGAACGTGGAGACGCTGCTTCACGAGATGTTCGAGCATTCCGTCCGTCTGCACGAGCCGCTCGCGTGCGCGATGTTCGATCTGGACCACTTCAAGTCGGTCAACGACACACACGGGCATCAGGCGGGCGACGCCGTCCTGCAGCAGCTCGCGGAGATTCTGAAGGCGTCGGCGCGGGAAATCGACAAAGTCGGCCGCTATGGCGGCGAGGAGTTCATCGTCCTGCTTCCAGGAACGGTACTGGATGCCGCGGTGACGTTCGCTGAACGGACTCGTCAGCAGGTGGAGTCACATACCTTCACCTTCGAGGGCGGGTCGCTTCGTCGGACGATGAGCTGTGGCGTCGCGGCCTTTCCGCATCCGCGCATCGGACATCGCGAAGCGCTGGTGAAGGCGGCGGACGATGCGCTCTACGTCGCGAAAGAGCTCGGGCGCAACCGCGTGGTGCGCTTCGACAGCCCCGAGTTCAACCAGCATAGCGACGTCGTCGATGACCAGTACGCCAACCAGCTCCCCTGACCTCAAGCTCGAGTCGCCGACCGAGCGCATCCGCCGCCTGGAGCAGCGGATCAAGGAGCTGGAGCACGAGCGGGATCATCTCGTCGCGGTCGTGCAGATCCTGCAGGAGATCTCGGCCTCCCTGCATTTCACCGATGTTCTGCAGGCTATCGCCCGCAAGCTCGGCGAGACGTTCGGGCTCGACCGCTGCTCGATCTATCTCACCGGTGACTCTCAGGATGTCCGCCTCGTGGCGAGCTACGAGGATCCGACGATCCGCAACCTCATCGTCGACCTCAACCGTTATCCCGAGCTGAAGCGCGCGTTCGAATCCGGTGAGACGGTATTCATTCCGGACGCGACCAATGATCCCATGATGCGTAGCGCTCGCGCGGCGCTCGAGCACCGGAAGGTGCGGTCGATCATCGTCGTGCCGATTCAGTGGAGAAAGACCGTCATCGGAGCGATCTTCCTGCGCACCGAGCGCGACGCGGCGCCGTTCTCCGACCGCGACGTCCGGTTCTGCCAAGTGGTCGCCTCACTGACCGCCAAGGCACTCCGAAACGCCCATCGGTTCGAGACGCTGCTCCGCTCCGAGCAGGAGAGCGCGGTCGAGGTCGAGCGCCGTCGCTCGGAGCTGCAGCGCATCGCGCTCGTCGCGTTTTTGCGCCGTCTTCTCGATCGCTACACCAACAGCGAAGACCACATGTGGGCGGAGACGCTGCTCCCCAAGGTGGCTGACGAGGAGCTGGAGCGGCTGGTCTCGGTCGCGATGGCGGTGATCAACGAGGAGTCGAAGGGCTAGCGAACAGAGACGCGGCTTAGCGCCGCCGGCGACGCGTACCGCCGAGCAGTGCGCCCATGAGTCCGCGGGTGACGACGCCGGCCACCGTTCGCGCCAGGGGTGAATTGAGAGCCTCCTCCAACGCGCTGCGCGGTTCGCGCGCCGTGCGCGAGCGTTCGGTCCTTGTCGTCGAGGCTGGCCGTCGGCCTGGCGTCTCGTCCGCTGATGCCTGCGCCGCGTCGGCGGCACGAGCGGCGAGCATTTCCCGTGCGCTCTCTCGATCCACGGCCGTCGCGTACTCTCTCACTTGCGCCGAGGCGCTCAGACGCACCCCCATCTCATGCTCCGTCAGTGGGCTCATGCGCGAGCTCGGTGGAATCAACCGCACCGCGAATGGAGGCGTTGGGACGCCCTTGGTGTTCAGCACCGTCACCAGGGCTTCGCCAATCCCAAGGGTGGTCAGCGTCTCCTCGATGTCGTAGAAGGACGTCTTGGGAAACGTCCGCGCCGCCGCGCGCAACGCCTTCTCATCATCCGGCGTGTAAGCGCGCAAGGCGTGCTGCACCCGATTGCCTAACTGCGCGAGGATGTCGGCGGGCACGTCCTTCGGGCTCTGCGTCACGAAAAAGACCCCGACGCCCTTCGAGCGAATGAGACGCGCAACCTGCTCCACCTGCTCCGTGAAAGCCTTGCTCGCCCCGTCGAACAGCAGGTGTGCCTCATCGAAGAAGAAGACCAGCTTTGGCTTCTCGAGATCGCCCGCTTCGGGCAGCGTGTGGTACAGCCGCGCGAGCATCCACATCATGAACGTCGATGACAGGGCTGGCTTGTCCTGCACGTCCTGCAGCTCGAGCACGCTCATGACGCCGCGACCGTCGGGCGCCAACTGAAGCAAGTCGGCGAGGTCGAACTCCGGCTCGCCGAAAAAGGCCCCCGCGCCCTGTTGCTCGAGCTCGACCATCTCGCGAAGCAGCACGCCGACGGTCTGCTTCGACATCCCGCCGTACGCGGTGAGCTCGCCGGCGCCGGGGCCAGTGAGATGCTGGAGGACGGCGCGCAGGTCGCTGAAGTCGAGGAGCAACAAGCCCCGGTCGTCCGCGTACTTGAAGACCATGGCCAGGACTGACGCCTGCGTCTCGTTGAGACCAAGGACCTTGGCGAGCAGCAGAGGCCCGAATGACGAAACCGTCGCGCGAAGCTGAGCGCCGCGCGCACCGGTCAGGCTGAGGAATTCCACCGGGTAGCCCGTTGCCGTCCACGCGTGGCCCGTCTCCGCCGCGCGCTGTGCAACGCGCGGGGATGCCTCCCCCGGCGCCGCGACGCCGGAGACGTCTCCCTTTACGTCGGCCAGGAAGACCGGGACGCCGGAGGCCGAGAGCTGTTCCGCGATCAACTGCAGCGTCTTGGTTTTCCCCGTGCCGGTGGCCCCGGCGATGAGCCCGTGGCGATTCATCATCGCCAGCGGAAGTCGCACCGTCGGCTCGGCATGCGCAACACCCTCGTGCACGATAGCGCCAAGGGTCACAGAGGCTTGTCCGGCCGGGAAGGCGCCGCGGGCCGCGGCAAGTACCTTTTCGTCCACGCCACAACTCCTGTTTCACGCGACGGACTCGACCAGAAACTACAGACGGTGAGCTCGCTTGGCGAACGGGGCTTGGCCGTCGACCCTGCTTCGCGCCAGATTCCTCATCCCTTTCTCCTCGCCACCTCTCTATGCTGATCTCTGCCGACGTCAACGCCGCGCTGAACGAACAAATTGGTCACGAGTTCGCCGCCTCCGTGCAATACGTGGCGATCGCCGCCCATTTCGACTGCGAGGGGCTGCCGCAGCTCGCACGGCACTTCTATCGGCAGGCCGTCGAGGAGCGCGATCACGCGATGCGCTTCGTGAAATACATCGTCGATGCCGATGGCCGGGTCGAGATCCCGGCGATCCCGGCGCCGCGCGCCCGCTTCGCCTCCGCGGAGGACGCCGTGCAGCTCTCGCTCGAGAACGAGATGACGGTGACCAAACAGATCAACGCGCTGATGGACCTCGCGATCAAGCGGAACGACCACATCACGCGCAACTTTCTCGAATGGTTCATCAATGAGCAGCTCGAGGAGGTCTCGAGCATGGACACGCTGCTCCGGATGATCCGTCGCGCCGGCGAGAAGGGATTGCTGTTCGTCGAAAGCTATCTCGCGCAGCATCGCAAAGTGCACGACGATGCGCCCCCGGTGGAGCAGGAGTCCTGATTCGCGGCCATGGCTGAGGGGTTGGCGGAGCAGTCGGCGCGGGCGGCCACGCTGCGCGAAGAGCTCGAGCGTGCGAGCTATGAGTACTACGTTCTCGATCGGCCCGAGATCTCGGATGCGGAGTACGATCGGAAGTTTCGGGAGCTGCTCGAGCTCGAGCGCGCGCACCCGGAGCTGCGGACACCGGATTCCCCGACGCAGCGCGTCGGCGCGCCACCCCAGGGCGTGCTCGCGAAGCATACGCACCTCGTATCGATGCTCTCGCTCGGCAACGCGTTCGATGATGACGAGCTGCGTGAGTGGACCGATCGGATGGCGCGTGTGGTTGGCGACGCCGCACGCCAGGACTACACCGCCGAGCTCAAGATCGATGGCGCCGCGGTGAGCCTCACCTATGAGGATGGCGTGTTCACGGTCGGGGCAACGCGAGGCAACGGAACGATTGGCGAGGTCGTGACGGCGAACCTCCGCACCATTCGCGACGTGCCGCTCCGGCTGCGCACGAAACGTCCGCCGCGACGCATCGAGATCCGAGGCGAAGTGTATTTCCCCTTCGATGCCTTCGAGCACCTCAACGAGCAGCGGGCGGCCGCCGGCGAAGAGCTGTACGCCAATCCCCGCAATACCGCCGCCGGCTCGCTACGGCAACTCGATCCCGCGATCACCGCCGCGCGTAAGCTCCGCTTCTACGGATTCGCCGCTGCCGTCCCGGATGGGGAGCGCATGCCGTTCGCGACGCAGTGGGAGCTCCTCGAGGCATTGGCCGAATGGGGTGTTCCGGTCGACCCCAATCGTATTCACGCGAAGACGCTCGACGACGTCCTGGCGTTCGTGCAACGGATCGAGACGCAGGTGCGCCCGTCGCTGAACTTCGCGATCGACGGCATTGTCGTGAAGGTCAACGCCTTCTCGCTGCAGGATGAGCTCGGCGTCGTCGGAGGACGGGAGCCTCGATGGGCCATCGCTCGCAAATTCGCGCCGGACATCGCCGTGACGAAGCTGGTCGACATTCGCGTCAACGTGGGCCGCACCGGGGCGTTGAACCCCTACGCGATGCTCGAGCCGGTCGAGATCGGCGGGGCGACGGTCAAGCTGGCGACACTGCATAACGAGGAGCTCATCACGACCAAGGATCTGCGCATCGGCGACTGGGTACAGGTCAAGCGCGCCGGTGAGGTGATCCCGCAGATCATCGCTCCCGTTCCCGATCGGCGCGACGGCTCCGAACGGAAGTGGCGCATGCCGAAGAAGTGCCCGGCGTGCGACACGCCGGTCGAGCGGGATGAGGATGGCGTCGCGATCTACTGTCCGAACGTCGCGTGTCCCGGGCGTCGGCTCGAGGGGCTGGTGCACTTCGCCTCCCGCAGCGCAATGGACATTCGCGGGCTCTCGTATGCGCGCATCGAGCAGCTGGTCGACGCGGACCTCGTCGCCGACGTCGCGGATATCTTCGCGCTCACCGTCGAAGATCTCGTCTCGCTTGATCGGTTCGCCGAGAAGAGTGCCGAGAACCTCATCGCCGCGATCGAGGAGGCGAGGACGCGACCCTTTTCGCGTCTGCTGAATGGCCTGGGGATTCGCCACGTGGGCGCCGGCGCCGCGCAGCTGCTCGCACGACACTTCGGATCCCTCGATGCGCTGGCACAGGCCACGGAGGCGGACATTCTCGCCGTGCACGGCATCGGCGAGACCACCGCGCACGCGGTCGTCAGCTACTTCCAGAACCCCACGACGCGGCAGCTCATCAAGAAGCTGCGGGGCCAGGGAGTGGAATTCGAGGAGCCGCGGCCGCGCGCCACCGGCGGTGCCCTGGCGGGGAAGACGGTCGTCATCACTGGAACGCTGCCAACGCTCTCCCGTCAGCAAGCGTCGGAGCTCGTGGAAGCGAACGGCGGAAGGATCGCTGGCTCGGTCTCGAAGAACACGGATTTTCTCGTGGCGGGTGACGCCGCCGGGAGCAAGCTCGACAAGGCGAAGTCGCTCGGCGTCGAAGTGATCGATGAAGCCGAGCTCTTGCGCCGCATTCGTGCCTCATCGTAGGAATTGCTCATGCCCTCGTTCGATCTCACGGGACATCAGATGGTGGCGCTCAGCCGCCCTTCGCTCGCCGCGCTGCGCACGGCGCTCATTCGCGACGCCGGTCCGAGCGCTGCGGCCTACCTTCAGGAAGCGGGCTACGCGGGCGGAGAAACGCTCTTCGCGTCGTTCCGCCACTGGCTCGGGACCCGCGGGCTCCCCGAGCCGGAAGAGCTCGGCCTCGAAGAGTTCGAGCAGCACGCCTCGGCGTATTTCCGCGACGCGGGATGGGGCTCGCTGCGCATCGGGTCGCTGCGCGACGCCGTGGCTACGCTCGACTCAGGCGATTGGGGAGAGGCGGATCCCGAGGCGGGCCTCGATCATCCGGGCTGTCACCTCTCGACGGGAATGTTCGCCGACTTCTTCGGTCGCATCGCCGACGCGCAGATTGCCGTGCTCGAGGTGGAGTGCCGCTCGATGGGCGACAAGCGTTGCCGCTTTCTGCTCGGCAATCACGCGGTGATGTCGCATGTGTACGAGCAAATGGGAAATGGCGCGGGATACGAGGAGGCGGTCGAAAATGTCTGATTGCGGATTGCGGATTGCGGGTGAGACCATTGATGCATTGAGGGCTCCGATCGCCGGTCGGAGCCCTCTGTGCGAGACGGCCTTACGCGCAATCCGCAATCCGCAATCCGTAATCATTTCTCCTTCAATGCGTCCGCATACTCCGGCCTGATGACCAACTCTCCGTCCACCAGGACTTCCCGATCCCACGGGAGAATGATCAGCGACTCGGTTTCCAGGGCGGCGAAATCGGGCTCGTAGCTGCCTGTTCGAAATCCCACCGCGGTGCGGACGTCGGCCGCGCCCGCGTTCACGATCGCGGCTACCGCCAGGCGCAACGTATCGCCGGAGTCGCACGTCTCGTCGACGACCAGCACGTGTTGACCCAGGACCGCGGTGGGCGCGGCGCCGAGGATGGCTGGCGTATCGCGTGGCTCGTCGGCGCCGAAACGGCGGCTGACGATCATCGAGTGAAAGTCGACATCGAGGATCGCCGCGATCACGGCGCCAGGAATGACCCCCGCATTGGCGATGCCGACGACCACGTCGGGGCTATACGAGCGCGCGACCTTGAGCGCGAGCGCGCGCGAGAGCTCGCCGAAGAGAGGCCACTCGACCTCGAGGATCCCGCGAGCTGGGTCGGTGGTGGCGCGTCGAGGGGTCATGCGCGGGCGGCTCCGTGTGACGGTTAGGCAGCGACGACCCAGTACCGACGTCATGCCGGACACCGGCGCAGCAGCCACCGAACCGTAAGCTACGCAAGCGCTTCACGGGACGGGAGCGCGGTTGCCGCGCGCCACTCCCATCGGTAACTTTGCGGGGCAGCGGAGCGGCCTGGTGACACTCTGTAGGTCCACTCGCGCGCTCGGGCCTCCGCCGCGCACGTTCTCATCGCCCCGAATCCCATGTCCTGGTGGCGCCGTGTCTTCGGCGGGAACTCCGAGCATATCAGGCCGAAGCGCATCGACTACCTCACCGAGGCGCTCGCGCTCGAGCGGCAAGGTGATTTCGATGCGGCGTTGACGTCGTACCGCCTCGCGCTGCGCGATCAACCCAACGATCCGCGCATCCTGCAGAACATGGCGATCGCGTTCTCCAAAACCGGCCAGCTCGACGACGCCGTACGCTCGTATCGGCGCGCACTCGAGCTCGACCCGCAGCTGTCGGGCGCCCATTACGGTCTGGCGTACCTGCTGCTGAAGCGAGGCGATCTGGGCGGAGCACAGCGACATCTCCACGCCTTCCTCTCCAACCCTCCCAAGAGCTCCGAGGCAGACCGGTGGGTGCGTCACGCGCAGCAGACGCTCGACCAGCTCGCGTCGAGCGACGGCTCACCCGACCCGGCGCGGGAGCTCGAGTAGCGCGTGGGTGAGGTTCTCGCGGTCGTCAGCCAGAAAGGCGGCGTCGGAAAAACGACTACGGCGGTGAATCTCGCCGCGGCATTCGCGCGCCGAGGATTGAAGACGCTGATCGTCGATGCGGATCCGCAGGGGGCCGTTCGATACGGCGTGGGTCTTCGCCGCGGTCACGCCGTCCATGGGCTGTCCGACTACCTCAACGGGGCGAAATCGCTTCGAGAGATCGTGCTTCCCACCGCCCTCCCGTGGATGCGTGTCGTGCTCGCGGGGAGCGTGAGCCACGAGGTCGACCAGCGCACGTACCACGACCTCCTCACTGAAACGCCGTTGCTTCCGCAGCTCTTCGAGGAGGCGCGGAAGCGCTGCCACGTCGTCCTCGTCGACACACCGCCGGGGCTGGGGGACATCGTGCGAAAGGTGCTCGAGGGAAGCCAGCACGTGATCGTCCCGCTCCAGTGCGAGCCGCTCGCCCTGCAAACGACACCGCAGATTCTGCGGGGCATTCAGGATGTCATCGCGCTCAACGAGGATCTGACCCTCGATGGTCTGGTGCTCACGATGTACGATTCGACCAACGCGGCGTGCGTTCGCGTCGCGGATTACGTGAGGCAGCATTTGCCGCGCAACATGGTGTTCGACGTGATGGTTCCTCGCAGTGCGGCAACGGCCGATGCGTTCGCCGCCGGACAGCCAGTCGTGCTCCGTGATCCGGCCGATGCCGCATCGCAGGCGTACGTGAACCTCGCCACCATCATGGCGGAGCGGCTCTCGTGAGGCCCTGGCGGCGCCTGGTCGTCCTGCTGGTGGGCATGGCCGGAGTCCACGCCTGCTCCGAGGTGGGCACGGATCCCGACGTGCCGGTCGCCATCGAAATCGATCCGCCGGTACTTCCAGCGATCGCGGCAGGCGACAGCCTGCGCGACACGCTCGGCGTCGTCACCGCGATCAGGGCGCGCGCCTTCAACTCGCGAAACGAGCTCATTGCCGACGCTCCGATCCGGTTCGTCGCGCTCCGCAGCGACACGGCCATTATCGCCGTCGATAGCGCGACGGGACGGATTGCCGGACTCCGCGAGGGCGTGGCCCAGGTCGTAGCGCAGGTGGCTGGCCTTCAGTCGATACGGCTCTCGATCCGTGTCACATCTGCTCCGGACACGGTGTATCCACTCTCCGCGCTGGTGGACAGCGTGCTCTACAATCTCGCCGACGATACCGCGCGCACACTCACCGTTGCCGTCGCGCGACGGGACACGACGGCGGACGGGCGCGACACGCTCGTCATGGTGCCCTTCTGGCGGGTCCGGTACACCATCGTCGAGCCACCGGATCTCGCCACGAACACCGACACGACGAGGGTGTACATCGCCGATGGCTCGAACCGGGCGTCGCGGGTGGACACGACTGACGCAGCTGGCGCGAGCAGGAGAATTCGGTTCCCTGTTGCGGTCGTGAGTGACACGACGCGCCGGACGTTCGTCACCGAAGTCGTGGTGATGCGCTCGGACGGCGCTCCGCTTCCGGGGTCACCACTGCTGTTCACTACCGTGATTCGCCCTCGCCTTCCCTGATCATGGCTACCGCCGTCGACTCGCGCCGCATCGTCAGCGGCGGTCCCGCGCCCACCCCGGGAACGCTCGCCCAGCTGTTCTTTGACGCCGTCGAGCGCTACGACAAGCCAGACGCGCTCCAGTCGAAGGTGAACGGCGTGTATCAACCCATCTCGCACAAGGCTCTCGCGACGCGGGTTCAGCACATCGGGATTGGCCTCCGCGCGCTGGGCGTGGAGCGCGGCGCCCGTGTCGGCATCCTTTCGGAGAATAGACCGGAATGGGCCATCGCGGACTATGCCTGCCTGACGACGGGGCTGGTCGACGTTCCGGTTTACCCGACGCTGCCCGCGGAGCAGATCGCGTATATCCTCAAAGACGCGGGCGTCGTGGCGCTGTTCGTGTCCACCGACGTGCAGGCCATGAAGGTGGCGGAGATTCGCCCGCGCCTGCCGGCGTTGCGGCAGGTCATCGGATTCGGGGACAAGGTGTGGCCCGGCGTCGACATCACGTTTGCCGAGCTGGAGTCACGGGGGAAGGCGGCCTCGGCCTCTGTCTCAGCGGAGCAGTACCGACGGGAGGCGCTGACCGCCAAGCCGGACGACCTCGCCACGCTCATCTATACCTCGGGCACGACGGGTGAGCCGAAGGGCGTCATGCTCACCCATGACAACTTCCACTCGAACGTCGCGGTCTGCGCCGATGTGCTGCCGTTTCGCGACGACGTCGCGTTGAGCTTCCTGCCGCTGTCGCACGTCTTCGAGCGAATGGGCGACTATCTCATGATGGCCTGCGGCGTGTCGATCGCGTACGCCGAGTCGATCGATACCGTTCCGACCAACATGCAGGAGGTGCGTCCGACGGTGATGATGTCGGTGCCGCGCCTCTACGAGAAGATGTACGCGCGCGTCCTCGAGAACGCGCTCGCGGGCGGACAGATCAAGAAGCGCATCTTCTTCTGGGCGCGCAACGTCGCCGATCGATGGGCGGACGAGACCCTCGCCGGACGCACGCCCGGCGGCCTCCTTGCCCTTGCCTATCGAGTGGCTCAGCGACTCGTGTTCTCCAAGCTCAAGGCGCGCACCGGCGGCCGGATGCGGTACTTCGTCTCGGGGGGCGCTCCCCTCGCCCCCGAGATCAACAAGTTTTTTTACGCGGCGGGCCTCACCATTTTGGAAGGCTACGGCCTCACCGAGACGTCGCCCGTCATCGCGGTCAACACGCCGAAGCATTTCCGGATCGGGACCGTCGGGCCTCCGATCCCGGGTGTAGAGGTCACGATCGCGCCCGACGGGGAGATCCTGACGCGCGGACCGCACGTGATGAAGGGCTATTTCAATAAGCCGGACGCTACTCGTGAGGCCATCGACGCGGAGGGCTGGTTCCACACCGGCGACATCGGGGAGCTGCGCGATGGCTTTCTCGCGATCACCGATCGCAAGAAGGACATCATCGTGACCGCCGGGGGAAAGAACATCGCGCCGCAGCCGATCGAGAACATGATCAAGACCAACAAGTACGTGTCGCAGGCGGTCGTGCTCGGCGACAAACGCAGGTTCCCGGTGGTGCTGGTGGTTCCCAACTTCGAGCAGCTCGAGAAGTGGGCGAAGCTCAAGAACCTGCTGTGGACCGACCGGCGGCAGCTGATCAATCTCCCACTCGTCCAGGCGAAGATGGAGAAGGAGGTCTTGCGGAAGCTCCCCGGTCTCGCCTCTTTCGAGACGCCGAAGAAGGTTGGGCTTCTGGAGAACGACTTCACCATCGAGAGCGGTGAGATGACCCCCTCCCACAAGGTCAAGCGGCGGGTCATCGAGAAGCGCTACGCAGACCGGATCGACCGGCTGTACGCCGAGGAAGGCGCGACGGCAGCGTGAGTTAGTCGCCCGTGCGCGGGGGGGTGGGCGACGGCATGGTTGGTGCACTTCCGGACCGTGTTGACGGACCATAACCGGAGCTTGATCATGCGCAGGACGGTGTTGGCATTGGCGCTGCTCGCGACGCTTCCCGCGTGCAGCCTGTTTCGCAAGGCGAAGCTGACGGACTCGACGCCAGCACACACCCCGGCTCAGACCTCGAGCCCGTTCGGAGAGTGGGTTCTCTTCACCGATCCGAACCAGACGGCCTTCGCCGGGGCGCGTCGCGTCGAGCTCACGCTCAGACCTTCGGACTTCAAGATGGTGGCGATCTACCCCGCCGGGGATCAGGTCGTCATCACGGGCGCGGCCTCGATTACGCCGAGCGGGCTGCTGACGCTCATGCCCCAGAACACCACGGCCATGGCCTCCGGCGGCCGGCCGCCACTCCTGGCGGGCCAAACGATTCAAGTCCTGGCGAGCGCGGCCGATAACACGATGGTCTTCGCCCCGCCCGAGGGGATGGCCCCCACGCCCAGCTCGGTCTGGCACCGCCTCGACAAGGCGCGTGAGGCCGGCCAGGTCGCGGTTCCGGCGAGAACAGCGGGGACGGACTCGCTGTAGAACCCGAGGTAAGTCGAGGGTGTCCAGGGTGTCCAGGTAGTCGAGGGGGGAACGACGTTCCCTCGATAACCTGGACCGCCTGGACACCCTCGACTACTCAGCCCCTCCTCAGCGGCACAGCCTCCGTCGTCTCCAACCGTTTCGTCGCGACCCACTCGCGATTGTCGCGCGCGAGCTCCTCGAGGTCTACCGGCAAAGTGGCGCCGACGGGTGCCACCAGGCGGCCGTACTGGCGCAGCGCACGCGCCGCTGCATCGACGTGGGTTGCGTGGCGCGTGTCCAGGGCGATGGCGCGAGCGGCGCCTGGCCGAATGGGGATGGAGCCGTCGGTTCGCGCCAGGGAAATGCCGTTGCCGCTCGTCAGCGCAACGGTCGTATTGAGCACGAGCACCTCGACGCCCTCCACGAGCGCCAGCAGCGCCGGCGCGGCATGCGCCCAATCGCCCGCCAGGACGACGAACCCCCCGGGACTCGTTAGGTCGAAGAGCGCGGCCAGCCGCATGGCCAGCTCGGCGTCTCCCCCGGCGGCGGCCAGCGGCGTGGAATCGGGGATGGGAGTCGTGCCATCGCGCGTTTGAAAGTCGACGACGCCATCGCGAATCGGATAGCGCGCGCTGCACGAGGGGCAGCCGAGCAGGCCGCGCCGAATGTCGCGCCCCGCCATCTCGAGCGTCGAGGCCACGAGCCAGGTGAACTCGTGGGGGCGGGGACAGCGCAGCGATTCTACGAGCTCGATGAACATGGCTCCTCGTCAGGCGCGGTCACCGCAGGGGCGTGGAGCTGCCGTGCGCGAGCTGAAGAAACTCGTCGCGCGTGCGCGCATCGGAGCGGAACGAGCCGCGCAGCGCGCTGGTGATGGTCTTCGAGTTCTGCTTCTCGACGCCACGCATCATCATGCACAAGTGATACGCTTCGATCACGACACCGACCCCGCGGGGCGTGAGCACGTCCTGGATCGCCTGCGCAATCTGCTCGGTGAGGCGCTCCTGCACCTGGAGCCGTCGCGCGAACACTTCCACGATTCGCGGGAGCTTCGACAGCCCGACGATGTGCCCATCGGGAATGTAGGCGATGTGCGCCTTGCCGAAGAAGGGAAGCAGGTGATGCTCGCACAGCGAGTACAGCTCGATGTCGCGAACCATGACCATGCTTTCGTGCGCCTCGGCGAACACCGCGTCGCCGACCACTTCGTTGACCTCGAGCGCATAGCCGCGGGTGAGCCAGGACAGCGCATTCGCCACGCGCGTGGGGGTACGCAGCAGGCCCTCGCGCGCGGGATCCTCGCCGATCAGCTCGAGGATGCGGCGCACGAGGGCTTCGAACTCGGCGTTGTGCTGTGGGCCGGGGTCGAGGTCGAGGCCGGCGTCGAACTCGGCGAGCTCGAGTGACGCTCGGTCGACGCGTCGTTCGCCGGTCACCGGCGGAGTGGCTTTCGCGCGTCGCGCGTTCGCGCGCGGGCGCGAGTTTCGTCGTTGGTTCACGAAGGATTCTGGCGTGGCGTGTGAGTCGCAAAGACGCGGCGCGGCGACATACGCGCCGCGTGTCCAGCTTGAGTCGACCGCGGTGCGTCTCTAACTTGACGCACGTTTTCACCGCTGGCACTCCCCTATCTGGATGGCTCACATTTGAAAGTCAAGCTTCTGCTCGCCGCCATCCTGCAGGGTGCATCGGGCGCGTGGTCTGCCCTCTGGACCTTCCCCAGCATTCTGTTCAGCGCGTTCATGATCGCGTGGGGTGCAGAAGCGGCGCAGTTCATGATCTCGCAGGGGCTCGCGCTCGCCATTCTCGCCTGGCTGCAGACGCTCCCCGAATTCGCGGTCGAAGCGGTCATCGCGTGGGAAGCGGGAAGTGACCCGGTGCAGTGCTTCGTGGCCAACCCGCCTCCGGGCTGCCACTCGCATCTCGCCATCGCCAACTACACCGGAGCGATTCGGCTCCTCATTGGCCTCGGCTGGCCGATGATCTACTTCGTCGCCGCCTTCTATCGTCGGAAAAAGGCGGGACGTGCGCTGGGCGCGATTCAGCTGGAGGACGAGCACTCTGTCGAGGTGCTCGCCACCGTGCCGCCGGTGCTCTACTTCTTTTGGGTGTGGTACAAAGGCTCGCTCGGACTCGTCGATGCCGCGGTGCTGATCGCGATGTACGTGGGGTACCTCGCCATCCTGTGGCGGTTCCCGCCTCAGGAGCAGGAGAATCTGGCTGACGCCCCGGCACCGGCGCGATGGGCGTACACACGCCCGGGAGCGTGGCGACATGCGGCGATCCTTGGCTTCTTCGCCATCGGCGGATTGCTCTTGTACTTCACCGCTCACCCGTTCCTCGAGTCGATGCTCGCGCTGGCGCTGTCGCTCGGTATCAGCCAGTTCGTGTTCGTGCAGTGGGTGGCGCCCTTCCTGAGCGAGTTTCCCGAAAAGGTCTCGGCGTTCGCGTGGGCGCGGCGCGTGACGCACGCCCCGATGGGCCTCATGAACATGCTGTCGAGCAACGTGAATCAGTGGACGGTGCTCGCCGCGATGATACCGATCGTGTTCTCGATTGCGCGCGGAGAGCCGTCGGCGCTCCCGTTCGACGGTGAGCAGCGGATGGAAATTCTTCTGACCATTATGCAGAGCGTGGTCGCCGTGCTGTTGCTCGCCAACATGCGGTTCGAGTGGTGGAACGCAACGCTGTTGTTCGTCCTGTGGCTCGTGCAGTTTCTCCGCGCCACGTGGCGTGAGGAGATTACCCTGGTCTACGCGGCGTGGGCGGTGGGACTTCTCGTCTGGTTCCTGGTGCGGCCGCCGGAAGCGCCGAAGGTGTTTCTGCGGATGATGCGACGCCGAGACAGGGCCGGCGGAACGCGGAATGCGGATGAACACCCGACGAACGTCGGTCCCTGAAACGAACGAGCCCCGCCTTTCGGCGGGGCTCGCATAGTGGGAACGAAGAGGATTTTTGAAGCCCATCCGAATGTATGAGGCCCTCACCACACTTCCGCCTTCCCCGCACTGGGGCATGACGTCCGCATAGATATCGAACCCACCCGAGTGGACTTGTTGGCTCAAAAATTAGAGCTCTCCGTCCCTTTCGAAACCATCGACGCCGCACCATGCGTTGTCGCAACAGCACGTCACCGATAGGCAGTTGCCAATCTAGAGACGACTCAGAGGCCAGTCAATCACATGGATGTCTGGATCATCAGTGCCATCGCGATGCTCGTCGTGTGGGGCATCGGCACGTTCGCCTTCGAAGGACCAGGCTGGATTCATTTGCTGCTCACGCTTGGCTTGTCCGTGCTCATCTGGCGGATCGTCATCCGGCCATCGCCTGACGAGCGGGCGCGGCACGAGCGTCGGTGACGGAGCCGACTCCCTCCGTCTCACGGCCGGGCACCGCGGTCGCCGAGCAACCGCAGCCCGAGCGACGCCTGCATGAGCATTTCGTGCTCGTCACCGGCGCCGCCGGCTTCGTCGGAACGCACGTCTGTCGACAGCTGACCGAACGAGGCGCGCGCGTGCGGGGCCTCGTGCGCTCGCCAGCGAAGGCGGCCGAGCGCCTCGCGCGACTGCCGGTCGAGCTTCACGTCGGCGATGTCCGCGACGACACGGTGATGCAGCGCGCGATGCAGCGATGTGACACCGTGGTTCATCTCGCCGCAATCGCCATCGAGCGGCGCGGACAGACGTATGCCGATGTCAACACCGGAGGAACGGAACGCGTGCTCGAAGCGATGCGGGCGACCGGCGTGCGACGTCTCATTCACATGTCGCAGAACGGCGCCGCCAGCTCGCTGCCCTACCGCTTCCTGCGCAGCAAGGGACTCGCCGAGGACGCGGTGCGCGCGAGTGCGACCGATTGGACGATCCTTCGGCCCTCCGTGATCTTCGGGCCGGAGGATGAATTCGTGAACGTTCTCGCGCGGCTCGTGCGCCTGTCGCCCTTGGTCTATCCGGTGCCGGGCGGAGGAACGGCGCGCTTTCAGCCGATCGGGGTCAATGACGTTGCCCAGGTTGTGGCGGCGGCGGTCGCGGAAGGTGACACGGTGCGGAAAACGTATGCGCTTGGAGGTCCGGCGCAGCTCACGCTCCGTCAAATGGTCGAGCGCGTGCTCGTCGCGATGGACGCGAAGCGGCTCCTCGTGCCCCTGCCCATCGCACTGCTGCGCCCTGTCATCGCGCTCGTTCAGCGCGTGGTGCCAAACCCCCCCGTGACGACCGAGTTGCTGGATTTGCTGAAAGTCGACAACGTCGTAGCGGGGAATGCCCTGCATGAGGCATTCGGGATCGTGCCGACGCCCTTTGCCCCGGAGGAGCTCGTCTACCTGAAGGCCATCACCGCCCGCGAGGCGCTTCGCTCACTTCTGGGGCGGTAGGCGCGGTGCGAGATGTGCCGTGTGAAGACGGAATAGCGCGCGAGCGATCTCCGATGACGAGGATCGTGCGCCCGATGCCCGTGCTGTCGACGGAACGGCGATGGTATCTGTCAGCCAGGACGCGAACCTGGACCGCCTCTCGGCGCTCATCGACGCCGCGGCCTCTCGTGCGGACGATCGCGTAGTTCTGTTCGACTTCGTGCTTGCGATTGGCGATCTCTGGGATCGGCTGGGCCTTCGCGATCCCTTCGTCGATGCCCAGCTCAGTGACAGGGAGGCCCGCGCTCAGCTTGCACGCGCAGCGCGCGACGGCGCGGCTGAAGCCACGCAGGAGCACGAGCAGCTCGCGTTCTACGCCTTGCGCACGCTGGCGGCATTTCAGACCGTCATCGAAGGATGGAGGCGCCGGCCGTCGCTTCGGGCGGCGTGGGCCGGTCGTTAGGTAACCGGCGGCTCCCCTCCCTCGTATTTCGGCCCCGCCCCGCTGTCCTCGAGCCGTTCCAGATCCGGAGGCTCGTGCGCGTCCCGCTCGCGTAGCGGCGCCGGCTCGTCGACGACAACTTTGACCGCGATCGCGCCCTCCTTCGCCGACCGGGTGTTGGTGTCGTCCCGGAGTCGCTCCACCCGCTCCCGGATTGCCTCTGCCTGGTCCGCATCGCGACCGACGAGCAACAGGCGATACTGCCCGCGCCCGGCCGACGCGATGAGGTCGGACTTCCGAAACTCGTGACACAGCCCGAACGTGAATCGACGGCAGGACGCGTCCTCCCCGCCGTGGACGAGAATCCGTATCGTCCGAATACGACCCCCATGACGCGCGGCCCGCCGTTCCTCCCAGTCCCTCACCAGACGAAAGTACAGCAGGCTCGGCAGCCCCGTGTCGGGGTCGGTCAGCGTCCGGAGCAGCAGGGCGTTCTCGAGCTCGTTTTCGACAGCCATCGTCTCCACAGTTGAAGTCCCTTCGTGCGCGGTGGAATTGCAGGATGTCTGCCATCCCCGAATTGCCGTTAGGTCATCGTGTCTCAGCGCCGCGGCGAAGGATTTCCGACACCCGGAGAGATTTGTGATGTGTGTCACAGTCAGGCATTAACCCTGCAAAGAGGCGTTGGGCTGTGCCCGCAGAGGGGCGCAGCCGGAGAACGGTGCAGGCCGCGAACAGGGACGGCTGGAGGCCGGTGGTGGGCTATAGGGAGTTCGTCGACGACGAAGGAGCAATGTGGCGAGTCTGGGACACGCACCCGGTGGCAGCCAGCACGCTGCGGACCGTGTCTCCGAGCTACGCCGGTGGCTGGCTCACGTTCGAGTCCGACACCGAACGACGCCGTTTGGCGCCCATCCCGGCCGGGTGGGAGATGGCGACGCGGGACCTCATGATGCACTGGTGTGCGCGAGCGCTTCTGGCGCGGGCTCCGGACCGAGAGCGGCGCCCTACGGAGCCGCGTCGCCTTCAGGGAGACCTGGGGGCGAGCCCCGACCTCAGATCTCCCAGTTCGACCAGATGACGCCGCGCTGCGGCGGGCGCTCCGGCATGTCGGCGAGGGTCATGCGCAGATCCGTCCAGCGCACACGCGCGCCGAGATCGACCAGCCGCTGATAGGCGCCGAGGAATTCGGTCTGCACGCGTAGCGCCACGCGCCGCGTTCCGCTGCGTCGGGCATAATCCATCAGCACCTCCGTCAGGCGCGGCAGATCTTCCTCGCGGTCGAGCGCGAGCTTGAGCACGCGCATCTCCTCGCGAACCCGACCCTCGACGAGCGGGGCCGTGTGGCACAGCGCGAAGCCACGGAGACGTCCCCCGTCGCGCAGCAGCACGGTGTCGCCTAACGCCAGATGGTCGGTCAGCACGATCTCGCGGCTGAAGTCGAACCCCGGCGCGAGCCGGTTGGTGAGAGTCCGGCACTCCTCGATCGCCTCGTCCTTGTCGGACGGCGAGAGGCGCCCGAGCAGGTGTGGCCCGTTTCCGAGCAGACCGGCGTCGAGCGTGAGGGTGATGGTCAGGCGACCGGGCACGAACCCCAACGCGGAATAGAACCCGATGTTGTCCATCGTGCGTGGCATGGTCTCCAGCCCGATCGTCATCGCGCGCGCGGAGCGCAGCCAGTCGACGCCGGCTCGCACGATGTCCTTTCCCAGCCCGACTCCCTGCCAGTCCGGGCGAACCGCCAGTGGACCCATCCATCCCTCGACGCCGGAGCGGTGCGCAATGTTGAAGGCGACGATTTCGTCCCGCTCATCGCGCCACACCAGTGCGCCGCCGTCGGCATCTTCGATCGCATAGCGCCAGATCGCCGGATTGAGAAATGGCACGCGCACGCCGACCATGCCATCGCGGCGATAGCGCTCACTGAACGCGTCGCTGAAGACCTGGTTGAGACCGCCGATGTCGTCCAGCGTGGCGGGGTGCGGACCTTCCGCCGGATGATGCGTCCGCCACGTGCGCGCGGTTGCCATCAGTCTCCTGCCTCCGCCTCCTCGTACACCTCATCCCCGACGACCGACGCGGTGAACAAATCCGGAAGCTCCGCGGTCTGCTGTTCGACGACGGAACATCCACTCTCCTCGTCGTACCGCACCGAGATCACCCGGTCGACCCCTTCCCGAACCTGCTCGATGTGCGTGATGAGAATGACCTGCTCGAACCGGCCCTGGAGCCGACGGAGCAGGTCGAGCACGTTGGCTCGCCGCGCCTCATCGAGCGAGCCGAAGATCTCGTCGAGGATGAGTAACGAGAACGGCTGGCCCGCCCGCTCCGCGATCATCTGCGAGATCGCGAGGCGCAGAACGAGGTTCGCGAGGTCTTCCTCGCCGCCGGAGATCACCGGCTTGGGGAGACCATCTTCCAGCACGACGATGTTGTAGCTGTCGTCGAGCTCGAGCTCCGCATAACGGCCATCGGTGAGATCGCTCAGGAAACCGCTCGCGAGCTCCGAGAGCTCGGGACGCAACTGGAAATTGAGATCGGTGCGGAGATCGGTGAACGCGCGATCGAGCTCGTCGTGCAGCAGCTTCCGCTGCGTGAGCTCGCTCAGCATTCGCTGTCGCGACGCGAGCTCGGCCGCGACGCCGTGCGCGCGCTCGAGGGCGGTATGCGCGCTCGCCTCCTCGCCCCGTGCCTGGACGAGCGCGAGCTCCGCGGCGTGCGCCTCGGCGGTCGCGCGCTCGTACTGCGTTCGGAGCGCGTCGTGCTCCGCCTCGGGAATAGTCGTCTCGGCGCGACGGCTCTGTAGCGTCCGAAGCCGCTCCCGGATGGTGGCCAGCCGGTCGGCGGCGCCCGTCCGCTCCCGCTCCAGCTGCGGGACACGCTCCAGCTGAGCGCTGAGTCGCGCCGCGCGTGCATCGAGTGGCGTCAGTCGCTCGATCTCGCTGCGCAACGCTTCATGTCGCGCGGCATCGTATCCGGGAGGAATCGCCGACAGCTCCGCACTCACCTGGGCCGCGCGCTCGTTCTTTCCGGCGAGGTCGGACTCGACGTGCGCCAGCTCCTGCACCGCCAGCTGCACCTTGGTCAATCGACGTTCGAGCGTAGAGACCTCGAGCGACATGGCGCGCCGCTGCTCATCGAGTGCCTGGACGTCCTCGGGCATCTCCATCAGCTGCTCGAACCGCGCCTTGTAGTAGTTCCCGTCGACGCGGACCGTTTCGATCTGCTCATCGAGCAAATCGAGTACGGCCCGATAGGTGTCGCCCAGCGGACGCGCACAGGTTGGGCACGCCCCCTCCGCGCCCAGACTGACGATCCGGTCCCGTTGCTCCTTGAGCTCGGTGTACTGCTCGCGGAGCGACTGCCGCTTGGTCTCGGCTTCCTGACGGTCGCGCACCCACTCGGTCCGCCGGGCCTCGAGGAGTCCGTCGGTGGCCTCGAACTCCGCACGCTTCGCCACGAGCGCGGCGTCGATCTCCGTCTCGAGGGTTGGCGCGTTTTCCAGCTTCGCGCGCCGGTCTCGCAACCGCACCAGATCTTCCGCCAGAGCGGACTGCGTCTCGAGCAGGGCGCGGCGGCGCCCCTCCTCCCTGGCCAGCACGTCGAGCCGCTGGAACTCCGACGCAATGAGCGGGAACGGGGCGAGCTCCGTGCGCAGCCGCTCCAACTCGGCGCGCGCGCTCGCGGCGTCGGCGAGATCGCGCTCCAGCCGCTGCACTTCTCGATGTTCCGCGGCCTCCTCCTGCTCGGCCACGCGTAGATCGGCCAGCAGCGCCTGATGTGCCTCACGAGCGCGCTGTGCCGCCTCCCACCGAGGCCGTACTTCATCGAGCGCCGACTGGGTCGCTTCGCGGCGGCGCTGGGCGAAACGCGCGCGGTCCCGCGCCTGCTCCAGCCTCGTCTCGGTCTCCGCGACTTGGCGCGCAACGGCATCGGGATCGCCCATCCCCTGCTTCAAGCCCGCCATCTCGGCGACGATGCCGCGGCGACGGTCGCGCGCAATCTCCTGCGCCGCACGCAGCCGCTCGTAGCCCAGCACGCGCGACAGAAACTGTGCGCGCTCGGTCGGGCTCATCGCGGCCATCACGCTGATCTCTTTCTGGCCGGTGAAATAGGTATTGAAGAATTCCTCGCGCGTCATGCCGAGCCGACGCGTGAGGACATCGGTCACCCCGGTGATCGAATCGGCGATCTTGTTCTGCGGGCCGTCGAGGTAGAGCTCGGCGTTCGTTAGGCCCCGAACAACCCGGTAGTTGTGGCCACCGAGGTCGAAATCGAGCTCGACGCGGACGCCCGATCGGGCACCGGCCCGATTGAAGCGAATGGAGTCCCGCGTGCCCCGCGCCGCCGGGTTGCCGTAAATCGCCCACGCGATCGCTTCGAGGATCGTCGTCTTTCCCGCACCGTTGGGACCAATGATGCCCGTCACCCCCGGACCGAACTCCACCCGGCTATCCGCATGTTGGCGGAAATTCTGGAGGACGATCCGGTTGAGCTGCACCTAGCCGCCGAGCGTGGGCGGAGCGCCGGCGGACGCCACGCTGGCGGCCGCATCCGCTTCCTGCAGGTAGAACGTGCCGAGCTGAACGAGTGCCTCGCGATCGACCCCGGGCGCCAGCGTTCGCTTCCCGATGTACGACTCCACGGTTTCGCGGAGCGTGGGACGGCGTCCAGGGGCACCGCTGGCGGCGAGCCGCATCATCTCCGGGCGTCGCGCGTCGAGGTGGAAGTGCAGTGCGCGCCGCTTGTACTCGCGCAACGCCTTCTGATCCAGCTCGCGGGCCACATGCCGCGGAATATCGCGCACGACGAGCCGCACGATCTTTTCGTCGATACCGTCGGCGCACTTCTCCACCGCGTCGCGGATGGCGCTGTCGAGCTCGGGCGCCGTCAGCCCGCGCGCTGGCACCGCGGGGAGGTCTACGAGGCGGCGAGAAGGCTCGAGCGGATGAAACGTGTGAGCGCCCCGCTCGAGGTCGAACTCGATGAATCCCTTGCCCGGAAGCCCTGTCAGGCGCTCCTCGATCAGCTCGCCCCACGGGTTGGTGCTGGTATAGTCGACGGAGCCTGAATAGAAAGCGTTCGGCGCGATCTCGCGATGCACGTGGTAGTGACCGAGGGCGACGTAGCTCCATCGCGACGTCCCGATCGCGTCGAGCGGAATCTCCATCGCCGCCCGGTCGACCCGCATGGCATCGACGGGAAGCATTCCTTGCACCTCACCGTGCAGCACGAGCACGTTGTGCCTAACGCCTGGCTCAGGGAGGAGCGCCGGGTAGTCGCCCAGACAATCGGGAACCGCGAGGATGGCGAGGTCCCGCTCCGGGAACGTGAGGCGGCGTGGCTCCGAATCGACGACGTGGACACCGAGGACGGTGAACAGGCGAAGGATGCACCCCGTCTCGGTCGCTCGAGGCCGGTCGTGGTTTCCGGCGACCATTACCACGATCGCCTGGGGAACTGCACGAGTGAGCCGCGCGAGCTGGTTGAACGCGTGGATGATCGCCGGGTTCATCGGGCGAACGGTGTGGAAAATATCTCCGGCGAAGACGACCACGTCGGGCTCGAGCGCGATGATCCGGTCGATCGCGGTGCGGAAAGCGTTCGCGACGTCGGCCTCGCGTTGATTGATGCCCGATTGCGTCAGGCGGTGGTACTGACGGAAACCGAGATGCAGATCGGAGATGTGAACCAGGCGCACGCCACCCTCGGGGAAAATTCGGCTAACTGTAATACTCCTAAGAGGATAGCGTGTGCGCTCACTGCTTGTCCATAGTGCGCTGCCGCTGCAGGAGGCGCATCTCCATCTTCACCGGCTGAAGCCCGCTGCCGGGGGGCTGCTCGATATGCGAGCGCATCGACATCTCGGTCGAAGCGTCGGTGACCCATCCCCGCCCTCGGTCGAGGACCATGTACCCCGTGACCGTCCCCGTCATGGTCATGCGCGCCCCGCCGCGAATGGGATTGGCGGTCGAGTCGCGTGTGAGGGTGCCCCGCATCGAGATGTGTGCGAGCCGGCCGCGGCGAGTGAGCGAATCGAGCCGGAATGTGGCCTCGAGCGTCCCCGCGACCTGGCCGGGTCCCGTGTCGGGGATCGGAATGCGCTGCTTCCATGTGCTTCCCACCGCGACGTGCTGGCGCGGGAACGTCGCCGGCAGCTGCGAGAACACCGATTGAAGGTCGCGAGGAATGTCGGGATCAGCGTCGACTACTGTGCCGGAGCCCTCGCGGGAGAAGCGCACGCGAACCTCCTTCCCCTGGAGCGAACGGCGGGCTTGATCGCTGAGCGACGCCACGCGGGGATCGAGTGCAGCCATGTCCACAGCAACAGAATCGGTAATCGACCGAACCGTCGTGCCCTCGTTGTCAGACTCCACCACGATGGACCGCGAGAGCAGCAGCATTGACGACCGCATGGTGATTGTCGTGTCGGCGTCGCGCACCTTTCCGACGCCGGAGATCTCCATGTCCTGCTCGATGCGGAGCCGCAGGGTGTCGCCCACCTTGGGCTTGATCTGCAGCAGGACGGTCTGGCCATGGACGACAGGGACAATCGACGCCACCAGCGCAACGGAGCCCGTCAAACGCCTCACGAAAGCGATCATCTCGCTATACGCCGTAGGGATCGTCGGCCGGCAGACCGCGCAGCGGAGTGGCGGCGACCGGTGCGGCGGCTGGCTGTGCCGGGATGATCGTCCGAAGCCTCGACGCGAAAAACGCTTTCACGTCCTTCGGACGTGCCTGGAGGGTCGCGTTCCGTGCACGGATGAGATCCGCCTCGTCGTAGAGCGCGACCATGTCCTGCACCCATACGAGGGGGATTCCCGGATCGAGCTGCCGCAAGGTGCGCAGCAATGACGACTCCAACGAGCTGTCCGCCGCCTGGGGAAACCGTTCGACGCCGTCGCGGCCGCGCAGAACGGCCGGCCGGGGGAACTTGAGGAAAATCGGCTGCGTGAAGTGCGGGTGGCGCACCATCAAGTCTCCCTTGGCGAGCGTCGCCAGCTTCGTTCGCGTGGCGGGGCTGAGAACAGCATAGCCGGGGGTGGCCAGCTCGTCTCCATCCATGCGTCCGAACAGTGAGGTTCCGCTGTTGCCCACGACACGGCGATGCACCTGCGAGCGGAACTGCTGCGCCCCGAACAGCACCAGCCCCAGATACCGGCCGCGCTCGGCGATATCGAGGAGCATCTTGCGAACGTACGTGTCGGGACCGTCTGCCGGCGCGTATTTGTTCAGCTCGTCGACGAAGACGACGACGTGACTGACGCCGAGGTCGCGTCGCTCGAGGTGCTCACGAAGCTTCGACACGATGCGCGCGAAGATCAGATCCTGCGCGTCCTCCTCGGCGGCTGCGACGTCGATCACATACACCGCACGGTCCTCGAAGGTCCCCCATGGCAGATCACTCACCGAGCCGTCATCGGTGACGAGGCCCGCGCAGCGGAGCGAGATATTCGAGAGACGGTTCCGCACCTTGCGAATGGTCGCGATGTGGTGCGTCTTGTAGCCCTCGCTGCCCTTCCCCTCGAGCATGAGGATGATATCGCGGAACCATCGCTCGAGGTCGGCGAACGACTGCACCCGGTACACCTGCCCCGGCAGCATCTGTGGATCCTTGTATTCCCGATCGAGCACGCGCTCCTTGATGAAATCGATGAGCGCGTCCGCCTTCGCGTCCACGTCGTCGCGGTTGAGCAAGACCTCGGCGAACTGAAGCACTTCCCGCAGGCCCCACGTCAACGGGCTGACGTTATGCAGCAGGGCCTCGTTCGAGCGGAGCGTATTGAGTGAGGTGAGGTTCGCCTTGTAGGGCGCGAAATACCGCACGCGATCGAACGGTCGCGCCGGGACGCCGAGGCGGTCGTACATCGCGAGGTCGTTCGCGTCGAGGTCGCCGGGCTGGTCGAGATAGCAGAGATCGGGGCCCTTCACGTTGAAGCACACGGCGGCGACCGATCCCTTGTCGGCGGGGAAGTGCGCAAACAGCGACGCGAGAATGAACTCGACCGCGCTCGTTTTGGTGGCCAGACCGGAGACACCGGTAATGTTGAGGTGCGCCGCTTCGGGACCGACGAGAAAATCCGCGTCGAGGTAGATCGGCGAGTCCATGCCGCCAGACCGATAGAGCCCGATCGGGATGGCGGTCCGTGCGTCGGCGCGAGTGTACGTGTCCATGCGCAGCGCGAGCGTCACGTCGTCGTCGCTGGCGAGGAACACCTCCCCCATCGGCACCGGCTGCAGCGGTTCTTCCGGGATCTGTCGAAGCACCGCCGCCGTGTAGAGGCGGACCTCGGGTCGCTCCGTCGGCGCGAGCGCTGACGCGCGTGGATCACCGTCGTGGCCAAGCACGTCATGGAGCGGCGAGAGCAGATCGGTGAAGCTGAACCCCTCGACGACGACTCCGAACACGCGCGGAAGATGGCCCTCCACCGCGTGCGTGCCTTCGACTCGCACGATGGTTCCAATGCCGACCGGGGAATCGACCGCGGTCCAGAAGTGGAACTCGTGAGGCGTATTTGGCTTGCGCTCGGTGGCGACGACCCGGCCAAGCGGCGAATTCGGTTCAGCCATCCAGCTCTGTCGGTAAAAAGGCAAGCCGTTAGGTGTCAGAACGAAGAACGAGGAATGAGGAACGAGGACGCCGGTGCAAATCGGTACTCCCGAATTTCTTCCTCATTCCTCGTTTCTCGTTCCTCGTTCTGAGATCTGTCATCTTTGCCGTTCAGGAAATTGCACGGAGGAACTCCTCGCACTCGCGAACGGGATACGCCATACGGTCCCACCGTGAATGCGGTAGCGCCAGTGGTGCGCGCTCGGCCAGCACCCATCGCGAGACTTCGTCGGCACGCGCCGTGGGGTCGTCGGCCTCCGCCGCCTCGACGCGTATGATCCCCCAGAGCGCGTCGTGAGGGACGGCGTCGCGAAGGCGAAGATACCAGGAATGCACCGGCGTTCGATTGCGGGGGGCAATGCGGACGACGGGGGTCCGCTCGCCACAGCGCAGGCCGAGAATCACGTTGAGGAGCGCTGCCGATGCATACAGTTGCCGGTGTGACCTGACGACGCCCACCGCCCAGTGATGCGTCGCAACGACGTCGCTCGCCGAGATGCTCCCATCCACGAGCAGCGGCTCGTGCATCGCCCCGCACCACTGTTCGGCTAACCTCCGCTCGGCGTGCTCGCGGTCGCGTTGAACGGCATGCAGTGCCTGCTCCACCACGTGCGCTGGATGGCGCGACAGGATCCCGTCGCCGTCGGAGAGCGACGTGTCGACAAGGGGGAGGCCGGCGAGGTCCTCCTGCATCCGGGCGTCCAGAGCGGCGAGTGGCGCGTAGATGCGACTCTCGACAATGGGCCGCTCCCACGTCGCGAGGCGGCGCTCCACGCGGCGCTTGATGACGGCGGAGATGCGACCCCAGACAATCGGCACGCCACGCGAGTGCGCTATCTGCCGGCTCTCCTGTATGCCGTCGAGAAATCCCCCGAACGCGGCGGTTGGTGAGCCGGGTACAGCGCGCGCCACCGTTGCATTCTCAACGACTTGCGCGTCTATGACCCGGGGTGCCTCATGAACACCCTCGAGCCGCTCGAGCGTGGGTGCCGTGCTATTGACGGTGGCAACGCCGGGCACGCGATGCGCGAGGATGCGCACCGCGTCGTGGAAAGTTGCCACGGGTATGGAGTGGGGGTACGTTGCCCGCTGCTTCTGCTCCACTGCCACCGTCTCAGGTCCCGCCGATCGGCCGCCTTCGGCAGCCGTGCTCTCGTCTTACTTCCGCGAGTTGATGCGCGCGTTCGTCATCCAGCGAATCGCCACACTGGTGACCATCGTAACGGTGGGTACCGGGTGTGACAAGGCGAAAGGATTCATCGGCGGAGATCGACCGGCGCCCCCGGAGATCGCGCCCGGTGAGGCCCTCAATCTCGCCGCGCGGCCCGTCATCCTCTTCCAGATTTTCGGCGAGAAGGAAGACCCGCGAATGATCCCGATCGCGGCCATCGAGGACGGGCAGCTCAAGACGATCGCCCTCTCGTCGACGGGGTGGCACCAGTTCGATGCCATGTACCTGCGCGGCGGCAAGACGTACAAGCTGTACCAGGACGGTCGCTCCAAGGGGACGGTGACGGTCCGCCAAGGCATGTGGGAGCGTCCCGAGACCCCGCTGTATACGCTGCCGGGGTGCCAGGCGCTCACGCCCCTCGCCAGCGTCACGGTAACGGGCATGACGAAATCCTCATATACCGTGGAAGCGCTCGCCTCATCGTTCGAGCGAGGAGCCCAGCGCGCGGTCAAGCAGCTCCCCGATGCGGAGCTGGCCAGAACCGCGCGGCGTATGGCCATGGAAGCGGGCGCTCCGGAGAGCGTCGATGGGAGAATGCTCGACGCGCTCGACTTCCGCGCCGTTGCGATCAACACTGGCGCAACCGATTCCCCGACCATCGTCGCGTCCTTCATCGACCCAACGGCGACAGATGCCGGCTCGGCGAACGCGAACACAGTGCACCTGTTCGTCATTGCCGACCGCGATGTCGACGGTTACTCGCCGACGTTGTCCCACGTGGTAAACGGCCCCATCGCGGGCGCGGTGCACCGTCGCTTCTTCGATCACATCGATCTGACGGGCGATGGCGTCGACGAGATCGTGGCCGAGGAGTGGCGAATCGGCCAGGAGACGTCGCTGCTGGTGTTCGCGTGGACGAACGGCCGATGGAGAGAAATCTTCCGTGGGCGATCGAGCTGGTGTCTCGACGAGGTGAGGCAGTAGAACAGGAGTTAGGGGTCAGGGATCGGGATGAGAGGGTGTCAGGGGAAGGGTTGTAGGAGAGTCGTTGCCATTCTCTCCCCCCCCATTCTCTGACACCCCCTCATTCCTGATCCCTGACCCCTAACCCCTAGCTTACCACCGCCACGGCGAGCCCGTCGCCGACAGGGACTATCGTGCCTCGAACCCGCTCATCGCTCGCCATCCGCCGGTTGAACTCGCGTACGCCCTTCGTACCCTCGTCCGCCGTCGCCGGATCGAGCACGCGCCCGCCCCACAGTGCATTGTCAGCGATGAGAAGACCGCCGGGGCGAAGCAGGCGAAGCGACCAGTCGAAGTAGGTCGGCAGCGGCTCCTTGTCGGCATCGAGAAAGATCGCATCGAAGCGCTCGCCATCGAACGCGGGCAGCACATCCAGGGCTCGACCGATCCGGAGGTCGATGCGGTCGTCGAGCCCGGCGCGCGAAAAGTATCTGCGCGCGAACTCGGCGTGCCGCCCATCGGCTTCGATCGTGACGAGCCGTCCCGACGCCGGGAGCCCTCGCGCCATCCAGATCGCCGAATAGCCGCCTAACGTCCCGACCTCGAGCACTCGCTCGGCCCGGATGGCGCACAGCAGAATCTGGAGCAGACGTCCGGTAACGGCGCTGATGGCGATCGGCGGCAACCCCTCTCGATCGGCCGCCTCGCGGAGCGCGGCGAGCACGTCATCGTCGCGCGCGAACAGCGACGCGATGTAGTCGTCGACGCGGTCGCTCACGGACGTGCGTTACTCCACACCGATGTCCCACGCCTGCTCGAGATCCTTCCGAGAATACGCGCGGAAGGCGGTGAGCGTCTGCGTGCGCTCGATCCCGGGCACCTTGACGAACTCCTCCGTCACGACCTGCGCGATACGATCGTATTCGGGCACCTTCACGATGGCGACGAGATCCCATTCGCCCGACACCGAGTAGACATCGGTGACGCCTTCGATGCCGGCGAGTCGCATCGCGACCTGTGGAATCAACTTCGGGTCGGCGCGAATGAGCACGATCGTCGTGATCACTCGTCCTCCGGAAACGGCGGCACATTGAGAAGCCAGAGGCCGGCGATGCGGTCGCGCTCGTCGAGCTCGAGCAGCAGGTCGCGCGCGAACCGAATCGCGCGAGCGGGACGCTTGACGCCAAGCTTGAAATGGATGGTTCGCTCCGCCTGATCGGCTTCGGCGACGAGTGACGTGTCCACCTCCACGGCGGCCACGTCAGGCTGGGAGTGCCGCGAGGGCACGACGATGCTCGCGCTCTGCGCATCCGCGGGGGGCGAAAGCGTCGCGACCTTGCGCACGTCCGGCCACACCGCGACCTCGACGCCGTGGATGCGACCCGCTTCGACATCGAGAACCACCCACGAGCCGTCGCTGCCCGCGAGCTCGACCGACCCGCTCATCCCCTTCCCCTTCGCTCCGTTGCGCAGCGTCGCCGTGAGGATGTCGGTGTCGGGATCCCACCTGTAGTCGACGTCGGAGAGCGCGCCGGTCGGCTCGATCTGAACCGCAATGTTCACGTCACCACTCCGTTAGGGGGCTTCACTATCTCGAGCGCGCGCGGTGATGGCGAGGCCGAATGCGTGCAGCGCGTGGCGCCGCCTTGCGCGCGCGGGTGGTCGGGTTCGGATTGCTTGCGCCAAGATACCAGAGCGCTGTAGCGCCGCCAGGGCATGGGTCAGCGATGCGTCTCACGCCAAAGGCTCACGAGGCGACGCGTGCCTTCGACGACGTCCTCGATGGGAGCCGCGTAGGACATCCGCACCCACCCTGGCGTGAGAAAGGCGGAGCCCGGAACGATCGCGACCTCGTAATCCTCGAGAAGCCGCTGCGCAAAGCGTGCACCTTCATTGTGCGAGGGATCGTCCGCTCCGACGTGCGCGAAGAGATAGAACGCCCCTTCGGGCGCCACGATCGCGAGCGCCGACTCCTCGCGGACGACCGCGACGACCGCATCTCGGCGGCGGCGGAACTCCGCGACCATCGTCGCAATGGACGCCTCCGCCGCCTCACGATTGGTGAGAGCCGCGAGCGCGGCGTGCTGCGACGGGGCCGCGGCGTTGGACGTCGTATGCGACTGAAGCGCCGTCATCGCGGCGGCGAGCTCGCGCGGCGCGATGGCCCAGCCAATGCGCCAGCCTGTCATGGCGTAGGCCTTTGCGACACCGTCGATCAGGACGAGCCGGTCCAGCGACGGGGCCACTTCGAGCGCCGACGTCGCGGGATCGTTGCCGTACGCGATGACGCGGTAAATCTCGTCGCTGATCACCCACCAGCCATGGTCATGCGCGCAGTCGAGCAGTGCGGCGAGCTCGTCGCGCGAGTACACGGCGCCGGTAGGGTTGCACGGAGAGTTCAACATCACGCCGCGCGTTCGCGGTGTTGCCGCCGCCTCCAGCATGGCCGGCGTCACCTTCAATCCCGACGCGGGATCTCCGTACACCGGCACCGCGGTCGCGCGCGCCAGGGCGACCATCTCGTAGTAGCTCGTCCAGCTCGGCGTCGGGATGAGTACTTCGTCGCCCTCACCGAAGAGACAGAAGCAAGCGTTGAACAGCGATTGCTTCGAGCCCGTCGAGACGACGACGTGGGCCGGCGTAACGTCCGCGCCCATGTCGCCAGCGCGACGGGCAATCGCGTCACGCAACGGCAGGATGCCCTCGGTGGCGGTGTACCGTGTGGCGCCGCCCTCGATCGCCTTCTCCGCCGCGCGACGAATGAACTCCGGCGTGTCGAAATCCGGTTCGCCCGCGCCGAGATCGATGATCGGGCGGCCCGCGGCGCGGAGAGCCTTCGCTCGAGCAGAGACGGCGATCGTCGCCGACTCGCGAAGCTGGGCAACGTTTCCGGAGGGCGTGAAAGCGCTATTGCTGCGAGGTCCGGCGAGCAGCGACATGGGCGGCGGTGGAGAGGAAGGTGATGAGCGAGTATACTTTACATTCCAGGTCGAGGGCACGCCATTGACAACGGAGGCACCGGTGGAGCAGCACGGGCGAAACACGGAGCACGAGGAGCGCGAGACGGCCACCGTCGGACGCAGCCAGAACGCCGTGCACATACTGCCGCACGACATGACGTCGGCCGCCGGCGTGCTCACCACCGTACTCGAGCGGATTGATCGCGACGTCGCCGAGCTCCAGGTCCTTCTTCTCGTTCCCGATCCCGAAGCCGCCATCACGCTCGCGCGCGCCATGGCCGCGCATCCCCGGTCCGTCGGACTTCGCGTGATTCCGGCCTCGAGTGCGCGCCGGGCGACCCGCCTCCTGCGCGCGCGGGCCGCTCATGGCGTCATCGGCGCTCCCGGTGAGCTTCTCGAGCTCGTGAGAACCTCGGTGCTCAAAATGGAGCATGTCCGCGCACTGGTGCTCGCCTGGGTCGACGAGATCGTCGACGACACCGCCTCGAAGGAAGCGCTGGAGTCCGTGCTCGCCGAGGTGCCGAAGGAAGCAGCGCGGACGATCATCGCCTCGCGTCAAACGCCGGAGGTGGAACAGCTGATCGAACGCTACGCGCGCCGGGCGCGACGGGCGGGCGACGGAAGCGCCGAAGCGGTGGCGACTCCGATCCGCTATGTCTCGAGCTCCGCGTGGGGGCGCCTTCCGACCTTGCAGCGTGTTCTGGACGAGCTCGATCCCGAGGTCGCAGCGGTCTTCACTCGCTCCGAATCCACGGAGCGTGAGCTGCGCGAGCTCCTCGAGTCGCTGGGCCACGTTGGCGATGACGCGGGCGTCCGAGTCACGCGCGGCGCGCCGGTCATCGAGGCCGACACGCTCATTCTGCTCGACGTTCCAACGCGCGATGAGCTGCGCGCCGTGATGGGCGGCTCCACACCGGCGGTCATCGCAATCGTGCAGCCTCGGCAGCTCGACACCGTGCGCGCGCTGGCTGGCGGCGCGCCGGTCACGCCGCTTCGCGCCTCCGGGGCGGCGACGCACGCACGCAAGCGCGTCGCGGCTTTGCGATCCGAGCTGCGAGAAGTGCTCGCGAGCGGAGTTCCGACCCACGAGCTTTTGGCTCTCGAGCCGTTGCTCGACGAGTACGACGGCGTCGAGGTGGCGGCGGCTGCGCTGCGCCTGCTCGAGCGCGCACGGTCTACCGAGGTCGGGCGCACGGTGCCGGCGGCCGCGGCGAGCACCGCGCCAGCGGCCGGCGGGTGGACGCGCATCTTCATTGGCGCGGGCACGCGCGACCGAGTTGGTCCGGGAGATCTCGTGGGAGCGATAACGGGCGAAGCGGGGGTGACACGCGAAAGCATCGGGAAGATCGACCTTCGGGAGAATCACTCCCTGGTGGAGATCGCCACCGCGGACGCCGAGCGTGTGGCCGGCGCGCTCACCGGAACGATGCTGCGCGGGCGGCGGTTGATCGCGCGGCTGGACAAGGGACGTGACGCGGCGGGCCGCGGCGACCGACCCGATCGCGGGGACCGCGGTGGGCGTGGCTTTCGCGATCGCCCCGGCCGTGGCGAGCGCGGGCCCCGCGATCGCGGGGAGCGCGGCGACCGCGGTGATCGCGGCCCTCGGCGTGTTCGCGGCGACGTGGAGCGCCGCCGTCCACCGGCGCCGGACACCGAGTAGCTCGATCGAATGCTCTACGGCGCTCGTGGCGGTTGGATCGAGGTCATCGCGGGAGTGATGTTCAGCGGCAAGAGCGAGGAGCTCATCCGCCGTGTCCGCCGCGCAATGATCGCACGAAAAAAAGTGCAGGTCTTCAAGTCGCATCTCGATGAGCGGTACCAAGGGTTGTATGCAGTGTCGAGTCACGATGGGCGCTCGGTCGAAGCGATTCCCATCGATTCATCGATGCAGATCGCGCAGCAGCTCAACACCCTCGCCGACGTGATCGCGATCGACGAGGCGCAGTTTCTCGATCCCGGGATCGTTCCGCTGGTGCGGTCGTTCGCCACGCGCGGGCTTCGCGTGATCATCGCCGGCACGGACACGGACTTTCGTGGCGAGCCGTTCGGTGCCATGCCGCAGCTCATGGCCGACGCGGAGCTGGTGGACAAGCTGCACGCCATCTGCGTCGTCTGCGGCGGCCCGGCGAGTCGCAACCAGCGCATCATCGACGGCCGGCCGGCAGGCTACGATTCGCCGACGATCATGGTGGGAGGCCGGGAGTCCTATGAGGCGCGGTGCCGCCACTGCCATCAGGTTCCCCGGGTCGATGAAGACCAGGTCGCCCTGCTGTGACAGACGCCGTTGACGACCGCGTCCGGTTGTTCCTACCTTGCGCCCTCGTTCCTTGAACGCCCTGGAGACTCGAATGCTACTTGTCGGGCTCACCGGCAACATCGCCAGCGGAAAATCGACCGTGGCACGCCTGTTCGGGCGCTGGGGTGCGACAGTGATCGACGCTGACGTCCTCGCCCGTCAGGCAGTGAATGTCGGCACGCCGGCGTATCATGCGATCGTCGAGCGATGGGGCGAAGGAGTGACCGCGCCCGACGGCCTCATCGACCGCCGCGAGCTCCGGCAGCGGGTCTTCTCCGACAGCGAACAGCTGGAGGCACTGAACGCCATCGTCCATCCGGAGGTCCAGCGGCTGCGCGACCAGCTCGTCGACGATGCCCGCCGCCGTGGCGATCGTATCGTCGTCTGCGACATTCCGCTGTTGTTCGAGCGCCGTCTCGCGGAGCAGTTCGATCGCATCGTTCTCGTCGACGCACCTCGCCCCATCCGCATGGATCGGCTCGTGCGCGATCGCGGCCTCGAGACGACGGAGGCGATGAAGATGATCGCCTCGCAGATGCCCGCCGAGCTGAAGCGCGCACGAGCGGACTATCTCATCGACAACACGAGCACACAGCAGGAGCTCGAGCTCCGCACGCGCGAGGTCTGGGAGGCGCTGCAGCGCGATGCGGTGCCGGCTGCATCGTGAACACCCCGGAGACGTCAGACGTCAGATGTCAGACGTCAGTGATCAGAACGCATACCGCGGATCGAGACTTCGGCCCCGCAGTTGGTTTTCTGCTGCCTGACGTCTGACGGCTGACGTCTTCGGGTGTCGACTTGGTTGCTTGACTCCGCAACACGCGCCCTCTAGACTTGCGCCGTTTCCCTCCCCCGGAGCGCGCGCGTGGCCGAACTGCCGAAGGATCTCCTCTACACCGAGGAGCACGAGTACGTAAAGGCCACCGACGACGCGAGCGTCGTACAGATCGGGATCACCGACTACGCACAAGGCGAGCTGGGAGACGTCGTCTACGTCGAGCTTCCCAGCGTGGGCACCTCGTTCGATCGCATGGACGTGTTCGGCACGATCGAGGCAGTGAAAGCGGTATCGGAGCTCTTCTGCCCGCTGAGCGGCGAGGTGGTCGCCGTCAACACGCGGCTGGACAAGGAGCCGGCGCTCGTCAACACCGATCCCTATGGCGACGGATGGATGATTCGTCTTCGCCTGAAGAACGAAGGGGAACGGAAGCAGCTCATGAACGCCGAGGCGTACGGGAAGCACATCGGACAGTAAAGTGAGGAATGAGGAGTGAGGAGTGAGAAATTCGATTGACGTACCATTCAATCGAATTCCTCACTCCTTATTCCTCGTTCCTCATTCTCCAGCAACGACCTCCGCGTACGCGTCCGTTGGCGGACATGAGCAGACGAGATTCCGGTCGCCATAGGCGCTTTCGACGCGGGCCACGGACGGCCAAAACTTGAAGTCGCGCGTCCAGGGCGCCGGGAACGCCGCGCGCTCCCGCGAATAGGGCCGATCCCACTCGCTCGCCACCACGCGATGCATCGTGTGTGGGGCGTTCTTCAATGCGTTGTTCTGCCGGTCCATGATGCCCAGCTCGATCTCGCGAATCTCCTCCCGGATCGCGATGAGGGCGTCACAGAAGCGATCGAGCTCCTCCTTCGACTCGCTCTCCGTCGGCTCCACCATCAGCGTGCCGGCGACCGGGAACGAGACCGTCGGCGCGTGGAATCCATAGTCCATGAGCCGCTTGGCGATGTCCTCCACATCGACGCCCGCGGATTGCTTGAGCGGACGCGTGTCGAGGATGCACTCGTGTGCCACGGTGGCGTTCCGGCCCTTGTACAGCACGGGGTAATGCCCTTCGAGACGCTTCGCGATGTAGTTCGCGTTGAGAATCGCCACCTTCGTCGCCTTCGCGAGGCCCTCGGCCCCCATCATGCGAATGTACAGATACGAGATCGGAAGGATGCTCGCGCTTCCCCACGGGGCGGCGCTCACCGCGCCGGTCGCTTTCGCACCGCCCACCGGAACGACGGGATGCCCGGGCAGGAACGGCGCGAGATGCTTGGCGACGCAAATCGGTCCCATGCCGGGACCCCCACCGCCGTGCGGGATGCAGAACGTCTTGTGCAAGTTCAAGTGGCAGACGTCGGCACCAATGTCTCCAGGTCGCGCGACACCGACCATCGCGTTCATGTTCGCGCCATCGAGATAGACCTGCCCGCCATGCGCGTGCACGATCTCGCACACCCGCCGAATGGACTCCTCGAAGACGCCGTGGGTCGACGGATACGTCACCATCAATGCCGCGAGCCGCTGCGCATTCTGCTGCGCCTTCGCCTCGAGATCGGCAATGTCGATGTTCCCGTCCTCATCGGTCTTCACGACGACGACGCGCATTCCCGCCATCACCGCGCTCGCGGGGTTGGTTCCATGCGCGGACTGCGGGATGAGACAGATGTCCCGGTGCGTCTCGCCCCGCGACTCATGGTACGCGTGAATGACCAGTAACCCGGCGTACTCGCCCTGCGATCCCGCATTGGGTTGCAGCGATGTCGCCGCGAACCCCGTGATCTCGGCGAGATCGCGCTCGAGCTCGGCGAACATCTCCGCGTACCCTTCCGCCTGCGCCCTGGGCACGAACGGATGGAGCGCGCCGAGCTCCGGCCACGTCACGGGGTACATTTCGGCCGCCGCGTTGAGCTTCATGGTGCACGAGCCGAGCGGAATCATCGAATGCGCGAGCGACAGGTCACGCGATTCGAGCTTCCGCATGTAGCGCAGCAGCTCCGTCTCCGAGTGATGCGAGTTGAACACCGGGTGCATCAGGTACGGCGTGGCCCGGGCGTGCGCTGCATCGAACTTCTCGTCAGGCGTGCCGGCGAGCGAAGCGACGTCGACGCCCGCGTCACGCCCGCCGTTGAACACCGCGAGAAGGTCGCGGACGTCATCGAGCGTGTGCGTCTCGCCGAACGCCACGGTAATCGCGCTCTCGCCGAGCACGCGTACGTTGATGTCGCGTGAGGCACCCAGCTCGGCGATTGCTAGCGCGCCGCGTGGTGCGCCACTGCCACATTCGACACGAACAGTGTCGAAGAAGGGCGCTTTGGCGACCGCGAACCCGAGCCGCTGGACACCGCCCGCGAAGACGGTGGCCAGGCGGTGTACGTTGCGCGCGATGCGACGCAGCCCATCGGGTCCGTGGTAGACAGCGTACATTCCGGCGATGACCGCCAGCAGCACCTGCGCGGTGCAGACGTTGCTCGTGGCCTTCTCGCGGCGGATGTGCTGCTCACGCGTCTGCAGCGCCATGCGTAATGCGGGGCGTCCTTCGGCGTCCCGCGAGACCCCAATGATCCGCCCCGGCAGCTGACGCTTGAACTCATCGCGTGTCGAGAGATACGCGGCGTGAGGCCCGCCGTAGCCCATGGGAACGCCGAACCGCTGAGTGTTCCCGATGGCGATGTCCGCGCCCCATTCCCCGGGCGGGGTGAGAAGCGTGAGCGCAAGAAGATCGGCGGCGACGACCACGAGGGCCTCCGACGCATGTGCGCGCTTCACCAGCTCGCGATAGTCGTGAATGCTGCCATCCGTTGCCGGATACTGCACCAGCACCCCGAACGTGTCCTCGCCGATCGTCGCCGACCGATCATCACCGACGACGACGTCGATGCCGCGCACCTGCGCCCGCGTGCGGACGACATCGATCGTTTGGGGATGGCAGAGCGCCGAGACGAAGAACGTGTTCTTTCCCGGTTTGCCCTTCACCGCGTAGGCGAGCGTCATCGCTTCGGCGGCCGCGGTGGCTTCGTCGAGCAGCGAGGCGTTGGCGATCTCGAGGCCCGTGAGATCGATCACCACCGTCTGGAAGTTCAGCAGCGCCTCGAGGCGGCCTTGCGCGATCTCAGCCTGGTATGGGGTGTACGCCGTGTACCAACCAGGATTTTCGAGGATGTTCCGCTGAATGGGCGGGGGCGTGATGGTCTCGTAGAATCCCAAACCCAGGAACGACCGGCTTCGCCGGTTTTTTCGAGCCACGGCGCGCAATCGCGCCAGCGCTTCGTACTCGGATTGGGCGGGAGGAAGGTCGAGCGGGCCCCGCACTCGAATCGCGGCGGGCACAGTCGCTTCGATCAGCTCGTCGAGCGACCGGTAGCCCAGCGCGCCGAGCATTTCCTTTATCTCGTCGTCCGAGGGCCCGATGTGCCGGGAAGCGAACGAATCGGGCACCAGCGGCGGGATCGTGGCGGTTGGCATGCTCCTGAATTTACCTTGCCACCAGTTCAATGGAATCCACGACGGCTTTTCTCGATCCCGCCGAGCGCGAGGGGTCGCCTCCGCGAGGCGTGACCCGGTACCTCCTCTCGTCACCCGCGGACGGTGCGACGAACATGGCGCTCGACGAGGCCCTCCTTCATCGCGCCGCGCAAACCGGCGACGTCCTCTATCGGGTGTATGCGTGGGCGTCGCCCACGGTCTCTCTCGGCCGGAATCAGCCCGGCCTGGGACGCTATGACGTCGCGCTGGCCAGGACGCGAGGCATCGACTTCGTGCGACGCCCAACCGGTGGACGGGCGATTCTGCACCATCGGGAGATCACCTACGCAGTCGCTGCTCCGGTCTCCGCGTACGGATCGCTCCCCGAATCGTATCGGACGATCAATCGTCTGCTGCTGGAAGCACTGCGCATGGTGGGGGTCGACGCCCGGGAGGCAGAAACCTCGAATCGAGCACCCGCCCCGAGCCTTGCGCCGTGCTTCGCGTCGCCGGTTGCTGGCGAGCTGGTAGCGGGAGGACGAAAGCTCGTCGGCAGCGCACAGGTCAGAGAGGGCGATGCGTTTCTGCAGCACGGGTCGATACTCCTCGAGAACGATCAGGAGCTGCTCACCGAGCTCCTCGTTCACCGCGAGCGGTCGACTCCACCTGCTACAGTGCGCGCTCTCCTTGGTCGGTCGATTACGATCCAGGAATTCGCCGAGGCACTGGCGAGCGCCATAACCACGCACGATGGACTACCGCCCTATCCGATGGAGCTGGATGCGCCTCTGCTCGATGATGTGCACTCGCTCATTCGCACCCGATACGCCCTCGCCGACTGGACGTGGCGCCGGTGACTTCCCGGTCTCTCCGTCGCTCGCCTTGACGCACCGTCGCGGCGATATCCATTCTTGCCGCGCTTCCACTACCCTGATGACCATGCTTTCGCGCCTCCTTCCCGTTCTCGCCCTGTTCGCCATCGTTGCGTGCAATCGCGGCAATGGCGGCGATGCCGACGCCGGCGGTACCCTGATCATGACCGTTGGTGCGGAGCCCGATGCGCTCTTGCCCCTGACCACGACGAGCGTCGCCGGGAACCAGGTGGCCGACATCATCTTCGAGCGGCTGGCCGAGCCCGGCGATTCGATGAATACGCGCGGCGACGGAGGGTTTGTACCCGAGCTTGCGGAACGCTGGACGTGGGCGCCCGACTCGCTCTCGATCGCGTTCACGCTGCACCCCGACGCGAAATGGCACGACGGCGTCCCCGTGACCGCGCGCGACGTGGTGTTCAGCTTCGACATTCACAAGGATCCCGAGGTCGGATCATCGGTGGCCCCGCTGCTCGCGCGCATCGATTCCGTGACGGCCCGGGACTCGACAACGGCCGTCATCTGGTACCGCCAACGGTATCCGGAGCAGTTCATGGACGCGGCCTTCCAGGTGCGCATTCACCCGGAACATTGGCTTGGCAAGATCAAGCGGTCCGAATACACGACGTCGCCCGACGTGCGGTCGCCGATCGGCAGCGGGCGATTCAAGTTCGCACGGTGGGAGCCCGGCACCCTCGTCGAGGTCGTGGCGAACACCGATCACTACCGCGGACGGCCGAATCTCGATCGCATCCTGTGGACGATTGCGCCCGACTTCAACGCGTCTGCCGCCCGCCTCTTCAGCGGCGAAGCGGACTATCTCGAGTACCTCCGCCCCGAAAACGTCGAGGAGATCAAGAAACACCCCGAGCTCACCATGACGCAGTACGGCTCGCTCGACTACGGGTTCATGTGGTTCAATCTGCGCGATCCGCGAAATAACGCACGGCCGCATCCGATTCTTGGCGACGTTGGCGTGCGTCGCGCGCTGTCGATGGCGGTCGACCGCGAAAAGGCCGTCCGAAACGTGCTGGGCGACCTCGGACATGTCTCGGTAGGGCCACTCCCGCGTGCCCACTTGTACGGCGACACCACGTTGAGAACGCCAGGATACGATCTGGAAGGGGCAAAGCGGCTCCTCGATTCGCTTGGATGGCGGGACACGAATGGCGACGGCATCCGCGAGAAGGGCGGCCGTCAACTGCGCTTCTCGCTGGCGGCTCCGACGTCGAGCCAGACACGGATGCGATTCTCGGTCGTGCTTCAGGCAATGCTTCGTGATGCGGGCGCCCGCGTCGAGCTCGACCACATGGAGCTTCGCGCATTCCAGGAGCTTCTCGTTCGCAAGCGGTGGGACGCGGTGATGCAAACGTGGCGGACCGACCCCACGCCCTCGACCATCATTCAGACGTGGGGGATTGCCTCGGTAAAGGACGGCGTGAACTTCGGCTCCTACGAGAATCCGGTCTTCGACGCCTACGTCGACAGCGCCACGACCTCGATGGATGCGCAGCGTGCGCAGGCTTATTATCGACGGGCCTACGAGACCATCATCGCCGATGCACCCGCGGTCTGGATGTTCGAGCCGGTGAACGCCGCGGGACATCACAACCGTATCAAGCTTGCGTTCATGCGACCCGACGCATGGTGGACGCGGATTCACGAGTGGCACATCCCGCGGAACGCGCGCATTCCGCGCGATAACATCGGGCTACGCGCCGCGACACCGTAGGCCATGCGGGCCCTGGTCGCCCGCCGGCTGCTCCAGGCTGCCGTCATCGTCGCTATCGCGGCGACGGTGGCTTTCCTCCTGGTGCAGCTGGCGCCCGGCGATCCCCTGGACGACTTAGCCGAGAACCCGCGGGTACCGCCGGAGGTGCGCGCACAGATTCGTGCGCGGTGGGGCCTCGATCGCCCCATGCACGAGCAGTACGCGCTCTATCTACGCAATCTCGCTCGCGGCGATCTCGGCTGGTCGTTGTTCAAGAACCGTCCCGTCGCCGATGCCATTCGTGACGCGCTACCGAACACGCTGCTCCTCATGGGGGTGGCGCTGGTTGGCGCGTTCGCGCTCGGGGTGACCACTGGGGTAATTCGCGCCGGACGCCGCGGCTCTCTCGCCGACCGCGCCCTCGGCGCCGGCACGCTCGTCTTCTATTCGATGCCCGACTTCTGGCTCGCGATCATGGCGATGCTCCTGTTCGCGAACTGGATTCCGCTGTTTCCGACGTCGGGGATGACGACGGCCGTGATGTACGATTATCTCTCGCCGGCCGGGAAGCTTTTCGATCGTCTCAAGCACCTGGTGCTTCCGGCAACGACGCTGGTGCTGCTCCTGGCGGCCATCATCGCGCGGTATCAGCGCGCCGCCTTTCTCGACGTGGCCACCCAGGACTTCGTGCGGACCGCGCGCGCAAAGGGTGTCACCGAGCGAGCGGTGCTCTGGCGCCATATCCTGCGCAACGCCCTTCTGCCGGTGATCACCCTCCTCGGCCTCGCGCTGCCGATGCTGGTGGGAGGTGCGGTGTTCATCGAGCACGTTTTTGCCTGGCCCGGAATGGGCGCCCTGGTCGTCGGTGCCATCGCCGCGCGCGATCACGTCCTCGTCGTGGCCGTCGTCATCATGGGGAGCGGGCTCGTGACGTTAGGCAGCCTGCTCGCCGACGTGCTCTACGCGGTCGCCGACCCACGCCTCCGACTGCATTCCCCCACGCGCGCATGAGGCTGGTTTGGTGGCTGCTGGTGATCGCGCTCGCGGTGGCGGTCGCGGCGGCCATTGGCCGGTCGTGGGCACGCATGGGCGCGACCGGCGGACCCTGGGGCTCCGCACTCAGCCGGCTTCGTCGCGATCGCGCGGGCATGCTGTCGCTCCGCTTCCTCGTCTTCGTGGCGGCGGTCGCCCTCTTCGCGCGATGGCTTGCGCCCTACGACCCGAACTGTCAGCTGGACATCATCAACCTGGCGTCACGTCCGCCGAGTGCTGCCCATCCCTTGGGCACCGACATCTACAGCCGTGATGTCCTGAGCCGGCTCATCTACGGAGCACGGATCTCTCTGTCGGTGGCGGTCCTCGCCGTCCTCTTGTCGATCACCGTCGGCACCGCGTATGGCGCGATCTCGGGCTACGCGGGAGGCCGGGCCGACGCGGTGATGATGCGCGTCATCGACGCGCTGCTGTCGATCCCGCGCATTCTCGTGCTCCTGGCGATCTTCGCGCTGTGGGGTCGCGTGTCCCTCGGCGCGCTCGTCCTCGTCATCGGGCTCACCGGCTGGTTCGGCACGAGCCGGCTCGTTCGCGCCCAGGTGCTCGCGCTCAAGACCGAGGAAATGGTCGTCGCCGCGCGCGCGCTCGGGGCGCGGCATCGACGCATCCTCTGGCGTCACATTCTTCCTGGCGTCACTTCGACGGTCGTCGTCGCCGCGACGCTCGGTATCGGGAATGTCATCATCCTCGAGGCCGGGTTGTCGTTTCTCGGCGTCGGCGTTCAGCCTCCCACGGCGAGCTGGGGGAACATGATCTCCGACGGCTTGAGCAACGTCGCCGGGCTGTGGTGGATATCGCTGTTCCCGGGACTGGCGATCGTACTCACCGTGATGGCGTTCAACATCATCGGCGATGCCTTGCGGGACGCGCTCGACCCGAGGGAGATTCAGGCCGCATGACGACCCCTGGCCCCGGGCCCTCGGCTCTATTGAGCGTACGCGATCTCCGAACCTACTTCCGTACCGATGCGGGGGTTGCGCGTGCGGTCGACGGCGTCTCGTTCGACGTGATGCCGCGAGAGACGATCGGCATCGTCGGCGAATCTGGGTGTGGCAAGTCGGTGACGTCGCTCTCCATCATGCGTTTGATCCGGCCGCCGGGAATGATCGAGACGGGCAGCGTGGTGGAGTTCGAGGGGCGGAATCTGCTTGGGCTCCCCGAGGGGGAGATGCGAGCAATTCGCGGCAATCGCATCGCCATGATCTTTCAGGAGCCGATGACCTCGCTCAACCCGGTGTTCACCGTTGGGGAGCAGATCGCGGAGGTGGCACGCGTCCATGGCAGCGCCACGCGGCGCGAGGCGTGGGACCGGGCGGTGGAGATGCTCCAGTTGACTGGAATCCCCGCTCCGGGGCAGCGCGCCAAGGAGTATCCGCATCAGCTCTCGGGCGGAATGCGACAGCGCGTGATGATCGCGATGGCCCTCGTCATGAACCCGGCACTGCTCATCGCCGATGAGCCCACGACCGCGCTCGACGTCACGATTCAGGCGCAGATCCTGGAGCTCCTGCAGCAGCTCCAGGAGCGATTCGCGATGTCGATCATTCTGATCACGCACGATCTCGGCGTGATCGCCGAGATGGCGCAGCGCGTCCTCGTGATGTACGCCGGCGAGATCGTCGAGCAGGCCTCGGTCGGGGAGCTCTTCGCTCAGCCCCACCACCCCTACACGGAAGGGCTGCTGGCCGCGATGCCCACGCTGGGCGCGGCACGCTCACGACTCGCCGTCATTCCCGGCACCGTTCCAGCGCCGACGCGTTGGCCCGCGGGGTGCCGTTTTCACGATCGCTGTCGTTATGCATGGGATCGGCCGGAGCGAGAGCATCCCCCGCTGTTCGAGGTGGGCGCATCCCACTGGTCGCGCTGCTTTCTCGCCGAGGAGCCCGAACGCCGTCGTCGACCCGCCGACACGGGAACGGTCGCGGGAGGAAGCGCGTGAGCGCGTCGCTTCTTTCGGTACGCGATCTCGTCAAGCACTTTCCGATCACGCGCGGCGTCTTCGGGCGCACCGTGGGCGCGGTCCGCGCGGTGGACGGCATCTCCTTCGACGTCAAGCGAGGTGAGACGCTCGGTCTCGTCGGTGAGTCTGGATGCGGAAAGACTACGGCAGGTCGAGCGATTCTCCGATTGATCGAGCCGACCTCGGGCCAGGTGACGTTCGATGGCGTGAACGTCCTGTCGCTCGACCCACCACAGCTGCGTGCTCTACGGCGGCGCATGCAGATCGTCTTTCAGGATCCGTTCTCCTCGCTGAATCCACGCATGACGGTCGGTGCGATCGTGCGCGAGGGGCTCATCATCCACCGGCTCGCCGAGGGAGCGGCGGCGCAGGCGCGAGTGAAGCAGCTTCTCGAAGAGGTGGGACTGCGGGGGGAGTACGCGAATCGCTATCCCCACGAATTTTCGGGCGGTCAACGGCAGCGCATTGGCATCGCCCGAGCGCTGGCGGTGGAGCCTCAGTTCATCGTCTGCGATGAGCCCGTGTCCGCGCTCGATGTGTCCGTTCAGGCGCAGGTCATCAACCTCTTGCAGGATCTGCAGCGCGATCGCGGCCTCACCTATCTGTTCATCGCGCATGATCTCTCGGTCGTTGAGCACGTGGCGACGCGGGTCGCCGTGATGTACCTCGGCCACATCGTCGAGCTCGCGGGTGCGGACGACCTCTACGCCGAGCCGCTGATGCCGTACACTCAGGCGCTTCTGTCGGCGGTGCCCATCCCCGATCCGCGCCAGCGAAAGCAGCGCATCGTGCTGACGGGCGACGTTCCCTCTCCCGCCGATCCGCCGCCGGGATGTCCGTTCCACCCACGCTGCCATCACCCGTCGAAGGACGTCGCTTGCACGCGAATCGTCCCGCCGCTCGAGACGAAAGCGGAGGGGCACCTCGTCGCGTGCATCAAGCAGCCTCCGACGCGCATCGGTTGGGAAGAACAGCGGGCCGTTGGCGCGACAAAGCCGCCCGAGCGCTACGTTCCCCTGGCGCTCGCGACGCGCAGCTGACCCTGACCCAAACCGCCGAGGATCTCTCGTGACGTCTTCCGTCAACGCCGGCGCGACCACGCTCGATCAGGCGCCGTCGGCCGATCGCAGCTTCTTCGGCCATCCACGGGGCCTCTCCACGCTGTTCTTCACCGAGATGTGGGAGCGGTTCTCGTTCTACGGTCTGCGACCGCTCCTCGTGTTGTTCATGACCGCGGCGCTCGCGAGCGGCGGCTTCGGATTCGATCGCACGCAGGCTTCCGCCATCGTCGGGATCTACGCGGCGAGTGTCTACCTCGCCTCGTTGCCAGGGGGCTGGATTGCCGATCGCCTTCTCGGGCTTCGACGCGCGATTCAATACGGGGCGGTCTTCATCTCGGCTGGTCATATCGCCATCGCATTGTCGGCCTTCGCACGCACCAAGGCTCCGTTTTTCATCGGACTCATCCTCATCGTCATGGGCACCGGGCTGTTGAAGCCAAACATCTCGGCGATCGTCGGCGATCTCTACCCGGAAGGCGGGGCACGGCGCGAGGCGGGGTTCGCGATCTTTTACATGGGGATCAACCTCGGCGCGACCGTCGGGCAGATCGTCACTGGGTGGCTCGGCGAGAAGGTCGGATGGCATTACGGTTTCGGCGCCGCCGGAGTCGGCATGCTCGTCGGCCTGCTCTTCTACACGCTGCAAGCGCAAGCGACGCTGGGCGACATCGGCCGCTATCCGGTGCGCGATCCCGACGCCACGCGACAAGCTCGACAGGAGCGCAACGTCAAGCTGACGCTTGTGGTCGGAGCGGCGATCCTCGTGCTCGTCGTCGCACTGGTCGCGACCGGCGTCGTCACGGTGAACGCGGCGGCCGTCGCCGAGTCCATGGCGTACGTGATCCTGGGGACGGCGGTGCTCTACTTCGCGTACATATTCGCGTTGGGTGGGCTTTCGAGAGACGAAAAGAAGCGCGTCGGTGTGATCGTCGTGCTCTTCATGTTCTCGTGGATCTTCTGGGCGGCCTTCGAGCAGGCGCCGACGTCGCTCAATCTCTTCGCGAGGGACTTCACCGATCGCACGATCGGTGGGTACGAAGTGCCGGCATCGTGGTTCCAGTCCATTAATTCCGGATTCATCGTCCTGTTGTCACCTCTGTTCGCCGCGCTGTGGATGACCCTCGGCCGGCGCGGCCGCGATTTCTCGAGCCCCGCGAAGTTCTCACTCGGCTTGTTCCTCGCCGGTATCGGATTCCTGATCATGCTCTGGGCGGCGAACGCGGTCGTGCGCGGCGAGTCGGGTACGCTCGTGTCACCGTGGTGGCTCGTGGGAAGCTATTTCTTCCAGACCCTCGGGGAGATGTTTCTGAGTCCCGTCGGTCTTGCGTCGATGACCGCGCTTTCTCCGCGGAAGTACGTCGGCCAGATGATGGGAGTCTGGTTCATGTCTATCTCCCTGGGCAACCTCATTGCCGGTCTGGCGGGGGGCCACGTCGATCCGAACAAGCTCGAGCAGATGCCCAAGCTGTTCGCGATGACGACGATCTTCCTCATGGCAGCCGCCGCCGTTCTCGCCCTGCTGATCGTGCCGATTCGCCGCATGATGGCGACGACGAAGAACGCGCAATGATGCGACTGCCGCTCGCTTTGGCCTTCCCGCTCATGCTCGCGGTGGCGTGCACGCCCGCTCGGCGTGACGTCCGCCCGGTGGAGGTGACCGCCACCGCCACGAGTGCACCGATGGGGCGGACGCAGCAGCGAGCGCGCATCATCATCACGCGCGCCGCAATCGAGATCGAGGTAGAGGCGGTCGCGCCGGCCGTCGAGCAGGCCACCCAGCTCGCGCAGCGATTTGACGGCTACGTCGAGAATGCGACGACGAGCGAGGACAAGAACGCGCATCTGCGCCTCCGCGTCCCATCGTCGCGCCTCAGCGAGGCGCTCGATTCACTCAGTCGGTTGGGCAAGGTCACCGGCCGCAGCCTGTCCCAGGACGATGTCACGGCACAGTCGATCGACCTCGAGGCCCGCGTCGCGAGCTTTCGCGCCGCCCGTGACAAGCTGCGTGAGCTCCTGGATCGCGCGGTTTCCGTCGCCGACGCGGTGGCTGCACAGGGGGAGCTCGCTCGCGTTCAGGCGGAGCTCGACAGCCTCGAGGCCCAGCTCAAGACGATGCAGAGCTCCGTCGCGCTTTCGGAGGTCACAGTTTCCCTGAACCGACGCGTCGTCCTCGGTCCGCTCGGCGTGATCGTATCGGGACTCGCGAAAGTCATCGGCAAGCTGTTCGTCTGGCGTTAGGCGCTAGGGCCAGTTGAAGACGCTTGCCGGCACGGAGCGCTCACGGCTTCTGCTGGCATCACCCGGCTCCCGCCAGTCGCGCCCCGCGACTGAATGCGTCACGCGCACCTCCCACCGCGCGTTCGGGTCGCCGCCCGTCGGCACGGCGATATCCAGGCGCCAGGTGCGCTTCGAGCGCGGAGGGATGGCCGCGAGCACGCTCACACCAACGGCGTACCGCATCGGCGTGTCGATCCCATACGGCGCGTCGCCCTTCCAGACGCGCCCGGCATCGCCGAACACCGCGACACCCACATCCGCCTGCCGCAGAAGCTGGCCCACGTACCACCGGTCCTCGACGCGCGCAACCGCGCGTCGCGCGCCTCCCTCCTCCGATCGCCGGTAGCCACGCACGCCACCCGGCGAGGAGCCTAACGTCAGCTGAAAGGGGGTCCGTTGGCGCCAGCCTCCCGACCAGTCGAGCGATCCCGTCACCGTGTGCCGGGCCGAAACGCGACGAATGGCCGCCACGCGGGCACTTCCGAGAATACCGTCCCAGCGGTTCAAGTCGTAGTTCTGTCGCCCTTCCCCTCGAGCGGTCAGGGTAACGATTCCGCTCTCACCACCCACTCCCGCATACAGGTCCGCGGCGAGCAGATAGTCGTCGTCGGTGGTGTTCAGGATCGACAGACTGCGCCCGATCAGCGTGCCGAGCTGGAATCCAAGACGGATGTCCTGCGCCGCCGTCAGTCCCTCGAAGCGCTCGACGCGCTGGAATCGGACGTTGCGCAGTCCCCACAGGGCGTTGACCCGCGCGTTGCGCCTCCCCGCGTGGCGCAGGAACAGCGTATCGTAATTGAATCCCGGCAGCGCCGTCGGCGGAAGAAAGGGCGTGTCTTCTTCCTGCGAAAACGACACCCCGAACAGACTCAGCCTCCCAGGAAGGCCAATCCGCACCACCGCGCCCAGATCGAGAAATTTCCGCTCGAAGGCGAACGGCACTCGATTCGCGTCGGGACGCCTGAACTCGAACAGCTCGCGAATACCGCCCGCCGAGGCTCGCCACGCGAAGCGCTGTTGATCGGTGAAGAACGGATGCGAGAGATCCGTGTTCCAATCACCCATGTCGTGATCACGGCGTGCGTACGAGCCGGCGAAGACATAGTGTCGGCCGAGAAACTGGTGGTCCACACCATGGATCGCGTAGGTGTCACGCGATGTGCCATCGCGCCACTCGCCGGCGAGATAGGTGCCACTGCCGAAGAGATTGCCTTCGCCGAGCTTCAATGCATCGATCCGTGCGCCCGATGTCGAAACGCCGACGACGGGCGTCAGCTCATCCCGGGTCTCGACTAACAGCGCAACCGTTCCCGCCGTATCGGGGATGACGGCGATGCTGGCATCGGCAAGGAACGGCTGCGCACGGAGAATACGCTCGGACTCTGCCCGCTCGAGCTCGAGGCACGGCCTGCCCTCTTTGACGATGAGGAACCGCCGAACGACGCCCGGCTGAGTCGTCGTGTGAAGGCTGGTGGCGAAACGCAACGGCGCTTCCCACCACCGTGTGCCCAGCTCCTCGTAGGGTCCGTGGGTGACGATGGAGACGTCGGAGATGATTTCGCCCTGGCATCGCGTCGTCTGCGCGCTGGCCTGCGCCGCGACGACGGCCCCGACGACAACTCCCCACGAGCGCGCGAGCGGCACCTGCTACTTCCCCATCCTGCGCTTGAGCTCATCGAGCTGACGCTGCGCCGTGGCATCGCGCGCCGCACGGTCGATGTTGCGCCGCAGCGCGTCGCTCTCGGCGCGCGCCTCCTCGAGCGGGTCGGGCACGGGCGGCGATGCAGCCATATCCGGCGGAACGACCCCGGCATACGCGGCGCGCAGCTGCGCCGTCATGTCATCGATCTCATGCTCGGCGAGGGCGAGCTCTTCCTGTTGTGCAGCCAGCTTTTTCTCCAGGACAACGACACGCTCGCTGTGCTTGCGCTCGTACTGTTCGGCGATGCGCACCGTCTCGCGGTCATCGATGTCGGCGGCGAGCTTTCCGCGACGGCGAACCGTATCGAGCTCCGCGCGCTCTGCGTCGAGGCGAGCGCGCGTGCGGTCGACGCCCTGACGCAGGTCGGCCAGGCCGACCTTCGCCTGGACGAGCGCGTCGCGCATTTGTGCAAGAGCCGCGCGCCCTTGGGGAGAGGACGCGCGGCTCAGGGCGTCGCGAAGCGTCTCTTTCAGCCGCTCGAACATCGCGGCGCGGCGAAGGGAAGAAACAACCTCACGATTTGCGAGGGGTTTTGGCGTAGAAGCTCGACATGACGCGCTCCACCTCTTGCGACTGGCATTCCGGGCAAGTCGCGGAGCCCGCGTTGTGGTCGGCGATCTTCTCGCGCGTGGTGAACTGCTTGCCGCATTTCCGGCAGCGATAATCGTAGCTCGGCATGACGCCCTCGGGTCGAATGGTCGCCCGTGTAGGATACTCGGGGAGCGTCCGCGCGCAAGCGCTTCGGCGTGTGCCTAACTCAGCCGCCAGCGCGCCTCGTCCCGAACCTGCCGCATGAGCCGATCCGGCGTCGTCACGTCGGGGAACAGCAGCGTATCGCTCACCTGGTTCAGAGCCACGCGAAGGCGCTCGAAGCGATCCGCGGCAACGAGGTACAGTTGCGAGAGGCCGTATTGGTGCGCCAGGCGGTGGTCGGCGGCCATGCGAAAGCCGCGGCGGCCCATTTCCGCGTAGTAATCGAGATCGGGGCCACCGCGCCGCCATTTGCGATGCTCGATGTAGTCCGGGAACAGCCCGCTCAGCCACAGGGCATAGTTCCCGAGGTGGGCACGGACGAGAAATGCTCGGCGCGGATCGGCGCGCTCAGCGTCCTCGAGCAGCCCCGCCAAGGTGTCGTATTGCTCGTCGTCGCTCCCGCCGAGGCGGGTCGCGCGATCCTTCAGGCCGAAGTGCACCACGATGGCGGCGACGTAGTCGGCAAGGGTCCGATCGTCCTCACCGACACCGCGGAGCGCATGTCGAACGATGACGTAGCAAAAGAGCGGAAGGGACGCGCGGCCACCGAGCGGTTGCTGGACGAGCGCGCCGAGGAGGCGTGGATCGTCGAGCACCGCGTCGATGCCCCCTTCGCGGAGCACGGCCTCGGCGTCGTCAGGACGACCGGCGCCCGCGCGCGCCAGCAGATGCACGGCCAGCTGCGCATCGTCACGCGTGAGAGATTCGCGAACGTTCGCGAGAATCATGATGCCCCCACCCGAAACAGTCTCGTTCCCCTTCTCACGGTAGTACACCGAACGTGCCAGGGAGTGCGCACGTTGGCGCCCTATTCGTGTGACGATCGCCACCACCCCGGGTAAAACAATTCGTTGGCAGTCTCATGGCGAGGCTGCTAACGAAAGACGCGCGGAGCCCAGCGGCCCCGCGCGTCTCGTCGCCCAACGATCGGCGTGCTCAACGTGCGCGCGGTCGCTCGCTTCGGTTGGCGACGGCGAGCGCGGATCGCATGATCAGATCCGACACACGCGACAGCTTGTCGAAATCGATCTTCGCCACTTCATCGCTGACCTTGTGATAGTCCTCGTGAAGCCCCGTCGTGTAGAACACGATCGGAATGCCCCGCTTTGCGTAGCTGTAGTGATCGCTACGGAAATAGATCTGCTCCGGGTGATCGGGGGAATCCCATTCGCGGTTGATCACGAACGGGCGGCTGAGCGCGGTGTTCACGGAATCGACCAGCGTGCCAAGTACTCGACTCTGCCCCCCAGGTGCGGCGCGGGGTCCGACGAGCATCAACGAATCGGGCGCATTGCGGCCGATCATGTCGGCGTTGAGCTGAGCGACCACCGAGTCGAGCGGGACCGTGGGATGAGTGACGAACCACTCCGACCCGAGCATGCCCGCTTCCTCACCGGTATGCCAGACGAACAGGACCGACCGTCGTGGCCGCTCGGGTGATTTGGCCAGCGCTCGCGCAATCGCGACGAGGGCCATCGATCCCGAGCCGTCGTCATCCGCTCCATTCGCGATGGAGTCGCGACCGGCGTTGGGCTGGACGCCGATGTGATCGAGATGCGCTCCGAGCGCGACATACGTCCGAGAGAGCGCCGGATCACTCCCGCGCAGCACGGCGACGACGTTGTAGCTCGCCGCCTGTGCGCGACCCAACGTGATCTTCGCGGTCAGGTGTCGGCCAAGCGCCTGCGGTTTGTCATCGGTGGGCCACCCGGACGGGAGCAACGGCGAGCCCGATCTCGGGCGCGCGAACATCACCATCGGCACCGCGCGCGTCGGCTCCGCCTCACCCGCCCCCAGCTCGAGCGAGCCGCTCGTGACTTCGCTCGCCACCGCGTCGAAGTCATCCTCCAGCTTTCCGACAGCGAGAATGACCACGCCTGCTGCGCCGCCATTCAGAATCGCGCCAAGCCGCTGGCCCAGCTGCTCGGGCGACTCGAGGCGCGCGCGGGTCGCCGAGTCCGCAGTCGGAGGTGCTCCGCCAAGGAACACGACGATTTTTCCGGCAATGTTGAGCCCGGCGAGGTCGTTCCGGCCCAGTTGCGGAGCGTTGAGCGCATAGCCGGCAAACACGAGCTCGCCCTCCGCGGACAACTGCGTGTAGTACTCGCCCACGCGCAGGATTGGAGCGACATCCTCGCCGAGCTTCAGCTCCGATGCACGTCCACGGGAGGTCACCAAGAACTTGGTCGTCGGCGCAAAGACCTGACGCGAGAGCGGAACCCGCTGAAAGAACCCGCTGTCTCCCGCCGGCTCGAGACCGGCAGACGTTAGGCGCTCGGCGATGAATTCCGCGGCGCGGCGAGCTGCCGGCGTCCCCGCCAGGCGACCTTGGAATGCATCGGACGCGAACAGCGTGAGGTCGGCGCGCAGCGCTGAGACATCGATCGGTGTGACGGTCGCCGGCCGCGGTGCCGAAGCAGTCACGGTCGGCGCTGGCGACGGAGCAGGATCGACGGCGGGCCCCTGAGCGCAGGCGCCCAGGGCAAGCGAGAGCAGCGTCGCGAAGCGGCGCATGTGTTCTCCGGAGAGGGTTCGGTGGGGCAACAGGTCGGAGGCTAACGGCCACGCACCCGACGGGCAAGCGCGCAAGGTTTGCCAAGTGGTTCGAAGGGCGTCAGGTTTGTTGACACCATTTGGACACACACAGGAACGCAACCTCGATCGCACGGTATCATCCTGTTACATGCTATACCTCTGCATTCCGGCTTACGACGAGGCGCCAACGATCGGGTTGCTCCTGTGGCGCATCCGCAAGGTCTTCGAGAGCTACCCGCGGGAGTACGAGATTCTCGTGCTCAACGACGGCAGCACCGATGGCACGGCGGAGACACTCGAGCCATATCGTGAGGTCTTGCCGTTGACGATCCTGCGACACGAGCAGCGGCGAGGATACGCAGCGGCGGTCGAAACGCTGCTGCGCACGGTCGCTCAGCGCACACGGTATCCTCGGCGCGATGCGGCCATCCTCATGCAGGCGGATTTCACCGACCAACCCGAGCACCTTCCGGAGCTGATCAAGCGTCATGAGGGCGGTGCCGACCTCGTCGTCGCCGAGCAGGCAGCGAGCCCGGCCAGCACACCCGTCGCCGTAAGGCGGCTCCGTCGCGCTGGTCAGTGGCTCCTTCGGCCCTTCCTGCGCGTTCCGGGAGTGCGGGATCCCCTCGGCACGTATCGCTTGATGCGTATCGCGGTGGTCCGTGATCTGCTCAAGGAGAACGGCGAGGCCCGCCTTCTCAAGGCGAACGGGTGGGCCGCGAACGTGGAGCTCCTGGCCAAAGCGGCGCGATTCGCACGGCGGATCGAAGTCGTGTCGCTCGAGCCGCGTTATGACCTCCGTCCGCGAGCGACCCGGGTTCGGCCTCTTGCCGGCGCAATTGACCTTTACCGCTTCGGACGGACTGCTGGGGTCCGCCGAGCCGCACCGACATCGACATGACAACAACTTTGCTGGCTGATGTGCTCGCCATCGTCGTTGCCCTTACGACGGCCGAGCCCGCGCGACAGGTCCCCGTTCCCTTCTCCATCGGCGAGCGCCTCGAGTACGACGTGAAGTTTGGCGTGCTCAAGGTGGGAAGTGGGCGCATGGAAGTCCTCGGCATCGAGGAGATCCGAGGACGCCAGGCGTGGCACACCGCGTTCACCGTGAAAGGCGGCACGTTCTTCTATAAGGTGAACGATCGCCTCGAGAGCTGGATCGATGTCGAGACATTCGCTTCGCTCCGCCACTTGCAGGATCTGCAGGAAGGCAAGCGGGATCGCGAGCGTCGGTTCGAGATTTATCCCGATCGTCTCGTGTACACGGAGAATGACAGTGAAGAGCGGCCCACCGCGCGCGACCCGCTCGACGACGGATCGTTTCTCTATTTCATCCGCACCGTGCCGCTCTCGGTCGGGCAGACGTACGATTTTCCGCGCTACTTCCGGCCGGATCGCAATCCGGTTCGCGTGCGTGTTTTGAGAAAGGAGTCGGTGAAGGTGCCCGCTGGACGATTCGATGCCATCGTCATTCAGCCGATCATCAAGTCGAAAGGCATCTTCTCCGAGAACGGGCAGGCCGAGATCTGGTTGTCGGATGACGATCGTCGTATCATGCTGCAGATGAAGTCGAACCTGTCATTCGGCACCCTCAACCTGTTTCTGAAATCGTACACCGCAGGGACGGCGACCGCGGCGAAGTGACGCCAGAGGCGGACCTCTCGCGGGTCCGCACCGTTCCGATCGCGCACCGACCGAACAAGGTACGCGCCGAAGAGTTTGCTGCGCCGCCCGGCGCAGATCGCTCTTTCGGCGCGTTCTTGCGTTCGCTCCCCGACGTCCTCGCCGCGCGCGACTTCCGTCGCATCGTCGACGCGATGGCGAGTGCGGCGCGGCGGCGGGCCGTGGTCGCGATGGCGGGCGGCCACGTGGTGAAGACCGGCATCGCTCCAGTGCTGCTGGAGCTCATGCGGAACGGCGCCGTCACGCACCTCGCGCTGAACGGCTCGGCCGCCATTCACGACTACGAGGTCGCCCGCTGGGGAGGCACATCCGAGGATGTCGCTGTCGGCCTTCGCGATGGGACGTTCGGCATGGCTGAAGAGACCGGACGGGAGATGAACGACGCGATCTCGCACGGTCACCGCTCGGGCTGGGGGATGGGTGAGGCGCTGGCGAAAGCCCTCACCTCACGCTCCGATGTCGCACACCCCGAGCTTTCGCTGCTGATCGGTGCGCACGAGCTTCGCATCCCGACCACCGTGCACGCCGCCCTTGGCGCGGAGATCATTCATCAGCATCCGGCGGCCGATGGCGCGGCGATCGGCGACACGAGCCATCGCGATTTTCGTCGACTCGCCGCCTCGCTCCCCGCACTTCACGATGGCGGCGTCGTCCTCAATCTGGGGAGCGCGGTGATCCTTCCGGAGGTGTTTCTCAAGGCACTCACGATCGCGCGCAACCTCCACGGCGGCCGGCCCACGCACTTTACGACGTGCGACTTCGACATGCTTCGCCACTACCGCCCGCGCGTGAACGTCGTGCAGCGACCCACGCTCGCGGGAGGCGCTGGCTACGAAATCACCGGGCATCACGAGATCATGGTACCTCTGCTGGCGTGGTCAGTGATCGAGCGGCTGCGCCACGGGCCAGACGAGCGATAGCGCGCAACCCGTCGCTACAGCTGCGCGATCCGCTCCCTGCCTAACGTGCGCCGCACGTAGCCCATCTGGCCGACATGGTATCCCTCGTGGAACAGCGCGAAGACAATCGCGCCGCGCAGCGTCCCATCCGTGGAGGGAATCTTCACCTGCAGATCTCCGTGAAGCTCCGCGTCGGACATCGCGCCGAGCCGGGTTCGCAGGGCCTTCCCCGCCGCTGCCCAGGCAGCCTGAATCTCGGTGAGCGGCGGATAGTCCGCGCTCCCGGGAGGCGGATCTCCTCGCGTGAACATCGTCGGCCACGGCACCTCCTGTTCGACGCCAAGCAGTCGCGCCAGGCGAACGCGGCTCTGGGCGAGGTGGCCGGCCATCCACATCATGGGGTTGGAGCTCCGAGAAGGCGCGCGGGTCAGCTCGGCGGGATCGAGCCCATGAAGCGCCTTCGCGTAGAGGTTGTCGACGACGTCCATGAGCCCGAGTACGTGCGCGATGGCTTGATCCATGACTGATCCCGGTAGAGGGGCGCGTCTGAAATAGTATCACCAGAACGCACACAATGCGGGCGAAAGATCCGTATCGGATCCTCCGCCCGCATCTGGTCTTCCGGGTGAACCGCCCGAGGGCTTAGACCGCCGGACCGCTCCAGCGCTCCCGTAACCGACGAGCGGTTTCGGGGCTCACGATACGGATGACGAGGTATACGATCAACCCGACAATCGCGATACGAATCGCAAGGCCGAGCAAGAACAGCGCGAGACCGATAAGTCCCTTGAGAATTCCGAACACGAAGCTGAGGAGGAACAGCCCCAGCACGGCGAGTGCGCCGATCGTGAAAATGGTGCGTAGCATCTCTGTGGCTCCAGGCGGTTGCTGTGGGTACTACGCGGGAGGCGTGTGTGGTGTTTCAGCCTGATGTCGTGGTCGTTGGTGGGGGACTGATCGGCCTGACGTGCGCGACCGCGGTTGCACGAGAAGGGCTGCGCGTTCTCGTCGTCTCATCGAGCGAACGGGGGGCGGCATCCGCCGTGTCGGCCGGAATCCTGGCACCGTCCGTCGGTAGCCCGCAAGCAGCCGTCCGTCGGCTCGGCTGTACTTCCCGCGATCTGTATCCCGAATATGTCGACACACTCGTGGCGCGAACCGGACGACCGGTGGCCCTCGACCGCGCCGGCGTGCTCGAGATCGCACGCGACGAACCCGAAGCGATCTCGCTTCGGCAGCGGCTGCAGGGCGAGTCGACCTGGATCGATGCGAATGCACTTGCCGGCCTGGAGCCGTCGCTCGCCCCGGCGCAGGGAGCGGCCCTTCATCCGTTGGATGGTGCCGTCGATGCGGCAGCGCTGCTCGATGCGGTGAGAGCAGAGGCAGAGCAGGATCCACGGGTTTCGTTTGCGATCACCAAAGTCACGCGCCTTGACCTGGCCCCGGCTCGACCGGTGGCAGAGCTCGAGACCGGTGCGCGGGTCGAAGCCGCCACCATCGTACTTGCGGCGGGCGCGTGGGCCGGCTCGGTCGGGGGCCTGCCCCGCGCCCTTCCCGTCAGCCCAGCTCGCGGGCAGATACTCGCGTTCGCCAATCCCGGCCCATGCCACGTCGTGATGGGCCACCGGGGCTACCTCGCCCGCCGAGATAACCAGACACTCGCAGGCAGCACTGTGGAATACGTCGGCTTCGACAGCGAACCGACCGACGACGGTGCGGAGCAGATTCGTGATATCGCCCGCGAGCTCTGGCCAGCGATCGGCACCAGCTCCCAGGTGGCTCACCGCGCCGGGCTGCGCCCGATGACACCGGATTTGCTTCCGATCGTTGGTAAGGAGCCCGACTGCGAGGGCCTGCTGTACGCGTGCGGGCACTCGAAGAACGGCGTGCTCCTCGCGCCGCTTACCGCCCAGCTGATTGCGGATCTGGTCATGCACGGGTCATCCTCGATCGACTTCGCGCCATACGCGCCCCACCGCTTCGCGAAGCCGGTTCGTTAGGCGCGACGGGCCGCGCTTCGGTCGCTCCCCGGCACAACGAGTGCGGTTAAACGCCGCGCAGCGAGCGGGTACAATCGGACGTTAATGCGGAATAACCGTCCATACTGATCACAAAAGGTTAGCAAGCGCTACCGAAGCCAGCCGCAACGGGATAGCTTACTCCTTGCGTCGATGCACACGCGGGAAACTGCTCTCGACGACCCCGCGTTTCCCTTCCGGACCCCCTCAGACCCCGGGCGACATTGGCGGATACGCTTTACCAGATTCTGGGTCGGCGCCGGACCGCACCCCTTCCCGATCGGAAGCCCCCCTGGCTGAAGGTGCGCGCGCCGGGCGGCCCTAATTACGGGCGTCTCAAGCACCTCATGCGCGAGCTCGACCTCCACACCGTCTGCGAGGAGGCGCATTGCCCCAACGTCGGCGAGTGCTGGGAGCACGGCACGGCCACCTTCATGGTTCTCGGCGACGTCTGTACTCGCAACTGCGCCTACTGCGCCGTCGCGCACGGGCGGCCGCCCCGGTACGACATCGAGGAGCCGGCGAGGGTCGCGCAGGCGATAGCCGAAATGCAGCTTCGCCATGCCGTGATCACGTCGGTCGATCGTGACGATCTCCCCGATTTCGGCGCCTACATCTTCGCCGAAACCATTCGCCAGGTACACGAGCGTGTACCGGGCTGCTCCGTCGAAGTTCTGGTGCCAGACTTTCAGGGGAATCAGGCGAGCATTCGTGCGGTGCTCGACGCCCGACCAGAGATCTACAACCACAACACCGAAACGGTCCCTCGCCTCTACAAGCGGTGCCGGCCGGGCGGCCGTTACGAGCGCGTCCTCGGCATCTTTCGCTACGTCAAGTCGTACGCGCCGGACATTCCCACGAAAACAGGGATCATTCTCGGAATGGGCGAGACGATCGAGGAGGTCCTGGCGACGATGCGCGACCTGAGACAGGTCGATGTCGACATTCTGACGCTCGGACAATACCTGCGCCCCTCCGCCGACCACATCCCGCTCGATCGCTACGTGACGCCCGAGGAGTTCGCGCTCCTTCGTCGGGAAGGACTGGCGATGGGGTTCAAGCACGTCGAGTCCGGACCGCTCGTTCGGTCCAGTTACCACGCCTGGGAACAGGTGCAAGCCGCGAATCTGGTGACGCCATGAGAGATGTGAGCCGTTCTCGCCGCCGCTCTCCCGCACGCGCCGCGGGTGACGCCGCCGCATCGAATTCCACGACGACTGACATGCCACAGAAGAAAGGGAGCGAGCAGAACGGCGCCGGCGGCTCGATCGACGCCGCCGCGCGAGGCGACGCGGCACTGCGCCGCGACCTGCTGCGCGAGATGCTGCTGATTCGACGATTCGAGGAGCGGTGCGCCGAGGCGTACGCCATTGGGAAGATCGGCGGCTTCTGTCACCTCTACATCGGCCAGGAGGGTGTCGGCGTCGGAGCCATCTCGACATTGCGCGAGGATGATTACGTGATCGCGAGCTATCGCGAGCACGGACAAGCGCTCGCGCGAGGCATCTCGCCGCGCGCGGTCATGGCGGAGCTCTTTGGCCGTGTGGATGGCTGCTCGAAAGGCAAGGGCGGCTCGATGCACCTCTTCGACCGCAACGTGAATTTCCTCGGTGGCCACGGCATCGTCGGCGGACACCTTCCCATCGCGACCGGCGTTGGGTTCGCCATCAAGTATCGGGGCGGCGATCAGGTATGCGTGTGCTTTTTCGGCGAAGCGGCCGTGAACAACGGCGCCTTCCACGAGGCGCTCAACATGGCGGCGCTGTGGAAGCTGCCGGTGATTTACCTCATCGAGAACAATCGCTATGGCATGGGTACGGCGCTCGAGCGCGCCTCGGCGATCAACGACATCGCCGAGCGTGCGTGCTCGTACGACATGCCCAGTGAGGTGGTCGACGGACAGGATGTGCTGGCCGTGCGCGCGGCGACCATGCGCGCGCTTCAGCGCGCCCGCAGCGAATCGATCCCGACACTGCTCGAGGTGCGCACTTATCGCTTCATGGGCCATTCGATGTCCGATGCGGTGAGCGGAACGTACCGCACCAAGGAAGAGCTCGAGGAGCACATGAAACGGGATCCCATCGCCGTTCTGCGCACGGTGATGGAGGAGGAGGATGGCTGGACCGACGCGGACATGTCGAAGCTCGACGAGGAGCTCAAGGCCGTGGTACAGGACTCGTGGGACTTCGCGGATGCGAGCCCGGAGCCGCCGCTCGAAGCGCTGTATGAGGACGTTTTCGTCGACACGACATCCTGAGGCCGGACCATGGCGATCATCACGTATCGTGACGCGCTGAACCAGGCCCTGCGTGAGGAGATGCAGCGGGATGACCGCGTCTTCCTCATGGGTGAGGAGGTCGGGGTGTACCAGGGCGCGTACAAGGTGTCGAAGGGCATGCTCCAGGAGTTCGGCGAAATGCGCGTTGTCGACACGCCGATCACGGAGCTCGGATTCGCCGGCGTCGGTGTGGGTGCGGCGATGGTCGGATTGCGTCCGATCATCGAGTTCATGACCTGGAATTTCGCCCTCCTCGCGCTGGATCAGGTCGTCAACTCGGCGGCGAAGATGCTCTCCATGTCGGGCGGGCAGTATCCGATGTCGATGGTGTTTCGCGGGCCTAACGGCGCCGCCCTTCAACTCTCCGCGCAGCACTCGCAGGCGTGGGAGTCGTGGCTCGTACACATTCCGGGACTCAAAGTCGTCGCGCCAGGAACGCCGTACGACGCGAAGGGGTTGCTGAAGAGCGCGATTCGCGATGACAATCCGGTGATCGTGCTCGAGGGGGAGATGCTCTACAACACGAAGGGGGAGGTGCCGGAGAACGAGGAAGTGATCGTGCCTCTTGGGCAGGCGGAGGTGAAGCGCGAAGGGGCCGACGTCTCCTTCATTACATGGGGAAAGATGGTGCTGGTGGCGCAGCAGGCCGCCGATCAGCTCGCCAAGGAGAATATCGCGGCGGAGATCGTCGATCTTCGAACGCTGGCACCTATGGACGTCGACGCGATCGCGGCTTCGGTGGCCAAGACGAATCGCGCGGTTGTGCTGGAGGAAGGCTGGTCGGTCGCCGGATTCGGGGCCCACGTCGCGGATTTCATCCAGCGCGAGTGCTTCGATGATCTCGACGCTCCCGTCCTGCGCGTTCACCAGGAAGACGTGCCGATGCCGTACGCGAAGAATCTGGAGCGCGCCGCGAAGCCCGACGCGAAAAAGGCGGTCACCGCCGCCAAAAAGGTCCTCTACCTCGAATAGGAGAGATGATTGCGGATTGCGGACTGCGGATCGGTCTTCCGCACTCCGCAGTCCGCAATCGCATACCCCATGGCAACCAAGGTCGTGATGGAGGCGCTCTCCCCCACTATGGAGGAGGGGCGCCTGGTGAAGTGGCTGAAGAACGAGGGCGACAAGATCGCGTCTGGTGAAACACTCGCCGAGGTCGAGACCGACAAGGCGGTGATGGAGCTCGTCGCCCGCGGTGAAGGTGTCCTGCGAAAACGGCTGCTCGGTGAGGGAGCGACGGCTCCCGTCGGGCAATTGGTGGCCGTGATCGCCGCGCCTGACGAGAACATCGACGCGCTGGTGGGCGGTGCCGCTCCCGCGCCGGCAAAGGAGGCGAAGCCCGCCGAGGAAGTCGTCGCGAAAACGCAGGAGACCGCGGGCGCGTCACCGGTTCCGCAGGCCAGTCAACAGTCTCAAGGCGAGGCCTCGGCGCCACCGCAACAGAAGGTGGCTGGCTTTCGGAAAGGCACCTCCGCGCCGCGGGGCCAGGCGCCGCCGAGCCCGGCGCCTGCCACGGAGCAGCCCCGCGACGGCGGCAATGGAGAGGGACGCGCACGCACGTCACCGCTGGCACGCCGCCTGGCGAACGAGCGCGGGCTGGACCTTCAGACCGTTCGTGGGACTGGGCCAGGGGGGCGGATCATCAAGCGCGACATCGAGGCCGCGGTTGCCGGCGGCGGTACGGCGCAGCCACCAGCGGTCGCTGCCCAGGCAGTGGCGCCCACGCGTGAGGGGGACTTCAACGACGTCCCGCTCACCCAGATGCGGAAAACGATCGCGCGGCGACTCTCGGAATCACTTGGGCCGATCCCGACGTTCTATCTCACCGCCGAGTTCGACATGGAGCGCGTCGGCGAGATGCGCGCAGCGATGGTGCAGATGGGGGACGAGTTCAAGGTCTCGGTCAACGACATCGTGATGAAGGCGGTCGCCACGGCGCTCGCCCTGCATCCCGAAGTCAACGCGCACTGGCTTGGCGACCGGATTCGATACTTCAATCGCGTTCACCTGGGCATGGCGGTCGCCGTCGAGGATGGGCTGATCACACCGGTCCTATTCGACGCCGATCGAAAGCGCATGAGCGAAATCTCCCGCGAAGCGCGTGAGCTGGCGAAGCGGGCGCGCGATCGCCGTCTCAAGCCGGATGAGTATACCGGTGCGACGTTCTCGGTGTCGAACCTCGGCATGTTCGGCATCGAGCACTTCACGGCGATCATCAATCCACCGGAGACCGCCATCCTCGCCATCGGAGCGGTGGAGCGAAAGCCGGTCGACGTCAATGGTGAGCTCGTGACGCGTCAGCGCATGCGCGTGACGATGAGCTGCGATCATCGCGTGATCGATGGCGCGACCGGCGCGCGCTTTCTCCAGACGCTGCGGCGAATGCTGGAGAATCCGTTGATGCTGGTGTACTGACGAAAGAGGAACGAGGAACGAGGAAGCCGTTGAGGATCGGCCGCGCAGCGGCGTTCAGCGGCCGTTTCCTCGTTCCTCGTTGATACACGACTCTAATCCCTGCAAAGACTCATGGCTTCGTTCGATGTGATCTTCATCGGCGGCGGACCGGCGGGTTACGTCGGTGCCATCCGCGCCGCTCAGCTCGGAATGTCCGTCGCCGTCTTCGAGAAGGAGAAGCTCGGCGGGACGTGTGTGGTCATCGGCTGTATTCCCGCGAAGGCCATGCTGGAGGCGGCCAGCCTCGCCAATCATGTTCGACATGCCAAGGAATTCGGCGTCAACGTCGGCGACGTGTCGTTCGACTACGGCGTGGCGATGAAGCGGTCGCGAGGCGTGAGCGATCAGAACGTGAAAGGAGTTGAATTTCTCTTCAAGAAAAACAAGGTCACGTGGAGCAAGGGTACCGCGCGCCTGGCCGGGGGCGCCGCCGTCGTGGTGAAGACGGCGGAAGGCAAGGAAGAGAAGCACGAAGCCAAGAAGGGTATCGTCATCGCCACCGGCTCCCGAGTGAAAGGGCTTCCGCAGGTAGGGCTGGAGCTCAACAAGAAAACGGTCATCTCCTCGGACGACGCCCTGCTGCTCGAGAAAGCTCCAAAGTCGATGGCGGTCATCGGCGCGGGAGCGGTGGGCTGCGAGCTGGCTGATGTCTTCAACGCGTTCGGCACCGAAGTGACGCTCATCGAAGTGCTGCCGAACATTCTGCCCCTCGAGGATGCTGAAGTCTCGACCACCCTGGCGCGCGCGTTCAAGAAGCGAGGGATCAACGTCCTCGCCGGGGCCAAGATCGGCAACGTGAAGGTCGCCAAGGATTCCGTGGCGATGGCAGTGGAGGCCGGCGGCGCGAAGACCGATCTCAAGGTCGACGTCGTGCTGGTGGCAGCGGGCCGTGCTCCCGTCGTCGAGGATCTCGGCCTCAAGGAGGCGGGGGTGCAGTTGACCGAGCGCGGCTTCGTCAAGATCGACGAGCAGTTCCGCACGACCGCCAAGGGAGTCTTCGCGATCGGCGACGTCGCGGGTCCTCCGATGCTCGCTCACAAGGGCTCTCGCGAGGGCGTGGCCCTCGCCGAACAACTTGCGGGAAAGCACGCGCATGCGGTGAACTACGGCAACATTCCGAACGCGACCTACTGTCACCCCGAAGTCGCGTCGATCGGGCTCACGGAACAGCAGTGCAAGGAGAAGAAGCTCGAGTACAAGGTGGGAAAGTTTCCCTTCTCCGCGAACGGCCGGGCGCGCACGAGCGGCGACACCGATGGTTTCGTGAAGATCATTCGCGATGCCAAGTACGGCGAGATCCTCGGCGCGCACATCATCGGCGCGCATGCCACGGAGCTCATCCACGAGCTCGCGGTGGCGCGGGAGAACGAGTTCACCGTCGAAGAGATCGACCTTGCGGTCCACGCCCACCCGACGCTGTCCGAGGCGGTAGCCGAGGCAGCGCTGGATTCAATGGGGCGAATGATCCACGCATGATTTGGAACGGCAAAGAGGACGGAATGCAGAATTCTGCATTCTGTCATCTTTGCCGTTCCATGAGGGGCTAGGCAACACATGCACCTTCTCACCGCACAGCTCGGAACCGTTCCCTACGAGATCGCCCTCGAGCTGCAGCGCGATCTCGCTCGCCGTCGCATCACGGGCGAGATCGACGAGGACATGCTGCTCCTGCTCGAGCATCCGCCCGTGGTCACGCTGGGTCGCACGGCGAAGGAAGCGCACATCGTATCCTCCCCTGAGCGGTTACGTGCCCGCGGCGTGGACGTGCACGAGGTCGAGCGCGGGGGCGACGTCACCTTCCACGGCCCTGGCCAGCTCGTGGGCTATCCCATCGTCGATCTCAAGCGGCATCGCAGGGATCTTCACTGGTACCTTCGCCAGGTCGAAGAAGGGTTGATTCGCACGCTCGAGGAAGTCGGCATCGAGGCAGAGCGAAACACCGGCTATACGGGCGTCTGGACACACGGGCGGAAAATCGCCTCGATCGGCGTGCACGCCCGTGACTGGGTGACCTGGCATGGCTTCGCCCTGAACGTGACGACCGATCTGTCCTATTTCGATCTGATCGTCCCGTGTGGCATCCCCCAGGTCCAAATGACGTCCGTCTCGCGCGAGCTCGGAACGGAGTGCGGCGTGGATCGCATGTCGACCCTCGTCACACGCGCATTCGGCGTCGTCTTCGGTCTCGAGCCGCGCGAGATGCCTGTGGAGCTGCTCGAGGCTGCGCCGCGCTGACCGCGCGGCATCTCACACTCGCCTTCGGTCGTTCGCCCTTCCCCGCAAGGTGCTGGAACCTCGCGGGCCACGACCCTAGCGTGATCGCGTCCGGCGCCCGGGAGAGCTCCGCGCAGACGCCGGCGATCCAGCAAGGAGGCGCGATGCGCTCGTTTCGTGCGTTGTCGATCGTGCTGATCGGTCTCGCCGTAACCGCGTGCGGCTCGTCAGGCGGTACCGAGCCACCGCCGCCCCCGCCCGGGGGTGGCCCGCCCAGCGGTGGCGGTACCGGGGTGACCGTGAGCGTCAGGAACAATTCCTACTCACCGAGTCAGGTGTCGGTTGCGCGGGGCGGAACCGTCACCTGGAACTGGGACAGTTGCAGTGGCGACGGGTACGGTGGGCAGGTTTGCACCGCCCACAGCGTAACCTTCGATGACGGCGGCCCCAGCGCCCCATCTCGCGAAGACGGCTCGTTCGCGCGGACGTTCTCGGCCGCTGGGAGCTACACGTACTATTGCACTGCCCACGGACGAGCGGCCATGTCGGGGAGCGTCAGCGTTCAGTAGGCCGGCAGGACGTTCTGATGTGGGATGAAGCGCGGAGCCTCCGCCATGGCTCCGCGCTTCGACGTATATTCCCGCGCGATGTCCGAGCCCCGTGTCTATGCCCCCCGCCCAAGTCGTAGTCCCGGTGAGCCGCGGGATTTTGCCGCCGAGCTGAACCCCGAGCAGCTGGCCGCCGCCACGCACGGTGACGGGCCGCTGCTCATTGTTGCCGGAGCGGGCACCGGGAAGACGCGCACCCTCGTTTACCGAGTGGCGCACCTCATCGAGCGCGGAGTCCGCCCGGAACGAATTCTCCTGCTCACGTTCACTCGCCGCGCCGCTCAGGAGATGCTCGCCCGCGCAGAGCGCCTCGTCGGTGCGCGGAGCGGACGGGTGCACGGTGGCACCTTTCACGCGACGGCACACCGACTCCTCCGCGTATACGGCTCCGCGGCCGGACTCGCCAAGGACTTCACGATCATCGATCAGGGAGACGCCGAAGACCTCATGGGACTGTCCCGTGCCGCGCTCGGGTATGCCCAGAAGAAGTCGCGCTTCCCCAAGAAGGAAACGCTGCATCACGTCTACTCGCGGCACATCAACACCGGCATCGCCATCGAGGACGTCATCGCCGCGGAGTACCCCCAGTTCCTCGACTACCGCGAGGACCTGACGCGCATCTATGCCGACTACACTAGCAGGAAGGAAGAACGCAATCTCGTCGACTACGACGATCTGTTGCTGTTCTGGGCTGGCATGCTCGAAAGCGGCACCGAGCTCGGAACGCGCATCGCGGGACTCTACGATCACGTGCTCGTCGACGAGTATCAGGATACCAATCTGCTGCAGGCGCGGATCCTCCTCGGCATGGCGCGCGAGCACCGGAACATCACCGTGGTTGGAGATGATGCCCAGAGCATCTACGCGTTTCGCGGCGCGACGATCCGGAACATTCTCGACTTCCCCAGGCACTTCACTGGGGCGCGCGTGGTCACTCTCGAGCGGAACTACCGGTCTACCCAGCCGATTCTCGACGTCACCAACACGCTGATCGCGCGCGCGCGCGAGCGATATTCGAAGACCCTGCGCACCGAGCGGACGGGTGGAGAAGCGCCCTGGCTGGTGGCTGCTCGGGACGAGTCGGCGCAAACGCGCTTCGTCGTCGACCGCATCCTCGAGCTGCACGAGTCGGGAACGCCGCTGCGCGAGATCGCCGTTCTGTTTCGCGCTGGCTACATGTCGGCCGATCTCGAGATCGAGCTGACCAACCGCAAGATCCCCTTCGAAAAGTGGGGCGGGCTCAAATTCCTCGAGGCGGCCCACGTGAAGGACGTGCTGGCGTTTCTGCGCATCCTCGAGAATCCGCGCGACGAAGTGAGCTGGTACCGCGTTCTCCTGCTCTTGCCTGGGATTGGCGACGCGACCGCCCGGGCGGCCGTTGATGCGATGGCGCAGATGGCGTGGACGTCGTCCGCGTTCGGCCGCTTCACCCCGCCTGCTCGTGCCCGCGCGGCTCACGGGGCTCTGGTCAAGCTGCTCGACGAGCTGCGGAGCAGCGCGGACGTCGAAGGGCGTACCCTCAGCGCCGAGATCGGCCACGTGCGTCGTCTGTACGATGACATTCTGCGCGAGCGCTACGACCGCCCAGAGCCGCGCCTCGCCGATCTCGATCAGCTCGAGGTCATCGCGGCAGGCTTCCCTTCACGTGCGGTGTTTCTCTCCGCGCTGGCGCTGGAGCCCCCGTCGTCGACCCAGGATCTCGCCGGTGCGAGCGATCGCGAGCGCGATCTCCTCATCCTCAGCACCGCGCACAGCGCCAAGGGTCGGGAATGGGACGCGGTCTTTCTGATTTGGGCGGTGGACGGGTTCTTCCCATCATCGCGCGCGCTCCGAAGCGACGAGGAGACCGAGGAAGAGCGTCGGTTGATGTATGTCGCCCTGACGCGAGCGCGCAACGACCTCGCGGTCGTATATCCGCTGAACGCGTATCATTCACGCCGTGGCGCCGACTACTCGATGGATCAGCTCTCGCGTTTCATCGATCGCGGCGTGCGTGACAAGATGCAGCGAGTGGCAACCGGCGAGGAGGCAATGGCGACGCCGGCGGCCGCCGGCGGTCGACAGCTGATCGACCTTCGCGCGCTCATGCGGGGAAAATTCAAGACGCCGTAGCCCGCTAGGGTCGCACGCGCGTTATCCAGGCCCGGACCTCGGCGTACGGATCGTCGGGGCGGCGCTTCGCGAGCGTGATCACGCGGCGGATCGCCCTCCGAAGATCGCGACCCTCGACTTCGTAGACGCGCTCGAAGACGTCGAGATCCGTCAGGTAGATGCGGCGGGCGAGCAAGGCAGCATTGTCCAGCTGCACGCGTGTCAACGCGCGGGGATCGACGCGACGAAGCTGCGGCCCCACCGAGTCCACGAGCACGCGTCGGGCGCGGGCGTAAATCGTATCACGCGCCGCCAGGCGAGCTTCGCGACTCTCTGGATGCACACGATAGGCGGAATCGAGCTGGCGCCACAGGGCCGTCCAGAACCGCCCGAGCGCCTTGTCATCCTCCCAATCGTGCGCGGCGAGTCGGGCGCGCGCCGAGTCTCCCCGCGTACGGAAGAACCACTCCGCGCCGTGTGCCCCGACGAATGTCGCGAACGACTCGTTGAAGACGGCCTGCCCGGGAGCGTAGAACGTATTGTGCGTCACCTCGTGAATGACGGTGTTGGCCAGATCGAGGGAGTCGTATCCGAGAGTCGTCGACAACAAGGGATCGTTGAACCAGCCCAGCGTGCTGAAGGCTGCCGAGGGACGGAGATACGTATCGAGCCCCTGTGCCTGAAGCTCGCGGGCTGCCTCTTCGGCTGCGCCGAAATCGAAGAACCCCTTGTACGGAACACGGCCGACGATGGGAAACCACCACGTGTGAGGCTGGAGACGGTCTCGATAGGCCGCGGACAACACGAGCACGAGCGTGTCCCGGCGCAAGCGACTGTATGTCGTGAAGCTCTCTCCGACATCGAGCCCCACCGAGTCGCGGGCGAAGGCACGGGCGGCCAGAACGAGCTGCAGCTTGCGGCGGGTCGCTTCGTCCGTAGCCGGATCATCGACCAGCTTGCTGATGTCCTTTCGACCGGCGAGAATCCGCGCTTCTTCCCACCCCGCACGGCTGAGGTAACAGCCCGTCGGGGTGAGCGCGAGGAACAGCACCACGGCGATTGTGAGTCCGGCTGCGACACGCTTGAGGATGCGCCGTGCGCCGGCCATGAGAGGCGTCATCGCCTCCCGACCGTGCAGCAGCCTAACGCCACCACCGCAGGCCGAACCGATGCGTCGTCAGGGCCAGTGCGTCGAAGGACTGATACGCGTAGTCCAGCGCGAAGCGACGCGCGCGCACGCCGCCACCAAACGAGACGCGCGAGGTCGCGGCATCGTCGCTGTGCGCGAGCGCACCGACCCGCGCACTGAACGCGAGCCCGTTCGCCGAGGTCCAGGTCACTTCGGCGCCGCCAAGCGGAAGGACATCACCCTCACGATGCTGAGCAACCTCGACGGTGCCGAGGACGTCGAAAGGGCCAACGCCGCGCCAGGGGAGCGATGCGCCGAGGCGAAGAAAGCGTGGGAGCGGGGCGCTCGACCCAGCCGTCTTGAGATCGGGGCCGAGATTCTGGATGCTGACACCGACCGTCGCGCCGCGCCACACGTCGATCGCCGCCCCGACATCGATAGCAGGCGCGCCGCCACTCGCGTCGGCGAGCGACTGGCGAACGTATTTGGCGGCGGCCCCCACTCGAACGGTGCGCCACGTCATGCCATATCCGACGGAAGCCGCAACATCGTTCGCGGAGACCGTGCGACCAGTGGCCTCTCCGCGCTCACATCCGGTGCTGTCATCGCAGACGTACTCGTCTGCGCTGCCGTAGCTCAGCACCTGGACCCCGATCCCCACCGTGCCTGGTCCAAGCTGGAATGCGGCCGAGAGAGCTCCGAGCGTCGAGCCTTCAATGTACGGTTGCACGGACATGCTGGCGGCGCGACCCTCGACCGTCGCCAGCTGCGAGGCATTGTAGAAGAGCGCAGCATCGTCGGCTCCGGCGGTGACGTATGCACCGCCCAAGGCCAAGGCGCGCGCGCTCGCCGGGAGCTCGAGAACGATCGCGCCGGTTCGCCCGCCCTGGGCCAGGGACAGCGCCGGGACGAGGACCGCCGCTGCGGCATAGAGAGCAATCTTCGCGAAACGCATCATGATCACCGCACGATGAAGACTTTACGGCGCATCAGACCCGACGGCAGCTCCGCCACCAGTAGGTACACACCGTTGACGACGACACCCCCGCCTTCCACCTGAAGATTCCAGCGAAGGGTCGTTGCATCATCGAAGTCCGTCGCGCGGAAGGAGCGAACGCGCTTCCCCGCGAAGTCGAAGAGGTCGACGCGCCGTGGTGGTTCCCCGAACCGGATGACCACCGGAGACGACCGAACGGGGTTCTGCGAGATGTTGAACGACTCACCTTGCGCGAGCATGAGTGCCCGCACGTTCGCCAGCGCCGCCGCCACGTCGAGCTTTCCAAATCCCCACGATGCGTTCGGAGATGTGTTTGGATCCCCCGTGAAGGTGCGACTCGTGAAGGCGTCGCGCCGCGCGCCGCGCTGCAGAGCGTCGATCGCCTGCTCGGGCGTGAGGTGGTGATACACCGAGAGCATGAGCGCCACCGCGCCCGTGACGTGCGGTGCGGACATACTCGTTCCCGCCTCGAGCACGTGAGCGCTGTCGGGACTCACCAGCCGCTCGTCACCGCCGAAGTTGGCATCGCGCGACATCGAAGAGAGGGCCACGCCCGGAGCGACGATCTCCGGCTTCAACCGCCCATCTCGCGTCGGCCCAGGTGAGCTGAAGAACAGCAGGTCGTTCGCCGGCCAGAGCGAGCCCGGCGCCAGCGACCACTCTTCGCCATCGAAGCCGCGCCATGAGGTGAAGGCGTGGTATCCTCCGACCGCGATCACGCGCTCCGCATCGGCGGGGGACTGCACGAGTCGGCGATTCGTTCCCCCCGTCGTGAAGAACGGCTCGGTATTGAGGATCGCAAAGGGAATGTAGGAGTCGACGAGCCCGCTTCCGGAACCGGCCGTCTTCCTGAAGATCAGCCGCCACGTTCCAACGGCCGGCGCGGTGCCACCGTCGATCCATTCCCCGATGAAGGCGGTGAAATAGTTCGTGCTCGACGTCGAGAAGCCGGACGACGATTCGAACTCATCGAGAATGGAGTCGCCACGCGCAGTGCCGTTGTACGCGAGAACGCCGCCTCCCGTCCCCAGGGAAGCGACCGCCGCGTTGAATCCGACATCGATGCGGCTGCCGTCCGGCCGTTGAAGCGTGACGGTGAAGGTATCCTGCGGGGAATAGAACGCCTGCAGGACCATCAAGTCATCATCGCTGCCCGAGCCTCGCGTATAGTTAGGCATCGCGAACTCGATGATCCCGGAGTCGCCGCGCGCCACCGTCGCCTCCCCGTGCAGTGAGCCGACGAGACCGAAGTTCGATCCGTCGTTCCCTGCGGCCGCGACAATGATACGTCCAGGCCCCGACAGCGCGTCCATCATGACCGACAGACCTTGCTTGCCATCGTGCGGACCGGTTTGCGTCCCGAGACTGAGGTTGACCACGGCCGGCTTTCCGAGTTGCTCCGCCCGCGCGAAAATGTACGCTACGCCATCGATCACCGACGTGCCGGAGAGGCTCGTCCGTACGACAATGAGGTCGGCCTCCGGTGCAACCCCGACGTACTCGTAGCGGGGCAGTCCCCGATTCGCACCGGAGCCATCGCCGGCGGCGATGCCCGCGACGTGAGTCCCGTGGCCGTCGCGATCGCGGGAGGGGCAGCTCCCATTTCTCCCCAGCTGGTCCTGCCGGCACTCGATGCCGTAAGTGAACGTCAACCCGGACACGGGTCCGGGAGGCGCCCCAGTCGCTCCAGCCGGCGGAGCGTGATCCCACAGATACAAAATGCGGGAGCGGCCAGTCACATCGTCGACAAAGTCCATGTGACGGAAGTCGATTCCCGAATCGACGATGCCGACGATCGTCCCCTGCCCCGTCGCGCCGGAGAACTCATCCCGATCCACGCGCCGCCGCACGCCTGACGCGCGAATCTCGTCCATCGTCGAGGTGCTGTAGCTCAGCCGTTGCGCGAATTCGACGGCGCGGACTCCCGCGAGTGAGCGAACGTCCCGCAGTCGGTCCACCGGGACACGCGCGGTCAGCCACTCACCGGCGCGAATGCCCACGCGGGCTCCGAGCGCGGTGAGCGCATCCTCCACACCGGGAGCGCCGCGAACGAACACGTCGGCGGTGATTGCCCCGGATTCGTCGCGAGACAGCGCTACCCGCGCGCTGCGCGGGGAGAGGCCAAGCTCACGGACGCGCGCGATTTCATCGAGTGCCCGGCGCTCCCGGGCATGCGACTCGCGCTTTGCGGGGCGCTCAACGAGGCCCTGCGCCGTGAGCGCCGGCGCGACGAGGAGACCGAGAACCAGCGATCGCAGATACATGCGGAACGTCCGAGAGGGCCGTCGGGACGGGGGAGCGCGGCGGCATCGCCGGCGCCGCAACATAGTGGTAGGACCGCAGGCGTGCGAGGTGTGGCTCGCGAGGAACGTGCTCAGGGTCGTCAGGGTCGACTGGGTAGTCAGGGTCCGAGGTGCTCAGGGTTTCGCACCCTGACGACCCTGTCGACCCTGACGACCTGACGACCCTCAGGGAAGCCTGAACAGTCCCAGCTGCGCTCGCAGGCTCGCGGCGAACACCTGATCGTCGGGCCTGGCGAACCGGAATCCGATCGACGGATCGGACACCAACGAAGTCGTTTCGAAGTACTCCATCGTCCCCGGATACATCGAGCTCTGGATGCTGCCGCCGAATCCGAGCGAGCGCGGCACGAGTGGATACACGCGAGGGAAAACCTGCGGCGCAATCGCGTTCAAGCGGGCATAAATCTGACGCAGGTTTCGCGACTTGTACCGATTCCGCGCTGGAACGCTCGTCCGTGGGTGACCGGGAATGCTATCCGTCCACAGCGAGAGTGCCCAATCGCCGAAGAGCACCGGGAACGACTCCGCCGCCACGTTCTCAATGTTGGCCACACTCGTGAGGTTCGTCTGCACGAGTCGCCCGAAGATCGTGCTGTCCTTCTGATCGGCGAGCCAGCGCAGGAACAGCCAGGCCGCGCCCCGCTCCTCCAGAGTACCCGTCGATTCGAACAACGTCAGCGAAGTCGTCGCGGTCGATTCGAGGAATTGGTAGCCATTCCCGAGATCGTTGCTGATGAAGATGTTCGCCGTATCGCTGAAGAGCCGGCCCGGCGGGCGGTCCGGATACTTGTTGTCGTAGAAACGGGCAGCGACTTCCTCGGCGATGTGACTCAACCCTTCGTTCAGCCATGTTTCTTCGTCTGCTGCATTGCGGACGAGAACGTGCTGGTTGAACGAGATCATGTGCTGAAACTCGTGAATGAACGTCGGAGGAGTGCTGCTTTCGACGACGGACACCGACCGTGGGCAGGAGAACTGCCCTTGGGGATCGGGGACGAGGGAATAAAACACCTCGCCCTGATTCGAATTGGCACCCTGCGTGAGGTCGAGGCCGAAGAAGAATCCGGAGATGACGACCTCGCACTCGTTGCTCGGGGTGAGGCCGTTGACGACCGGCGTCATGAGTACGATCACGCGGTCGTTGTTGTCGATGTCGGACTCCGATCCAAACGTGCTCACAGCGATCGGGTAGAGGTCCCGATCGAACCAGGTGCCGAGCTTGGTGAGCACGGAGTCCGAGAGGCCGTTTGGACCGCTCGGGGACTGATTGTCGACGTAGATCAGGATGTTCTGTCCAGCAAAGCGCAGCGTCGCGGTGACGGTGACGAAGGTCGGCTGCTGCTGGCTGTTCTCGGGAATGGAGGATAGCACGCGGAACGTCCTGGACGACCCAACCACCTGAAATGACGGACCCCTGATCGACTGCTGCGACAGTGAGAGCGCCTGAAGCTCTCGCGCCTCACGCGCGGCCGCGGGTGCGAGCCGACTCTCGATCTGGCGAAGCACGTTGTCGAGTTGAGCGACGAGCGATACGGTTCCGGCGCCAGCAACGCGGGGTGTCGACGCCACCGAGCCGCCGTTGCCAATGGTGTACTGGACGAGAGACCGCGTGGCGCTGGCCGTCGCGAACTGCGGAACCACCAAATACTTCGCTCCGCTCCCCGTGACCCAGGCGCATTCGGTCAGCTCCGAGCCCCTGAAGGTACGCGCCTGAAATGGCGCCATGGGGATGGTGCTGCCGGCGGCGTCGGCACTATTGCACGAGACCACAGGATCGGGCTCCGGCCGGGTTGAATCGGAGCAGCCGGCCACGAGCGCCGCGGCGGGGACGAGAAAAATGGCAAGGAACGCGCGCATTGATCCTCGATCGTTGAAGAGGGCGCCCACGCGACTAGTGCGGCGCCCTGCTGTATGAAAGACGAACGGGTGCCCCCGCTCGTTCCGGCCGTTTCCACCGCAGCCATCTCCCCACCGACCCGCTATTATTACAGATTGCCTGGTAAGGACATGCGAAGCCACTGGTCCCCATCATACACCCCGGTCGGGCAGAGGTTGTCACCCACCTGATGTCTTTCGTCCACCTGCATTGCCACTCCGAGTACTCCCTGCTCGACGGCGCCAACCGCATCGACGACCTGATCTCGCGCGCCAAAGAGCTGGAGCAGCCCGCCGTCGCCATCACTGACCACGGTAATCTGCACGCCGCCTGGGAATTCCAGGAGAAGGCGAAGAAGGCCGGGATCAAGCCGATTATCGGCATGGAGGCATATGTCGCGCCCGGGGACCGCCGAGAGAGGGGCCGAAATCGGGTAGCTGGAGATCCGAATCGATCCTTCGCCAAGCCCTATTACCACCTCGTCATCCTCGCCCGCGATGCCGTTGGATACCGCAACCTGGTGAAGCTGTCATCCCTGGCCTACACCGAAGGCTTCTATGCCAAGCCGCGTGTCGACCGTGAGCTCCTCGCCCGGTACAACGAAGGGCTGGTGATCACGTCGGCCTGCATGGCCGGCGAGGTGGCGACCCATCTGCTCACCGATCAATACCAGCTCGCTGCCGACGCCGCGAGCTGGTACGCCGAGGTTTTCAAGGACCGCTACTTCCTCGAGGTGCAGGGCCACGACTCCGAGGGTCAGACTCGGCTCAATAAGCTGATCCTCGGCCTTGCCGAGGATTTGGGGCTGCCGGTCGTGGCCACGAACGACGCGCACTTCCTGCGCGCCTCGGACCACGACGCTCACGACGTGCTCCTCTGTATTGGCCTGGGCAAGGATCGCGGCGACGCGGACCGGTTGCGCTATGATCGCGGCCTGTATTTCAAGAGCGCTCCCGAGATGGCGCAGCGATTCGCCGAGCGAACCGACCTCCTGGAGAACACGCTTCGGATCGCCGACGAAGTCGATGTCCCGTTTCAGAAGAAGTATTTCCTGCCGTCGTTCCCGCTGCCCGCTGGTACGGCCACAGAGAACGAGCTGCTGGTCCGACTCGCCACCGAGGGCGCGCGCGCGCGATACGGCGATCCCTTGCCGCCACATGTGCGCGAGCGTCTCGAGTACGAGCTCGACGTCATCACGAAGACCGGGTACGCGGGTTACTTCCTCATCGTCTCCGACTTCATTGCCGCGGCGCGCGAGCGAGGGATCCCGGTGGGACCCGGGCGCGGATCCGCCGCGGGATCGCTGGTCGCGTATTCGTTGCGCATCACGGACGTCTGTCCGCTCCGCTTCGATCTGCTCTTCGAGCGCTTCCTGAATCCGGAACGCGTGTCGATGCCCGATGTCGACGTGGACTTCTGCTTCGAGCGGCGCGGCGAGGTGATCGAGTACGTCCGGCAGAAGTACGGACGCGAGTCGGTCTGTCAGATCGTAACGTTCGGCACAATGAAGTCGCGGGCCGCGATCAAGGACGTGGGCCGCACCCTGGGTTTCACGCCCGCGGAGACCGACGCGCTCGCCAAGCTGATCCCCAACCAGCCGAACTTCTCGCTGACCGTCAAGGACGCCGTCGCGGAGATCTCGGAGATCGCCAAGCTCTATCGCACCGATGAGCGGTACAAGCAGCTCCTCGACTACGCGATGGCCCTCGAAGGGCTCTCCCGTCATACCGGCGTGCACGCCGCGGGTGTCGTGATTGCACCCGGTCCGGTCGACGACTACGTGCCGGTGTGCACGCAGGCGACAAAGGGATCAGGCTCCAGCACCGAGGACGAAACCGTCGTCGTCAGCCAATACGACATGAACTGCCTGGAGAAGGCAGGCATGTTGAAGATGGACTTTCTCGGCCTGACGACGCTGACGGTCATCCACGACACAGCCGCGTCGGTCCAGGCGCGCACCGGCTCCGCGCTGGATCTCGAGAACCTTCCGCTCGATGATCCCGACACGTATCGCATGCTGCGATCGGGACGTACGGCGGGCGTGTTCCAGTTCGAGTCGAATCTGGCAACGGACGTACTCCGCCAGATGCGTTGCGACCGGTTCGACGACCTCGTCGCGTCGAACGCGCTCTTGCGCCCAGGTCCTCTCGATAGCGGCATGCACCTCGTGTACATCCGGCGGAAGCGCGGTGATGAGCCGGTGACGTACGCGCTGCCGGAGCTCGAACCGATTCTCTCACCGACCTACGGTGTCATCACCTATCAGGAGCAGGTGATGCGCGTGGCGCAGAGCATCGCGGGGATCTCGCTGGCGGAAGCGGACGTGCTGCGCAAAGCGGTCGGCAAGAAGGACGCGGAGCTCATCAAGCTGGAGCTCGGCAAGTTCGTGCAGAAGTCGGTCGCCCGCGGGTACGACCGTCGGATCATCGATGACTTGGCGGCGCAGATCGAGACCTTCGGTCGGTACGGTTTCCCCAAGGCCCATTCGGTCGCGTACTCGATCATCTCGTATCAGACGGCGTGGCTCAAGACGCACTATCCCGCCGACTACATGGCGGCGCTTCTCTCGAGCTGCATTGGTGACACGGACAGCGTGGTGAAGTACATCGCCGAGGCGCGCGAGCTCGGCCTCGAGGTGCTGCCCCCGGATGTCAACGAGTCGGGCTACAAGTTCACCGTCGTCGGCGATCGGCGGATCCGCTTTGGTCTCGGCGCGATTCGAAACGTCGGGCGTACCGCGATCGACTCGATGCTGCAGGCGCGAACCGAAAAGCCATTCACGAGTATTTTCGATCTCTGTGAGCGCGTCGACTTGCGCATCTGCAACAAGCGGGTGTTCGAGGCGCTCATTCACTCCGGCGCGCTCGACGGACTTGGCGGCCATCGCGCGCAGTATGCGGCCATTCTCGACGCAGCGATGCAGGAGGCCTCACTCAAACAGGATGAGCGCCTGAGCGGGCAGGTGTCGTTGTTCGGCGACGCCTCGCAGGACGACACCGCTCGACATCACCTGCCAATGACACTGCCGAACCTGCCGTCGATGACCGACGTCGAGCGGCTGGCGAAGGAGAAGGAGATCCTCGGATTCTACATCTCGGGCCATCCCCTCGAGCCGTTCCGCACGGAGTGCGAGCTGTTCGCTACGCACACGGTCGCACAGCTCGGCGCCTGGTCCGACCAGCCGGTGGCGCTGGGCGTGGTGGTGACCGCGGTGCGCCGGCAGGTCTCGAAGCGGTCGGGGGCCGAATTTGCCCGCTTGACGATCGAGGATTTTTCGGGATCTTCGGAAGTGCTCGTGTTCCCCGAGGCATGGACGCTGCTCGCCGACCGTATTCGGACCGACGTGCCGGTGCTCATGCGCGGTGGATATTCACGGCGCGATCAGGGCGCGGATACGCCGGCGTTCATTGTCGAGTCGGTGACGCCGTTCACCGAGCTCCGGGCCACGGGCAATGTCGCGATCGCGCTGGAGCTGGGCGGCAACGGGTCCTCCGTGCCTGCGGATGTTCTGCGCGACGTCCGAGCGATCGTGGAATCGCACGCCGGCTCCGCTCCGATCGAGGTGCGCTGGCGCGACCACAATGGCGCGAATGCGCGATTCCGCTCGCGCTCGCTGAAGATCGCCGTGACGAACGCCGCCCTGAACGAACTACGCGCACTGCTGGGCGATGAGCGCGTGAGACTCGTACGCGGGAGCTGAGGTGGCCACTGCGACCACGCTCGAGTTCGAGAAGCCGATCGTCGAATTGCAGAATCAGATCGACGAGCTGAAAAAGATGGCGGAGAAGCAGCAGCTCACCGTCGGCGATGAGATTGCGCCGCTGGAGAAGCGCCTCGCCGATCTGCGCGTCGAGATTTACCGCAATCTCTCCCCGCTCCAGCGGGTCCTCGTTGCGCGCCACAAGGACCGTCCGTTCACGCTCGATTATGTCCGCCTCGCGTTCGCGGATTTCATCGAGCTGCACGGGGACCGGGCGTTTCGCGATGATGCGGCGATCGTGGGGGGATGGGCGCGCCTCGACGGCGAGACGGTCATGGTCATCGGCCAGCAGCGGGGCCGAGACACGAAGGAGAATCTCCGTCGCAACTTCGGCATGCCGCATCCGGAAGGCTATCGCAAAGCGCTCCGACTCATGAGCCTGGCCGAGAAATTTCAGGTCCCGGTGCTCACCTTCATCGATACGCCTGGCGCCTGGGCCGGTCTTGGCGCCGAGGAGCGGGGACAATCCGAGGCGATCGCGCGAAATCTCCTCGAGATGAGTCAGCTGCAGGTCCCGATCATCGCGACCGTCATCGGGGAAGGCGGCTCCGGCGGCGCGCTGGCGTTAGGCGTGGCCGATCGCGTGCTGATGCTGGAGAACGCCGTGTACTCGGTCATCACCATCGAGGGCTGCGCGGCGATTCTGTGGAAGGACGGCAAGTCGCCGGCGATGAAGGAGCGCGCCGCCAGCGCCCTGCGCATCACGGCGCAGGATCTCTACGAGCTGCGCGTTATCGATGAGATCGTCCCGGAGCCCCCCGGCGGCGCGCACGCGAATCACGAAGAGACGGCGCACACGCTGCAGCAGACGCTGATGCGCAATCTCGAGGAGCTGCGAAAGTACAAACCCGACAAGCTCGTGCGCCGGCGGCGGGAGAAGTTCTTGCGCATGGGACAGTACGCTGAGTAACAATGAGGAATGAGGAATCAGGAGTGAGGAATTCGATTCAAGGGAGATCAGTCAGTCGATTTCCTCGCTCCTCATTCCTCGTTCCTCATTCGACTAATAGATGCCTCATCTCATAGAAGTCGCTTTCAAGGGCAATCGTCGCGAGTTCTTCATCTGGGATGGTGAAGAGGCGCCACGGATGCACGCACCGGTGATCGTCGAGGCGGATCGCGGCGAGGACCTGGGTCGCGTCAACGCCGTTGGGGAGCTGGCCGAGCGGCGGTGCGGTGGGTGCGCCCATGGATGCGGAACCGAACGGCCCACGCGAAAAGCGCTTCGCGCCGCCACCGCCGACGACGAGCGCCGTGCCGCCGAGCTTCGCGTGCAGGACGAGGATGCCCGCCGCAAGGCGATGGAGAAGGTCCGCGCCCATGCACTCGTCATGAAAGTGTCCGACGCCGAGTGGCAATGGGATCGGCGGAAGCTCACCTTCTATTTCACCGCCGAGAAGCGGGTGGACTTCCGCTCACTCGTTCGCGATCTCGCCGCGGTGTTCCGGACGCGGATCGAGCTCAAGCAGATCGGCGTCCGCGATGAAGCCAAGCGTTTGACGGGCGTCGGCCGCTGCGGCCGGGAGTACTGCTCCGCATCATGGTTGCCCGACCTGCGTCCGGTGAATCTGCAGATCGCCAAGGATCAACGACTGTCGCTCAACCCGTCGCAGATCTCGGGCGCCTGTGGCCGCCTGATGTGCTGCCTGCGGTACGAGCACGACTTCTACGTCCAGGCGCGCAAGCGCTTCCCCAAGGAAGGGCGCATTCTCGTCACGGTTCGCGGCGAGGAGAAGGTCATCGCCAACGACATCTTCCGCGAGCGCGTCACGCTACGCTCGAGCGAAGGCGATATTCGCGTGGTTTCGGTGACGGAGCTCGGTCGCGAGCTGCGGCAGCCGGCTCCGTTCGCCGTCGACCTCGACGACGAGCCGGTGGCGACGGCCACCGATGTGCGCGACGAGGAAGTGCCTGACGAGGCCGACATCGGCATGCCCGCGCAGACCCCGGGCGCCGACGCGGTGTCCACTCGTGAGGCGCCTCGGCCGGACGCCCAGCCGCGGTCGGGGGGCCGACGCCGCGGACGGCGCGGCGGCCGCCGTGGTCGGCCGGGCGGCGACGCACCTGGATCTCCCCCACGGGAATAGGCGTGG
>DATFBS010000130.1:0-57902 GCA_035253695.1 Gemmatimonadaceae bacterium
GCGACGACAGCCTGAACCTGACATTCGGCACGCCTCTCACGAGACCTTCAACGAGCGCGCTCAGCGGCTGCCCCAGATCCACGCCCCAGCTGCCGATGTGAATGCCGGTGAGCACGATCTCGCTGTGATGTTCTGCCAGCTTCGTCGCCTCATCGACCAATGCTTCGATCGAACGCGAGCGGGCGCTGCCGCGCGCGATGGTCGTCACGCAGAAGGTGCAATGCTCGTCGCAGCCATCCTGAATCCGCAGCACGGCACGCGCGGAGGTCTGGGCGCGCGTGACAACGTTGAGCGACACGGTCGGCGGAAAGGCGAGGGCTGCCGCGAGCGCCTCGAGATCGGCACCAGGAATGGTATGCGATACCGCGGGCAGAGAGGACACTGCACCCCGATCGATCGAGGCCGCGCACCCCATGATGACGCTACGCAGCTCGCGATTCTCGCGCGCCGCACGTCGGACGCTTTGTCGAAGATCCGCCTCCGCCTCGGCCGTGACCGCGCAGCTGTTGAAGATGGCGATGTCGGCCTCGGCGACCGACGAAACGACCGTGTGTCCCGCCGCCCCGATCAGAGCGCGGACCGCCTCCGTGTCGTAGTGGTTGGCACGGCACCCGAACGTGCGCAGATAGAATCGCACTCTCAGTCCGAGCGGCGCGGGTAAACAGGGAGCGTAAAGTGGAACTGGCTTCCCTTCCCCTCTTCGCTCTGAACCCAGATGCGTCCCCCGTGCGCCTCCACGGCGAGCTTGCAGAACGCGAGGCCGAGCCCCGAGCTGCGCACTCGCGGCGCTGATGGCGTCTTGGCCTGCTCGAACTTGCGAAAGATGATCTCGTGGTACTCCTTCGGAATTCCCGGGCCGTTGTCCGCGACCGTGAACAGAACACCGTCGGTCGCGCCGTCATGCCGAGCGCGGAGGGCCACCTTGACGTTGCGCGGCGAATGCGTGAGCGCGTTCTGAATGAGATTCGAGAGCACGCGCTTGATCAGTCCCTTGTCGGCGCGGAAGACCGGCGCGTCGTCCGACACATCCATTGTCGCCGAGGCTTCCTCCTGGGCGAGTCGCATCTCCCACTCGTGGAGGACTTCGGTGAGCAGAGCCGCGGGCGCGATGGGCTGAACGTCCAGCTGAATGCTCGCCTCCTCGATGCGCGCGACCTCCAGAAGATCCTCGATCAAGGCGAGCAGATCTTCCGCCTTTGCTTCCGCATCGCCGAGCGCACGGCGCTGCGATTCATTCACCACGCCGAAGTCCCCGTCGAGCACCATCTCGAGCGCAGCGAGCACCGACGTCAGCGGCGACTTCAGGTCGTGCACGATCATCTTCATGAGGTCGTCGCGTACCTTCTCGAGCTCGCGAAGCTTCCGGTAGCTCTCCTCGAGCGCGTCGGTCGCGAACTTCAGCCGCAACAAGCTGCGGAGACGGGCACCCAGAATCTGACGGTTGTGGGGCTTCGTCAAAAAGTCATCGCCGCCGGCTTCGATCGCCTTCACACGATCGGTCGTATCGTTCAGCGCGGTGACGAAGATGACGGGAATGCGTGCGGTTCGGGGATCGCGCTTGATACGGCGACATACCTCGAAGCCCGTCGATCGGTCATCGACGCCGAGCGACCCCGCCGGCATCGACACGTCGAGAATGCAGAGGTCGGGTTTCTTCGCGAAGCACGCTTCTACCGCCGACGGACCGTCAGTGGCGGTCTCGACGCGATACCCGAGCGTGGCCAGCTGATCACACAGCAATTCCACGTTCGCCGGAACATCATCCGCGACGAGGATCAGCGGCGCAGGACCGGCGGGATCGGCCACGGCTCAGGGACGGACGATCAACCCGATGCTCAGGGTCGTAGCCCGCTCGCTGGCGCCACCGTCCGCGCTCCGAGACGCGCGGGCCAGGCCGAAGTCGGCGACCGCCCGGCCGCTGGCGATCGTAAAGCCCCACCCGAGAGAGACCGAGGTCTCCTCTACCTCCGCCGATGCGGCGCCGAATGGTAGCGTGCGTCGCCTAACGCCGACGCGGAGCGGCACATCCCCACCGAACCAGCGGGGACCGCGAATCTCGGCGCCGAGGCCGTAGTCCCACCCATCGAACGTCGTGAGCTGCGAGCTGCCCAGGCGGTCCATCTTCGACCAGTCCTGCCACTCACCGCTGGCGGCGATCACCGCCCCACGCAGCCCCGTATAGGCGAGACCGAGACCGAGACGCAACGGGATTTCCCCTGTCGCGAGCGTGGTGTCGTTGCGGACGGCGCGGATCGTCCCGCCCAGGCGTGCCGACCCGGCGACACCGATCGAGCGGTGGGGCCGCCAATCAACCCCCGCGCTGGCGGCGGCACCGGAGTAGCTGATGCGCGACTGCTGTGCGAAATCGGCCACACGCCCGAGGGTATCGCTGAATCGCGTGAAGATGTCGAGGCGGTTCGAACCGACGAAGACGTGCGCTCCAAGGCCGACGCGGATGGCAGTCGTCGCCGCCCACGCACCCCCGAGACGCACGTCGTTGATCGCCCCCGCGCTTCTGAACTCGACTTCGTACGGAATCTGGTCATCGGCGAATTGGTGAGTCCCGCGCTGCGCGGTCTCCCACGTGCGATCGAGGAAGGTCGACAGCGTCACTCCGATCACCGTCCGACTGCCGATCGCGAGCGCCACGCCCGAGAGGGGAAACCGAGCGATCGTGGCGGTTTCGCTAGTTCCGGTCGTGCTCACGCGACGGAACTCCGGCGCGTATTCCAGCATGACGCCGGACCGTTCCCACCAGGCAAGCGCGGCGGGGTTGAGCGCCGAAGTGGGATCGAACTCGCCCAGTGCGCCTCCAGTCGCTCGCGCCCGCGAGCTGATCTGGCCGGGATGGTAGCCAAACCCTTGTGTGCTCAGCGTGCCTTGCGCCGCCACCGGCGAGGCGACGACAACGAGCGAGACCAGCCAGCGGAAGCGTATCACGGCAGGGAGAAGTCGACGCGAGGAATGTAGCTGATCTCGATGCGAGGACGCAGGTTCGCGGGCGCCTCACTCGAGTAGAAATAGAATTCCGAGGGGAACTCCGCCTCCTCGGCCGAGCGAAGTACGACGGCCCGCGGAATCTCGTCCACCGGGTCCAATCGCCAAATGGGTATCGCACCGGCGAGCTCGAAGCGGACGAGCCCGCTGTCGCTCGGCGCGCGGCGCTGCTCGAACAGTCCGGGCCTGGCCCGCACGAGAAGTGACGCGCGCCCGACGTCGATTTGCGCGTTGGCGATCGAGACGGTCGCCTGCACCGCGATCCGCACCGTGTCCTCCGTGCGGCCGCGCACCGGCGCCTGCGTCAGCACCAGGGCGGCCCGGACAACCGTCACCGAGTCGACGAGGTTGCTTGGAAGCGACAGCCGAATGTAGGCCCGCTGCGCCGGTAACCCGCCCACGGCGAGAATCTGCGGCGGCGGCGGGGGCGTCCCGCGAAGCACGATCAGATAGCGGTCCAGCCTCGGAAGCCCGCCCCCCTCGCTGGTCGAGCCCGACGCAGGGAGCACCGTGCGAACGATACTGTCCGCGCCAGCGCGCGCCTTGAACCGCAGGAAGTTGACGGCGGCGAGCGGGACCTGCATCGAGGAGTCGGACCGGATGCGCAGGCCAACGCGCAGGCGGCCGGCCTGCACGCGTGCGCGCACGATCGCCGTATCCAGCTGGACGAAGACACTGTCGGGAAGCGAGTCGCGCCTAACGGTGTACGAGCCGATCAACGTCCCCGGCCGAAAGCGCGCTCGCACCGCCGCGGTGTCGAAGTCGGTCGCGGCCGTGTCGACGTCGTACACCTCGATCGTCACCGGGACACGCTTGATCGTATCCCGGCGGCTGAGGGGATCCAGCTCCGCGCTGACGACGCTCAGCCGCAGCTCCGCCGAGTCGACCTTGGCAACCAGCGCGGAGTCGGTGCCGACCGGAACGGTCTTCGGAATGAAGTCGAAGCGCACGACTCCAGCGGTGATCACCGTGTCGCCATTGCCGAAGCGCTGCAGGAGCGTGAGCTGATTCTCATCGCCAGGCAGTGGGAAGCCGCGCACGGTGGAGTCCAGCGCGACGGCAGCGTCGATCGTGTCGTTGATGATCTCGAACCCGCTCTCGGGACAGAGCACCGGGCATGTCGCACCGCCGGTGAAGTCTTCCGAGCATGCACCGGCAACGACGGCGATCGAGATGGCGGCGAGCTGCACAACTAGACGTTTAGGCAAGAATACTCCGTCCTTCGAAGTCGAAAACTGTTCACGATGGCGATCATGATGGCACGCGGTGACACGCTCATCGGTGCGTAAGCGATTGCGGCGTGAATGGAGACGGCAACAGCGAATCGAGTGTCCAGCGCGCCTCGTCCCCCGCCGCCGTTACGCTGATGATCTCGATAGCAGGCGCGAACTCGACCAATACCTGGCGGCACACACCGCACGGGGGCGTGGGCTCGGTTGCCTCCGTGGCGACGACGATCCGGCTGAACGACCGCACTCCTGCCGCCACAGCGGCCGCGACCGCCGCACGCTCGGCGCAGATAGTGCCGCCGAACGAGGCATTCTCGACGTTACACCCGACGTGCACGTGCTTCTCCGAGTCCTCCAGCGCGGCGCCGACGCGAAATCCCGAGTAGGGTGCATACGCGCGCATCATCGCGCCGAGCGCGGCGGCGCGCAGAGTATCCAGCGACGCGTGGGTCACGCCAGCAACAACGCGAGAAACGACGTCCCACTACCACGAAACCCCACCCCGAGCCATTCGGCCACAGTGGCGCCAAGATCGGCGAAAGTAGGCCGCTCTCCCAGGTCGGTCGGGCGCACGCGCGCGCCCGCGACGAGAAGGGGTGCAATCTCGCGCGAATGGTCGGTCGAAGGCGTCGTCGGGTCGTTGCCGTGATCGGCGGTGAGAAAGAGCAGGTCGTCCTCGCGCAGGGCGGAGAGAAGCGTGGGCAGGGCGCGATCGAACGCGCGGAGTGCTTCGTGAAACCCCGTTGCGTCGTTTCGGTGCCCCCAGAGCTGGTCGAAATCTACTAGGTTCGCAAAGAGGAACCCACTAGGCATCTCGCGCATCGCCTGTGCAATGGCCTGGAGGCCGGCTGAATTGTCGCGTGTGTGCTCGGCGACGATGGACCGACCGGCGAAGAGATCATCGACTTTGCCGACGCCGTGGCGCGGAATGCCGGCGGTCGCGAGTGCGTCGAGCAGCGTCTCCGATGGCGGCGCAATGGAAAAGTCCCGCCGGTTCGACGTGCGCGTAAAATGGCCGTCGTCGCCGACGAACGGTCGCGCGATGACGCGAGAGACGTCGTGTGGGGCAACGAGCAGCTCGCGGGCCGCGGCACACGCGTCGTACAGCTCGTCGAGGGGAACCACGTTCTCGTGCGCGGCGACCTGAAACACGGAATCGGCAGAGGTATACACGATGAGCTTTCCGCTCCGCACGTGCTCGGCACCGAAGCGCTCGATGACCTCGGTGCCGCTGCCGACGACGTTTCCGAGGACGGATCGGCCGACCCGCTGGGAGAATTCCGCGATCACGTCCGATGGGAATCCCCGGGGATACGTCGGAAACGCGTTGTTGAGGCGAATTCCGCAGATTTCCCAGTGGCCGGTGGTGCTGTCCTTCCCCGCCGACGCGGGGCGCATGCGTCCCCACGCGCCGCCGGCGTTTGCGACTGGCGCGACTCCGTCGAGTGGCTTGATGCGTCCAAGCCCGAGTCGTTCCAGGGTGGGGACGTCGAGCCCACCGACCGCGCGAGCCAGGTTGCCGAGCGTGTCGCTGCCTGCATCACCGTACGATTCCGCGTCCGGAGCGGCTCCGATGCCCACCCCATCGAGCACGATCACGATCGCTCTCCGCGTCACTCCGGCATGTCCTCCGACCGATACACGCGCGCGAGCCGCCCGCGCAGTCCGGTCAGGAGCTCGTACGGAGACATCTCGGCGGCGCGTGCGACAGTCGCGACGTCGAGCGACCGGTCAGCCCCAATGAGGGTCGCGACATCGCCTAACGTGCACGGGACGTCGGTGACGTCGACCATGGTCATGTCCATCGTGACGACCCCGGCCACCGACACGTGTCGCTCACCCAGCTGCACGCAGCCGCGGTTGGACAGAGCTCGCGGATAGCCATCGGCGTACCCGATCCCCAGCGTCGCGATCCGACGCTCCCCGACGGCGCGGTACGTGGCATCGTAGCTGACCGTCTCCCCGTCGCGTACGTGCCGCAAGTCGATCACCCGCGCACGCAGGTGTATCACAGGCTCCGGCTCCACCAGCGCTCCCTCGCCGCTGCCCACGCCATAGAGAAAGATCCCTGGACGCACGCAGTTCCAGGCCGAACGCGCGCGGCGCGCCACCGCGGCTGAGTTCTCGACATGCACGACTGTCGGCCGCTCAGGGACCGACGCCAGGGCCTCGCGGAACCGCCGCTCCTGCTCGTCGAGTGAGCCGTCGTTGAGCTCGGCCGAGTGAAAATGCGTGTAGGCGCCCTCCGGCGGGCAGCTGACGATTGCCTCTCGCAAGGCGGCGACTTCGTCCCAGCGGACCCCGGCACGACTCATTCCCGTGTCGATCGCGAGATGCCATGCGCCACCGCCACTTGCCCGCCAGCGATCGATGCTCTGCGCACGCGAGAGCGAAGGCGTCAATCCGGCCTCCCGCACGTCGTCGAGCTCGTCGTCCCCGAGAGGTGTGAAGAGGACGATCGGACGCATGACGCCGGCGGCTCGCAGCTCCAGTCCCTCGAGAATGGTCGCGACTCCATAACCCCACGGGTCGAGTCGCTCGAGCACGCGCGCCACCGGAATGGCGCCCAACCCGTACGCGTCGGCCTTGATCATGGGGAGGAGCGGCGCCTGCGCGCGTTGCGCGAGCGCGGCTGCATTTCGCTGCAACGCGCCCAGATCGATTTCGACCCAGGCGCGCTTCTCGGATGCTCGCATTGACGCGTCTCGACTTGGGCGGGTAGTATAACCGGCTTCGGAGGAGCCATGCAAGACAAGACGACGCTTGAAGATGCGCTCGCGCTGATGCGCGACCTGAGAGTGCGGTGCGAATGGGATGCCGCGCAGACGCACGCGTCACTGCGTCCCTATTTGCTCGAGGAAGCGCACGAGCTCGACGACGCGCTGCGATCGCGGACGAATGATCAAATTCGCGAAGAGCTGGCCGACGTTCTCCTCCAGGTACTTTTCCACTCCATCATCGCTGAAGAGCGTGGCGCCTTCACGGCGTACGATGTGGCGCACGCCCTCGTCACGAAGATGCGGGCGCGACATCCGCACCTGTACGGCGGTGGGGCGAAGAGCTCGTGGGAGCACATGAAGGCGGCCAAACGCACATCTATCGTCGATGGGCTCCCGGTCGATCTCCCCGCTCTTCATCGCGCACATCGACTCCAGGATCGCGCCGCGGGCGTCGGGTTCGATTGGCCGGACGTGGAGGGTCCATCGCAGAAAGTCGACGAGGAGCTGGCCGAGGTTCGCGAGCAGCTACGCGAGAATCCCGTGACGACCGGACCGGGGGGCGTGCCTATCCTCGACGAGCGGCATCTTGCGCTGGAAGAAGAACTTGGGGACCTTCTGTTCGCGTGCGTTAACATGTGTCGGAAGGCCGGCGTCCATGCGTCTCTCGCCCTGGATCGCGCCAACGAAAAGTTCGCCCGGCGCTTTCAGGCCATGGAGGGGATGGCAGCGGCGCGTGGAGAGCGAATGGCGGATTTGGGTCTTGCCCGGCTCGACGAGATGTGGGAGGAAGCCAAGAAGGGCCAAGGGCCAGGGGCCACGGGCCAGGGGTCGGGTCGAGGGTGACGGTAGACATCTAACCCGACCCGTGGCCCTCGGCTCTCGGCCCTGGCCCCGTCATCAAGGCCACAACCGATTCATGAGTCGCGGAAATGCGATCACCTCGCGGATGTGCGGCGTTCCGCAGATCCACGCGACCGTGCGCTCGAGGCCAAGCCCGAAGCCGGCGTGTGTGAACGTTCCGTACTTCCGCAGGTCGAGATACCAGCCATACGCATCCATGGGCAGGCCCTCGGCCTTGATGCGCTCCACCAGCTTGTCGTAATCGTCTTCGCGCTGGCTTCCGCCGATGATCTCGCCGTAGCCCTCCGGTGCGAGACAGTCATCGCACAGCACCGTCCGCGGATCGTCGGGGTTCTCCTTCATGTAGAAGGCCTTCGCCTCTTTGGGATAGTTGTAAATGAAGATCGGGCGGTCATGATCCTCCACCAGCAGTGCCTCGTCCTCGGCGCCGAGGTCATCACCCCACACGATCGCGCTTCCCTTCCCGCGGAGAATGTCCACCGCGTCGGTGTAGCTGATCCGCGGGAATGGAGGAACCACCGCGGCAAGCTTGGAGATGTCTCGCTCGAGCTCCTTCAGATCATCGGCGCGCCGGTCCACTGCCCGCTTCACGAGGTAGGAAACGAACTCCTCCTGAAGGCGCATGTTGTCGTTCGAGTCGTTCCAGGCAACCTCGGGCTCGATCATCCAGAATTCGGTCAGGTGCCGGCGCGTCTTCGACTTCTCGGCGCGAAAGGTCGGGCCGAAGGTATAAATCTTCCCGAAGGCAGCCGCGGCCGCTTCACCGTACAACTGACCAGTCTGCGCGAGGAAGGCGGTGCCCTCGTCGAAGTACTCGGTTTCGAAGAGTCCCGATCGCTCGCCGATGGCGGCCGTCAGAATCGGCGAGTCGACGCGAAGGAAACCGCGCTCGTAGAAGAAATCGTGAATCGCCTGCTCGATCTCGTTGCGAACGCGGGCAATCGCTCGCTGCCGGCGGCTCCGGAGCCAGAGGTGCCGATGATCGAGGAGGAAGTCGACGCCATGCTCCTTGGGCTGGATCGGGTAATCCACCGGGCTCGTCCCGATGATGTCGAGGCCCGTCGCGCTCATCTCGACACCGCCCGGCGATCGCGCATCCTCACGCACTTCGCCGGTGACGACGACCGAGGTCTCGACGGTCAGTTGTTGGAAGCGATCCCAGACCTCGGGCGCGGCGTTGTTCTTGACGATGACGGCCTGCAGCACGCCGGTTCCGTCACGAAGCACGATGAACGCGACTTTTCCCGAGGAGCGAAGGTGCGTGACCCAGCCTCGAACCGAGGCGACGCGTCCGACGTGCTCGCGCAGCGCCTCGATACGAACGAATGAGGATGTCATTGATATTGCGGCGGTTACCGAAGTGGACGCGCAAGCTATTTTCCACTCTTGTCGGAGTCAACGTCGCGTGCGCGGGTGCATCGCAGGACGTTCCGCGCGACATGCCGGTCGAGGTCCGCGAATATCTGCTGACGCCGTCGCGCGCGCCGTCAGCGGGTGAGACTATCGACGTCGAGCCTCGGCTGGTGTGGCGAGCTACCGCTGGGCGAGGCGTCGCCAGTCTGCCCGCGGTCTCATCTCGCGTGACGCTCGTAACCTCGACCGATCGATGGGTCTATGCCATCGACACGCGCAGCGGCGCGACCTTCTGGAGACGCCGAGGGGATGGCGCCTACTCGACCGGCGCAGTCGCCGCCGCCGGTCGCGTGTTCGTCGCCTCAGAGGGAACCGGGGGGCGTATCACGGCGCTCCGGCTCACCGATGGCGGACGCATCTGGCAGGTGGCCGTAGGCGACGTGTCCGCGCCGCTGGCGCTGCGCGACTCGGTGCTCTACGGCGTGAACGATGACGGCGAAGCCTTCGCGCTCGGCGTCGCTCGTGGGAATGTCCTCTGGAAAAGGAATGCCGGTCCGGCGCGAGGCGGGGCGCTCGTAACTGCCAGGCGTGTCGTGCTCGCGACGCTTCGCGATTCCCTCATCGTACTCGAGCGGGAGTCTGGCGCGATCGTCGGGGCGTTTCGCCTCCCCGCGTCGACGGCCGCGCCTCTCGCGATCGTCGACGACAGTACCGCAGTGATGTCCTCCCCGGCAGGGTGGATTGTTGCCCTCGACATCGGCACCGGAGCCGTGCGCTGGAGCGTTCGCGCCGACGAGCCCGTTCGAGGATCACCGGTCGTCCATCGCGATACCGTGTTCGCGCTCGGCGGGTCGTGCACGCTCATTCGTGTTCCGCATCACGCGCCGGATGTGCCCCGGCGCGACATGCATGCGAACTGTGTTACCGTCGCCGCGCCGCTGGTTCTGCGTGACGGCGTACTCGTTGCAACGGTGTCGGGTGACGTCACGTTCATCTCGCGGGCGACGGGCGCAGCGGTGTGGACACGACGGACGGGCGGGACGATCCGCCATCCGCCCGTGGTGCTCGATCGTCAGGTCGTACTCGCAACGCTTGGCGGGGAGATCTTTAGCTTCCGATGACTCGAGTCCGTGCTCTGCTGGTTTTCGCTCTCGTGGCACATTCGCCGGTGGTGCGCGCCCAGGGGTCTGTCGGCGAGCGCGATTGGAGGGGCGTCGCACGTGTGGCGAAGTGGGTGCTCGCCGGGGCGACGATCGCGCTCGGCGCGTACGCCTACACAGAGCACGACGCCGCGGAGCGCCTGCATGGAAGGCTGCGGGACCGCTGCGACAGCGCGCCAGAGGCGTGCACGGTCATCGACGGGCGGTACACCGACCTGGAATCGGAGGCGCTACATCAGCGCGCCGTCCGGCACGACCGGCGGGCTCGCACGGGGATCGTGGCCGGCCAGATCACCCTCCTCGGCGGCGTCGCGCTCTTCCTCTACGATTTGCGCGGAGATGGCCGTCCTGACAACATTCCCTATCCCTCACCGCGAAACGCTTCGCCGAGGGCACCTGCGCTCTACAACCGAACCTTGATGCTCGGCGCCCGAGTTCCGTTCTGATCGTGTCCATCCGCACTCGCCTCGCGCTCGGTCTTTTCGCGATCGCCGTTGTGCTCCTGCTGCCGCTGGGGCTGGCGCTGCGGTCGCTGGATCGCGTGCACGACGAGACGATGGCACTGCGCGATCGCGACTTCGCCGCCTCGCTCCTGCTCGGTCGCATGCGGTCCGCGACCGAGGACCTCCGGGGTGCGGAAACATCGCTGCTGTTCATTCCGGAAGTCGCGAGTCGCGATGCGATGGCGCTGCAGATCTCGCGGCTCTCGCGGATGCTCGACACGCTGAGGACCTACCAGCTTCGCGAGGCCGCCGAGCAGATCCGGTCGGCAATCGCAGCCGTCGTACGCTATGCGCCGCTCGAATATCAGGCCGCGCTCGCGGGGCGCACTCGCGCGGCGGACACCTTGTCGAATCGTCACGTCGTGCCGGCGATCAACAGCGTCGACCGGGCGATCGTGGCTGCGCAGACGTCGCTTCGCGAGCGCACGAGGGAGCGTGTACAGGCGACCGCTGCACTCACGGAAGAGGCACAGCGAGTCGCGGCGGGAGCCCTGGCCCTCGCCATCGCGCTGGCGCTTCTCATCGCGTTTGCGCTGTGGCGATCGATCAGCCGGCCCGTGCACGACCTCGCCCAGGGGATGGCGGCCGTTGCCGACGGGAACTTTGGGCATCGGCTGTCGGTGTCGCCCGAGCGCCGTGACGAGTTTGGGCGACTGTCGGGAAGCTTCCGTACGATGGCCGCGCAGCTCGCGCAGCTCGATCGCCTCAAGGCGGAGTTCATCTCCGTTGCGTCGCACGAGATCAAGACGCCCCTCAACGTCATTCTGGGCTACCTGCAGCTCCTCGAGGAGGGCGTGTACGGACCGATCTCGGGGCGACAGCGGGAAATCATCAAGACTCTGGACACACAGACACGGTCGTTGGCACGCCTGGTTCATCAGCTCCTCGATGTGAGCCGCTTCGAAGCCGGCGGTGGGAAGATCTACCCGCGCCCGATGGACCTCCGCAGGTTCCTGCACGAGCTCGAGGGAACGTTCCGCGTGCTCTCGCTCCAGCGCGGCATTCATTTCGAAGTCGAGTACGGCGACGATCTCCCGACCGAGGTCCACTGGGATGCCGACCGCATGAATGAGGTTCTGGGGAACCTGCTCTCGAATGCGTTCAAGTTCACCGAACGCGATGGCCACATTACGCTGCGCGTCGACGCGGTCGACGATCAGGTGCAGCTCGCGGTCAGCGACACTGGCGCGGGCATTCCGCCATCCCAGCTGCCGCACATCTTCGAGAAGTTCTTCCAGGCTGACAACCAGGGTCCGTCATCGTTAGGGGGAACCGGATTGGGACTCGCGATCGCCAAGCAGATCGTCGTCGCGCACGGGGGGTCGATCGTCGCGGACAGCACGCTGGCGGTGGGTACGACGTTCACGATCACCCTGCCCGTCCAGTCGGGCCGACCCTCCACCGCCGTTAGCCGAGAGTTCGCGGTCGGCGAGCCAGCGTGAGAGCGACTCTTCTCCTCGGGACGATCGCCGTTCTCGGTGGGTGCGTCGCACGTCACCAGCAACCGCCGCAGCCGACACCCCAGGAACAACTGCTGGATGTGGTAACCCGCGCGCGTATCGCCGCCGCCGCCGGTCAGCGTGACGAAGCCGATGCCATTCTGGCCCGCTTCGTCGATACGCATCCCTCCACGCTCGAGGCGCGAGAGGCGGCATACTGGCGGGCAATCCTCCGGCTGGAATCGGCGACATCGCTGGCCGATCGCGACGAGGCAAAACGCAACCTGGAGCAATACCTGGCCGACACCGCCATGACGGCCCATATGTCGGAGGCGCGAATTCTCCGGCATCTGCTGAGCGCCGTCGACTCTTCGGCCCGAGTCGCCGACAGTACCAGCGCGGCCGCTCGTCAGGCAGCGACTGCCCGCGAGGAGGCCCTGCGCAAGGAGATTCAGACCCTCAAGGAAGAGCTCGACAAAACCAACGAGGAGCTGACGCGAATCAAGCGGCGGTTGGGGTCGAGACCCTAGAAGGCGCTGGAGGCGCTTTATCCGACACGAAACAGCTCGATCGCACGACCGTACCGCTCCCCCAGGACGCGCCGGATGCCGGAGTGGTCGGGGCGCGTCAGCTCGGGGTCGTTCTCGAGAATCTCCGAGGCGACGTCCTGCGCGATGAGATTGAGCTCCTCGTCGCGCAACGGATCGGCGACGCGGAACGTGGGCACGCCGCTCTGCCGCTGGCCGAAGAGATCACCCATGCCGCGCAGCGTGAGATCCGCGCGCGCGATCTCGAATCCATCCTCGGTGCCGGCGAAGATCTCGAGTCGCTGGCGAGCCTCGTCGCCGACGTCACCGAGGAGGATGCAATACGCCTCATCAGCGCCGCGTCCCACTCTTCCACGAAGCTGATGCAGCTGCGATAGCCCGAATCGCTCGGGGTGCTCGATGAGCATGACGGTCGCGTTCGGGACGTCGATGCCGACCTCGATGACTGTAGTCGCGACGAGTATGTCGATCTCGCCGTCTCGAAACCGACGCATGGTCGCGTCGCGCTCCGCGGCGGGCACCCGGCCGTGGAGAAGCGCGAGACGTCGATGCGCAAAGGGACCGGACGCCAGTGCTTCGAACATCGTCGTCGCGGCTTTCAGGTCGGTCTTCTCCGACTCCTCAATGACGGGATAGACGACGTACGCCTGCCTTCCCTTCTCGAGCTCCCGATCAACGAACCCGAGAATTCGCGCCCGAGCCGACTCGGGACGCAGTGCCGTCCGAATCGGGAGTCTTCCCGGGGGTCGCTCGTCGAGCGTACTCAGATCGAGGTCACCGTACAGGGTGAGCGCGAGCGAGCGCGGAATCGGCGTCGCGCTCATCAGGAGCACGTCGGGCCGCTCTCCCTTCTGGCCCAGCGCAGCGCGCTGCTCGACGCCGAACCGGTGCTGCTCATCGATCACGGCGAGGCCAAGCTTCCCGAACGTGGTCGCCTGCTCGACGAGCGCATGCGTGCCGATGGCAATCAGCGGCGCGCCTGACGAAAGCCGTTCCGAAGCCGCGCGCCGATCGCGCGCACTCAGGCTTCCGGTCACGAGAACCGGGCGAATCCCCAACGGCTCGAGCATGCGCTCCAGGGTCCGCGCGTGCTGCTCGGCCAGCAGCTCCGTGGGTGCCATGATCGCTGCCTGGAACCCGTTCTCGACGGCGAGAAGCGCGGCAAAGAGCGCGACCACCGTCTTCCCGCTGCCGACATCCCCCTGCAGCAGGCGGTGCATGCGCCGTGGTGATGCCATGTCCTCCACGATCTCGCGCGTCGCCCGGGTTTGCGCACGTGTCAGCTCGAACGGCAGCGCCGCCTTCAGCGCCGAAGTCAGCTCGCGCTTGTTGACGAACGTGATGCCAGCGCGGCGCTCGCGCGCGAGGGCGCGCGCCCGCAACTGGAGGATCTGAACGAAGAGCAGCTCCTCGAACGCGAGGCGCATGCGGCCCCGCATGGCATCGGCGATCGAGGTCGGACGATGCACGGCGCGCAACGCCTCGCCGAGGGGAGGTGAGCCCACCCGGCCGAGAATCGCCGGCGGCAGGTACTCGGTCACGAGCGCCAGCAGTGCATCCAGATGCTGGTCGATCAGCGACCGAATTTGCTTGAACGACATGCCCTCGGTGGCGGGATACACCGACAGAACGCGCCCCTCGTGCGTCCCTTCTGCCTCCTCGCCGAGATTGACGAACTCGCGCGGGTGAAGCTGGCGGCCGTGGAAGAACCGCACAGGCCCGGTGAGGAGCAGGACGTCGTTCTTGCGAACCGCACGGTCGAGAAATGGCTGGCCCGGCCACGACACCTCGATCATGCCAGTGTCGTCGCGCACGACTGCCTGGAAGATTCGCAGTCCCTTCCGCGTCGGAATGATGCCTTTCGAGACGACGGTGCCGATGACGGTTGCGTCCATTCCCGGCTCGAGCGACGCGATCGGCGCGACCGTGCTCGCATCCTCGTACCGATGCGGCAGGTGATAGAGCAGATCCTCGGCTGTAACGATGTTCAGGCGGCGCAGTGCCTCGGCGCGAGCCGGGCCGACGCCTTTGAGGTACATCACCGGCGTGCTGAGGGACCGAAGGGCGCGAGGGGATCCAGGGTGTTGAGTGCTCCCTCGATCCCCTCGATTCCCTCGGTCACCTCGATCGCCTTCTCTCATTCCTCCAGCAGCTCCTGCACGTACGCTTCAGCGTCGAAGTCGAGGAGATCGTCCGCCGCCTCGCCAACGCCGACGAACTTGATCGGCACGTCGATGGCCTCGTGCACGGCGATCACGATTCCTCCACGCGCGGTCCCATCGACCTTCGTCACCACCACGCCGGTCAGCGGCATCGCCTGCGCAAACGACCGTGCCTGCGCGACGGCGTTCTGACCGATCGTGGCGTCGAGAACGAGCAAGGTCTCGTGAGGCGCGCCGGGGAGCCGTTTCGCGATCACACGGCCGACCTTCTGCAGCTCGTTCATCAGGTTGTCCTGGGTGTGCAGCCGCCCGGCGGTGTCGACAATTACGACGTCGGTGCCCCGCGCGACGGCGGCATCGAGCGCATCGAAGGCGACGGACGCGGGATCACCGCCGGGCTTGCCGCCGACGAACTCTGCGCCAGTTCGCTGGGCCCAAATGCGCAGCTGGTCGATTGCCCCCGCGCGAAAGGTGTCGCCCGCCGCGAGCAGTACCGAGCGGCCTTCCGTGCGAAAACGGGCTGCAAGCTTGCCGATCGCGGTCGTCTTCCCGGCGCCGTTCACGCCGACAATGAGAATCACAGCGGGACGCTCGCCAGGCAGCCGCAGAGTAGGATCGCTGTTGCCCGCTCGCAAAGCTCGCTCTGCCCCGGTCCGGAGCGCGGCGAGGAACTCCTCATGCGTGCGAATCTCGCCGCGCGTCGCCTTCCCCTCGACCTCCTCGACGAGCCGGAGTGTGACTGGCACGCCAAAGTCCGCCTCGAGCAGCAACTCCTCCAGCCGTTCCAGCGAGCCGGGCGCGACGCCGCCGCGCGCAAGCACACCGACGTCCATGAGCGCGATGTCCTTCACGCGCTGCCAGAGCGACTTTCGCGGAAGGTCACCGGCACGCCGGAGTATTCGGGCCATTACGACGCTCGAGGACGGAGGTGAATTATCGCAGCCCACTGCGGCGGCGCAGCAACCATTCCGCACACAGGGCCAGCAACGCGAGAAGGATTGGCCACCCTCGGTCGCGAAGGCGTGGCCGCTCACCGGTAACCGGCCCCTCGCCCACCTCTCCGGATTGAACGGTGGGCGTGCGCGGCAGCAGCTCACGCCCGCGGTTCACAACGAGCACTGCGGGACCTCCCGCGACGGCGACGTCGTACACCCCAGCACTGAGCGCCGCCGTCTCGGCCATGGTGCTATTCGCGCCGAAGCGCAATGTCACCGAATCGACGCTCGCGGAATCGCCCCGTCGCCGGAGGATGACTCTCACGGTCGAATCGCCCCTGCTTCCGCGAAGCCACCGCACGTCATCGCCCTCGCGCACGATGGCGTCGGCGGGCACTGCCGCCCGCGCGTCAGTGCGCTGCGCGGCGAGCCAGTCGAATATACTACCCCACAGTGCGTCATAGGCGTCGGCGCCGCGTCCCCCGCGAAACCGCCAGCGCCAGAATCCCGCCGCCGTCACGGTGACGACGCGCCGTGGCCGCTCACTGCCGCTGATCACGGGGCGACGGTCGAACTGACGGGCGCGTGCCACCACCAGACCTTCCCAGTCGGCGCGCGGGGCGCTCGATCCCACGACGAGTGGCGGAAGCGAATCCCAGGGAATCCCGCTCAACGCGCTCGAGACCGGGGAGGCGGGCGCAGCGACCGGGTACCATTCGCCAACGGTGTCGCGAACGTTAGGCACGAGCGCGAGGGCGCCCGACGCCGCACCACGTGGGGCTCCAAAGTGCGCCGTGTCGCCGTGCAGCACGAGGAGCGGCGCGTCGCGAACGGCGCGCCGGACTTCCTCCTCCCCAATCGGCGTCAGCGGTCCCTCCAGACGCCACTCGTCAGGCGTGACGCGGAAGTAGGCGCGCGTGGGAAGCGAGATGGCGCCGCGCAGTACCGTCGTCATGAACCGCGCGTCGAGATCGGGGCGGGTCGACACCAGGACGGCGCGGGCGGCGCGAGCAATGTCGATGACAGTGGCGAGGGTATCGTTGCCGGGCTCGGCGTCATCCCCCGACAGCACCGCGGCGAAGACGTGAGGACCATCGGGCGACGCGAGCTGCACCCGGGCGGAGACTGTGCGCTCGGCGAGTGGGGGCAGTGCCTGGAGCGGAAGGGTCACCAACGTCCGTCCGTTCAACGCGAACGTCAGCTGGGCGTTGGTCGGAGCCTGAGCTGCGGCGCGCACTGTCGCACGCACCTCCACCGTATCACCGCCCACGACCGCCCGCGGCGCGTCGAGCGCGATCACCGCGAGGTCGGCCGAGGGCGCGCGCGCGACGACCTCGATGCGCGATCCCGCCGGCAAGGCGGGGAGCTCGCCGGGGTCGTCGATCTCGCCGTCGGTGACGATGGTGAGAGGACGACCCGCGGCAAGCGCCCGCTCGATGGCGGGCCGAGCGCGCGATGCGCGATCGGCTGGCTGCTCGGGAATGTCGCCGATGCGGGCGCTGTCGCCGAACAGGTAGAGCGAGTCATGGGGTGCAGCACGGGCCTGTCTCACCGCCGTACGCCAGGCAACCGTATCATGGCCCCGTCGCCAGCTGGCGGAGACGTCGAGGGCAACGAAGGGTGCGACAGGACGCGCGGCGCCGGCCGGCGCGTCGAGCAGCAGCGCGATCACGAGCCCCAGCGCCAGCGCGCGCAGCGCGACGAGTGGCGCACGACGCGCGAGCCCCTCGCGCTCGCGCCACCCGTACATGACCAATGCGAGCGCGAGCGCCGCGACCGCCGCCACCACCCATGAACTCATGGGCGACAATCTACTTGCGCAGTCCGAGGTCTGGGACTGTGTTCAGGCGTGAGGAACGAGGAATGAGGAGTAAGGAATTCATGTGCGGAAGCCCAACTTCTGGTGCGGCGGCACTCGCCCAAAAAAAAAGAGCGAGGAATCAACTTCCTCGCTCCTCGTTCCTCATTCCTTGTTCGCGCTAAGGCGCCTCCCTCGTAGCCACCTCGAGTGACGATGGCACCGCGTGGTCGAGCGAGGCAACGAGCAGCGCTCGCTGTCCCTCGAACTCGGCGCGCTCGCGCTTCGGAATTGGATCACCGCCCTTCTGATTGAGCGCGACACGCGGATTGCGGTGGACACCGTTCACCAGCACCTCGAAATGGAGATGCGGCGCCGTCGACAGGCCCGTCGAGCCGACGTACGCGACGGTCTGCGCGATGGTCACGCGCGCGCCACGACGCACGCCTTTCGCGAAGCCGCGGAGATGCCCATAGCGAGAGACGAACCCGTTGCGGTGGCGAATCTCGAGCACGTTCCCGTAACCGCCCTTGCGGCCGGCGAAGAGCACGACCCCATCGCCGATGGCGCGCACAGGCGTACCGGACGAGGCGGCATAATCGATGCCCTGATGGCGGCGCATCGTTCCGAGAATCGGATGCCGGCGCATTCCAAAGCGGCTCGAGATACGACGGAAGGCGACGGGCGTCCGCAGGAACGCGGCCCGGAGCGAGCGGCCCGTCTGGTCGAAGTAGTCACCACCCACGGCTGCGCTCGCATAACGAATCGCTTCGACCGGCTCACCGGACAGCACGAACCGGGCGGCGAGAACCTTGCCTACGCGCACCGTTCCTCCGGGACCCACTGAGCGCTCGAACAGCACGCGAAGCTCATCACCTTCCCGAAGCTCGCGGCTCATGTCGACGCGATACTCGTAGATATCCGCGATCGTCCACGCGAGCTCGGCGCGCGCGGCCGGCGTCAGCTTGTCGCCGGCGCCTTGGTCGATGGCCTCGTAGAGGTTCGACTGAATGGTCCCGCCGACGACGACCGTATCTGTCGTCCACGGCAGTCTGATCTCCTCACTCGCCCAACCCTCGGCCGAGCGGCGAACGTGCAGAATGCGATCGATCGCCAGCTGGAAGATGAGCTCCGACGGCGTCGTGTCCGCAGCGAAGGTACGAACGGTAACCGGCATTCCTGCCCGGGCGCGCCTCGAATCAAAACCGGCCGCAGCCTCGAGCGCTCCGACGATGTCCGCGCCGGGCAGTCCCGCGCGCGCGAGCAACCCTGAAAGCGTCTCGCCACGCTCGAGCGTATCCACCTGCTGCGTCCAGGCAGGGACTGTGATCGGCGGCGCGAGCGACAGCGCGACACCAGGCGCCGGGACCGACAGATCGGGAAGCCCGTAGGCGAGAACGCCGGCAGCGAGTGCGCCGGCCAGGCAGAGCGTGCCGATGCGGGCGAGAAGGGGGTGCTTCAATCCATCTGTCTCCGAATGAAGGTCGGAATCTCCATGTCGCTGAGATCCTGTGCACCGCGACCTTCACCCGGCTGAGCGGGACGCCGCTGGCTGCCATCACTGACGACCGGCCGTGGGGGCTGCAACGGAGTGCGTGCAGGGCGCTGCGCGGGGAATGGAATCACCGGCGCACCCTTCGGCGTGATCGGCTCGGGCTGCTGGGCCTGGACGGCACGATCAAATCCCGTAGCGATGACGGTGACACGCACCTCGCCCTGCATTGCGGGCTCGTGCACGGCGCCGAAGATGATCTCGGCGTCGTCGCCGACGGCGTCGTGTATGATCTCGTTGATCTGATGGACTTCACCCAACGTCAAATCTTGTCCGCCGGTGATGTTCACTAGTACACCGGTGGCGCCCGAAATGGACACGTTGTCGAGCAGCGGACTCGAGATCGCCTGCTGGGCCGCCTCCATCGCCCTATTTTCGCCCCGTCCAATTCCCGTACCCATCAGGGCCGCTCCGCCCTGCTGCATGACGGTGCGAACGTCGGCGAAGTCGACGTTGACCAAGCCCGTCACGTTGATGAGCGCCGAGATGCCCTGCGTCGCGTGCAGCAGCACCTCGTCTGCCTTCTTGAGGGCGTCCTGGAACGGGATGCCCTTCCCGACGACGGCGAGGAGCCGCTCGTTCGGCACGACGATGATCGTGTCGACATGCTTTCGCATTTCGGCAATGCCCATTTCCGCCTGGCGCATCCGCTTTCTGCCCTCGAACAGGAACGGCTTCGTCACGATCCCGACCGTCAGCGCGCCTGCCTCACGAGACATCTCGCAGATGATCGGTGCTGCGCCGGTCCCGGTACCGCCGCCCATTCCGCACGTGACGAACACGAGATCCGCATTGGTTAAGACACGTGCGACCTCGTCACGGTTTTCCTCGATCGCCTGCCGCCCGATTTCGGGCCGTGCGCCCGCCCCGAGTCCTCGCGTCAGCTTCTTGCCGATCTGAATCTTGACGTCGGACTTCGAATTGAGCAGCGCCTGCGCGTCGGTGTTCACGGAGATGAACTCGACGCCCTCGAGGTGCTCTTCGATCATGCGGTTGACCGCATTCCCGCCGCCGCCACCGACGCCCACGACCTTCATACGGGCGTTCTGCGAGGCGTTTTCCTCGAACTCGAAGATCATCTGGTGGAGAGCTCCACTAGGCGTGGGACGGGACGTGCTGGAGGCGGGACGTACTGAGCCGTGATTCCTCGCGAGCCCGCTGGCGCGTCCCGCGTACCATCCGAATCAGGCCCGGCCAATATAACGCTTTCGCGTATTGGCCGCACCCTTTTGTAACCGGCAAACCGTTGGCAACTCAGAAGAAGTCCTGCAGCCAGTTCCTGACGCGCTGAACGAACTTATCCACACCGGGAGTGCTCATTCTCCGGCCCGACGCCGAGCCTCCCATCCCGATCGCCATTCGGTGCGCGCCGTAGTGGCCGAGGCCGACGACGGTCGCGAACCGAGGCGCCTCCACCGCATCGGCGAGCCCCTTCACCCGCTCGGCTGGCGACCCGACACGGACGCCCGTCCCAAAGACGTCTGTAGCCAGCTCGCCTGCCCCCTGAATAGCCGCCGCACCCCCCGTCAGAACCACGCCGGCACTCAGCCGCCCGGAGTATCCGGCTGTCTGAATGTCGCGCTGCACGAGGTCGAAGACCTCGTCCATTCGCTGATGGATGATGTGGCTGAGCAGCTCTCGTGGTACTTGCCGATCACCCTGCGCGACGGTGCTCGGCAGTACGATCGGCTCGTTCATCTGCCGGGCCATTGGCTCGTACGCACACCCGTAACGCTCCTTGAGACGCTCTGCATCCGCCTGCGTCACGCCAAGACCGTGGACGATGTCGCTCGTGACCATGTTGCCGCCGAACGCGATCGTGCCCAGGTGCCGGATCTTTCCTTCGTGAAAGATCGCGAGGTCCGTGGTGCCGGCTCCCATCTCGACCAATGCGACTCCGAGCTCCTTCTCATCTTCCGTCAGCACGGAGAGCGCGCTGGCGAGAGGCTCCACCACAAGCTCGCGCACGCGGTAGCCCGCTTTCTCGACGGACCGGCGAAGATTCTGGGCTGGAGATGCGCCGATGGTGACCAGATACATCTCCGTCTCGAGCCGCATGCCGATCATACCGACCGGATCGCGAATTCCCTTGTTGCGGTCGACGTGGTATTCCTGTGGAATCGCGTGAAGAAGCTCGCGGTCCGCGGGAATGGCGAGCGCGCGCGCGACCTCGTTCGCGCGATCCACGTCGGCGCGCGTGATCTCATCACCGTTCACGGCCACGACACCGGTGCTCGTCATCGCCTGCACATGCTCCCCGGCGATCCCCCCATATACCCATTCGACCTCGGCCCCCGCCATCCGCTCGGCATCCTGCATCGCTTTCCGGATGCTGCGCGTGGTTTCCTCGATATCCGAGACGACGCCCTTCCGCATCCCGCCGGTCTTTGCCTGCCCGACGCCGAGGACCTTGATGGTGGGATGCTTGGGCAGGTCGCCCTCGACCTCGGCGATGAGGGCCGTGGTCTTGGCCGAGCCGATGTCGAGACCCGCGACGAGACGTTCCGGATTCATTGCACCCTGGCGATCACCTGATCGCGATAGCGGAGATCGAGCTCGACGGCGCGCGCGTGGCGGCGCGCGAGGTCGGCTTCCACCGGCAGGATGTCCCCCAGGCGGTCGACGCCGACATCCTCCATGGCGCGGACGTTAATGCTGCCTAACTCCAGCAGAATCTCCCGTCGGCCGACGCGTCGCGCGGCGCTCACTCGCTCGTACAGCTGCGGAGATCGCTCGCGAAGCTCCCCGAGCAGGCGGAGGACACCCGTGTCCCGGCGCGCGAGAACGGGAAGGTCGACATTGACACGACTGGGATCGATTGGAAGGGCTCGTCCGGCGGCATCCAGCGGCTCGAGGCCGCGTGCCGTGGGGACGAAAGCGACCGGCACGCGCTCAGTAATCGTCACGACAAGCGTGCCCGGCACGCGCCGCGCGATCTCGACGTCGCTCACCTGTGGGTGCTTGCGCACTCGCGCAACCAGCTCGTCGGTCTCGTCCCATATGGATCGTGTTGTATCGACTCCGAGCAGCGCTACAATCGAGTCAGCGCGGACATAACGAGCGCCGACGACCTGCACGCGGCGCAATCGAAAGTACGACATCTCGGCGAGGACTCGCGGGCCCCACCAGGGCATGCTCCCGAGCAGCCCGAGCCCGCCGATCACCATGGCGAGACGCCGCCAGCGACGTGGGCGTCGGTCGGGCTCTCCCTCGATCACGACGCGAGCCGCGCCAGCAGCTCCGGTCCTGTCTTCGTGATGTCCCCTGCGCCGATCGTCAGCACCACGTCCCCCTTCTGCACCGCGCCAGCCAATGCCTCGGCCAACGACGGGCGATCTCCCCGCCACGCGAGCGTGCCACCCGCACCTCGCAACGCCCGCTCGATGAGGTCGGATGTGACGCCCTCGATGGGCTTCTCGCGCGCAGGATAGATCTCGGTGAGAAACACCGCGTCCGCCGCCGCCAGCGCCTGTCCGAACTCACCGGCGAAGTCGCGCGTACGAGAATATAGATGCGGTTGGAACGCCGCCAGCACCCGGTGGCCAGGAAATGCCGCGCGCGCGGCGGCGAGCGTCGCGCGAATCTCGGTCGGGTGATGCGCGTAGTCATCGATCACCAGCACCCCGCGCGTCGAGCCGAGTCGCTGGAAGCGCCGCTCGACTCCGGTGAACTGGCTGAGCGCAGCACCCATGGCATCGACCGATGCCCCGAGGGCAAGACCGCTGGCGATTGCGGCGAGCGCGTTGAGGACGTTGTGACGCCCCGGGACGCCAAGCTCGACCTCGCCGAGCTCCTCGCCATCGTACACGACCTCGAACAACGACCCGCCCGCCTCGGTGCGCACGTCCACGGCGCGCAATCGGGAGTCACGCGACGATAGCCCATAGCGAATCACCTCGGCGTCGCTCGGCGTCGGCAGCGTGTTGGCTCCGGGATCGTCAGCGCAGAGCACGATCGCGCGAGCTCCGCGGATGAACTGCGCAAAGGCTGCGCGAATGTCCTCGAGATCCTCGTAGATGTCGAGATGATCCGCCTCGACGTTGGTGACGACGGCAACGGTAGGCGATAGCGCGAGGAAGGAGCGGTCGTATTCGTCGGCTTCCACGACGTAGAGCGTCGTCGAGCCAGGGCGCAGGTTTCCGCCCCAGGCAGCCACACGACCTCCGACCACTCCGGTCGGATCGACGCCGGCCCCCGTGAGGGCGAGCGTCGTCATCACGGTCGTCGTGGTTTTGCCGTGCGTGCCCGCGATCGCGACAAGCTCCCCGCCCGACACCGCCTCCCCGAGTGCCTCGGCGCGCCTGACGACGGGACGGCCCAGTGCGCGTGCACGCTCCAGCTCCGGGTGATCCTTCGGCATCGCGCTGGTGACGACGAGCGCCCGGGCCGCTTCGACGTGCGCCGGATCGTGTCCCTGCACGATGGAGATTCCCATCCGCTCGAGATCCGCGGTTCCCGCAGCGTTGGCATCGCATCCTGTCACACGAACGCCGCGCCGAACGAACAGCTCGGCGAGCCCGCTCATCCCTGCGCCGGCGATGCCGACGAAGTGAACGGGACGCGCGTCAGACGTGTCGAGGAGCCGTTGGTCGGTCACGTCGTTCATTCCGCCAAGATACCCGAGCACGCGCGCACGACTCAAGCGCGCGCGAGGGCGAGCACGCGCCTCGCGATCGTCTCAGCGGCCTCCGGGCGACCGCGCGAGAGCGCTGCGCGCGTCATCGCATCGAGCCGGCTAGGCTCACCGATCAGCGACCGGACTTCGCGATCGAGCCGCTCGACGTTCAGCTCGCGCTGCGGTAGCTCCCGCGCGGCGCCCGACGCGACGAGAGCGCGCGCGTTGGCAGTCTGGTGATCAGCCGCGGCTGTAGGCAGTGGAACGAGGATGCCTGGAACTCCCCATGCGCAGAGCTCGGCGAGTGTCAGGGCGCCGGCGCGTGTCACCGCAACGTCGGCGGCCGCATACGCCTCGGCGATGGGAGACAGATACGCACGAACACGCACGTCCGAGGATTCGAGCTTCGCGTAGTCGTTGAATGCCGCCCGTCCCGTCGCCCATATGACGTGCACGCCATCGGGAAGCCCTCGCGCGATCCATGCGCCGACGACCTCATTCAGCACGCGGGCGCCCTGACTGCCGCCGGTAATGAGCAGCACCCTCGCCTGGGCGGGAAAATTCCAGGTGCGTCGCGCGACGTCGCGCGCCGGTCGTGGACTCGGCGGCGGCTCGATCGGATTTCCCGTTTCTTCCATCCACGCACCACGGCGCGGGCGCAGCGAGCGGGCCGCTTCCCCATAGCCGAGGTAGATCTCGCGGGCAACCCGTGCGATGAGGCGCGCGGTGATACCGGCGAAGGAGTTCTGCTCCTGGAGAGCCACCGGGATGTCGTGTGCCGCGCACCACGCGCATGTCGCCGCGGCCGCATATCCACCCGTGCCGACCACTACCGCCGGTCGCTCCTCGCGCGCGAGCGTGCCGATTTCCCGCCAGGCGTGCGCGAATCCCACGATCGTGCGCCAGTTCTGCCACGGACGGCTGCGATACAACGGATGCAGATCGAGCAGGCGATGTGGAAATCCCGATGCGGGCAACACCTCGCGCTCGATGCCACGGCGCGCCCCCACGAAGTAAGGGCGCGCATTCGGGTCGAGGCGCTGCACGGCGCGAGCGATCGCGAGTCCGGGATAGAGATGTCCACCGGTTCCGCCGCCGGCGAACAGAATCCTCATGTGCGCGCGTGCGCGAGCGTCACCGGGTCGCTGGCCGCTCCGCCGACGACGCGCTCGTGGCGGCTGGCGATGTTGACGAGAATTCCCGTGATGAGAAACGAGAGCAGGAGGTTGGAGCGGCCATAGCTGAAGAAGGGCAGCGTCAAGCCGGTGGTCGGGAGCAGCCCGATCACGACGCCGATATGCAGGTACGCGGTGATCACGGTCGTCGCCGTGAGGCCGAGGGCCAAGAGCTGCTGGAACTTCGTCCGCGCCATGTTCGCGATACGGAACCCGAGCACGCCATACAGGGTGAACCCGGCGACGAGAAGAAGCAGACCAAGAAAGCCCCACTCTTCGCCGACGTTGCTGGCGATGAAATCGTTGAACGGGTACGGCAGGAAGCCCGTCTGCTGCCGCCCTTCCCCGTACCCGACACCGAAGAATCGTCCAGACCCGACCGCGATCAGCGACTGGCGCAGCTGATAGTGCGCCTCCGCCGGCGCGGCTCCCGGATCGAGGAAGCTCGTGAGGCGGAGCAGCGCGTATTGCACGCGCTCCATCTCGCGCCAGAGTACGGGAATCGCCAGGATGCCGAGCACGACGAAGTGCCCGATGCGCACACCGCCGGCGAACAGAACGAGACCCATCAGGACGGTGAACATCATCGCCATCGAGAGATCGGGCTCGAGAATGACCAGGAGATCGAGCACGCCCACGACGACGAGGAATGGCAGCAGACCCTTGGTGAGGCGGCGAAGCTTGTCTCCCTTCTTCACCACCAGCATGGCGGTCCACGCGACCACCGCCAGCTTCGCGAGCTCCGAGGGCTGGACAGTGATCCCAACGGTGAGCCAGCGCCGCGATCCGTTGAGGCGCGGTGCGATCGCGTCGGTGAACGGGAGAATCAGGATGAGGAGAAGCAGGACGCTCAGCCCCATGAGCGGCCACGCCCACGTTCGCCACTTCTCCGCGTCGACCTTCGCCGCAATGGCGAAGATCACGCAGCCGGCGAAGGCGCCGATGAGCTGCCGCACGAGATAGTGCGCGCTGGAGTGACCCTCCTGCAGCGCCAGCACCGCACTCGAGCTGTAAAGCACCACCAACCCGAACGCCAGCAGGACCGCCGTCACCAGCACGAGCGCGCGCGCCTCGACGCTCATCCGCCAGCGCGTGCGCTCGTGCGCGATTGCCACCGCTCCCATTAGGATCTCCCTCCTACCGCGAGCCGCTTGAACGTCGCGCCCCGCTCCTCGTAGTTCTTGAACATGTCGTAGCTCGAGCACGCCGGAGACAGCAGGACCACATCGCCCGGCGTCGCGAGGGCCCGCGCGCGCGCGATCACTTCGTCGAAGTCGGATCCCAGTCGCTCCAGGGGCACGACACCGCGAAGGTCCTGCTCGATGATCGGCGCCGCCTCCCCGTAGGCCAGCACCGCCTTTCCAGTTCGGCGCAGCGGCTCGGCCAGCGCGCGATATGGCTCGCCCTTGTGCCGGCCGCCGAGAAGCAGGATCGTCGGCCGCGTCATCCCTTGAATGGCCACCAGCGTCGAGCTCACGTTCGTCGCCTTCGAATCGTTGATCCACATCACGCCGTTCGATTCGCCGGCGATCTCCAGACGATGCTTGAGGGCATGGAAGGTCCGAAGCCCGTCACCGATGCGCGCCCGCGCCTCGGGCGTCGCATTTCCCTTGTCGGCGATCATCACCGCCAACGACGCCGCCAGGGCGTTGGCGACGTTGTGATCCCCGAACAGGTTCAGCTCTCGGCGCGGCAGGAGCGGCAACCCCCCGACGACGAGGGCGTCCTGCTCCCGGTCGTAGGTGGCATCGGCATCGGGCTGCTTGAGCGAGAATCGCTTGTGGGTGCCTACTGCCTCACGAGCGAGGTCGAGAGCCGCTCGGTCATCGCCGTTGACCACCCACTTGGAGATCGTGCGTGCGTTGCGAAAGAGGAGCTTTTTGTCGGCATAGTACTCTTCCACCGTCGCGTAGCGATCGAGATGATCGGGCGCGAGATTCGTCAGTATTCCCACTATCGGGGCGATCCCGGGCGTGTCGTGCAGCTGAAACGACGACAGCTCGAGCGCAATCCAGCGCGGCGGCTTGCGCTCCATGGCGACCGCGGCGAGTGGCGTCCCGATGTTGCCCGCGTCAATGGCGTCGAGGCCGATGGCGCGCAGGAGATGGCCGACGAGTGCGGTCGTCGTCGTCTTTCCATTCGTTCCGGTCACTGCGATCACCTTCGCTTCGGGAAGGGCGCGCAGCGCGATCTCGATCTCGCTGACCACAGGGACGTGCGCTTCCCGGGCGCGCTCGAGCGGCGTCGCCTCGGGGGGCACGCCCGGGCTCGCGACCACCAAGGATGCCCGGCAGATCCGCTCGAGGTCGTGCGAGCCGATGTCGGCGTCGGCGCCGTCCGTGCGAATGGCCTTGGCGCCATCGCGCACCGCATCCGACGATCCCGAGTCCGAGGCGTATACCGCCAGTCCCTCCCTCCGCAGGAGGCGGGCAGCCGCCACGCCACTCTTCCCCAACCCGATGATGGCGATCTCTCCGCTCCGCCACTTCTCCGGCAGCGTGATCATCGCAGCTTGAGCGTGCTGAGCGCGATGAACGCGCAGAAGATGCCAAGAATCCAGAAGCGCACGACGACCTGCGTCTCCGGCCAACCGATCATCTCGAAGTGATGGTGCAGCGGAGCCCGGCGGAAGACGCGATGCTGCCGCGCGTACTCCACGCCATGGCGACGCTTTCGATACTTGAATACGGTCCGCTGCAGAATCACCGACAGCGTCTCGGCGACGAACACGCCGCCGATGAGGAGGAGCAGGAACTCGGACTTCAGGAGAATGGCGACGGCACCTAACGCGCCGCCCAGCGCGAGGGCGCCCGTATCCCCCATGAAGACCTGCGCGGGCTTCGCGTTGTACCAGAGGAATCCGACACAGGCCCCGAAGAGCGCGACGCAGAACACCGTGAGCTCCCCGGCGCCGCGCAGGTAGTAGATGCCGAGGTACTGGCTGGCGTCGATGCGTCCAATCAGGTACGCGAACAGCGCGAACGTCCCGGCGGCGATGGCGACGAGCCCGCTCGCCAGCCCGTCCAGGCCATCGGTGAGGTTTACCGCGTTGCTCGTGCCGGTGAGGATGAACGCAACGAAGGGCACGTACATCCACGCGAACCAGGGGACGATCAGGATGTACTTGTAAAACGGCAGCGTCGTGGACGCGCCGGGCAGCGTCGACAGCGGGAACAGCCAGAGATACAGCCCGAGAATGGTGCCGAGCGAGAGCTGCCCGATGAGCTTGTACCGCTCGACCAGCCCCTCGTTCTTCTTCCCTTCCCGCTTCTGCTTGAGCTTCAGATAATCGTCGAGGAAGCCGATCCCGCCCATCCACGCGGTGACGAACAGCGCCAGCCATACATAGCGATTGGTCAATCGCGCCCACAGCAGCGTCGGTACGATCGCCGCGAGCAGAATGATCAACCCGCCCATGGTCGGGGTGCTCTTCTTCTCCTGGTGCGAGTCCGGTGTCCCTTCGCGGATGACCTGATGGATCTGCATCCCGCGTAACCGGCGAATGATCGGCGGCCCCACGAGAAAGGCCATCACGATCGCGGTCACCACCGCGCCGGCCGCGCGAAAAGTGATGTAATTGAAGAGGCGGAGGGCGCCCCAGTACTCGGTGAGCGGAGTGAGCAGGTGGTAGAGCACTAACCGTTGGCCCAGGCAGTGAGATGAGGGACGAGTCGTTCCAGCCGCACGCCCCGCGACGCCTTGAGGAGGATCACCGCATCCCGAGAGAGTCGTGGCGCCAGCGATTGCCACAGCTCATCGATGTCCGGCGCGGCCACCACCCGCGCATCGTCCCGTCCCGCGCGACGCAACGCGTCGCCCATCTCCCCAACGCCGGCCACGACGTCGATGGACGACTGAAGGGCCCGATCGGCAATCTCGGCGTGCAGGCGCTCGGCGTGAGCGCCCAGCTCCCGCATTCCGCCAAGGACGGCAACCCGCTGCCGTCCTCGCCCGACGGAATCCAGGAGCTCGAGCGCCGCGCGCATCGAGCCCGGGTTGGCGTTGTACGCGTCGTTGATCAGCGTCACGCTGCCCACTTTCTCCCAGGACAAGCGCATCGACGGGAGCGGCATGTGCGCGATACCCTCCGCGGCGAGCTCGAGCGAAACCCCGCACTCCTGCGCGACCGCCAGCGCGAGCATCGTGTTGCGCAGGTTGTGGAAGCCGCGCAGAGGAGGCCGCACCGTGACTCCTTTGACGCTGATACGGCCCAGCCCATCCTCCTCGACGGTCCACTCGTCGGCATGGAGGTCGCCCGACTCGAGCCCCGCGACGACCAATCGCCGCGCACGATCCTTCGCGGCCTCGGCAATCTCCGGCTGCGCGGCAGGGACGACGCCAATGCCGACTCCATCGAGAATGGAGACCTTTTCCCGCATCACTCCCTCGACACTCCCCAGCCCTTCCAGGTGTCCCTCGGCTACCGAGGTGACGACCGCGATATCGGGCTCGGCGATCGCGCGCAACGTCGCAATCTCGCCAGGAACGCTCATCCCCATCTCGCAGACGGCGACGTCCGCTTCATCGCGCAGCGCCAGCAACGTGAGCGGAAGTCCAATCCGGTTGTTCAGATTCCCGGCCGTCGCGTGGACGTCGAGCGCGCCACCGAGCGCGGCTCGCGTGAGATCCTTGGTGCTCGTCTTGCCATTCGTGCCGGTGATGGCGACCAGGGGCTTGCCCCACGCGCGTCTTCGAAACCGGCCCAGAGCGCCGAGCGCGACCGTCGTATCCGAAATCGAAAAGACGGGGACGCCAAGACCCGCGCTGCGCTCCGGCTTCGACACGACGAGGGCCGAGGCACCCTTGGCGACTGCTTCGCTCAGAAAGTCGTGCGCGTCGAACCGCTCGCCGGCGAGCGCGACAAAGAGGTCGCCCTTGGTAATGTTCCGCGTGTCGGTCGAAACGCCGTGGAGCGTTGTCGCCCCGCGAGGCCACTGCGTGCGCGCGCGCTCCGAGGGAAACGCGTCGCTCATCGCGGCAGCGACGCGATCGAGCGTCCAGAATGGCGCGCTCATTTCAGTGAGCCCGCCAGCTCGCGCACGATCGCTCTCTCGTCGAACGGGAGACGTGCTGTTCCGCGAATTTGATACGTCTCGTGGCCCTTCCCGGCCAGGAGAATCACGTCGTTCGGCGACGATGTCTGGAGCGCCCGCGCGATGGCTTCGCGCCGGTCTTCGATGCGCTCGTGCTCGCCCGTCATTCCCCCCTCGATCTCGTCGAGAATCGCTTCAGGATCTTCGGTTCGAGGATTGTCGCTCGTGAGAATCACATGATCGGCGAGCCGCTCGGCGATGCCGCCCATCACCGGGCGCTTCCCGCGGTCCCGGTCCCCGCCGCAACCGAAAACGACCGTCAGCCGACCCTCGACGAAAGGGCGTACCGCGTGGAGGGCGCGCTCGAGCGCATCTGGAGTGTGGGCGTAGTCGCGAAGGACCGTCGGCCGCTCGAGAACGATCTCGAGTCGACCGGGGACTTGCGGCAGCGTAGCGAGCCGGCGCGCCACTTCCTCCACGGTCACGCCGGTGGCGATGGCAGCCGCCGCCGCACCCAGCGCGTTCACGACGTTGAAATCCCCTATGAGTGGCAGCGTGACCTCAGCGCGCTGCGTTTCGCGGCCCGTGACCTTCGAGGGCTCCACAACCAGGGTCCATGCGCTCCCGCGTGGCGTGTAACGCACGGAATCGGCCCAGACCTCGGCGCCCTGGCCGCGCGACCCGAATCGCAAACGCCGGGGCGCAGGCGGCAACGCGGTCCACGCCACATCGTCGGCGTTCACGACCGCGACGCCAGTTGGTGACAGGTGCGAGACGAGGCGCGCCTTCGCATCGAAGTACAATTCCATGGTCCCATGATAGTCGAGATGGTCGCGCGTGAGGTTGGTGAACACCGCCGTCTCGAATCGCATGCCTTCGATGCGGCGCTGCTCGAGGGAGTGCGAGGAGACCTCCATCGCGACTGTACGGACGCCGCGGGCGCTCAGCGCGCGCAATACGCGCTGAAGCTCGATGGGGCCGGGCGTGGTCAAGCCGGCTCCGCCCTCGAACGGCGCTCCGGCGCTCCCGATGAGTACGCCGATCGTGCCGATCGACGCACTCGCGGCCGCGGGCTCGTCTAGCAGGTGGCGAAGCATCCCTACCGTCGTGGTCTTCCCGTTCGTACCGGTCACCGCGATCGCACGAATGCGGCTCGAGGGCTCGCCAAAAAACGCCGCGGCAGCGATCGCGGCAGCGCGCCGGCCGTCACGCACGACGATCGATGGCACGTTCGCGCGCCCCGCCTCCTCCACGATCGCCGCGCTTGCCCCCCGCGCGCGAGCGTCCGCCAGATAATCATGACCATCGCGCTCGGTACCGCGCACCGCTACGAACAGCGCGCCACTCCGCACCGCGCGAGAATCGTCGACGATATCCGTGACGACGGGGGGAAGGTCACCCTCTACCGACACGAGCAGCTCGGCGCGGCGCAGCGCCTCAAGGATGGGCGCGAGCGACGTCGAATCGACGGCCTCCGCGCCGGCGACCGACATCACCGATCGCTCACGAGCCTGACGAGGGACCCCTCGCGAAGCATCGCCCCCGCAGTCGGCCAGGTCGCCGACGCTGACCCCGTCGCGGCCCCGAGCTGAACGCGGAAGCCAGCACGGTGCAGTGTGCGGACGGCCTCGCGAAGCCGCATCCCGCGCACGTTAGGCACGGCGCGCGCGGTCGTTCGCGTCCGGCCTGCATCTTTCGCCAGCGGCAAGTCAACGACATGACGCGGGGCCTGTTCCTCGGCGACGCGTTCTGCTTCTCCGAGGTCCTCGGCGTGTGGCCCCGCTTTCGCCAGCGCCTCGAGCGATTCCCGTGACGCGAGCGCTCGACGATCGAGCGCCGCGTCGCGGGCGGCAATGGCGGCTTCCAGGACTGCTCGCGTAACGGGCGCAGCCGTCTGCCCGCCGTAGTATGCGCCCGTCGGGCGATCGATCTTCACCAGGACGACGTACTGCGGCTCCTCGGCCGGGAAGAAGCCGACGAACGACGCGGTGTACTCGCTCGCCGCGTACCGGCCGCCGCGGGCAACTCGCGCGGTGCCCGTCTTACCCGCCACCGAGAAGCTGCCCAGTCCCGCTCCACCACCGGTGCCCTCCTCGACGGCGCCCACCAGCATCCCGCGCACGGTCGCCGCGATCTCTTCGCTCATCACGCGTCGCACTACCCGGCGCTCGTGACGAAAGCGAACCGCGCCATCGGGATCGCGAATCTCCCGGACGATCGTCGGCTCGAGCAGCTCGCCCCCGTTGGCGATCGCCGCGTAGGCGGTCGCCAGCTGTACCGGCGTGACGGCGATTTCGTAGCCCATGGCGAGCGACGCCGGGGACATGCGTGTCCACTCGTCAGGCATCATGAGTGTCCCACCCGCCTCGGAGGGGAATGGGACGCCGGTCGGCGTGCCGAACCCGAGATCGCGCAGGACCTCGTACTGCTCCCGTGGCGCAAGGCGGGCGGTGAACTTGGCGATCCCGATGTTGCTCGAGAACCGGATCACCTCGGTGAGCGTCATCGAGGCCTCGGCGTGCACATCGGTGATGGTACGCCCCTCGATCGTATAGACACCATTCTCGGTGTCGATCCGCTCGTCCGGCGTGGCGCGCCCGGTGGCGAGCAGAGCGCCGGCGAAGAACGGCTTGAGCGTCGATCCGGGCTCGAACGGCGCACTGAGCGCGGGGACGCCCGAGAACGACCCGTCGGTGCGATGACTCGCCAGTGCCCGCAACTCGCCCGTGTGCGGATCGAGAATGACGACATCCCCACCCGCCGCTCCCATTCGCTCCACGGCATCGCGCAGCGCACGTTCGGCGATGTCCTGCAGCTCTCGGCTCAGGGTAAGCACCACCTCGTGACCTCGTACGGGCGCGCGTCCCGACTCCCCGGACGAGCTCGCCCGCCGCCCGCGGGCATCGCGCGCGACCAGCAGCGTTCCCTCTTTTCCGCTGAGCAGCGAGTCGAGCGCGAGCTCGAGGCCGTCGATCGGCTGGTCGTCCGCCCCAACACGTCCGACGACGCGACGCATCGCTTCACCGTGCGCATAGACACGGTCGATCGCAATCTCGGTGTACACGCCACGCATGCTCGTCACGGCCGAGGCGTCGATGGGCAGATAGCGCCCCGGGAGCACGACCCATTTGCGCTTTGCATCGGTGGCTCGCGCCACCCATGCGGGAGGCACGCCGAGCGTGCGGAGCGCTTTTCCGAGCGCGCGCCGATCGCGAACCTCCTGTGGGGCGATCGAGAGCTTCACGAGCTCTCGGCTCTGCGCGAGGGGAACGCCGCGCGCATCGAGAAGGGCCCCGCGCGGTGCGGGGATGGCTTTTGCGCCGTAATGCTGTTTGTGTGCGCGCGCGGCCCATGCGCGGCCTTCCCACAGCTGAACCTGAGCGGCTCGGATGACCAGCAGCACGGCGAACGCGCCGAGCGCGCCGTGAACGACCTGCGAGCGAGTGAGGCGGGGCATCTACGTGCCGGAGCGGGGGGAGCGCGGAAGAATCACGACCTGCGTGTCACTCGGGACTCGCATCCCGAGCCGCCGCTCGGCGATGGGTGCGAGCGTCGAGCGGCTGGAGGCCTCGCGGATCTCGCTCTCGAGTCGTGCCTGCTGGGCTTCGAGCTGGACCACCTGCTGCTCGAGCGCGCGCAGGTCCGCCGCCTGCGAGATCCCCGCGGCCCTACGCCAGATGACGCCTGTGGCAATCAGAACGAAACCGAGGAGGCCCAGGGCGACCAGCGACCGGCCGCGGAGCGCTATCCGGCGCTTCGCCATGCGCGCAGCCTCGCCGACCTGGCTCGTGGGTTCGTCGCCACCTCAGCGGGTGTCGCCGTGATCGATCGGCGAGTCACCATCTCGCCCAGCGCTCGGCCACGACACGTGCACTGCGGCTGTCGCGGTGGACATACGCAGGTCGTACTCCATTCGCGAAACGCACCTTTTACGATGCGATCCTCGCCGGAGTGATAGGCGATGACCGCCATCACCCCACCCGGCTCGAGGCGGTCGCGCAGCGATGGCAACGCATGCGCCAGCCCGCCGAGCTCGTCGTTGATCTCGATCCGCACCGCCTGGAAGAGGCGAGCGAAATCGGGCGCACCGGAGCGCGGTCCAAGCGCGCCCCGAATGGCGCCGACCAGGTCATCGCTGATCGCGAACGGCCGGGTCGCTCGCCGTCGGACGACCTCGCGCGCCAGGCGGGCGGCGCGGCGCTCATCCCCGTACTCGCGAAAAACGCGCAGCAGCTCCAGCTCCGGCGTTTCGTTGAGCCAGTCGGCCGCGGTCTGCGGGGTGTCGCTACCCATGCGCATGTCGAGCGGCGCGCCTTCCCGGAACGAGAAGCCGCGGCGTGGATCATCGAGTTGATGCGAAGACACGCCAAGGTCCAGCAGAATGCCGTCGAAACGAGCGGGACCGAGCTCCGGCACTGCGTCGAGGTCGGCGTAGTTGCCCAGGAGAGCGCGGAAGCGGGAGGAGTGTTCGTACTCGTGCAATCGGACACGCGCCGCGGCAATGGCCTCCGGATCCCGGTCGAGCGCGGTGACGCGCGCGCCTTGCTCGAGCAGCAAGAGCGTGTGCCCGCCTCCGCCCAGCGTTCCGTCGAGCACGTGCGCACATCCACGCAGGAGGTTGGCGACCTCCGTGGCGAGAACCGGCGCGTGGTATGCGCTCGCCCACCGCGACTCGTGCGTTCGCAACGCGGTCATTCTAGCGGCGCATGGAGCGCGTGGTCAAGCTATGCAGATCACAATCGCCACCAGGAAAAGCGCCGCGGCTTGGTGCTTGCTTGCACTCGCGATCAGAATGCCCCGCACGACCCGGAAGGAGCTCATGCTCATCATGCACGGCCAGCGCGCCGACAACGACGCGCTGCGTCACCTGGTGTCCTGGGTACGTGACAAAGGCCATGCAATCGATCCCCGTGTGACGTGGGAGAGAGGCGACGGCATTCGCTTCGCGCGCGAGGGTGCCGAGCGTGGAGTCGATGCCGTTGTGGCGGTGGGCGGCGATGGGACGATCAACGAAGTGCTGAATGGCCTCGATGGCAGCGACGTACCGCTGGGCATCGTTCCGCTCGGTACGGCGAACGATTTCGCGCGGCAGGTCGGCATCCCCGAGGATGCCGACCATGCCATGGATGTGGTCCTCCAACACCCCCCTCGCACGATCGACACCGCCGAGCTGAATGGACGGCGGTTTCTCAACGTTTCGAGCGGCGGCGTGGCCGCGGAAGCAACTGCCGAGACCCCCACGGAAGCGAAGGAGCAGCTCGGTCCGCTGGCCTACGCAATCACCGGGGTTCGGAAGCTGGCCGACCTGCAGCCACGACGAGCACACATCACGGGTCCTGGTGTGGATCTCGAATCCGAGTTTCTGATCTTCGCCGTCGGCAATGCGCGCAGCACCGGCGGAGGAACGCGCATCACGCCCCGCGCGATGGTCACCGATGGGCTGATCGATCTCTGCATCGTCGAGGCGATGCCCCGCGGTGACTTTGCGAAGCTCCTGATGCGCATCAAGAAAGGCGAGCATCTCGACGAGGATGGTGTGCGCTACTTCCAGCTTCCCTCGGTGACGATCGCCGCCGATGGCCCGGTGAGCGTAAACGTGGACGGTGAAGCGTCGGAGGCGACGACCCTGTCATATCGCGCGCGTCCACAGGACCTCCGCGTCCATCTCCCGCATCTGCCCGAGGAAGACGACCGCGAGTAAAAGCGAGCGGCCCGAGACCGTGAGGTCTCGGGCCGCTCGATCGTTCCACGACCGGCGTCAGCCGCGCCGACCGGCCTTGCAGAAGTTCTTCTTCTGCCCTTCGACGGCGCGCGTGTACTGCGGAATGGCGTTGAGCAGCTGGGTCGACGCCTCCGCCTGTACCGCGGCACCCTTCGGCAAGTGGATCATCGCCGTGGTGAAGGACTCTTCCGCGAGCTGTGCGAGCTCGCAGCTCTTCGCCTTCTGATTCTCTCGCGCGGCCTGGTCGCCGACACTGAACGCCGAGGCGCCGAGGAGGAAGCTCACCATCGGATTCGGTCCCGCGATGGAGTCGGCCCGTGACAGAAGACGCACGGCCTCCTGATAGTCGGCCCGCTGCTGCGATTGTCTCGCCGCCCGGAACTTCTTGTTCGCCTCGACGAGCATCAGCTGGCCGACGAGGTTCTTATCGGCACCGTTCTCGATGGCGCGCTTGGCCGCCGCGAACGCACTGTCGGTCTGACCGAGCTCGACGAGCGTTTGCGCACGGCGGAACCACCCATGCTCCACCTTCGGATCGATGGCGAGGGCGCGATCGATCGCGGTCAACGACTGCTGAAGCTGGCCTGAGCTACGCAGCATCTGGGCATACGTCGACCAGAGCCCGGCGTTGTTGGGGAACTTCGCGACGCCGCGCGCGAGCGTCTCGGCCGCCTTCTGAGGCTGGCTGTCCGAGTCGTAAGCAACGGCGAGACGAAGGAAGAACGTCGTGTCAGCCGACGCCGTATCGACGCGGACGAGATCCTCACCCGTCTTGACGGCACCCTTCCAGTCCTTCGACGCAAGCTGAATGAGGAAAAGCAGCCGCGTCAGCGCGGGATCGCCGGGGTTCTGCTCGACGGCCTGCTCGATGATCGGCTTCGCGATCTCGGGGCGACCGCTGGCAGCGATCTCGTTCACGACGTCGGACACGAGCTTCGCGTCGTTCGGATAGTACCGAATGAGCCGACCCCACGTCTGCACCGACTTGTCGACCTGATTGGCCGTCTTGTACGCGAGACCGAGCTGCTCGAGCGCGGGACGGCTCATCGAGTCGACGGCCAGCACCGCTTCGAGCACAGGAATGATCGAATCGGCCGGCGCCTTCTGCGACGTCAGCGCCCGGGCCATGCACACGCGAGCCAGCGTCGCCTGCGGGTACTCGGCGATGGCCGTGCGAGCCGCGGTGAGGGCCCCAGCGACGTTGTTTTCGCGCATCGCGTTCTCGCAGGCGCGGACGTCATCGAGCTGCTTGCGCGCTTCCTGGATCGACGCGACCACGGCCCGCGCCGCATCCTCGACCTTGGCGCCTTCGGCCGGGGGCAGTGGCTGGACCATCGTGTTGTCGCGCGTCAGCACCATGCGCGTGTCGAGGCGATATCCAGCTGGCGTGCGGGTCACGGTGCCTTCGAGATACTCGTCGCCACGCAGCTGCGCGGCGAGCAGACGAGCCGTGATCGGGTCCGGAGCCTCATCCGGCGGGAATCCGGAGCCCGTCAGAATCGCCTCGACATCGGCGCGCGGAATGACGTACATGTCGCGAATGCGATACGCCGCCGTCAGGCGTGCGCGCACGGCGTCGGCCGCCTGGACGCCGACTTTCTTGTCGGTCGTTTTGAAGGGCAGCACGGGAAAACGGGGTGCATCGGCGGGAGGCGCTACCGGCCGGCGCTGCGCCTCGAGCGTCGACACCCCGGTCGCCCCGAGCGCGGCGACGAAGCCGATCACAGTCGTCGCCCCACGAACCAATGGCTTCACAGTCATAACCTCCAAGACGTTGGCTCCTACTACCCGGTTTGCCGCACGAGGGTCCGCGGAAAGCTCCGCGGCCATGGGCGAAGAGGGACTCGAACCCCCGACATCCTGCGTGTAAGGCAGGCGCTCTAACCAACTGAGCTATTCGCCCGAGCCCGAGCGCCGCGCGCCCTTCAGGGACGCCGCGCGCCCGCTATTTCAGGATGGCCAGAGGAACGAGCACGCAATACCCGAGCACAAGCATCACTGGTGCCAGGGTGATCCCACCGCGTGCGAGATCCGCGTATCCGATGCCAAGCGTGAGAAGCGCGGCGCCCCACCACAGTGCCGCGCGCCGCCGTAACCGCGTTTCTGAATTGGGCATAGGCGTTTAGTGTACCCGGGCTCACAAATGGTGTCAAGAAAACCGAGATGGTCGGGTGCCGAGGGTCCTCAGAGTGCTCAGCGCGCGCGAGCATCATCATCGTTCGCACCCTGAGGACCTTGAGGACCCTGAGGACCCTGAGGATCCTGAGGACCCTGACGACCCTGAGGACTCTGAGGACCCTCCTCTCCGAGGAGCGCAGCGATCGCGCTCTCTCTCGCGGCTCGCTCGGCTGCCGCATCAGCGGCGCGCATCGCCTCGAGGCGGCGGCGATCGCGACGACGACGCGCCATGTACAACGGCACGACGATCACCATCAGTGACGCTGCGGCCAGCGACAGGTCGGCGGCGATCGCGAGTGCGCCGTACCGCCGACGCGTGCGCTGGCGCCATCGTTCTTCGAACTGCGCTTGTGTCAGACCGAACGCGCGGCGGATCGCGACCTCGAGCGAGCGCGTCTCGCGCCAGTAGTCGAAGAACAGCGACAGGCCACGCGCGGGATCGAGCGCCGCGAGCTCGGCCACTGCGCGGTGCGCGAGCGCGTACCCGGCGTCGGCTCGCGAGGCTCCGGCCTCGAAAATCAGGTTGAGCGAATCCAGCGTCGGCATCCCGCGCCAGAGCAGCGCGACACTCGTGGCCAGAACCTCCTCCCGCCCCCACTCGCCGGCGGCGACACTGGCGTACCCCTCATGGAACCAGCGCGGCGGGAGGTCGCCTAACGCCTCATGGAGGGCGAGGTGCGCGAGCTCGTGACGAAGCACGACCAGCGGATCGCCAGCGTCGGAGCCGGCAGTACGCCCCTGCATGATGATGGTGCGTTGCGTGGGAAACGCGATCGCAGCCCCCCATTCCGGTGCGGCGGGGCCGATCCATTCACGAAAGCGCCGCTCGTCGGGGGCGATGGCGATGACCACGCGAGCACGCGGCCGCGGAAGCCAGGGGAAGCTGTCGCGCTCCGCCGCAGCGGCGAGGACGGACCGCATGAGCTGTTCATCGCTCGGATAGCCGAGGACCGAGAAACGATCTCGATCCAGGCGAAGTGGGGCGGTGGGTTGTGCGAGGAGAGAAGAAGTGAGAAGGACCGCCGCGATCAGGCCATGACGCGCGAGCGCGAGAGCGAGCCTCCTCCCTCGACGTGCTTGAGCATCTCTCCGCAGCGCTTGCCCCATGGATTGAACTTGTTGGTGCGGTGACCATCGCGCCACGCCGTCATGGCCGCATCCTTCTGTCCGTCGAACCACAGCGCGCGCCCGAGCTCGAAGTACGCCTCGACGAGATTCGGGCCGATTTGGAGCGTCTTCCGAAAGAACGTCTGCGCGTCCTCGTACATCTCGCGCTCGAGATACACGAGACCGAGGTAGAAGTGCGCGTAGAGCGTCGCCTTTCGATCGTTGTCGAGACGGATGGCCTTCGACAAATGCTCGATCGCTTCGCCGAAGATGCGCTTCTTGAGGCAAATATATCCGACATTGATGCGCGCCAGCGCATTCGCCGGCTCGCGCATCAGCACCTTCTGGAAATTCAGAAGGGCGTCGTCGTACTTCTCCTGGAGCATCTGCGCCCATCCGAGAAGCGACTCCGACTGCGGATCATCGGGCGCCAACTGCAGCGCACGTGTCAAGGCCTTCTCCGCCCCGTCGTACTCGCCCAGTGAGATGAGACTCCATCCCTTTTCGATGAACGTGGAGGCGCCGAGATGGTCGGCCATTGGCTTCGGGCGCTCGGGGGCGAACTGCGGGGCGGCGCCGGGCGACGTCGACGTCGCGCTCACCGGCGCGGACGCCACCTGTGCCGATTTCCACTTCTCCACGAGCCGCTTTACATCGTCCTTCAGGGTCGAGAGCTCCGCGATCTGCGCTTCGACCTGCTTGAAGAGCGAGACGATCTCGCCCTTCAACGCATCACGCTCCGCTGGCGTCGCCGCCGCATCGAGGCGCGCGTCGATCGCCGCGTAGCGAGCACGCAAATCCCCCGACCCACCGTCAGGCATCTCGCGTTGCTCCATCCGCCGCCTGCTCGAGCACGACTCGTTCGTTGGTCGTCAGCAGCTTCGTGACTTCGAGAAAGACGATGAGGCGGTCGTTGCGACGTACGACGCCGCGCAGGAACTCCGCAGACAGCCCACGAAACAGCGGGGGCGGCGGCGCGAGCTGATCGGATGTCGGGCTCGTCACCTCCAGCACCGCATCGACGGTCGCGCCGATCCAGTCGTTGCCCACCGCGAAGACGAGGATGCGCGATTCCGGCCGAGGCTCGGCCCGCTCGAGGCCGAACCGCAGCCGCAGGTCGATGACGGGAATGATCCGCCCGCGATACTCGATGACCCCGTCGACCCAGTCGGGTACGTTGGGAATCGGCGTGGGCGTTTGATAGCGAAGGACGCGCTCCACCGAGTAGATGTCGGCGGCGAAATAGTCATCGCCCAGGCGGAACGTGACGAGCTGCTGTCCAACGGCGTTCATACTACCTCCGTGGGCTGATCGGCCAGGCACGCGAGCGCCAGCGACTCAGCGTCGACGAGTGCGAGAAGGTCGGCACCGCGCCGAATGACACCGAGAAGCACGTTGTCATCGTTTTCGGGAATCGGTGCCCGTCGTACGGCGGCGCCGTGAATGGCGAGCACATCGTCCACATCATCGACGGCGAGCCCGAGTCGCTTGTCGCCCGCGCGCAGGACGAGCACCGCCGCGGCATCGCTCGCCAGCGCGACGCGCAGCACGCGCTCCGGCGAGTAGATCGGGACGAGTCGCTCGCGCAGCTCGAACACGCCCAGCAAATGCTCGGGCATCTCGGGGAGATGATGGACCGATGGCAGCTCGATGGCCTCCTCGACGGCGCCGAGATCGATCGCGAACCGCTCATTGCCGACGCGGAATACCAGCGTGTCCGAGAGACCATCGCGCGCCGCGATCGCCTCGCGAAGCGGCAGTCGCGACGGGCCGGAGTCATGATCTGGAGGCGCTGGAGGCGCTGAAAGCGCTGGAGGCGCTGAAAGCGCTGGAGGCGCTGAAAGCGCTGGAGGCGCTGAAAGCGCTGGGGGCGCTAAGGGCGCTGAAGGCGCTGAAGCAGCGTCGATTCTGCGCGGCGACCGCGAGGTCTCCTCGCGCGAAGCCGCGCCCTTCGCCGTGCGCTTGCGCGGCGTCGGGCGTGATGCCTTTCGTGGCGGAGATGGCTTCTTCTTCTTCATCGCGACCCAGGGCAGAAATGGCTAAGCGCCTTCAGCGCCTTCAGCGCTCCCAGCGCCTCCAGCACCCCTAGATCAACGGACAGTTCACGCGGTGGCTGGGTCACATTACCCCGCTGCCCTTGAACGTCAACAAATCCGTGAGCGCGCCCGCGATCGCTGGAAGCGGCAGCACCTGGTCAATGCCGCCCGCCACCAGCGCCGCGTGCGGCATTCCATAGATGATCGACGTCGCCTTGTCTTGCGCGACGCCGAGTCCGCCGGCGTCGTGAATCGCGCGCATTCCCTCGGCGGCATCACGTCCCATTCCCGTGAGGACCACACCGATCGCGGCGGCCCCGAACACATCGGCGACCGACTTGAACAACGGATCCGCCGATGGGCGCACGCCCCACACCGGCGGAGAGATGTCGAGGGAGATGACTGGAACTCCGCCCTGGACGCGTACTCGCATGTGCTGCCCGCCGGGGGCCAGGTAAACGCGGTTGTGCACCACGCGCTCGCCATCGCACGCCTCGCTGACGCTGAGTCGTGAATGCAGATCGAGTCGCTCGGCCAGGCTCTTTGTGAACCCCGCGGGCATGTGCTGCACGATGAGGACGGCCGCATCCAGATCCGGTCGAAGAGCGGGAATGAGCTCGGCGAGCGCGCGCGGCCCCCCGGTGGACGCGGCGATCGCGACGGCGCGCGTTGCCCACGATCCGCCGCCGGAGATCGCGCGCCCCGGGCTCGGCCCCTCCGGACGACCCGCCAGCATCGGCATGCCCCGCAGATTCACCTCGCGCGACGCGCGCAGCGCATCGAGCAGCCGGTCGCGGACCCGATCGAGATCGAGCGAGATCGGCCCGCCCGGCTTCTTCACGAAGTCGACCGCTCCCAGCTCGAGCGCGCGAATCGCCGGATCACGCCCCGATTCCGACGCGGCTCCGCTCAGCATGACAACGGGACGAGGTGTTTCGCTCATGATGTAGCCGAGTGCGCCGATGCCGTCGAGCTCGGGCATCTCGATGTCGAGCGTGACGAGATCGGGATCGAGGGCATGAATCTTCTTCAGCGCCTCCAGGCCGTTGCGCGCCGTTCCGATGACCCGGAATTCTCCCGAGGCATCGACCATCTCCGAGACGAGCTTGCGCATGAACGCGCTGTCGTCGACGACGAGGACGGTGGGCAGCCTAGAGGACGACATGACCGGCCTTGAGGGATTTCACCGTGAGGCGTCCGTCGCGGACATCGAAGTACACGCTGCGGCCGTAGTCGCCGCCCACGTCCTGGGCCACGATCGGAATGCCGGCGTGCTCGAGCGCCGCTCGGGTGGCCACGACGTTGCGCTCGCCGATCTGGAGGCCGGTCGCCGACAGGAGTGAGGTGAACATGCTCGCTCCACCGACGATCTTCGCGCGCAACCGGCCGGTGCGGGCGCCTAACGCCTGCATGCGCTCGCAGAGGAGTGGCACGGCAGTCGATGGAAATTTCGCGCGGTTGGCACGGTCCTGTGACATGCCCGTGCTCGGCAGCAGCACATGCGCCAGGCCGCCGATCCGCGCCTCCGGGTCGTGGAGGGCAATCGCCACGCACGAGCCGAGCCCGACCGTGACGAGCAGCGTCCCGCCATTCGCGACCGCACAGTCCGCAACCTTCACGCGGATCTCCCGCTGGGCGCTCATGGCTTGCGGAAGATGCGCTCGCGCGGATTCACCGGCACGAACAGGTTGCGCGTGGGACCGAGGAGCGTTTCCACCTTCCCGAGAACGAGACATCCCCCGGGCACGAGCGCATCATAGAACCGCTGGAACAGGAGCTCCTGCGACGCGCGATCGAAGTAGATGATGACGTTCCGGCACGTGATGAGGTCGAGGCCTCCCGAGGGTGTCGGCTCGTGCAGCAGGTCGCGACGCTCGAAGCTGACCAGCGCCTTCACGGCGGGGTCCAGCGAGTGGGGTGGCCGGGGCGTAAAATACCGGCGGCGGATCGCCGGCGGGGTATCCGCGAACGCGTCCTCGCCGAACGTCCCGCGCTCCGCGGCCTTGAGGCTGAGCCGATCGATGTCGGTGCCGAGGATCATGATCCGGGAGAGCGCCTTCTCGTCCTTTCGCCGTAGCGCCTCTCGATGCATCAGGATCGCGATGGAGTACGGCTCCTCGCCGGACGCGCATCCGGCGCTCCAGCACCGGATGTGCTCGTTGCTCGCCGGCCACAGTTCCGGGATCACGTCCTCGGCGATCGCGGCGAACGTTTCCCAGTTGCGGAAGAGCTTGGTGACGTTGATCGTGAGCGCGTCGAGGAGCAGCTCGTACTCGCGTGCATCGCCATCCAGGATGGTTGCGTAATCGCGATAGGTATGCACGCCACGAGCGCGCATCCGCACCGCGATCCGACGCCGAAGGCATTTCTCCTTGTAGCTCGCGCACCCGAAGCCGCGCTCACGCGAGATCTTCTGCGTGAGCGCGGCGAACTCCGCGTCGGTCTGCTGATCCTTGACGCTCACATCACCGTCCGGACGAGATCGAGGTTCGTGCGGATGAGAGCGTTCTCCGGGTCGAGCTCGAGCGCTTTTTCCCAGCACTCCAGCGCCGCCTCGCGCTCATGCTTGCGATAGCGGATGTTGCCCATCTTGAACCACACGTCGTGTCCCTGGCCGGGCGCGAGCTTCGTCGCCCGTTCGTACGCTTCGAGCGCACGGTCGTACTGTCCCGCGCGGTAGTGGCAGTCCCCGAGGTTCTTGTGCAGGTGCGGCAGGCCGCTGTCGTCGCCAAGGCCGGCCTCGGCCGCTTCGATCGCCTGCCGAAACTTGCCTGCGCGCTCCAGCAGCGTCGCGTTGAGATTGTGCAGCGACGCGACGTGCGGATGCACCGACAATGCTTCCTCGACGAGCGCGCCGGCACGATCGAAGTCACCGCCGAGCGCTGCCGCCAAGGCAGCGTAATGGAACCACGGCGCGCTGGGTTTTCGCTTGCCGAACAGCGGGCGCGCCGCCGCGAGCAGCGCGTCGCCCTCGGCGAGCTGTCCGCGCCGAAGCGCCACGATTCCGAGCGAGATCTGAACGCGCGGGTCGGAGCCGCCTCCCCGCGTGACGGCTTCCTCGAGCGCGATCTGGGCGTCGTCGAGCCGCCCCGCACGCTCCAGGACGAACGCGAGATTGTGGAAGACCGCCGCCGGCGCATTCGGTTGGCTCGCCGCTTCGCGCAGCGACTCCTCGGCCTGCGGAAGGCGGTCGTTGCGCAAATGGACCAGCGCCGTGTAGAAGAGCGCCTGCCCGTCGTTCGGCCGAAGCTCGGCGACCCGGCGGAACTCCCGCGTCGCCTCCTCGTACATCCCGGTCTTGTAGAAGGCGATGCCGAGGTTGCGGTGCTCCTCGACGCGCGCCTCGCGGACGACGGCGTCGGAGGCCTTCGACTTTCCAATGCGATGCAGGAAGCCGGCGGTGGCAAGCCCGTACAACGCCTTGCCGACCTCGAATTCCCCGAGCCCGGATTCGTCGACGAGTGCCGCGACGTCGCGCCGCCCATCCACCAGTGGAACGAGCTGCTCCTGCTCCATGGTGAGCTCGGCATCGCTGGCGGCGAGCTTGGTGCGATCGAGCTCGAAGATGATGTCGAAGCTCGGAATCTTCTTCTCGATGAGGCTCCACTCGTCAACCCGTCGCGCCCCCTCGAGCAACAGCGATTCCGGATTGATCGAGACGAGGAAGTCGCGCTCGTCAGGCAGGATATCGGCTTCGAAGCTGAACGTCCCCTGCGTCCATGTGAAGAGGAAGTACACCGCCTCCTCGATCTGCAGCCGAATGTACCGGTGCAGCTCCTCACGGGTGAGGATTTTCTGCTCGATGAGGATCTCGCCCAGGCGTTTGTCTCGCTGCCTGGTCTGCGCCTGAATCGCCGAGTCCAGCTCCTGCTGCGTGATGAGTCCGTTCTTGACCAGGATGTCCCCGAGGCGGTCGCGCCGGTTCACGATCGACGCGTACGAAATACGGCCGCGCGAGAAGTACACCGTACCGAAGCTGCTCCGGTCCGCGACGCTGAGGCATCCCGTTTTCTGTCCCATCGCCAGAAGCTGGAGGACGTCGGGAAGGCTGGCTTCGCGGAGACTGCCCTTGATCGCCATCAGCGGAGGTCCTCAATGATGCGGCCGGAGAGGTCGGGCCAGTCCCACACTGTCTTCTCCCGGTCCCCGAAGTGGGCGTCTCCCGACGGCGTCGCGCGATGCACCGGCGTCGAGCGGCGCACCGAGGTGACGCGCGAAACATCGGCACTCGTGAGGCGGCCATTCGAGGAGGCCGCCATGTCGGCCAGACGCTCGCCCACGCGGAGCACGTCGCGTGCGGTGGGCATCTCCAGGCCGGCCACGGCGTGCAGCACCTCGGAGGAAGGCGTGACGCCGGCATTCGCGAGCACACGGGCAACGAGCTTTTCCCGAAGCAGGCGGTCGGGTGGCTGGATCTCGACAACGAGTCCCGCTTCGAAACGCGAGCGGAGGCGCTCATCGAGATCGGTCAGCGTGCGCGGCGCGCGTGACGACGTCAACACGACCTGCTTCCCCGCCTCCATGAGCGTATTGAACAGGTGGAAAAATTCGTCCTGCGTTCGCTCCGTGCCGGCGAACATCTCGATCTGGTCGATCAACAGCGCGTCGACGCGGCGATAGCGCCCGCGCCAGGTCTCGATGGCGCTATCCTGCAACGCCGCGATCAGCTCGTTCACGAAATCGCTGGCGTTGACGCACGCGACGGTCATCGCTCCGCCACTGGCCGCCGCGAGCTCGTTGCCGATCGCATGCAGGAGGTGCGTCTTCCCGACGCCCGCGCCACCGTGGATCACGAGCGGGTTATAGCGACGCCCCGGCTCCTCGACGATGGCATCGGCCGCGTGCGCCGCGAGCTGGTTGGAGGGACCAACCTCGAATTCGGAGCGAAGCAGCGACCCATCCGGTGGCGGCGGGGGCACCGACTCGGCGCGCAGTGTCTCCGCGAGGCGCTCGAGCTCTTCGAGCGCCGCTGGATCGCGGAATTGCACGGAGCCGCGCTGCGTCGGATCGAGTGCAACGAGCTCCTGCTCGAGCGCACGCAACCGCGCGATCTTGTGCTCGAACTCCTTGACCAGCGCGTCCGGATCGGTTGTCTCCTTGCTCTGCAGCGCACGCTCGAGCGCGCCAGTGCGGTACCCCTGCGTACGCCATTCGGCCGTCAACTCGACCAGCTTCACCCGGCGGGCGTCGATGTGCTGTGCAACCGCCACCGCGAGTCCGGAGAGGAAGCTCTCGTATTCGCCACTCTTGGGCGTCAGCCGCTGGTGCCCTGCCCCATTGCCTCGATCGCCGAGCAGCCCGTGAACGCTCTCCACCGTGACGTCGCCTTCTCCGAGCGTTTGGTACGCGATCAGGCGATTGATCGCCCCCTGCATTTCGCGAACGTTCGCGAACACGACGCGCGCGACCTCTTCGACGACGCCAGGCGCAAAAGTGACGTCACGCTCGTCGCACCTCCGTCGAAGAATGGCCACGCGCGTCTCATAGTCGGGCGTGCCCATGTCGACCAGCAAGCCGCCGGAAAAGCGCGTCATGAGGCGATCGTCCAGGTCGGCGATCTCGGCGGGGGGGCGATCGCTGGTGAGCACGATCTGCTTGCCGCTCCGCTGCAGCACGTTGAATAGCCGCAGCAGCTCGCTCTGCGTCTCCTGGCGGCCGGTCAGAAACTGCACGTCATCGAGCAACAGCACATCGAGCTCGGCGAACTTCTGTCGGAATGCCTCGGTTTCGCCCCGAGTGACCGCCTGATGCAGTCGCTCGACGAGCTCGTCGGTGGTGACGTACTCCACCCGCAGATCGGGCTGGAGCTGCTTGGCGAGCTGGCCGATCGCGGACAGCAGATGGGTCTTCCCCAGTCCCGATGCCGCGTAGATGAACAGCGGGTTGTACGCCGCTCCCGGCGACTGCGCCACGGCACGCGCCGCCGACACGGCCAGACGGTTGGCCGCGCCGACGACGAACGTGTCGAAGCGAGAGCGGACGTCGAGCGCCATGCGCTACCGACTCCCCGCCTCGGCCGGCGACGCCAGCCGCTTGAGCACGAGCTCGGCGATGCCGCGCAAGGTCTCGAACACGCCGATGCCATGCAGCGCGTCGGCCGCGAAGCGCGGTACGCCGCGAAAGTTCAGAGCCTCATCGAGCTCGTCGACCGACATGATCATGTCGCGCGGCAGATCCTGCTTGTTGTACTGCAACACCAGCGGGACCGTGCGTGGGTCCATGCCCTGGTTGCCCAGGTTGGCGTGCAGGTCCTGAAAGCTCTCGATGTTCTCGTCCAGCTGACGCGACTGACTATCGGCAACGAATACCACGCCGTCCGCTCCTTGCAGCACGAGCTTGCGCGTCGCCTGGTAGTACACCTGCCCCGGCACGGTGTAGAGCTGGAGACGAGTCGTGAAGCCGGAGATGGTGCCGAGATCGAGCGGCAGAAAGTCGAAAAAGAGCGTGCGATCGGTCTGGGTGGCGAGCGACACCATTTTCCCCTTTCGCTCCTCCGGCACCTGGCCGTACACGTAATGCAAGTTCGTCGTCTTCCCCGACCGCCCAGGGCCGTAGTAGACGATCTTGCACGTGATCTCGCGGGACGCGTAGTTGACGAGAGACACGACGTCAGGACGTGGGAGTGATGTGGCGTCGTCCGGGCGCACGCCCGAACAGCATGGCGAGATTGCGATTCAGCTCGACCTCGAAGTTCTCGTCGAGCATGGGGGCGGCATCGGGGACCTGCACCTTCGTCTGCGCGAGGGCGGTGCGCAGCTCTTCAAAGTATAGCTGTACGAGCCCGAGCGAGCTCTGCTCGTCGAACACCGTGAGCAGGAGACACGGCCCGCGCGGCGTGAAGGCTTCGGCCAGATAGAGTCGCCGCTTCGCGCCGGCGTGAAACACGTCACGAAAGCCTTTTCCATCGAGGGTACGACCGAGCTCGCGCACGGTCGCATAGATGCCGGCGGCCAATGCAGCCGCGGACATCACCTCCACGGCGCGCGAAAAGCCGCTCTGCCCGAGCACCTGTCCGCTCGGATAGATCAACAGCGCGAAAGTGACGCGCGCGTCATCGACGAAGCGCTTCAGCGGCGCCTCGACCCAAGGCTCGGCGACGCTGATCATATGGTGAGGCGCTCCAGCGCCTTGAGCATCTCCATTCGAATCAGGCCGATGTTGGCGTGGACGTCGGCCACGATGACCAGCACCATCTCGTTCTTTCCCGCGGTGCAGACATGCCCCTCCGTGGCGCGGAGTCGCACGAACGTCACGCCACCGAGCCCGGCGGCCTCCGCGGACAGGCGCGCCTTGCGGTAGAGCGAGGCGGCGAGGGCTGCGAAGGCCGGCCCCTTCATCCCGACGTGCATCGTCGCGTCGATGATCACGCCATCCGTCTCATCGACGAGCAAGCTGCCTCGCACGCCCCGTTGGCGGGTGAGTGCCGAGAGGATCGGGGTGAGATTCGTTTTCATCTCGCTCCCTCCCCCAGCCATCCGTTCGCGCGCTCGACACAACGATCGAGCACGCGATGGACGAGCCCCAGCGGCATGGCCTTCGAGGCCGCGACGAGCAGCAGCGCGTCATCCCGCATCGGCGCCATCGCCACGACCGCGGCATCGGTCTCCACCGTGAGCGACGACCAATTGCCAAGGCCGAGGTGCCGCATCGCGCGGCGCGCCTCGTCACTCACCCCGCTCAGCTCCGCGCCGACTTCCTGCGCGACGTCGCGCCCATCCTGGGTGAGATACGTTCCGGCCATGACGAGCCCCGTCGCGTCGAGCAGCAGCGCGGTGTGCTCGCCGGTTTCATTGATCTCATCGAAAAGGCTGGACGCTTGATGGCGCTGAGGGCGCTCGGCGCGCTGAGGGCGCTGAATGCCGTGATCGCTGTCAGCGCTTTCAGCGCCTCCAGCGCCTTCTCTCAGCTTCACCCTCACCATTGCGAGCGCCGTCGCGACCGTCTCATCTTCGCCGTCGAGCTCGGACGCTTCGCTCAGGTACGTCTGGGCCTCGCTGTACCGCCCCTGCTTGAAGAGGACGTAGCCCATTCCCTTTCGGGCGCCGAGGTGTGCGGGCGCGATGCGGCGGACCATGTCCCATTCGTCGAAGGCCCGCTCGAGCTCGCCGCGGTCGACGGCAATGCGCGCGAGCAAGTCGTGCGCATCCGCCTCATGCGGATGGCGTTCAAGGCCGCGCAGGGCAACCTTGAGCGCGAGGTCGAGCTGCCCGCCCCTGCGTAGTGCTTCTCCGAGCTGCAGATAGACGGGGCTCGCGGGATCGCGAGCCAACTCTTCGCTCAGGCGGCGAATGTCATCAGCCATGCGCGCGCCCCGTCAAAAGACCATGAAGAGCGGAGGCGCTCGCGAGCGCCTCGCGCACGCGAGCGGCGTCGCCGCTGTTCGGCAGCATGCGGAGAAAGCGTTCCCAGGCCGCCATCGCCTCGCCGAGATCGCCGCGCGCCGCCGCGCAGTAGCCCATTTCGAGATGCGTATCCGCGTGCAGCGGGTCGAGCTGAAGTGCCCGTCGCAGCTCTTCCGCGGCGTCGTTCGGCCGCCCGGCCTTGCTCAGGGCACGCGCCATCGCGACGCGCGCTTCCGCCATCTGGGGATCGGCCGCGATCGCCTGCCGCGCTGCCGCCAGCGAGCCCTCGATGTTCCCCGACTCGAGCAGCGCGCGCGCCCGCTCCACGTGCGGACGGGCGTCCTCGGGAGCGCCGACGTGATGCGGCGTCACCAGGCGCGGATCGCGGAGCTCGATCACGCCCGTCGTCACCATGCCGTACACGATCTTGGCGATGTCGAAGTCGCTCTGTCCCAGTCGAAGGGCGATCTCACGCAGATCCTTCGCGCCATCGATCTCGGCGAGCACTTCCCACTCGTTGGGCAGGAGGTCGAGTAGCGATGGATGATCGGCACGCAGCGGCGCGAGGACGGGAACGACGCCCACGTGCGGCACCTTCCCTTCGATGCGCGACCATTCGTCGATGCGGCGCGCGCCTTCCATGAGCAGCGATTCGGTCGAGATGCGCACCGACGCTTCGCTCGGCGCATCGGCGATCGGCCGCTCCTCGAACGAGAAGTACCCCTCACGCCACGACATCAGCTCGAAGACCACTTCCTCAATGTGCAGGCGCACGTGCCGCTCGAGCTCCTTGGGCGTCACCGCGCCGATCTCGAGCAGGATCTCTCCCAGGCGCCGGGTGTCGCCCTTCTGCTGGGCTGCCCGCCCCCGGTCGAGGTCGGCTTCCGAGATCTTTCCCGCGCGCACCAGCATGTCCCCAAGGCGATGCGGGTTGCTGCGAATCGATGCGAAGACGACCGCGCCGCCCTCGAAGAACACGGTGCCCTGATTGTCGCGCAACGCGGACACGACGCTCAGCGCGCCCGTCTTCCGGCTCAGGTCGAGCAGCTGGAAGACGTCGTGGATTCCAAGCTCGCGCAGCGGTCCTTCGATCGGCATCGCTAGGCGACCTCCTCGCGCGAACGGAAGATGCGCTGAAGATCGGCCGCGGTCCTCGCATCGCGACGCGCGCGCCGCGCGAACTCGCTGGCGGGCTCGACATCGACCACCCGCTGCCACTTGCTGATCGCGTCCCGGTACCGATGCTGCTCGGCGAGGAGTACGCCCTGGTAATAAAGCGCCCCGGCATGGTCGGGATCGAATCGCACGATGCGCGCGAAGGCCGTCCGCGCATCGTCGCGCCGCTCCAGGGCGAGCAGCGTCTCGCCGAGCGCAAGCAGTGCGTCGAGATTGTACGGGTCGCGCTTCAGGAGATCGACGAGCGGTGTCAGGGCTTCCCTGGCGCGACCGAAGTTTCGGCGGACGGCGGCGAGCTCGAGCGTCGCCTCGACGTACGTGGGAACCGCGTCGAGCGCCGCCAGGAGATGCTCCTCGGCTTCCTTCGCTTGACCGCGTTCGGCGACGAGTCGCGCCAGCTCGAATCGCACCACCGCGAAGTCACGATCCAGGTCGATGGCGTCGCGATAGGCGCCGATTGCCCCTTCCACGTCGCCGACCGCACGCGCGACGTCGCCGATCTTTTGCAGCACGTCCGGGCGAGCCGGTGCCAGACGACGGGCTTTGTCGAGGTGCTCGAGGGCTCCGGCGGGATCGCCTTCGTCCGCACGCGCCGAGGCGGCGAGGAGAAGTCCCTCCACACTCGCGCCGTCGACCGCGAGAAGCTCTTCGGCAACGACGCGCGCCTCCGCGGCGCGGCCGAGGACGAGGAGCGCCCGCGTCTCGCCTAACAGCGCCCGGGTGGGGACGTGCCCATTGTGGGCACGGGCCTCGCGATAACGCTCCAGGGCTTCGCCAAACAACCCCTGTCGCGTAAAGACGTCGCCGAGCAGCGCCAAACCCTCGGCGCGGTCCCCGCCCCGCGTCATCGCGCGGCTGATCTCCGCCGAGGCACGCTCCAACAGCCCCTTGGTCAGATAATCGACCGCCATCGCGTACGGGTTGGCCTCAGTCGGCGTTGCCGGCTCCGCGTTGGCCGGCTTCAGCGAGGTAAAGAGCGAGTCGAGCACACGCGCGTCGAACGCGAACTCCTCGACGCTCTCGTCCTGTCGCTTCTCGCCACCCAGATCGGGAACGATCGAGAGGTCAGGATCCTCGTACTCGAGATCGATCGCCAGCTCGAACTTCTGCGCGACGTAGTACGGGTCGATCTCGAGCGCGCGCTTCGTCTCGCGCAGGGCTCCCTCGAAATCCCCGAGGTTGGACAGCGCGAAGCTCAGGTTGTAGTGGGCCTCGGCGTATTCGGGACGAGCCTGGATCGCGCGACCGAACGCGTTGCGCGCATCCTCGTGTTTCTTGAGGTCGGCCAGCACGAGACCGATCCCATTCCATGCCACGGGCTGCTCGGGCTCGACGGCGAGCACCTGTCGATACGCCTCCAGCGACAGCTGAAGGCGCTTTCCCTTGAACAGCAGGAGCGCGAGATTGAGCCACGCCTTCGTGAACGCGCTTTCGATGCCCAGCGCGGCGCGAAATGCGTCGATCGCCTCGTCGGTCTGCCCGCCGTGGTAGAGCGCGACACCCAGGTTGTTATGGGCGATCGCATAGCGGGGATCTGCCTCCAGCGCCGTCCGGTAGCTCTGCGCGGCATCCGCGTACCGCCCTTCCTGATGGAGCGCAACGCCGCGCTCCGCCCACAGCTTCGGGCTGCCAGGCTGCTCGGCGACGAGCTGCTCGTACAGCTCGAATGCCGCGCGCGTGTCCTTGCGGAGCAGATGCACCTCGGCCATCGCCTGCATAACGAGCAGGCGGTCCTCACCGCGCTCGAGGGCGATGCGATATTCGCGCAGGGCCTCGGCGTAGTACGCCTTCTGGCGGAACGCGAGTCCGAGGTTGAAGTGGGCCAGCTGCTTCTCTTCCGCGACCTCCAGGCGCTCGGCTGCGCGACGGCGCTGTTCCGGCAGCAGCGCTTCGTACCGCGCGTCCTTGTAGCGCTCGAGCGAAAGGTTCGCTTGCGCGCGAGAGAGAGCGGGATTCAGGGCGATCGCCTTCTTCTGCGCGGCGCGCGCATCCTCATGCCGACCCATGTCGCCGAGCACGAACCCCATGAGGTAGTGCGCGTCCGGATTGTCCGGATTGAGCTCGAGGGCGCGCTTCAACGCCGCGAGCGCCTCCTCGTTGAGGCCACGATTATAAATGACCTCGCCGAGATAGAAGTTGACGACCGAGCTGTTCGGATCGAGGGCGAGGGCGCGCTCGAACCACTGCTGCGCTTTTTCGAGGTCTCCACTCGCCTTCTCGGCGAGGCCAAGCTGCACGATCGCGCCCAGGTCTTCGGGATGATGCAGCAGGAGTGCGCTGAACTCGCGCACCGCCTCGGTGACGTTCCCGAGCGACGCGTACGCGCGACCCAGCTCCCAGCGCGCATCCCGGTCGTCCGGACGCAAGCGCAGGCGCTCCGTCAGCTCCGCAACGCGAAGGTCGTAATACCCGGTGTTGAAGTACGCGATCTCGAGGTTGCGCTGCGCCACCTGCATCTTCGAATCGAGCTCGAGCGCGCGCGTGAACGCCGCGACCGCTTCCTCGTAGAGTCCCTTGTTGAAATAGAGGACCCCGAGGTTGTTATGCGCCCCCGCATCCGACGGATCGATCCGTCGAGCGAACGAGCGCAGAACCTCTCGGTCGCGCTCGGATGTGAGGACGGGGGTCATGCGTCAGGCCAGTCGTACCGCGCGCAGGATGGCTTGCAGTGACGCGAGGTCCGGGAGCAGGAGGAAGAACCCGCGGAGGTGCTCGTTCTGCTCCTGAAGGAAGAACTGGCTCTCGACGTAGAACACGTGGTCGCGGTCCGTCCCGAACTGCAGAAACGCCGTCGACAGGATCGCCGAGGACATGTCGATCGCGAGACTCGGGGGCGAAGGGAGCAGCATCAGTCCCATGAACTCGCTCAGCGCGTTCATGTACGCGCCACTGAGGATGTTGCCCGCCTCCTTGATCGCCGACTGCTCCAGCGCACCCATATCGCGCGAAGATCCTGCGCCACGCCGAAGCATCAGCTCGGCGAGGCGCATCGCCGTGGGGCGCGGGAATACGAGCAGCGTCCGGCCGGTGAGGTCGCCGAGCATGTGCATGAGCACGGCGGCAATCGGCTCTTCGGGCTCGCTGATGTGCGTCGGCACGTCCTCGAGCGACGAGATGTTGATCGTCGGCACGCTGATCATGATCGTGCTGCCGGTCATCTGCGAGAGCGCCGTCGCCGCATGACCGGCGCCGATGTTGGCAACCTCCCGCAGTGCGTCCAGCTGGACGTCCTTCAACGCCTTGATGTCGTTCATTCTCTCCTCTACAGAAGGCTGCCCACGTCCACGATCAGCGCGGGCGCCCCATCGCCCAGGATCGTCGCACCGCTGAACAGCGCGGCCGCGTTTCGAACGGCATCGAACTGTTTCACCACGATATCCTGCTGTCCCGCCAGCTCGTCGACGACGAGGCCGGCGCGCCGCTCACCCACCTCGAGCACAATCACCTGCGGCATGCGGGCGCCATCGGCAGCGAGCCCGAGCAGCGAGCGGAAGCGCACGAGCGGAAGCACGTCATCGCGGAGCATCAATACTTCGTGCCCCTTCACCGATTTCAGCGCGGCACCCTCCAGCTCGACGGTCTCGTTCACGTGCGTCATCGGCACCGCGAACGTGTCGCCATCGACGCGAACGAGCAGCGCCCGCAGAATGGCAAGTGTGAGAGGGAGCCGGAGTGTCACCGTCGTCCCTCGGCCGGGGGTCGACCGGATCTCCACCGAGCCACCGAGCGAACGGATGCGCGCGTGGACGACGTCGATTCCAACGCCGCGTCCGGAGATGTCGGTCACCCGTTCGGCCGTCGAAAAACCGGGTCGGGAAATGAGCCGAACCAGGTCGTCGTCGCTCAGCTCCGCCCGTCCCGTGTCGACCAGTCCGAGATGTCGCGCCTTGGCGAGCACGCGATCGCGATCGATTCCCCGTCCGTCATCCGTGACGCGAATGGTGATCGACGAGCGCTCGCGCGCGGCAGAGAGCACCAGCCTCCCCGCCGGAGGCTTGCCCGCGGCAACACGCTCCGCCGTCGACTCGAACCCGTGGTCGATCGCGTTGCGAAGAAGGTGAACCACGGGATCACCGATCTCATCGAGCATCGAGCGGTCGAGCTCGATCTCCTTCCCCTCGATCGTGAACTCGATCTGCTTGCCCAGCGAACGCGCCGAATCGCGAACGAGACGCGGGAACCGGTCGAACACCTGCCACACGGGGACCATGCGGCTCGCCATGATCTGGTCCTGCAGATCGGAGACGAGCCGGGAGGCCTCGGTGACCGCTTCCGTCAGTGCCGGATCGTCGCGGGTGACCGCGAGCTGCACCAGGCGCCCGCGCGTGATCACCAGCTCGCCAATGAGGTTCATCAGGGCATCGAGCCGTCGCAGGTCGATGCGGACGTTGCGCGACGAGCGCCCCCGTCCCGATTCCCCCGATTGCGCCGCCGCGCGCTCCTTCGGATCCTCGATATCGACTCGCTCGACGTCCCCCGCCGCGCGAAGGGCCGTCGCGATCTCGGCTGCGGGCATGTCCGTCTCGAGACGAACCGCGAACTCGCGCTCGAACTGCTCGGCCTGGAGCGCTTCCATCGGCGGCAGCACCTCCAGCACGCGACCTAACGACTCGGCGCGCTTCACGACCACGAAGGCGCGTACGCCGCGAAGCGGGACGTTGGCGGCCAGCCGGACGCGGACGAGAAGCTCCGAAGGCACTGAAGGCGCTGAAGGCGCTGAAGGCGCTGAAGGCGCTGAAGGCGCTGAAGGCGCTGAAGGCGCTGAAGGCGCTGAGGGCGCTGAGGGCGCTGGGGAAGCGCCGGAGATCACCGGAAACTCGCCGCTCATGCGGCCCATGGCGCGCAGTCGCTCGATCACCGGCGCGGCGTCGGCCGTCGCGTCCTGCCCGCGCACAGCCTGCTCCACGGATGTCTCGAGGACGTCGGCGGCCTCGAACAGCGCGTCCATCACCGTCGGCGTGATCTTCCGCTCGCGACGGCGCACCGCATCGAGGACCGTCTCGAGCTCATGGGTCAGCGTCGCGACGGCCTCGTAGCCCATCGTTGCGCTCATTCCCTTCATCGTGTGCACCGCGCGGAAGATCGCGCTCAACGGCTCGGCGGCCGCGGGGTCGCGCTCCAGCTCCAGCAACAGATGGTTGATCGCCGAGAGATGCTCTCGGCTCTCGGTGAGGAAGAGGTCGGCGTAGCGGGTGAGATCCATGGGCGGGCCTACGGGCGGGTCAAGGGCCGAGGGCCATGGGCCAAGGGTGTGGAAAGGCAACGGCGGCCTAGCCGCCGTTGCTCGTCAGATGAGGCGGCAGCGGCAAAGCCGCGCCGCCCTATCCTTCCCTTGGCCCTTGGCCCGTGGCCCCCGACCCGCCCAATCATCCGAGGACTCTCTGCACAGCCTCCAGCACTCTGCTCGGCTGAAAGGGCTTGACGACGAAGTCCTTCGCGCCCGCCTGAATCGCTTCGACGACGAGTGCCTGTTGCCCCATGGCGCTGCACATGAGGACTTTCGCGTTCGGATCCAGCTTCGTGATCTCGCGGACCGCATCGATCCCGCCCATGTCCGGCATCACGATGTCCATCGTCACGAGGTCGGGACGCAGCTGCTTGTACTTCTCGACGGCCTGGACGCCCGTCTCAGCCTCTCCGACGATCTCGAAGCCGGACTGCTGCAGGATGTCGCCGATCATCGTGCGCATGAAGATGGCGTCATCGCAGATCAGCACCGTGTGACTCACCGTTCCCTCCGCTAGAGCAGGACGTGCTTGATGATGGAGTGGATGTCGAGGATAATGACGACCTTGTCGTCCATTCGTCCCAAGCCGACGATCGATGTATCGTCGCCATCGCGATCGGTCGCGTGCTCGATCGATTCCGCAGGGAGCATCATGACGTCATTCACCTCCGCCACGGCGATGCCGACGAGCTTTTGACGATGCTCGACGAGGATGACGGAGCCGTCGGAAGCGAGCGAGCTGTTCCCATCCAGGCGTGAGCCGAGATCGAGAACCGTGACGATCGTGCCGCGAACGTTGATCAGCCCGGCGACGTAGGCCGGCGCACCGGGGACACGCGTGGCGCGCCGCACGGGAAGGATCTCGCGCACCGCGTCGAGGTCGATCCCGTAGAGCCGATCGCCGAGGCGGAAGAGCACCAGGCGGCGAACGGGGACGTCAAAGGTTGGTGTGGTAGAAGCCAAAGTGGTCGAGCGGGTCGGGGTGCTCCAGCGGCTCGCCGGCCACCGCATCGAGCGCTTTACGGAGGTCGGCGGGAAGCGCAGACCGCAACTCGACCATCTCGCCCGTTTCCGGGTGGGGGAAGATCAGCCACGCGGCGTGGAGAAAATGGCGCTTCGGCGGGAGTGCGACCAACCGCCGACCGCCGCCTCCGCCGTAGGTATCATCCCCCAGCACGGGATGCCCGATCGACGCGAGGTGCACGCGAATCTGATGCGTGCGCCCGGTATGTAAGTGCGCTCGCAGCAGATCCGCCGAGTCGAATCGGGCCAGCCGGACGAAATCGGTCTTTGCGGCCTTCCCCGTATTGACGATCGCCATCCGCTTTCGGTCTCGCGAATCACGGGCGATCGGTTTCTCGACAGTGACGCGGTCGGACGAGAGATGACCCCATGAAACGGCGGCATAGCGCCGCTTGATTCGGCGCGCCGCCAGCGCCGCCCCTAGCCACCGGTGGGCGCGATCCGTCTTCGCCACGAGAAGGAGACCGGACGTCTCCTTGTCGAGGCGGTGAAGAATGCCCTCGCGACCGGCGCCCGCTTCACTGGAGAGCGACTGTCCGCGTCCCTTGAGAGCGTTGACGAGGGTGCCGGTCCAGTTGCCTGGCGCCGGGTGCACGACCATCCCAGCGGGCTTGTCGATGACGAGCGCCTGGTCGTCCTCCCAAACGACGTTCAGGGGAATGTCTTCGGCGATGACCGGCCGATCCGGCGGCGGCGGGATGTCGACCGCGATGCGCTCTCCGGCGGCGGGGCGGTACGACGCCTTTTCCCGTCGGCCGTTGACGGTCACTCGTCCGTTCGCGATGAGCGTGGCCGCGCCTGTGCGCGACAAATCCAGCCGCGTTGCAACGAGCAGGTCGAGGCGCACGCCGGCTGAGTCCTCGATCACGAACTGGTGCAGTCCCGGCGCGGGCCCGTCAGTCACGGCTGGAGTCAGGGGTCAGGGATCAGGGGGTGTCAGGGGAGGGGTTGCAGGAGGGAACGGCGCGGCGTGCAGTTCTCTCCTGCAACCTATCCCCTGATCCCCCCTGA
>DATFBS010000131.1:0-14881 GCA_035253695.1 Gemmatimonadaceae bacterium
CCCGCCTCTGGTAGTATCGAGTGAGCAGGAAAAGCCCGACGAGGACGGCGGCGATTACGGCGCCTCCAATCGCTTCCGTCGGATTCGGCTCGGGACCGAATACGTTGTATGCAACGCCTACGAGAAAGAGTCCCGCCACCACGAGCATGGTCCGCATACATGCTCCGTTGGAAAGCGTCCGAACGCGTTACGGCGAGCGACCGCTGGTGTGCCGCAAAACGTCTCGTCGCGGCGCGCCTCGAATGCCACGCAGGCGCGCGGGCGTTAGGCAGCTTCCGGCTCCGCACGCTGGACCGTTTTGCGTTATGGGATGACTGGATCGATCGCCCACGTGTCGGCGCGACGAACGAGTATATGCGAAGAATATAGATCCGTGAGCTCACCCCGGTTTCGCCTCGTGCGAACGAAACGAATGGTGTCCTCGCTGATCCAGGACACGCTGTCGGGGCCCCACGCCTCACCCGCATCGATCTCGAACTCTCGAAGTACGCTATCGCCGGCCGGTCGCCAGACCTGCAGGATATTCGGATGGTAGAACGCGTCGAGGTCTAGCGACGCCACCGCAAAGCGGCGGTTGTCTGGTGACAGGATGGGTACGGAGGCGAGAAGCGTGTCACGACCGCTGCTATCGTTCACGAGCAGATACGCGTGACCTTCGTAATACTGTTCGCGTATGACGTGCGCGTCGAGATGCGGCGCGAAGTGGTCATACACGAACCGCAGGTGCCGACCGCCATCGACAATCGTGTCGACGAGCGAGCGAAGTCCGCCATTCCGGGTCGTAATGCGTAGCGTTCCGGGTGTGCGACTGACCCGGTGTCCGGCCCTGCGAATGGCCTCGCGTTCGGACTCATACTCATCGGCGACCGTCCGGTAGAACTCCGTCGCCGCGGAATCCGTTGCCTCCAGCACGATGTCGGGGTGACCAGCCGCAGCGTCGTTGCGTGGTGCCGGGCTGCAACTCTGCACGGCCAGCAACCCAAAGACCCCAGCTCGCACGGGTATGCTCATGCGCAATCTTTAGTGAGGCGAAACGTCCCGGGCCTCTAGAACGACTAAGCCCGCCAATCGGCGGGCTTTCCCGTGTCCTGACGCGAGGAGCGAACCCACTCCCTCGCCACATCCAATATGTAGCGCAGCTGGGGACTTGTGGCAAGCACCGGTCATCCCGCTACAATCGGCGCCCGAACCGAAGAACGACGGAATGCGAGGCGCGAAAGGCGCGCCTCGTTGTCGACCTATGAAATGCGGGAGCCTGACGATGACCGAGCATGCGGTGGTGATAGCCGGAAGCGGTCCGACGGGACTGATGTTGGCAGGCGAGCTGGCGTTGGCGCGGGTCGACGTCGCCATCGTCGAGCGCCGCCCTAGCCAGGAGCTCGCCGGCTCGCGCGCAGGCGGCCTGCATTCGCGCACGATCGAGGTCCTCGATCAGCGCGGAATCGCCGATCGGTTCCTCTCGGAGGGACAGGTGGCTCAGGTCGCCGGGTTCGCCAGCGTCCGTTTGGACATCAGCGACTTCCCAACCCGACACAACTACGGTCTCGGGCTGTGGCAGAACCACATCGAGCGCATCCTGGCCGGTTGGGTTCGCGAGCTGGCGGTGCCGATCTATTACGGCAGTGAAGTGACCGGCTTCGCACAGGACGACACCGGCGTCGACGTCCACCTGTCCGACGGCCGGTCGCTGCGAACCCAATATCTCGTCGGGTGCGATGGAGGACGCAGTCTGATCCGTAAGGCAGCCGGCATCGACTTCCCCGGGTGGGATCCGACGATGAGCAGCCTGATCGCCCAGGTCGAGATGACCGGGAAGCCGGAATTGGGCATCCGCCGTGACGCCCGCGGCGTCCACGCCCTCGGTCGGGTCGAGTACGAGATCCGTGACGGTAAGGTCGTCTACAAGGATGAGGGAACGGTGGGAGTCATGGTGACCGAGGAGCACGTCGGACGCACGAGCGAGCCCACGCTGCGTGATCTGAGCGAGGAGCTCATCGCGGTCTACGGGACCGATTACGGGATCCACAGTCCCACCTTCATTTCCAGGTTCACCGACACGACTCGTCAGGCCGCGACCTACCGCAAGGGACGGGTCCTGCTGGCCGGCGACGCGGCGCACGTGCATTCCCCGGTCGGTGGACAGGGCCTCAACACCGGTGTACAGGATGCGGTGAATCTGGGATGGAAGCTGGCCCAGGTGGTCAACGGGACATCGCCGGAAAGCCTCCTGGATACCTACCATGCCGAGCGGCATCCGGTGGCCGCGCGCGTGCTGCGCAGCACGATGGCGCAGACCGCGCTCATGCGCGTCGACGATCGCATCGAGGCGTTGCGCGATACCGTGTCCGAGCTGCTGAGCATGGACGAGCCTCGCCGACGATTCGCCGCGATGATGTCCGGTCTGGACATCCATTACGACCTCGGTGCGGGTCACGCGCTGCTCGGACGGCGCGTGCCCGATCTCGACCTGGTCACGCCTAACGGCACGCGGCGGGTCTTCACCCTGCTGCACGAGGCCCGGCCGGTGTTTCTCAACCTCGGGGAGCCCGGTCGTTTCGACATCACCCAATGGGCGGACCGAGTTCAGTTGATCGACGCCGAATACACCGGGAAATGGGAGCTTCCCGCGATCGGGGCGGTCACCGCTCCTACCGCCGTGTTGATTCGGCCTGACGGATACGTCGCCTGGGTCGGGGACGTGACGCAGCCGGGGCTCGCTGGCGCGCTAACCACCTGGTTCGGACAGCCTCGTGCGGCCTAACGATCCCTGGGCCGCGGCGCGCGATCTCCGCCGCGCGGGCGCTAGGAACCGACGCGCTCGAACACGACGGGTCCGGCGCCATACAGATGTGGATCGGCCCGGAGCTCGGAGCCGCTGAGCTGACCTCGAAGCCCGACCACATGGGCGCAATTTTCAGCCGGTCCGCACAGATAGGTCGCCTCAATGCGACCCCTGCGGATCTCGAAGCGAAGGGACCGTTGCCGGCGGTCTGGTCCCCATGCGTGGACGCCGGTCGATTGCAGCAGCCACGTTTCCATTCCCGTCCCGTCGGCGTGAAGACGGAGCGTATCCGCGAGAACGTGCAGTCGCGATTGTTCCGCCTCCTGGAAAACCGCGGGCACGGGCGTCCCGCGCACGGAGCGGAGGACGTACGTCCCAGCGACATCGCGAGGGCTCAGCGGGTCATCGCAGGCAGCGAGCAGCGCGAGAGCGGCGCTCGACGCGACGACGGCAGCCGAGAAGCCGAAATCAGGTTTAGCCACAGCGGAGAGCCCCGACTCTGGGATACACCTGAGAGACCTGGCGCGGGGGCGTAGGGTCACCCGCGCGGCAGCTCCAGTCTCCGGACGTCTGCGGAGGCTATACATATGTAATGTCTGCCAGTGACGGTATACGATGAGCGTGCGGATTATCGGCGTCGGGGCCCTCGCATTCGTCAGCGCAGCCTCGGTGTGTTCCACGGGCGCCGCAATTGCCGTCGCGCCGCTCCCTGACGCGAACTTCGACAGTGCCGCGCGGACGGCATATGCATTAGTCGAACGTGTGACGGCGAGGCGCGGCCTCGAACCGTGGGATCTGGGTCAAGCCGCCGTTGGGACGGGCCGCGACCTAACGTGCTTCTCCAAGCGGTCGCTGCTCGTCTGTGGAGAGGTGAACGCCCCCGAGATTCACTTCACGATCTCGGAAGTAAAAACGATTGGTTTCACCCCCTGGGCCGACAGCGTCCGGACGGAGCTCCTCGACAGCCTCCGGGTCGAGTTCGGCGCGGTTCGAGTGCGCGAGTGCGAGTGGAAGCGAATGGAAGGGTCGCAATGTCTGCCCGCTCGCCCAGCACGACAGCGCCCGCGGCGAGTGTAACTGTCCCGAGGGAGCCACCGGACGGGGTGCATAACGAACTAGTCCACGGGCCGCCGATCAGCTATGGCGTAACGCCACGGTCAGCGAGTCGTGCGGCAGCTCCGCTGAACTCGAGCGGGACTCGCCGCCGCACCCAGCGCCAGTGCCACGCGAAGAGCCCGACAGCCAGCACGAGCGTCAGCGAATTGGTGACCAGAGAGCGGCGGGCGTTGAAGCGAACGCGCTCGATTCGGTCCGCGCGAAGGGCCTCGTAGCGGCGCCGCAACTCGGCCTCGGGGACTGTGTCGGGCTTCGGCGCGTCGGGACTCGAGCGGAACTGTTGCGCGCGCTCGTAGGTGGCCCGATAGGCTTCGAAGGAGGTGACCGACGGTTCTTGCCAGCCCCACTCGCCGGTGCCGGCGAATTGCGGTGCGGCGCGATCGAAGCCGGCCTCGACAATCCGCAGAACACTCGTCAGCGCCATGACGACGGCGATGAGGCAGACGGTGTAGCCGTAGAGTTGGGCGACACGTTCCGGTCGTTCCACGGCACCTCCATGGACGAAGCGACTGGCGGCGAGAAGAACCCAGGTAGCGACGACGATGACAATGAGGAGCAAGAACAGGACGGACCCAAACGGTGACGAGGGCTCGCCAAAAAAGATCGTGTTCATGCGACTCCGTCAGTCCCCGGAGGCGATGCGGGTGGCATACTCGTCGAGGGCAGCCTGCATGGGAGCGACGAAGCGAACGAGGGCCCCTGGCGCTTCGTACCCAGGAACGCCCACTGCCGTCGACGCGGCAACGACCAGGCAGAAGACCGGCCCGGAAGAGATACCTATCACCTGGGTATCTGCTCGACGTGCCAACCGCGAAAGTCCGACCAGAGTCTCAGCATGTGCGGATCCCGTCATCTCCTGAACAAAGACCCAGAGATTCTGGTTCTCGTGAGACCGGTGTTCCGCGGGCCGAAGCTCGGCACGGACCATCATGCCCGCCCGACTCTTCCCGAGCGCCGCCTCGACGGCGCGTTCCGGCGCTGGACGGAACCACACGCTCGGCAGATCACTCGCGAGCTCGAGCTCCGCGACACCGTAGACATCGGCCTCCACAGTGTCGCGCAACTTCAGCCCGAGTGACAGAAGGTCGCCAGCGGGGTGGAATCTTTGATACCCCCATCGCACAAGCCCGAGCCCGCTCGGCGTCTGCACGACAGCGTAGCCACATTCGTCGCGCAAGTCGGGCTGGCGACCTCGTGCCAGGAACTTGTCGGCCGCACTGGCGATGGTCGGCTCCGCGAGTGAAGCGACGATTCGAAGCGCGGTGTCAGGGTGCCCGAGTGCTGTACCAGCGTACCGAATCATGAAGAGCGCGCCGGCGACGTCGCGCGGGTCCACGCGCTCGTGTTCGATCATCGCGATCGCGGTGGCCGCGTTCTCGAGGTGGCGGAGCTCGCGTGACCGGAGCGCGAACACGACCGCTCGCTGGCTGAACGTGATGAGAGTGTAGATCTCGTCCATGCTGATGGCATGCCGCCAGCTGGCGCGGTCCGTCGACGGCTCCGCGAACTGGTCGCAGAGCCGAGCAATGGCATCGTCCAGAGGCCGCCAAACGGGCTGGAGCAGGTCGTGGTCATGCTGCCATCGATCGTACGTCAGCGCCGGCAGAGGTGATGGGATGAGCTGCCCGGCCTGCAAGCGCGCACGCTCCGCCGCGGCGGCGGCCGCGACGGCCTCGCCGAGAACCACCACCGGTCGGCCTTTGTTTTCGGCAGCATCCATTACGACGTCTCCGCTTCAAGTAAGCGTCGCACACCGCGTGCTGATCCGATAACGAGGTATTCACGGTTGTCGGCGGAGTCGAGCGGTCGCGCAACGGGATCCCTGGTTTTCGTCGATCCAGTGCGATAAAGCCCGCCCGCGAAGACCGCAACATATCGATTGATCGGAGCGTGAAGAGACCAGAGCTCGAGGTCGTCGTCATGAAGCTGTCGGGGTGGCCGAACCTCGAGTGTGGAGCCGAGGTCGAATCGAAATGTGGTCGCTCCCGTGCGAGCGTTGATCTCGAGTGTTCGAAGCTTCTCCCCGCTCAGCCGCGCGACGGCAATGTCCAGCCGTTTTGCGGAGCTTGTCCGCCGCACCTCGAATCCGTCGCCTAACCGCAACCGCCACACCTCGGGAGCGGCGACCAACCAGTGCGTACCTTTCAGGTAGACACCCCGTTGTGCGAAAAGTTGGCGCACGCGAAGCGACTTGGACGTGCTTGCCCGCGGCTCACGAATCTCGAGGCGCGGCGCCCCGAAGTTCATGTCGAGGCCGACCTGGTTGTCCCAACGCACCTGCCAACAGGGGAGTCCGAGGACAGACTTCAGTGCGCGAATCGCGGAGGCTTCCACTGCTCAAAAAAACTGGTTGCCGTATAGCCCTGCGCTCACCCCCAGCTCACGGGCGCCCGGCGACGAGGCGCTCGACGTCGGCGCGCTCGACCACGCCTTTGTCGGCCGAGTGCCAGTTGCGCAGCAGCTCGCGTGCGGCCCGCGTGGCAACCGCCTGATCTCCAGCGCGAGACGCCGCTCGGGCAAGACCGAGTAAAGACCTCGACCGGCCCGGTGCCAACTCGAGTGCCCGCGTGAATTCGCGCTGAGCTTCCGAAAAACGACCTGCGGCGAGGAGTATCTCACCGGCGAGCTCGTGCGTTGGCTTCACGACCGAGGGCGGTCCAAACTCCACCGGAAGCGAGTCTTCCATGCGCGTCGCCTCATGGATGGCCGCGATGGCGTCGTCGGTGCGTCCGGCGTCGGCGAGGAGCGCCGCTCGCATCTCCGCGGCGAAGATGCGGATCACGGCTGGATTGCTCAGCCCGAAGCCGCCGGTCTCGGTCGTGGGTTCGCGCGCCAGCTCGGCTGCTATGCGTTCGGCGCGTGCGCGGTCACCCACCCTGAGCACGGCGAAGCCGGTCGCGAACGCATCGACGGCGCGCAGCGCTGGAGCCTCGATCGGCGCAAAGGACCAGCTCGCAACCGAATCGGTCCAGCGTTCGCTTTCGATCAGGTACGCGGCCCGCATCCATGGCAGATGGAATTTCTCCCCGGGACGCATCGAAGCGCCGGCATTCGCCCGGAGGTGCTGGAGGTGCTTGCGCGCCTCATCGAAGCGCGCCTGCTGGAGATATCCGTAGCCGAGCCACGAGGTGGCGTGCCCCGCCCGCCAGCGCTCCCGCTGAGGTCCGGACGCGATGACATTTTGGGAGACGACGTCGTCCCACATCCCCATCGCGAGGAAAATGTGTGTCGTCATGTGCTGCGCGTGCGCCGCGCCTGGCGCGATCCTGGAGTACGCGCGGGCTGCCCAGAGGCCTAACGGTGCATGAACGGGGTCGTCGAAGGCGTGAATGACGAAATGTGCAGCTCCCGGATGCTCCGGATTCCGACGGAGCACCTCCTCGGCGATCGCGCCCGCGCGCATGTAGGCCCCCACGTCGCGCTCGCCTTGATTGAGGCCGAGGAGCGCGAGCGCGAGGAAGACCTTCGCCTCGTCATCCTCGGGATGCGTGGCCACGATGCGCTCGATCGCGGCGGCAAAGAGAGTATCCCGTTTGGGTTTCGTTCCCGAGCCGTACAACGCCTCGAGGGCGTCCATATACAGTTTTTCGCGAGTCGTCTTCGCTTTCTCTCGTCGGCTGGACGCGCTCGGAGCGAGACGTAGCAGCACTGCTCGGGCCGCGGCGGTGTCCTGTTCGTTCCACACCGGGTGCGTGTAGGTCAGAGCCTCGCCAGCGTACGCGAGAGCAAACTCGCGGTCCGCGATCTGTGCCTCGCGAAATGCGACGGCTGCTTCCTCGTACTGAAAGCTGTGGAGCAGCAGGACGCCGCGAATGAATGGCGCCTGGGCCGCCGCGGCACCCGAGTTGGGGAATGAGATCGTCCCGAGCTTCTGAGCGTATGACGCTCGGGAAACCGTGACACCGAGGCAGAAGAGGATGGCAACGCTGCGGAGGAGCATACCCCAACGTGCGTTCAAACGGCTGACATCGCAAGTCACAACACGCCCGCGATCGCTCGTTATGCGCCCGACGCGCACGGCTCCCACTTGCCATTCCCCCAGTGGCACTGCGCCGGAATCTCCGGAGCGGTCGGCACGCAGGCTCGCAGTCGACCGAGCAGCCGATGCGCGAGAATCGTTACCGCGCGTCGCTCCTCAACCGGCGGTCGCGTGAGACGGCCATTCCAGTAGAAATGCATGGTCAGGTCCCGTGGCGAGTGGCGCTGGATCGACACCCAGCGGTGGCCGTCCTCCGCCGTCGAATCCCTGAGGCGCACCTGGAACCACGTCTCATCGCGATCAGAGACAGGGCCCGAAATCTCGATCACATCCGGCGCAGCCGAGAGCCTAGCCGCCAGGCATTCAGGCGATGGCGCGGGGCTGACTGCTTGGCTGGCCACCATCGTCCGCCCACACGTCGGCGTTGCACCTCCCAGCAGAAAACCGCCGGCGAGGAGTCCGTATGCCAGCAGCTTGCCCCGATTCCACTGCGCGAGCTTCCGAGCACAGCTAGTGGGAGTCATCGTGCGCAGACTCTCCTCTGCGAGAGCTCGTCGTCAAAAGGGCGCGACAGCGCGCGGTGCAAACGCCAGTTACAGCGCGGGTCGCGATATTTCACGGCTGGTAACCGTGCCCGCGACATGGGTGTAGCCTGCGGCTCCGAGGAGCGCGAGCCCGACGGCAAACCGCATGGCGATACCGTTGTGGCGCGAGGCAAACGGGATGTAGGCATGGGTCTCGTCGAGGTCACACGTCATGCGCGCGTAGTCGAAGCTGCCCCCGAGGCTGAGGCATTGGTCGACGAGCCAGAACTCACGCGCGTAGGCGCTGGCGATGGGCCAGAGGAGGACGATCCCGAGCCCGAGGAACAGCGAAGTGGCCAGTAGCAACGGGGATTGCTCTCGCCAGATCATGGAGGCTTGTCGCTGCATAACGTCATCCCGCTCGACCGGAGACGCGCTCCTGCAAGGATGCGAGCCGCTATGGCTACCCTAACAGGCGCACCTGACGGGTGCAACGGTAGTTATGCCGGCGGCTCGGCAGAGCTCGCGGAGGCCCCGGCGGGGGAGTCGTCGTGGCTCCACACCGCGCTCGTTCGTCTTTTTGTCATGCGACGCCTCGTCTTCATTCTCGGCCCGGCCGCGGGTCTCCTCGCGTGTACGCAGCCACGTCAGGCGGCCACGGCCGATTCCGTTGCGCTGCCACCCGTTCCCGAAACGACAACGTCTAGTCCTGGCCCGTCTGCGGCAGGGGTCGCGTCGAATACGACGGTGAGGATGGTCGAAGCTCCGATCGACTCGCTGCCATTCAGGTCGCTCTACGAAAAATCCTTCAACGACACGCTTACCCTGTCAGCAGCTACCAGACCGCGTGAGGCTGATTCCGACGAGCTGGAGTTGCGCATCAGCGTGATCCCCCGCGGAAGAATGGCGCAGACCATTGCGCACCTGCAGGACCGAGGTGTGGAGGAGTATCGGGTACTCCGTGCGGATGACAGCTCGGTCGTCATCGGGCGGCATGCACATTATACCGCAATGCCTACACAGAAGCTGTTTCTCCATCCACAGGGGAAGTGGGCAGTCAAGTATATCGAGTACGCACCGGATATTGGCCTGAGAGCAGTCGATGATGCGGAGGTAGGACGCCTCCTCGATGTTTCCCTGGAGGTCGTCCAGCAGCTCAAGAAGAACCCTTGGTGGTCAATACCGGACTCGACCCGCCTACCCGCAGAGCTACAGAAGCATCCCATGCCTCAGTCCACGTATGATGAGTTTGCTCGGGCACGTCCGGTCCGTGTGACTCACGGGTATACGAGAGACGCCACCGAGCTTGAAGAGACGCCTGGGCCCTACCAGATCGCAGGCTCACGAATCTGGTTTGGCAAGACCTTCTACGATGGCGAGGGAACCTCCGGAGTCGGTGGGCTGGGCTACTTCGATACCACAACGTCGCAGTATCGCTTTCTCCAGATCCCGGAGCTGGTCGACTGGTCCGTGTCAGGGATTCTTATCGAGGAAGACGCCGCCTGGATCGGACTGGTCGGTCACCCCGAAGGAGAGCCCTATGGCGGCGGGCTCATTCGCCACGACTTCACGTCGGGCACCAGCCATAGGCTCCCCATGAGGGAAGTCGTCCATCACGTTGTTCGCTGGCAGGATCGGATCTATGTCGCTACCAACAATGGGGCGTACCTGGTGCAGGAAAACCGGTTGGTAAAGCGCTATCACGTGGAGCCCGATATCGACAATCGGTTCATCATCGTGACCGAGACCCTTCCGCCCAACCGATAGACGCATCGGTACTGAGCGGCCGGACCAGCGGCTCGGCGGAGGAGGTAAGGCGCGCTATCCATAGCGTTGTTTCACTTCGGCGACCGAGTTGCTGACGAGTTGCTCGAGCACCGACTTGTCGAGATCGGCCAGGTGTTTGAAGTAGACGCAAACCTTGCCCCTCCGGTGCTTGCCGAGCTTGGACAACAGCGCCTTCTGTCTGTCTCCCTCGGCATCCACGTACACCACCAGCTCGCGGCCACGGATGGCGAACCCCGCGAGAAACGCCTCGCCGGTGCGCCCGCTCTCGTAGGTGTACCGGTAGGAGCCATAGCCGACCATGCTCGGCCCCCACATTCTTGGCGATTGCTGGGTGACCCTCTCGAGCAGCGCCATCAGCTCTCGACAGTCGGCTCGCTGCTGCTCATTGGCTCTCGACGCGATGTAGTCCTCGACACTGGCGTCGGTAGGCTTGGTCTTGTTCTCGGGCATCACTGCTCCCTCTGACAGGGTTTCCTGCGGCGCCTAACGCCGCGTTCATCTGGAGACGACTCCGCGTCGCCGAAGGTTGGCGGCCGCGATCACATCGGCGACGACGCCCGCGAGTGCGACAAGCACCAGGTCCAGCTCGGCGATCATTGCGTCGGGATGACACGGATTGTTGCCCGGCCCCCGCCCTCGGCAACGCAGCAGATCCACGACAAGAAAACCGCCCCCTGCGTACAGCACGAGACAGTGTCGAAGGTGGTCAATCCCACTACTTCGGGGTCGCTCTTCGAAGGGGTAATAGCGCCCAGCGAGGACGCGAAATGCGGTAAATCCGACGGCAACCGGCAGCAGCAGATACTCAGCGCGCCACACCAGCGATCCAAGGCGGCCACCGAGCCGCGGAAGCGTCTCGGCAAGGAAGAATTGAAGGACGAGCGTCGTCAGGCCGCACAGGAGCCAAACGATGCCAAACAGGAGAGGAGCGCTGAGCTGCCGCGAAGAGGCCGTCATAAAGACAGGAGAGGAGGCCAACGGAGACGTTTGCCGCGACGCAGCTGCGGCTATGCGCGCACGCCTTTTCCGAGCTCCTCGGCGAGGCCGATCAGAAGTCCTTCGGGGCCACGGATGTAGCAGAGCCGATACGACTCTTCGTACTGGACCACTTCACCGACGAGCTGCGCGCCACGCCTGCGCACCCTGGCGAGCGTCTCGTCGATATCGTCCACAGTGAACATGACGCGTAGGTACCCAAGAGCGTTCACCGGAGCGTTCCGGTGATCGGCGACGACGGGCGGGCTGAGGAATCGCGAAAGCTCGAGCCGACTGTGGCCGTCCGGGGTGACCAGCATGGCGATCTCGACGCGCTGGGTCCCAAGTCCAGTGACGCGCCCGGCCCACTCCCCTTCGATCGTGGCTCGCCCTTCGAGTTTCAGGCCGAGCTCGGCGAAAAATGAGATGGCGACATCGAGAGATTCTACCACGATGCCTACGTTGTCCATCCGCTTGAGAGCCATATCATCTCATCTCGTTCTTGGCCAGAACCGTCCAGCAGTACCATCCCATGGCGTCGAACCCTGCGTCACATGCAGCCGGTCTCCAAAGGCGCGCTGAAAGCGCGCCGTGCAGTTGATCTTGAAGGCGAGCAAACGCGATGGCTTCCTCAAACATCGCGCCTCGTCAGGTGCAACAGCTACTTCTGCAGCCGCTTCGGAAGCGGATGCCGATTCCGCATGAAATCGCGGAACTCGGCGAGGGCGGTATCGGCTGCTTCGCTGCAGATGGAGAAGTCGGGCCCCGCGATCCATCGCCCCAGGACGACATCGGAAGGCCAGTCCACCTCCGCCGCTCCTGCGCCCGAGGAGACGCCCTCGCCCTGAAAGCCGCTTGACGTTCGCAGCACGCTTACGGTGTGCGCCGCGTCAGGCGAACGATACAAGCGAAAGAACAGCGAGTCGCCCTTCGCTGACCAATGAACGAGGGCACCCGCTCTCGACACGCCGTACGACGGCGGGGAACTGCGCCGCTCATCCCACAAAAAGCATCCATTGGCTGGTCCGTCGTCAGACTCCCAGATGTCTTGAAGATTTAGGTACGCGCGAGCCGAGTCCGAGCGAATGTGCGCCGTAGTATCGATTGCCGTGTCGGACAGAACCAAGCGGCCGATCGCGAGGGAATTGGGTTCGTCGCGCGCTCCGCAGCGCACGCGGCAGAGCCGAAACTCGTAGGTGCCAGCGACCGGGGAACTCGAGTTCATCTCCGCGGCGCTGTCCGGATCACAGGCGAGAGACCCACAAGCTAATGCGAGCTGAACGCCGCGCACAGCGAGCCGACTTCGAAATGGCATCGTATTACCGAAACCTTGTGGCTGCAGAACGCCTTAGCGAAGTGCAAGGCAGTCTAGCACGGGCGCGCGCCAGAGCCGCGCGCAATTCCACAGATTTCTTGTCAGCTTCAGCGTTCGCTAGACGCCAAGGCGCTGTGATGTCAGCGTGCCGCGGAGCTCGCGCGTTCGCGCTCTGGCGTCGCGAAGTCATAGAACACGCGGAACCGGTTCCCGTCCGGATCCGCTGCGGTGAATTCGTGCAGTCCCCAAGGCTTCGATTCAGGATCGGACAGCAGAATGGCTTTGGTTGAGCGCCAAGCGCGGTGCAGATCATCGACCTCACCTTTGCTGTTCAGATTGAGCCAGGTCAAGACGGGACTGGCGTTGCCGCATTCTTCGCGGAACGCTGGGCCGGCAAGGAAGAGCCGACACTGATCGCGCGAGATTCCGGCTAAGGCGATGTCCGTTTCAAGCCAGTCGACGCTGAAGCTCAGCTTGTTGCGGTAGTATTCCGTAGCCGCGACGAGATCCGCAACTGGGATTTCGGGTACCGCGCTCGGCAGTTCAGGAATCATGGGCGTTCGTGGATGTATGCTGGCGTCTAACACCACCATTCAGCGGCGGGCGGCCTTCTTGAAGAGGGCGCGCGAAAGCGCGCCCTCGGTGTTGCACTTCAAGGCGTCGAACTGCAATGGCCACCTTAAACATCGCGCGTGACAGCTGCAATGGTTAGTTATGCGGCGCCGATCCCATGCCGAACTGCTTCCTCGCGACTCAGACTCGAGGCGCGCGCTTCGCACCCTTTCGGTAGGACGCAGGCGTGCCGCGAAACTCCAGGACTAGGGTCCCCTCCGGCGTAAGTTCGAATCGCGTCCGCTCCTCCATCGGCGCAGACGGCTGATTGGTGACGAGCACACTGTCCTCGACGCGATACGTCAGGCGAAGGACTTGCCAGCGATCGCCGGCATCGATGCTGTAGATGAGTTCACCGGAGGGCCGGAACTCGACTTCCACCGCCTCGGGCGCGTGGGGATCTTCCGCCGCATGCTCAGGATGCCAGCAGCCGAGGAGCTGTTCAGGCGGTACTTGCTTGCGAGGAGACTCGATCACGGGATACTCACCGGGGCAAGACAGCCATCGCTGCATAACGCCGCGATTCAACTGCAGGCGGTCAACTCAAAGGCGCACAATAGCGCGCCAGGCGTTGATCTTGAAGGCACCGGACTGCGGATGGCTCCCTTGATACTCGCGCCTGACAGTTCCAATCGCTAGTTCTGCAGCAGGCGCCAGAACCTTGAGGCCCTTCGGGAGATGACACATGCGCACTCCCTTCCTGGTTGCGGTGGGGCTCTGCGGCATCGCCGCGACGTGCACGCCCACGTTTAGTAGTGGAATTGCCGTCGCACCGGCTCCTGCCGCGAGCGCCGACAGCGTGCGGAACGCTGCCTTTACGCTCGTCATACGGATGGCCACCAGATTCGGGCTGGAGCCCTCGAGGTCGGGGAAGCGGGATGTGCGGTGCTTCTCACGATCAGCGGTGACGCTGTGCGCCAGAGGTCTTGATCGGGAGGCCCACTTCCGAATTCACGAATTCGCGAGAGGGCGCTTCAGTCCACGGGCGGATACCCTGAGGCGTGAACTCCTCGACAGCCTGCGAGCAGCCTTTGGCGAGCGGCGGGTGCGCGAGTGCGATTGGGATGTCGTGTCGGACGGGCGTCTCTTGGGGTGCAGCCCAGTCGCGCCAACGGACAGCAGTTAGAAATCATTGCTCGCGTCGCAGCCGACCGTCGGAGGTTGCCGCACGTAAGGGAACACGAGGACGGTGTCGCGCGGTGGGAGGCTAGTTGCCGCAGAACGCCAATTGGGCGGGCTACATAGGCTGCGAAGCTGCGCGTTAGGCTTAAAGGCGCTGCGGCAAAAACCCAGGCCTCGGGAGCCCCACCCCGCCACGTTACCAAGAGGCACGCGCTTCCAGGAGGGAGGAAGGTGCGCCGGCCGTCATCGATTGCATAACGCTGGGCATCTAAGCAACGCACGGCGGATGGGATGTCGACAGAGGCGCGCACAATGCCCCGGCCCGCTTCGCCATCCCTGCGTAATGCGCGCGGACGGGGTCGAGCACACCAATGAAGCCGGCACCCTCGGCCTCCCTTTGACGTGGGCGTAGGGCTTCGCTGCCCCCTTCGGAACCAGCCCGTCCGCTCCCACGATCCTCGCCTCGGCAATACCTTCCCGGACATGCCCCCGGCCCCCGCGTCTCCGCGGATCCTGATCTCGGACGACCAGTCCGACGTCCTCGAGGCCCTCCGCCTCCTGCTGAAACCCGAGGGCTTCCACACCGAAACGGTCACCAGCCCCGCGGGTGCCCTCGCCGCACTCCAGGAGCGCGATTTCGACGCGCTCCTCATGGATCTCAACTACAC
>DATFBS010000132.1:0-6761 GCA_035253695.1 Gemmatimonadaceae bacterium
GGCTACGACTTCGTGAAGACGTATAACTGGCTGAGCCCCGCGGCGTTCAACGCCGCGGTCGCCGAGGCTCACACGCTCGGCGTGGCGATCGGTGGTCACATTCCCGAAAAGGTGAGCGTCGACAGCGCGCTGAACGCGCGAATTACGCTCATCGCCCACGGGAGCGCGTACCTCAAGGGGTATCTCGACTCCGCGGATCGGCCGGACACCATGCGCCTGCGGTCGCTCGCGAAACGCGCGCGAGAGACGGGAACGACCGTGATTCCGAATCTCATCTACAGCGCGACGTTCGCGTCCGCCCTTCACGATTCGGCGGCTGCGTTTGCCGATCCTGAAGCGCGGTTCGTCGCGCCGGCGGTGCTCGCGGCCTGGCGCCGCACTCCGCCGCGAATGCTGCTGAGGTGGAACGGGCCACCTTCGGTGAGCTATCCGCTCGTGCAACAGCTCGCACGCACGCTCGAGCAGGAGGATGTCGGACTTCTCGTCGGCTCCGACTTCCCCGCGATGCAGGGACTCTTTCCGGGGCAGGGAACGGTCGCGGAAGTACGCGAGCTGGAGAAGGCGGGTCTGACTCGCTATCAGGCGTTCGCGGCCGCGACCGTCAACGCCGGCGCATTCGTTCGACAGCACGTGGATACCGCGGCACGATTCGGCGTCATCGCTCCCGGTTTTCGCGCCGACCTTCTCCTCCTCCGCTCGAATCCGCTCGACGACCTTGCGGCGCTCGCGAATCCCGTCGCCATTGTCGTCCGCGGACGATACCTGTCGCATGACGAAATCGCGCGCCTGCGCGAAGCGGCCCTGATCCCGAAGTAGCATGCAGCGGGTGTAGATTGCCCGCCATGCCAAGACGTCTCTGGGTGATGCTGGCCATCGCGGCATCGCATCGCGGCCTGCCGGCGCAGGACACGACTGCGCGGACCGCGCGCGCGCCCGAGCCCGACTACCCGCCCGCGGCGTGCGCGGCGCGTCCAGCCGCAACCGCGACACCCGACTCCATCCTGATTCCTCCCGCTCCGCTCATCCCCACTCCCTCACCTCTACGCGGCCTGTACGTCAACCGCTGGGCCGCGGTCGGCGAGAAAATGTGGCAGCTCATCGATGTCGCGAAGCGCACCGAGGTCAACGCCCTCGTCATCGATGTCAAGGATGACCGGGGCTACGTCCTGTATCGCTCGCGCGTTCCGCTCGCACGCGAGATCGGCGCCGACACGGTCGCGCCCATGCGTGCCGAGCGCATGCGCGCCGTACTGGATTCGATGCGCGTCCACGGCATCTACCCCATTGCACGCATTGTCGTGATGAAGGATCCCGTTCTCGCGAGCAAGCGATCGGAATGGTCGATAAAGCGCGCGTCGAATGGCGCATCATGGCTCGACAAGAATGGAAAGCCATGGCTCGACCCGCATCACCGCGGCCCCTGGCAGTACGCCGTCGACCTCGCCTGCGAAGCCATCGACCTCGGTTTCAGCGAGGTGCAGTACGACTACGTGCGCTTTCCCGACGAGAAGCGGCTCGTGTCCGAAGCGACCTTTCCACTCGCGCGAGGTCGCGACCGCGCATCCGTCATCCGCGATCAGCTGCGCTTCGTTCGCGCGTCCCTGCGGCCGTATGGGGTTCCGGTGACCGCGGATGTGTTCGGCCTAACGACGTCCGACACGACCGACATGGGCATCGGGCAGGTGTGGGAGAAGTTCGTCGATGCCGTTGACGTCGTCCTGCCCATGACCTATCCGTCGCACTACTCGCCGGGCAACTACGGGCTCCGTCGGCCGAACGCCGCGCCCTACCAGGTGATCGACCGCGCGCTCCGTGATGCGAAGCGGCGCAGCGCCGGCATCGCCAACGCCGCCAGGATCATCCCCTGGTATCAGGACTTCACGCTCGGCGCCCCACGATACGGCGTCGAGCAGGTGCGTGCGCAAATCCAGGCGGGGTACGACAACGGCATCCACGACTGGATGCTGTGGAACGCCAGCAGCCGCTACACCATCGGCGCCCTCCGCCCCGCGGGCGATCGCGAAGGGGCGTCTAACTCCCCTCCCCATGTCGGCGGGCAGCGTCCCCAATCCAGCCCACGATCGCCTCGAGCTCGTTGAATAGCCGCTCGTCCGCGTCGGTCACCGGTACCATCGTCGGCTGAGAGCCCGGCGTCTTCGGACGTCCCTCGGGAAGCCGGAATCCCCGCACCTTGATCTCGGTGCCGCCGAGCGTTCGCCGACCGATGTCGACGCGCACGACCCAGTACTCGGCTTCCTGGCGGGTGGCCGCGTCCCGCACCTCGCCCGGAACGGCCCGCGGCTCCGTGATGAGGGTGCTCCCGCTGGTCGCGCCGACCTTGTAGTTGTGCAGCTGCAGCTGAGTTCTCGCGATCCGCACCGCCGTATCCACCGGGACGTCGACGGTCTGCGAAATCGTCTCACGCCCGGTACCTCCTCCGAGCGAGGCACAGCCGATCAATCCCATCGCGCACAGCACGGTGGTCACGCGCATGTCATCCTCCGAGTTAGCCTGCCTTGTGGGTCATCGAGTATGCATCCGGCGGGCCAAGGTTGTCCCCTGAGCGGCCGGCGCGGATATTCCCCTGCCGCCCGGGACCCGCCAACGTTCGACGCCCCATGACTCTGCGACTGCTTTTCGCGCTTTCCATCGCTCTCGCCGGATCTGCCTGCGGGGAGGATGATCCGACCGGCATCACGGCGGGCGAGCGCATGACCGTCGAGGAGCAGGTCGCGATCGGCTCGGCGCTCGAAAAGGCGGCACGAGCCCTGGATAGCACGCATCGGCCGGCCGATGAGCTTCTCGCGGACTGGATCCGCATCGGTGGCGGGCTGGTTTCGCGACAGGGACAGCACGGACGCATGACCGTTCGGGTGCAGCCTCGAGGCGGAACGGCGACGAGCCTCGACATGCGCGGGGTGACCCTCCGCGTCGAGGAAGGGCCGGTGCGCATCCACATGGTTCTCGCCTGGGAAGGGCTCGACGTCGTCCAGCTCCGCGCGCAGCGCGTGTTGGTACTGCTCTATACCGGAACGATCGGGGACGGAGATCTGCCGGGTACAGGCGGCTCGAGCGAAGGACGATGGATCGACTTTTCAGCCGGCGCCGCCTTTCCCGAGCCGTATGTCGCGACGACGGCCACGGGGAGCGTGAGCGCGAGCGCGTTCGGCGGCGCGTGCCCCGGTGTCCCCGACACCGAGGACTTCACCTGCACGACCGGTCGACAGGCCGTTCTGGCCGATGCGACCGTCGAGCGCTCGACACAGGTCATCGACATCGACTGGGACGCCGTCGTGCTCCCGGCATTTCGCATCGTGGGGTCGGTGTTCGATCCCTGAGGACCGGAGGTCCTGTGAGCGCCATACCGTCGTTAGGTATTCCCGAGCTGGCCGGCATTTCGACTTACGCCGGTGCCGCCCGCGTCGGCTTGTCCGTAGAGGAGAATGTCCGGCGGCTGGTGCGGTATCACTGGATCGAGCGGCGGCTGATGCTGATTGCCGTTTCGCATCTCCCGGCAACGCCGGAGTGGGAAGTGAAGTGTGGCCTGGCGCTCCACCAGTGGCTGGACGTCGGCCACGCGAGCGCATTTCGGACGCGCATCACCGAGATGCGGAACCCCGCCCCGCGCATGGATGTCTCCCCGGATGCGGCGCTCGACGCGTTCCTCGACGAGCTCCTCCACGCGCGCGACACGATCGAGCTGCTCGCCGGTCTGTATGGCGTCGCTCACCCCGCGCTGGCTGCTGCCTACCGCTCGCACATCGACCGCACCAATCCTCTCGTCGATCATCCCACCGTGCGTGTGTTGCGGCAGGCGCTTGCTGATGAGGATGAGATGATCGGCTGGGGTACGCGGGCGCTCGAGGCGTGCACGACAGATGCAACGGACCGCGCGCGCGCCGACGCGTGGATGGCGCACCTCCGCGCGTTTCTCGACGCGGCTGGCGGAATCGCCGGTGAGATCTCGCCACCGGCACCGGCGTCACTTGCACCCGCGCGCGGCCGAGAGCGGTTCGCGCCCGACATGCATCCGCGGCGCGATCGTCGATTCGCGGGACAGTACAACTTCAATTTCCCGCCGCACCTCGTCTACAACATGCCGGAGGTCCCGGCCGATGAACGGAACCTCGCGCTGCTCTGCAAGCGGACGCTCGAGATGGACGTGCCAGAGATGATGGCCTCGTTCATCGTGGAGCGTGCGGAGCAGCCGTGGGAATTCTACGTCGACTATTCTCGTCAGCTCTGGGACGAGGCCCGCCACGCGATGATGGGAACGGTCGCTTTCGAGGCACGGGGCATCGACTGGTCGCGGATTCCGCTGAACGTCAGCTTCGCGCTCCGGCTCAACCTGCACGCTACCCCACTCGAGCGGCAGACGATGCTCTACGGCATCGAGCAGAGCCTCATGCCCGCTGATACTGGCAAGCGCTTCGAAAAGGAGACCGCCGAGTCGTCAGGCGACACGCTCTCGGCCCACTTCCACGACTACGATTGGGCGGATGAGGTTCTCCACGCACAGATTGGTCGCCGCTGGGTGCGGCGTGAAGGCATCGAGCCTGCCGAGGCGATCGAGCGCACGAAGGCCATTCACGAGCGCACGTGGGCGGAGCTCGATCGCTATCGAGACCGTGATCCGCAAGCACTCTGGTGGCGGGACTTCGTCCAGGCCGTGCTGGGCCATGAGTCGGCTGTGCGGGAGAGCGAGCTCGGCGACGTGAAAGTCATCTCGGAGTGAGTACCTCATGAGCCTTCCGGATACGAACACGCTGCTCCTTTTCATGGCGGCGGCGCTCGCGCTCAATGTCACGCCCGGCCCGGACATGCTCTACGTCGTCGCGCGGAGCGTCGGGGAAGGACGTGCGGCCGGGGTGATCTCCTCGTTCGGCATCGCGGCGGGAAGTCTCGTACACACACTGGCGGTCGCCCTCGGTCTGGCCGGTCTGCTCGAGGCCGTGCCGATCGCGTTCGAGATCGTGAAGTGGGTGGGTGCGGCCTATCTTGTCTGGTTAGGCGTGCGCGCGCTTCGCACCCGCGGCGCTTCGTCGGAGCATGTCGCGGTAGCCCCGGCGTCGAGGCGCGCGATTTTCGGCCAGGGCATGCTGACCAACGTGCTCAACCCGAAGGTCGCACTGTTCTTTCTGGCCTTTCTGCCACAGTTCGTCGATCCCGAGCGCGGCCCGGTCGCGCTTCAGATCATCTCGTTAGGGCTGTTGTTCAACACCTCGGGCACGATCGTGAACGTCCTGGTCGCGGTTCTGGCGAGCGGGGCAGGGGCCTGGTCACGGCGTCGCTTCGGAGAGTCGGTGTTGCTTCGGCGGGTGACTGGGGTGCTGTTCATCGGGTTAGGGGTGCGACTGGCGCTCATGAAGCAGAGGTAGTCCAGGTTGTCCAGGTGATCCAGGAAATCCAGGTAATCAACGACGAGCGACCTGGACACCCTGGACAACCTGGACACCCCAGCTCACGCCAGCTCGTCCAGCCTCATCTCGAGCTCATCCGCCATCCCCGGATGCCCGTGGCGCTTTGCGGCATCGATGCCCTTGTAGAGCATCGCCCGCGCCTCCTCGTTGCGTCCGAGTCGCTCGTACGCCTCCGCAAGACGACCGTACGCGTTGCCTTCGTCTTCATACGAGGCGAGGTAGAGCTCGTAATGCTCGCGCGCTTCCTCCCACTGTCCCTCCTTCATTGCCTCGTTGGCGAGTCCGAAGTGGGCGAGGGGATTGGACGGGTTCTTCGCGACCATCGCGCGGAACGTCTCGAGTTTCGAGGGCATGGTCAGTGAGATCGATTCATCGAGCCAGCCACCCGGCAAGCACGTGACCCACCGTCTCCGGCGCCTCCTCCGGCGCGAAGTGCCGGACATCCGGAAGCACATCGAGCGTGGAATGCGGAATGGCGGCGTGCAGGCGGCGGCCGAGCTCGGTGGGCAGAAACGGATCGTGCGCACCCCAGATGATGGCGGTCGGCGCGACGACATCGCCTAACCGCGGCGCAAGGGCGGCCGTTTCACGGACGTCGAGTGCGAGCAGATGCTCGACGAGTGCGTCACGGCCGTCCGGGGTCGCAAAGGGACGCAGGTACTTCTCGACCGACATGTGCCCTCGCTCGTGCTCCGTGTAGCCACGCTGAAGGTCCCGTTGCACGACGGAAAGAATCCAGGTTGCCGGCAGATAACGCGTGAGGGGCAGCGAGGCCTTCGCCAGCTTCACGTCACGGGTGAGCCAGTCGTCGAAGGCGACGGAATCGATCAGCGCCAGCCGCGCCACTCGCGTGGGATGCCTGACCGCCAGATACTGCGCGATCCCACCACCGATGTCGTGCCCCACGATCGCCGCTCGCGCGATCCGCAGCGCATCGAGCAGCTGCAGCACACGCTCGGCATGTCCACGGATGCTGACGTCACGGCTCCGCGGAAAATCACTCCGTCCGAATCCGAGGAGGTCGACGACGACGACGCGATGCCCCGGTGGCACATGCGGCACGACGTCCTGCCATAGATGGGACGACGTGGGGAATCCGTGGAGAAACAGGACGGGATCGCCCTCGCCGCGCGACCCCGCGGCGTAGTAGTAAAGGCGGGCGCCAGCGAGATCGAGAAACTCCCCTCTCATCGGAACGAGGAACGAGGACCGAGGAAGTGGTTTCGAGGTTCCCGCGCACATCCGGCGCGCCCGGGCCGAAGCGCCACTTCCTCGGTCCTCGTTCCTCGTTCGTCTCTCACCTTCCAGCCACCACTTCCGGTCTCCACTCCACTATTCTCC